>NZ_CBCPMG010000012.1:0-1214 GCF_965119675.1 Eubacterium sp. Marseille-QA0814 | reverse complement strand
CCTTTGCAATCTGCCGTTTAAGATTCCGCTTGATTTTTACCGCCGTTTTCTTCTTTAATCTGCGGTGTGTGGCCCATATTCTGAATCCAACAAAATCAACTCCCATGCTGCACGGTCTTATAGCTGTCTTATTGTTCAAATCTAGCCTTAATTCATCTGCTAAAAATGTTCTTAACAACTCTTTTACCTCCGCTAAATACTTCTTATCATGGTGGAGTATGATAATATCATCCATATATCGGATGTAGTAATGCAATCCCAACTCATGCTTTGCGTATTGGTCTACCTCATTAAGGTAAATGTTTGCAAACATCTGTGAGGTAAGGTTGCCTATCGGCATCCCTTTATTACCTAACCTGTCCGATACCTCCACTTCGTCCGGCTCTTTCCCGGGCGGTAATCCAAAATTCATAGATTCGCAATTTATAATCTTTTCCAACAGGTTGAGTAATCGTTGGTCTTTAATCCTGCGTGCTAAAATCTTTAATAAAATATCGTGGTCTACCCTGTAGAAATACTTTGATATATCCATTTTCAGATAATAGTACCGTTCCGGCTTCCTTTCGGTCTGCCTTAACCAATACTGCAACCTGTCGGCTGCCTTATGCGTTCCCTTGCCCTTGCGACAGGCGTAGGAATCAAAGATAAATGTCTTTTCGTACAACGGAAATAACTGCCTGTAAATCGCCCATTGTACTATCCTGTCCTTAAATGGCAAGGACATAATGAGCCTTTTCTTTGGCTCGTAAACATAAAAGGTATGATATTTCCCAACCTCGTATGTTTCGTAAATCAAGTGATTCTGAATATTTATTAACTGCTCTTCATAGTTGCGGTTGAAAATCAATACATCATCCCTGTACCTCTTTCCTTTTCTTGCTTCCTCCCAAGCCTTATGTAAATTTTCAAAATCGTAAATCTTTTCATATATGTTCTTTATGCTTTGCATTGCATACCTCTTGTAAATTTGTGCCGTACAAACCTAATCAGTTTTTAACCCTTTCAGACGTGACAAATATATTTCTTTTCGGCTTATGCTTACTAACTGTCTTTACGGCAATTCAATCTTTTTCCTGCCTACAGGAACGGAAAATAACCCCTTTAACCCTGTTTGTACTGTCCTTACGGTCGTAACCATAAGGCTTCTTGACATAGGGGCAGAGCGGATCGGAAACCAATGTTGTCGTTCGAGTTGGAACGAGGGTTATTCAAGT
>NZ_CBCPMG010000011.1:0-1529 GCF_965119675.1 Eubacterium sp. Marseille-QA0814 | reverse complement strand
TTTGGTATCTCCGTGAATACAGGCTTTTTAATATCCGCCCTCTTTATGCCCGAATCCATAAGGATTGCATAAAAATAGGACGGGTTAATATCCCGCCCCATTTTAGAGGTCTGCCATAATTCGTAGCTTTCCACCGCCAAATCAACCGCCCTTTTGATTTCTTTGGTGCTTGCTTCCTTGTCTTTTGGTATGTAATAGGTTAATTCAATATCAAAATCAACTGTTGTCGGTGCTGCGACCGTTACCTTATCCGTCATAGGTCTTATATCGTCTGCACTTAAATATGCCTGCACCTCTTTTATAAGTTCCTCACTCGGTAACTCTCCGCCGTATAGCATTATCCTTATATCCGCTACTCCGTCCTGTGGACTTTCTGCGGATACATCACTTATTTGAGATGATACCGCCTTGGCGTGATAGGTATAACTTCCTCTCGGTCCGGCGGTAGTGTAGCTTTCTTCGGATTCCCTCATGCGGTTATAGTATGCGGTATCGCTTTCCTCTCCGCTTCCTCCGGCTGTTTCCGTTGTATTTGCAACTTCCTTAAAATATAAAAATTCCTCTGTAACAAGCCTACTTACCTGTCCGGGGGTAAAGCCGTTTCCGTCCTCTCCCAATGTCGTGCATACCGCTTCTACCTCTGCGTATGTTTCTCCTGCCGGGAATGTTAAGTATCCTGTTGTTACAAAATTTATATATCCGTCTACCGTTACCTCGATTTCATCTGTTATCACATATTCCTTATCAAGTGCTGTTGTAATGCTGAATCCAAGCGTTGTCCTCGCTGCCGTAGGTTGTAGCCTGTAGGTGTTATGGAATATTTCACTTAATGAATCCAAGTTTTGTCCTGTGGCGTATCTTGGTAGGTTCTGTTTTGCCGATTCGTTGATATTTACCCTTTCCTGTATGATTACACTTGCAAGCCAAAGGATAAACGCCCTTACAGGGTCGGCAGGGTATAAGGTTCTGCCTGTAATCTCTTCGTATCCGGCTATCAGTTTATTTACAAGTGCTTCCGTATCGGTATCTACAAACTCAACCTCGGGTAACTCACTCGGTATATTCCTCGTCGTATTCGTCGTATTCGCCATTTACTTCTACCTCCACTTTAGGTTTTAATATGCCCCTTTCGTAGTCTGTCGTAAATTCTATACTTACAATCTCTGCTCTCGGCTCATATTCTCCGATTTTGTCGTAAATATCTGCCGTTGCAAGTGCCGTTGCCGTTGTAATCGGTTTATCTATGTAAGCTGCATTTAATCCAAACTCACGGTTAAGCGGTATGTCATATTCTAACGAGGATAGCAAAAACCAAACATTTTGTATTACTTCCTCGTATAGTGTTTGAGGTGCAAGGTTTATAGGCTGTTCCTGTGCGGTATCTATCGTAAAACTCATTCCTGCCTGCCTTTCTACCTCTTTGCGTACTGTTCAAGCGATAAGGTGCTTTTGGCTATCAACAGGTTTCCTTGATTATCGAATTTCTCATAATCTTTTGTATGTCCTGTGATAACCCATTGGCTGCCGTA
>NZ_CBCPMG010000010.1:0-1644 GCF_965119675.1 Eubacterium sp. Marseille-QA0814 | reverse complement strand
TGTTGTCAGGCTTTATTTACGGGTAAAATTCCTATCCTCGACAAAGACGGAAAAGAATTACAGGCAGAAATTGATTTTCAGTTTACAAACAAATTGACATTAAGCGGTGCTAATGCTTGGAACAAAAAGACAGGCGGTAAGATTAAACAGTTAAAAGAGTGGAGAAAGCATGTACAGAAGAAAGGTTTTGTAAACTGTAATGTATGCCTTATGGGTGCGGATGCCTTGGAAGCGTTCTTAATGGACGAAGAGGTATTAAAGGTACTTGATACAAGACGTTTTGAAGCTGCCGTTATTACTCCTAAGGAGTTACCAAACGGTGCTACATATATCGGTACTATCCATGAAATCGCTATGGATATTTACACATACAACGAGTGGTACTTAGATAACTGGACAAACAAAGAACAGCCGGAGGACAAGCCTTTACTTCCTGCCAATGTTGTAGTTCTTCTTTCAACAGAAGCAAATTACTCCATGTATTACGGTGCTGTCGGAGTAACGGACGAAGCAGGTAAGACAATCGAGGTAGTAGAGGGGTCGAGAATCCCGGAACAGTGGGTAGAGCGTAGACCTCCTAGAAGATTCTTACAGTTAAATTCAGCACCTCTTTGCGTACCTCACGAAGTAGATTCTTGGTATGTTGCTACTGTCTGCTAAAGGCGGTGGCAGCCTATGAAGAATTTTAAGGAAATGCTTGATAAGGACCTGGACCGTACTTTTTACAATACGGAGGAATTTGCCGAATTGCAGAGAGTCCGCATTGACGGAATAGACAGGAATGTGCCTGTTATATTTGATTCGGATGCAGCAGAAGCACGCCGACAAATGTTATCCGGGGACCATGCACAGGGCATATACCAAAAGTTACTTGTAGTACGCATCCGATTATCCGACTTGGAAAAAGAACCAAGGCAGGGTATGAGAATGTGGATAGGCAACGAACTGTATAAAATATCCGAGGTTACAACAGAGTACAACGAACTTATTATTGAGTTGGTGGGGGAGGATGAATAAATGGTAGACATTGAAGTATCACAGGAAACCACCAACAGGCTACACGCCATTTTATCCGGCTTAGGAAAAGCGGACGAAAAAGTATTAAAGCCTGCCATGCAAAGAGGATTGGCAGCAGGGCGGACGGCTTTTAATAAGCAGATTAAGAGCGTGTACTATGTAAGTCCGGCGGTTATATCGAGGTATTCACATATCGGGTATAAAAAGGTTGAAATGCGGAGTGACGGACTGATAGGGAGTATTGAGTACGCAGGTACGGTTATCCCACTTATTAAATACAATGTCACACCACAGAAAGCAACATACGGTAAAACACCTGTAAAGGCAGCAGTAAAGCGGAGCGAAAGCCAAGTAGAATTTGCGGAAGCATTTACCGCACAAATGCCAAACGGACATATAGGAATATATGAACGTAAAAACAATTCAAGCTATCCAATTAAACAGCTATACGGTCCGTCTGTGCCAAGAATGGCAGAAAACGCCGTTGTATTAAAGACGGTCGAGGACAGGGTAAACGAAGTAATCAACAATCGTATGGAGCATGAACTTGATAGAATTTTGAACGGAGGTAGTTAATGACAGCGGTTGACCTATTAAATGCACTTAAAGCCTATACGGAAGATAAAG
>NZ_CBCPMG010000009.1:0-2372 GCF_965119675.1 Eubacterium sp. Marseille-QA0814 | reverse complement strand
CCCCGGAGAGCGACCGCCGTTAGTTTTTATCGGGAACTTGCCAAACAAGGAACAGGAAAAGAAAGCAGCACCCTACATACTTCTTAAATTGCTTACCAAAAAGGTAGATGATGAAGAGAATGTATGCAGGGTGCGTATTATTTGCGTTACATTTTCGGAGGATAAAAACGAGAATTATATGCAATGCCTTAACCTTGTCACAAAGATAGAAACAAGCCTGTTAGAGGATGTGGTAATAGATGAACATTATTCCTGTCAGAAGCCGATAGAAACAATTATCTATGATGAAAATATGGAATTGTACCAAGTCGGAGAACTTATGACAATTTGGGAGTTACCACAGATTCACAGGGATGTAAGACGTTATTTAGAGTAAAGGAGGTTGGAAAGTATGCCGAGAGCGAGCAAAACAGCCACAAAGGCGGAAGAAACAGAACAGGCGGTAAATTCTACGGCAGAAACAGAAAAACCGCAGGAAACGGCAAATACGAACGCCACAGAGGAAAGATTTATTTATATCGGACCGACAACAAACACCGGGTTGGTAGAAAATACGATTTTTACAGGAAACAGGGAAACAGTTGAAAAGTATTTAGAACCGACCATTGAGAAGTTACCACAGGTAAGATTGCTTATTGTGGCAACGGAGAGCCTTGCGGTATGCAAACCAAAAGTAAAGACGGCAGGAACATTATTGAATAAATATTACAATGATGTTTTAAGTCTTATGAGAAAGCCAAAGGAGGATTAAGGTAAATGAGTAATTACTATCACGGAGCGAAAGCAAGTAAACAGGCTACAAGCGTTTCAACACCTGTTGTTGCGGACAGCAGTATACACCTCATTGTAGGTACTGCCCCGGTACATACAGTAGGCGGAAAAGTAAACGAGCCTGTATACGCTTCCAATTATGCGGAAGCGGTGGCAGCAATGGGATATAGTGACGAATGGGATAAATACGATATTTGCGAGGAAATCTATTCATCATTCAAGCTGTATTCTAATGGACCTATTATTATGGTTAATGTCCTTGACCCTGCAAAGCACCTTAAAGGAGCAGAAACAGTAGAAAAGACATTAGCCGGAGGAATTACAGAGTTACCGTATGAAGCAGTAAGCGATACGGTAGAGGTAAAAGGATATGACGGCGAGGATTCACTTACAGAAACATACACAAGGGGCGAAGATTACGACCTTTTTTATACAGACGGAGTATTAAGGTTGGAGCGTATCGAAAGCGGAAAAATCAAAGCAGACAACGCAAGACTTAATATTAAATTTAATTCTGTTGACCCTAGTAAGGTCACAAAAAAGGAAATTATCGGAGGATATGACACAAATACCAATAAATCAAGTGGTTTTGAGTTGGTAGATTCCGTATATCCTAAGTACGGCGTTATCCCTACACTCTTCCTTGCACCGAATTTTTCTACAGATTCGGAGGTAGCTGCAATTATGGCAGCAAAGGCGGAGAACATCAACGGATTATTTACAGGAAAAGCAATCATTGATGCGGATACAAATACAGTAAAGGCATATTCAGATGTTCCGGCATGGAAGAATAATAACAATATCACACAGCCGTCACAGCTTGTTACATGGCCCAAGTATACACTTGGCGGTAAAATTTACCATTCATCAGTACATCAGGCGGGCGTTATGTCAAAGACAGATGCAACAGAGGATTTGGGCGGAGGTTCGCCGTGCGAATCCGCAAGTAATAAGACTATTCAGATTGACGGAATGGCACTTGCAGACGGCACAGAGGTACTTTTAGACCTCGTAAAAGCGAATTACCTTAATTCAAACGGAATTATCACGGCATTAAACCTTACAGGCAGTTTTGTATCTTGGGGCAATGAAACAGCTTGCTACCCGGCAAATACAGATGTTACGGATTATTTCTATTGCGTAAGCCGTATGTTTAGCTGGGTAGCAAATTCCGTTATCCTCTCAATGTGGAGCAAGGTTGATAAGAAGTTAAATAAACGCCTTATCGAATCCGTTACACAGAGTATTAACATTTGGCTCAACGGCTTAATGGCGGAAGAGAAGATTTTAGGCGGTCGTGTTGAGTTCTTGGAGGAAGAAAACACCACAGCGGACTTATTGGCAGGCAAGGCAAAATTCCATATCTACCTTACACCGCCAAGTCCTGCAAAGGAACTTGATTTTGTGTTAGAGTATGACGTAAGTTATCTCGAAAATATTTTTGCGTAGGAGGTAAAACAGGATGCCAAAGATTGACGAAACAGTAATCGGGTTTGCGGTGTACGAAGATGCAACGGAATATATCGGAATCTCCGAAGTTACATTACCCGAAATTTCAAACATTACCGAAGAAATCAGCGGGGCCGGCATTGGCGGTAAAA
>NZ_CBCPMG010000008.1:0-2651 GCF_965119675.1 Eubacterium sp. Marseille-QA0814 | reverse complement strand
CCCCTCGTTGTCGATAGTCACACCGCCAATCTTTTTATGTACGAATGGTGCAAGCTGTCTGTTTCCTTTCTTAAAATCTACATCAATCTTCTGTGTGTCGAATGTTTCGACATTGCGGAAGAAAGTAGACTTAATGAACGTCTGCACTTTAGGCATACGCTCTACAAGTTTACCCATTGTTCTAGGGTCGTAAATGCTGATATTTGCCATTTTAATTTATCTCCTTTTCTCTATGCTGTTGCGTTGTCTGTATCTACGAGGAAAATGCCAATTTTTCTAAATGGTGCTTTAAAGTCTGCTGCCGTCTTGCCTACAGGTACTTCAATCGCACTACCGAAAAATTCGCCTGTGAGGTAATACACTACCTCTTCTCCCTCTTCTGCGTTTTCCGCTGCAAGACCATATACATCCACTACGGTATCTGCTGTTACCGCCTTAATTTTTCCGTCTGTACCTAATGTGATAGGCATAAGTTCGTGAATTGTTTCTCCACTTGCTACTGTGCCCGAATCGGTCACAACGGGAAAATCCCCGGCGTGTACCATTTTAGGGGAATAACTTTCTAACTTCTCTTTTCCTGCCATTGTTCTTTACCTCCTGTTATTTTGTCTGCGGATACATCTGGTCGATAATATCGCCGAACGGGTCTTTATCTTCTCCCTGTCTGCCATTGTTAGAAGCTGGGGTTACGTCTTTTACTCCCGATTTATCTACATCATCCTCACGGTCGTTTAAAAACGCCTGTCCTGTCTTTTTCTGTGCTGCTACAATCTGCATTGCAAACGCTTCCGCACTTACAGGCTCTTCATACTTTGCCTTGTTTGCCAAATCCTCAAACCCCGGCAATGTGATTTCATCAATCGCCTTGATTCTTGCCCTTTCTGTATCTACTGCTGCCTGTGTGTCCGCTCCGGCGTTGTCTTTTGCTCCTGCCAAAACCTCGGTTTTATACGCATTGGCTACGTCCGGGTGGTTCTTTTTAAACTCTTCCAATGTCATGTTATTGTCCTCCTTGTTTTTTCCATTGGTTTTATAGTTATTATTATGGCTATTGGCGTAGCCTAATAATCCTTTTGGTATCGTGCTGAATCTCTCCAAGCCGATAGGTACGGAATTTACAATTACCTTTTCCTCATTTTCTACCTCTGTATCCACATCCGTAAACATTACTGCGGTACAAAAGCCTGCTTCTACTGCTTCCTCTCCTGTGAACCATTCGCCCTCATTTGTCATAAGGCTTTTTATCTCTTCCTCTGACTTGTCCGTAACGGTCATATAGCAATTAACAATAGATTGCTTGATTGTTTCCAACTCTTTAACAATGTTTTCTAAATCTGTTGTATTGTAATATCCAATCAATCCGGCTAATGGGTCGTGTATCATAAACACACCGCCTACAGATATTTCTATCGTATCGCCTGCCATAGCAATAATGGTTGCTGCACTTGCACACCAACCGTCAATTTTTACCGATATTTTCGCCTTATGCTCTTTCAATCGTGTATATATCGCTACTGCTGCGAATACATCCCCTCCGCCCGAATTGATACGCACGGTTATTTCATCTACCGCCCCCAAGTCTTTTAACTCTTGATTAAATATACTTGGTGTGATTTCATCCCCATACCACGAATACTCGGAGATTTCGCCATACAATAGCATTTCTGCCGTGTTGCTCTCTTCATCCGGCACAAAGTTCCAAAACCTTTGTACTTCGTTCTTATTCCTCGGTTTTTTCCTCTGTCTGCCCTCCGTCATTGTCGGGGTTGTTTTCTGTGTCTGATTCCTCACGTCCGTTAATATTCTCAACGGTTTGTGTTTCTGTCTTTGCACCTCCTGTTACCTCCTTTAACAGTTCCTCTTCACGCTTTCGCTGCTTGATATTTTTGTAAAAGTCTGTGCCTGTAAGTTCCCTTGCTTCTCTTTCCCTTGTGGAATAGCCACCCTGTACCCTCTTCTCGGCAGCTTCAACCTCTTTTGTCGGGTCAAGCTGTCCGGCACTCGGCCCCGTCCACTCCGCCGAACAATAGGCATCTTTAATAATCGGGTCTGCAAAAAATCCGGGTGCTTTGATTCTCCCTTTTGCTACCGCTTCGCTTAACCATTCTTCGTAAATTGGTTGGCAAAAATCGGCAACAAACCACGCCCTATACATTTTTACAACCTTAAAAAATTCAAGGATTGCGGCCCTTGATGCGGAATAGTTGCTAGAAAAAGCCATAATCAGTATTTCGTATGGAATTTCCAAGGCTGCCCCTATCTGCTTTAGCACCGCAATTACAAACGGGTCAAAGTTCGGGTTTGGTCTGCCCGGATTTACCATATTGGCTTTTTCTCCCTCTCCAAGGTCGATTACCGCCCCCGGTGCAAGTTCAATACTGTTTTCGTCCTCTTGGTCTACCTGCATCTCTTCCGGGATACTTTCCCCAAACGGTACATCATCACTTGCACTTTCTTTTTCGATAAACACGGTAAATAATCCGTTAATAACTGCTGCCAATACTTCCGCTTCTGTGTATCGTCCTAACTGCTTTATCGTGTCAATTACAGGTGCTAAAAAGGGAACTCCTCGGACTTGCCCGATTCGCTCCCTGTTCATAACGTGTAATATGTTTCTTCGTCCTGTTTTTTCTCCGTATGCAAGCACTCTT
>NZ_CBCPMG010000007.1:0-2697 GCF_965119675.1 Eubacterium sp. Marseille-QA0814 | reverse complement strand
ATCTTGTCACATTTTGACAGTTACGGACTTAGGCAAAGCCTTAACACCCTGTTTAAGGAAAACGGTATGGTGGAAAAGAAAGAAGAGGTAAGCAGATGCACAGGAAAATGCGATAACTGCCAGAACTATACCGAAAGTTATTTTTGCGGATTTGCTACGCCATATTGCAAACTGCAAGGAAAGGAAATTACACACAATGTATATTGATTCAGCAGCAATTATAACTATTGCAAGCGTATTAGGGGCATTAACTGCCATTGGTGCGGTTGTATACAAGATTATCAAATGGTTTCAGGCACAACAGAAACAGACAGCCGATATTGAGGACTTAAAGAAACAGGAGAAAGAGGACATAAAGGCAATGGAAGATGAATTATGTTTACTCACTTATGCGGTATTGGCGTGTCTGAAAGGACTTAAAGAACAGGGATGTAACGGACCGGTCGCAGAAGCCATAGGAAAGATTGAAAAACATATCAATCAAAAGGCACACGGACAGGAAACATAGGAGGAAAAACAGAATATGAAATATCTTATTTGCGGAATCCTTGGCATTGCTATAGGATTCTTTGTTTTTTATTTGCTTTTTAGGATTGCGAACAAAGACAAGTTAAGCAGAAAGCTACAGGACGGAAGTAAAAAGAAACTTCCAAAGCCGAACTTTACAAAACTTGTATTGGTCGCAGTCCTTTTTACTTACTTTGTGGGCCTGTATATCGGTATCAAAGTGACACTTATCGACTACTCACAATTCGGGGTGCTTGCCACATACATAGCAACACCGACCACTACAGTAATTGCCTTGTATTGTTGGAAAGCCAAGGCAGAAAACATTATCAAAATCAAAAAGGGATACCCCGAGGAAACAAAGGATATTTCTGTTGATTTAAACAACATCAATATTTAAGGAGGTACGGCGTTATGGGAAAAACAATAACAGCCGGATTTATCAGCGATACAATTAACGGTATCGGGATAAATTCGAGTATCAAATGTAACAACGACAATCTGAACAACAACACAAGCCGAAGCGTATCTTATGTGGTAATGCACTATACAGGCAATTCAAAAGATACGGCAAAGGCAAATGCAAATTATTTCAGCGGTGCGGGGCGTAATGCTTCCGCTCATTTTTTTGTAGATGATGCGGAAATTTACCAAAGCGTAGAGTTGAGGGATACCGCTTGGCATTGCGGGGCAAAGTCCTATAAACACGGCTCTTGCAGAAATGCAAACAGCGTAGGCATTGAAATGTGTTGTACCGCCGGAAACTACAGAATTTCAGACAGGACAAAAGAAAATGCTGCATACCTTTGTGCATTTCTTTGTAAAATGCTTGGAATTGGTGCAAGTGGTGTTGATTCCTATGTATTACGCCATTATGACGTAACAGGTAAGAATTGCCCGGCTCAAATGGTAAGTAACCCTACGGAATGGCAGGCGTTCAAAAACAAGGTTAAGGGTATCTTAGGCGGTTCAGCATCCACAGGAGGACAGCATACCGCACAGCCGACAACGGACAATGTAGCAAGCTACAGAGTGAAGATTACCGCAGACGTATTAAATGTGCGTGTTGGTCCCGGAACGGATTACGGAGTAGCCACACAGGTAAAACAGGGAGAAGTATACACAATCGTAGGCGAAGTAAGAAACGGTAGCACCACTTGGGGCAAATTAAAGAGCGGTGCAGGGTATATAAGCCTTGGATATACGGAAAAATTAGCAGGAACAACCGCAAATACTCCACAGGATACAAGTTACAGGGTAAAAATCAATACCGCCGTTCTGAATGTCCGAAAGGGTCCCGGAACGAATTACCCGGTAACAACACAGGTAAAACAGGGCGAAGTATATACAATCGTTGGAGAGGAAAAGAACGGTAGCACCACTTGGGGCAGATTAAAGAGCGGTGCAGGGTATATAAGCCTTGGATATACACAGAGAGCGTAGGAGGTACACTATGGCAGTAACGGCAGCACAGGTAAAAAAGGTTGTTAAGGTCGCAAGCAGTATTATCTACTCACAGGAGGGTAATTACGGAAGCGTAAACAGAAACGACAACAACCACGGAATGAGCATAGGTAAGTGCCAATGGAACGCATATTGGGGCAGGGCATTGCCCCTTTTAAAGTCCATTGTTGAAAAGGACCAGGAACAGGCAAAGGAGATATTAGGGGATGCCCTGTATACAGAGATTGCCGGAAGTAGTGCGGATGCGTGGAACAGACAGGAGAGAGAAGCAACCGAAGAGGAAACTAAGGCAATATCAAAGTTACTGACAACCAAGGACGGAAAGGAAGTACAGGACGATTTAGCAGATGCAGATATTACAGGATATGTAAAGAACGGCGTAAAAATCGGCTTGGTATCCTTAAAAGCACTTGCCTATTTTGCAGACTTGGAGAACCAAGGCGGTAGCGGTGCGAGTTCACGCATTGCCAAGACGGCAGCAGAAGCCACAGGAGGGGCGGAAAAGGTAGGACTTGAAGAAATACACGCCTACGCCTTAAAAGATGCCACAATGGGGCAATATGAAAGCTGTAGAAGCAAAGTATACGAAGCAGTAAAGGAAAGCAATCTAGCGGACGTATCAAACGCCAAGACGGAAGAGAAACAGAATACACCGCAGAAGCCACAGGAAACGCCTACAGGACTTTCAAAAGGCGATATAGTAACATTCACAGGCGGAGGGGTTTA
>NZ_CBCPMG010000006.1:0-3529 GCF_965119675.1 Eubacterium sp. Marseille-QA0814 | reverse complement strand
CCGCCCGCCTTGAAAAAAGATGAAAAAATGGTTGCGTTGGGCCGGCTTATAGCGGACGAACTACATCAAACAGTAGAGCAGACAAAAAAGAATATCATATACGCAAATATAAACGAGTTATCGGAAACGTGGCTTGACGTATTGGCGTATGACCTCCATGTAGATTGGTACGATTACGATTACCCGATAGAAGCGAAAAGGGCGATTATCCGGGATAGCGTAAGAGTGCATCAAAAATTAGGCACAAAGGCAGCTGTTGAAATGGCTTTAGGTGGAATACACCCAAAGAGTGAGATAGAAGAATGGTTTGACTACGGAGGAAAACCGTACAGATTCCGTATTGTACTTGATACGACAGAATCAAGGGTTGCAGCAGACTATGACGAGATTATAAAGACGGTTGACATATACAAGCGTTTAACGGCTCATTTAGACGGTCTTTATTATCAAGGGTCTATTACTGTGGTAGTAATGCCTAAAACGGAATTTTGGCTATATTCCGTGCCTATGACAGGGCAATTAAAGACAGGCACAGAACCACATAGAAATACGGTTGGTGCGGTCGAAAATGCGGTTATAGATGTAATGACACAGGCAGCGGGATATACGGCAGAATTTACGCCAACAGGAACAAAGCCGGACAGAAATATTACATTTGCAACAAAGGATACCGAGATTGTGACCGAATCGGACACAACAGGATACCAATATACGAGCAATCAGACAGGACAGGCGAAAGCCGGAACGATACCGCAGAGAAACACGGCAGGAGGTGTAGCACAGGAGGGGATAACCGCACAGGCTACAGGACAGGCGTATAAGTTTGATTCAGACCTTACAGGAACGAAGCCGGATAGAAATATGCAGTATCAAACGGCGGATGTGGCAGCAGTTGGAGAAACAGAAGCACAAGCCTATCCATTTGAAAGCATCTTTACAGGAACAGTACCCGACAGGGCGGTAACTGTAAAGAACAGAGATATACAGACGGTGGCAGACACCGAAACAGAACAATACCCTTATGAAACAGATATGACAGGACAGAAAAAAACAGGTACAGAACCTTATACAAACACAAAACCCGGAATATCTGATAAGGGAATGGCAACCACGGCAGAAACCGAAAGCTACCAATACGAGGTAAAGCGTTGCGGTAAGAATCGGTTATAGCAAATAAAAGTAAAGGAGAGTAAAGAAATGCTGACAGAAAGAGCCTTAGAGAGTTTCAAGCAGTTTGTAGAAACCAATATTGCTTACGCTATGGTCGAGTATGGCGGTACTATGCACAAGGCAAAAATCTTAACAAGAGAACGCCTAAAAGACGGCAGGGTAGCGTTGAGTATTTCCATTACCCCGGAAGTATCGGGGACCACAACAATTACGAAAATTCAGTTGTACGATACGGCTAGTAAGTTGTGGGCGGAAAAAAGCGAAGCAATCAAGTTAAAAGGTACGCAACAGGGCGTGTTGTACCGATTCAGTTTTAATTTTAAGGAGGAATAGAGCAAATGGGATTATTTAAGATTTGGAAAGACCATGTAACGCAGTATTCCAACCGCTACAGGGAAGTGCAGAACGCAGACGGAACTATTACACACGAAGCCGTAGAGGGCGAAGTAGTGCAGGAGGGAACACCGCAGAACGCACAGAACTTTAACGACTTGGAAGAGAGGGTATTATCCGCCGGGTTAATTGCCAATCTTGCAATGCTTAAACTTGGTGCAGCAGAAGGCAGGATTAAGGGATTGCAGGGAGAGATTGTAGAAGCAACCCTTACCAATACAAAATCATACCCTTTTAACAATTCCAAAAAGACCCTTGCACTTGCTACGCCAAGGGGCAATTTGGACTATACCGTAAATGTTGAAGCGGAAGCAAAGGACGCAGGAGGTGTAGGAGAAATCCATATTACGGATAAGCAGTTAAACGGATTCAAGATTGAATATACCGGGGCCGCCAAGGAAGTAACGGTAAAATGCACAGTACAGGGAGGTTACGCATAATGGCAAATGTAATTATCAAAAGTGACGAAAGAAAGGCAAATACGGCAGCAGTATTACAGGCTTACGGAGTAAGAGGTAATGCCACAGCATCACAGAGAGAAGCAGCAGAACACATTGCGGTGCGTTCACAGGAAGCCTACGCAGAATTAAGAAGAATGGGAGGTAACAGATAATGGCAGCAGCAAAGATTATTGTAGTTGAGAAAAACGAGGGCGAGAAAATCGCCTATGACGTATCCACGACAAAAATTATTTTCGGAGATGATGATTTAATGGTAAACATCAAGAACCGAGAGCGTGACGAAGAGGTAACACTTGATATTTGCAAGGATACACAGGACGGCTTAACTGTTGGCGTGAATACCGAAGCAAGGGAGTATGTGGCACAGGTCATTATCCCGGCAAGGGAATATGAGATTGTGGATACAGGAGAAAAGGACGAGGACGGAAAAGCTATTACAAAGCGTGAACCTGTACCGTTCGATATGAAGAAATGTACGCTTGTATTATGGGCGTTAATTTAATTTTAAGGAGGATAAAATACAATGGCAAACTTTGACGATTTACAGGGTGCAGTAGCACAGTTTGGTGCAAACAACAAGGTAATTTTTGATGATACCGGGATGCCTAGCATTATGGTAGCAGTACCAAAGGCAAAGTATAGTGATGTAATCACAGGCGGAACAGATGAAACATTACCGTTTTGGATTATGGACGGAGAGGAAAAGAGCGTAATTTATGTGTCTAAGTTCCTCAATATCGTAGAAAATGACCGTGCATATTCTTTAGGCGGATACCTGCCTAGAAACTATATCAACTTTGACCAGTCTGTAGCAGCTTGCAAAAAGAAAGGTGCAGGTTGGCACTTAAATCAGACAGGAGTATTTGCGTACCTTAACCTGTTATCACAGAAAATGAGTACCGTACCACACGGAAACACAAACTACGGCAAGGATTATTACCACCCTTACGAGAGGGGAACAATGCCACAGGGAGAAACACAGAGAACACTTACGGGAAGCGGACAGCCTACATGGTATCACAATCACGATATGTCGGGAATTGCAGACATTAACGGAAACCTTTGGGAGTGGACCGGCGGATTACGCCTTATGAATGGAGAAATTCAGATTATTCCTTACGGTAACTCTATGAAACTTGATTGCGATATGTCGGCATCAAGCACTCTTTGGAAAGCGATTAAACCGGACGGAACTTTAGTAGAACCGGGAACGGCAGGAACATTAAAAATCGACCGTACAAGTGCGAGTGATGCAACATTGCGTATCAATACAAGCGTTACCACACAGACAACAGACAGCAATGATACATCAGAGGTATTTAAGAATGTAAAGGCGGTTTCCGGGGTAGCAATCCCTAAGTTACTCGTTGCACTTGGATTATTCCCGGACAGTGGTGTAACAGGATATGGCAACGACAAATTTTGGGCGAGAAACAACGGCGAAAGGTTGCCTTTCCGTGGGTCGGCGTTCAACAATACTTCCAATTCGGGTCCGTCCGCTCTCA
>NZ_CBCPMG010000005.1:0-4041 GCF_965119675.1 Eubacterium sp. Marseille-QA0814 | reverse complement strand
ATTATATTTTGTCAATAGTTTTGCGACAAGTTTTTTATTCTTTTCTATGCCAATTTCTGTAACTCTTCATCAAACAATTCTGCGGATGTTTTAAAATCAAATATTCCCCTTGGGTAATTGTTAATCCATGTTTCTATATATTTTATTTCTTCATCTGTTGTATCCTCAAAATCTACCCCCTTTGGTATATGCCTGCGTATAAGCCTATTATTATTTTCATTCGTGCCACGCTCCCAACTGCTATACGGGTGGCAGTAAAATACAAAAGTCCTCTTTTCTTCTTTCAATGCAGAACGCTCCATTCCCTCATAATCTGAAAACTCTACACCATTATCAACCGTTATGCTTCTGAATACCTTATAAAACATATCCCCCCATTTTCTCTCTAACCTGTCTAACGCATCTACTACCGAAGCTGCCCCTTGGTCTTTCAGCTTAATAACGATTTCATCACGGGTTTTTCTTTCCGTTAATACAAGCATACACGATTTTGTGACCCCTCTCTTTCCTTTTACCGTATCCATTTCCCAATGTCCGAATATCTCTCGTTTTTCTATTTCCTTTGGTCTGTTTTCTATGCTTTCTCCTGCGGTGGCTCTTTTCTGTACCTGTACTTTCTTATTATGCTTTTTCTTTTTACTTTTAATAGGTAAATCCTTGTTTGTAAGTTTCAAAAAAATTCCATTATCAATATATCTATAAAGTGTTCTAACACTTATTGTTGTCTTAAATTCAATCCCCGAACGTGCAACCTCTGCTAATGCTGCTTCCGGGCTAAATCTATTATCTACAATTTTGTTTTCTATATATTCCGCTAATTTTCTATCATTTCCTATTTTTAGGCTTCTGCCTTTTCCCTCTTGGGCGTAATCGTGTGCTTTTTGTCCTAAATCACTGCTATAACGCTCTTCCTCTGTATAGTCAGAGTTTCGGTGCATATACTTACCTTTGTCATATTCTCTATATATTGTGCTTCTGTGAAAATGTAATTGTTCTGCTACTGCTGCCTTTGACAACCCGGCGTTTAAAAGTGCTTCCATTTTGATACGGTCACTTTTACTCATTTGTTTAAATTTCTTCATATCGCACCTCCTACGCCAAAAGGGCAGCAGTTATTGCCTGCTGCCCTCGGTCTTTTATTCCGAATCGGTTACTTTTTCAATATCTCCGTTGTCTGTGTATACAATGTAATCTACTAAATGTGTTCCGCCAAACATTGCTTTGGCATCATGTTCCTCGCCTTTGGTATATTCATACACTGATACATATAACAAGCCGGATACAACACTTATACTCGTGCTTGTTTTTGTGGTTAAGTTTTCAACCGCCAAAATAGTTTTATCAGAATCAAAGTAGTTTTTATAACACGATAACGCATAATCTTCAACATTAAAGTTGTTTTCTGCTATTACAATACATTTCCAATTACCTGTAACATCATTCCTTACAGTATCGTACTTTGTTGAATATATCGTAGTAATATCCTTATCGCTTATACCTACAATATTATCCCCTGTTCTGTGTTCCACTATTTCCGTTGGTTCTTCCGTAATTGCTTCCGTTGTTTCTTTCTGCTCTGTTGTTTCCTCCTGTTTCTCGGATTCCGGCACTTCTGTTTTTTCTAATTCAGCAGTACCCCCCCCCGAACATCTGTTTGATTTTCGGTTGTGGTGTTTTCTGTTTGCCTGTTATTGCTTGCAATTATCCCGTGACCTATCCAAAAGACCACAATTACAGCAATGATTATAATGTGTTGTTTTTTCATGTTGAACCTCCTTTGTGTCCGATTCGGTCTATTCGACCTTGATTTTTTTGTTTTTTCCTGCTAATATATTTTAAAGCACTCGGGGCGATTAGCAGGAATGTTATGAAGTTCGCCCCTTGTGTTGACCCTTATTAAGTTTTTTATTCCTTAATCAATTCTGTGAGATATTCGATTAACTCTTCTTTCGGTGTATCATTTCTTATCAGTGCTATTATCATTTTTATTATCCCTTTGAACTGGTTGTTTGTCATTTTGTTATCCTCCATTGTTTAACTCCTTTCCTGCTATCTCCTTGCTACAATTACATTATATACTTATATAAGTATATTGTCAACAGTTTTTTATACTTATATAAGTATTTTTTTGTAGTAATACTTATCTTCTTTCTGATATATCCTTATCTCTTCATCTTTCCCCCGATAGTCTAATTCCGCATCTGTCACAAAATCGCAATTAGTGCATGAAATATATCCGCACTCCATAGGCCCGCAATCTTCTTTTCTTATTCTTTTTTTAGATAATTTCCCACTTCTTGTTATTTTGTAAACGTCTGAATACTGCATTAAATTGCTAAACTCTAATGTGCTTCCACACTTAGGGCAGCAATTCAACAATTCATCCATTTTATCCCCTCGCTTTCTTCTCTTCGATTGCTGCAACTATAAATTCGTTACGGCTCTTATATCCCTGTTTCTTCGCTTCTTTGTCAATCTCTGCTTTCTGTCCTGTCGGGACTGTTACAAGAAATTGGTCGTAAGCCTTTGCATTGTATTTATTTTTTGCCTTTGTCGCAGGCGTTCCGCCTGTCTTTTCCTCCGCCAACTGCTGCACCTCCTTTGCTCGTTGGTTTTTCTTTATCATATCACATTCATTATACTTATACAAGTATATAAAATGCACAAATAACTTTATATACTTATATAAGTATTTTGGTAATTATTCCGGGTTGCGTATATACTTATATAAGTATATAATAGCATCATAAGGAACAGGGAATAAGACAGACCCACAAAGTTATACACAGTATCCACATTTTAGGAGGTATTCACTATGGAAAGAACACTAGAAACAATCACTATCAACAACGCTTTAGAGGTTGTCAGACTTAAAGGCGAACTTAAATTTAAACATCCGCTTGGTTATACTCGTCCAAGCGGTTACTGTTTCAAGCACCCGGTTAAAGGCTTCTTTGCTTTTAAGGGTGATACAGAGCCGTATATGCCTTGTGGTGGCAAAAAGGCTTTACTTTCTATCATCCGTTCCGGCGGTTTTTTAAATTTTGATAATGTGGTTTGGCTTCAACCACTCAACTAAATACTTATCCGGGGTTGCGGTACTGCTGCCCCGGTACTATAGAGGTGGATATTATGGATTTTGGAAAATATGAAAAATATATGAATGACCGTAAGGCGGTAACGGTTGAAAATAACCGCCGAATAGAAAAGAAATTCGCCGAATGCGAAAAGTGGGTTGCTGATAATCTCATAAATTGCGGTTGTGTCTTTACAAACCACTCTGAATTATTGCAGAAACAAAGTTTTATGATATGGATTGATAACGGCATTAGCATTTCTCATAAAATATATAAACTTTCTGAATGTGGTATTACCCCTCTTGTACTGCTGCCTTATCCTGTCAGAATATAAAAATAACCCCCAAGGCTTCATCAAGCCAAGGGGGCATTTTGTTTACTGCATATTCTGTTATTTTGTATTTTCTGCAAGTGTTACCACTGCCGGGGTTGTCTGCTGTTTGTTTTCAATGTAGGTTGTAAGGTTCTCGTTAGCTTCCCATTTCTTTTTTGCTTCCGCTAATACAGATTCCGCAATCTGTACCAACTGCTTTTCTGTAAACAGGATTCTAACCACGCTCGGCAGATATGCGTACATTTTCGCAACCACTTCCGACAGCTTAATAATCCCTGTGCCGGCCCCACACTCTCCCTCTGCATCTGTGACAAACTTAATTGCAATCTGCTTTAAGATTTTGGTCTGTCCTGTCTTGATTAAATAAATAATCAAGGCTACAACCATAGCAATAAGCAATACAGAATCCCAATTAACAAGTAACCATTTTAAAATCTGCATAGTATTTTCCTCCGTTTTGTGACCGAATCGGTCTATTTTACATCTGCTGCATTAACCCAACCGTACACGCCTTTACCGTCCTGTGAAATGCAATGATAAGGGTGTGTGCCTTTGGTATTTACTGCCGTTACCTTACAGGTGCTTGTAACATTCTTCTGTACGCTCGCATATTCCGCCGTAGAGGACTTG
>NZ_CBCPMG010000004.1:0-5027 GCF_965119675.1 Eubacterium sp. Marseille-QA0814 | reverse complement strand
AACAAATAATGCGATTAAATTACATGAGCCTAGACAGCACAATATTGATTTAAGAGCAGCACAGCAGCAGAAAGACACCGTAAAGGGTACTACAGAGGTTGTATCTGTAAAACATATCCTTGTAGTAACCCCGAAGAAACTTAACCCCGGAAAAGTTGCCACGGCAGCGGCAGCAGAGGTAAGCGGAGAGTATGCAGTAAGTTATTACGCTACATACATTGACGGCAAGAAAAAGTTGGAGATTGACCCACTTAATTATATCTACTATGTAAACGGAAAAGATTACTTGGCGGATGTAAGAAAGGCACTTGGAAAATAAGCACGGGAAACCGTGCTTTTCCTGTATTTGATAGAAAATTGGAGGATTAAACGCAATGGAAGATGTAAAGCAGACGGCAGCAGTAGAAGAAAAGAAAGTAAATGTGACCGAATCGGACACAGACGGATTAAATTATACCCATGTATTCAAGAACCCCTTTGAATTTGAGGGAAAGACATACGATAAGTTGACTTTTAATTTTGAGGGCCTTTTGGGTTCGGATATGATTGCCGTTGAAAATGAAATGGCAGCAGTTGGCGAATATGTATTATCGCCGGAAATCTCAACCTCTTTCTTGTCAAAAATGGCAGCGAGAGCAGCAGGCGTAGGAAGTGACCTTATCGAGCATTTACCTATCCGTGATTTTGGAAAAATCAAGAATAAGAGCAGAGATTTTTTAGTGACAACAGGCTTAACAGATTAAACCCCGGAACTTGGGTAAGAGAAAATGCACTTTTACTTTCAAGACAGACACACACAGGGGTTGATTATTGGGTAAGCCTTACAATCCGTGATTTAAGAGGGTGGATACGAAGCCTTAACGGATTGATAGAAAAAGAGAAAGCACAACAGCAGAACAACCAATAACATATCCGCCCTTGAAACACAGGGCGGATTTTAACAAAGAAAATAATCATAATTTACATAGATTCAGCACTTGCACAGGCAGGTGCTTTTATTATGCCCGAAAGGAGGTAAAGGCGTGGCGAGTGCAAGACAATTTCAATTTTTCTTTCAATTAACCGCAGCCTTGGGGCCGAACTTCTCTAAGACCTTTAAGACAGCAAACAGCACAATGACCCTTTTGGGCGATAATCTGAAAGAGGTTAGAAATAAGTTAAAGGATGTATCGGCGTATCAGAAACAGCAGACGGCAGTAGAGAGAAGCAAGCAGAGAGTTACAGACCTTGAAAAAGAACACGAAAGGTTACAGGCGGAGTATGATGCAACAGGCGGAGAATCCGAGAAACTTAAAAAGAAATTAGAAGCCAATACGGAAGCATTGGCAAAGGCAAGGGATAAGGCAGCAGACGAAACGGAAAAATTGGAGGAAATGGGGCAGGCACTCCAAGAAGCGGGCGTAAATACAGATAACCTTGCCAAGAACACGGAGGAATTACAAAAGCAATACGACAGGTTGCAGAAATCGCAAGAGAAAGTTGCAGCCATTAACGAAAAAATAGATAAAAATAACGCAGCGATAGCACAAACAAAGTCACAGTTGACAGGAACAATAGGAGCAATCGCAGCGGTAGGAACGGCGATATATGCCGGGCCGGTTAAAAAAGCAGCCGAATTTCAAGAGCAGATGTCGGGAGTAAAGGCAATATCGGGAGCAACAACCGAGGAAATCGCCCAACTTTCAAACAAAGCCAAAGAAATGGGAGCATCAACGAAGTTTACCGCAACGGAAGCCGGACAGGCTATGGAATACATGGCTATGGCAGGTTGGAAAACCGAGGATATGTTAGGCGGTATCGAGGGTATTATGAACCTTGCGGCAGCTTCCGGGGAAGATTTGGCAAGTGTATCCGATATTGTAACGGATGCCTTAACAGCTTTTGGGTTGAGTGCATCAGATGCCGGGCATTTTTCGGACGTATTGGCACAAGCATCAAGTAATGCAAACACCAATGTAGGTATGATGGGGTCAACATTCCAAAAGGTTGCACCTGTAGCCGGAGCGTTAGGCTATAGCGTAGAGGATATGTCTTTAGGCATTGGTCTTATGGCAAATGCAAGTATTAAGGCAGAGGTCGCAGGTACAAGTTTAAAGACGGCGTTAGCCAATATGGCAAAGCCGACAGATGCACAGGCGGCAGCAATGGAGAAATACGGCATAAGTCTTACAAATGCAGACGGCTCTATGAAGAGTTTCGGGGATGTAGTAAAGAACCTCCGAAGCAGTTTAGGCGGATTGTCCGAAGCGGAACAGGTGGCAGCAGCAACAACGATTTTTGGAAAAGAAAGTTTTGCGGGTATGCTTGCTATTGTAAACGCATCAGAAGCCGATTTTAATAAACTTACAGATGCAGTATATAACTGTGACGGTGCAGCTAAACAAATGGCAGAAACCAAGTTAGATAACCTTAACGGAAGTATCACATTGGCACAATCTGCCTTTGATGCTTTACAGGTAGAACTTGGAGAATTGTTATTGCCGACCCTTACAGAGGGCATAAAGAAATTTACGGAAATAGTAAATGTAGTGACAGACTTTGTAAGGGAAAATCCGCAGGCGGTAAAAACTATTGCCAAGGTTGCGGTTGCGTTAGCCGGGTTAAAAGTCGGAGGACTTGCAGCAAAGCTAGGTTTCCTTGAAGTAAAAGGCGGGATACTCAATGTTCAAAAAGCCTTTGAAATTATCAAAGGTATAGGGATGAATACATACCTATCAAGTCTTACGGGCGGATTTTTAAATTTTAAGAATATCGGTAGCGGTATTCTTGGGTATTTCACAAGCGTAAAGAACGCAGCCGGGGGCGTAAGTAGTGCATTAGGCGGAGTGTTAAGCAACAGCACCCTGTTTACAAAGATTGGCAGTGTATTTAGCGGTATCGGTGGAAAAATCGGCGGTACTGTAATGGGGGCGGGTTCAAAATTACTTAACCTGTTTTTAAGTCCGTTTACACGAATGGGCGGTAAACTTGGCGGTATCCTGTCGGGAGTTGGAACAGTTATAGCAAATTCGCCTTTAGGTAAGGTTGGAAATCTCGTAGGTGCAGGATTCGGGAAAATAACGAAGTTTATAGCACCTGTAGGAAATGCAATAAAAACCATGCTTGGACCGTTGGGAAATTTGGCAAGTTCCGTATTTGGTCCGCTTGGTGGAGTGGTAGGTAAGATTTTGCCGATTGTTGGAGTAATCACAACGATTATTACTGTTATTCAGTTGGTAAAAAATCACTTACAGGAAATCAGAGCATTTATAGAAAAGACATTCGGAAGTGAAGCGTTGGCAATCTTTGACAAGATTGTAGCGGTTATTACGAGTGTTGGAGATACCATTAAAAATATTTTCTCTGATAGCAATATCGGAGAAGCAAGAAACAAGATACAAGAGATTTTCGGGGATAAAGGCGTACAGGTATTTGATACGCTTGTAAATATCCTTGGAAAGGTAAAAACGGCGGTATCAGATGTAATAGCATTTGTGACAACCTATGTAGTTCCTGTTGCGGAACAGGTATTACAGGTAATTATAAATGATGTTGTGCCGGGTATTGTGAGTTTCATACAGGCAGCAGCACCTACGATAATGTCAATCATTCAAAGTATTGTTGATTTTGTCGGTGCGGTCATTCCGATTATTGCCGATTTTATAGCCGGATTGATGCCGATTATATCAGAACTTATCTCGTTTTTACAGACCTATGTATTACCGATTATATCGGAATTGTTCAGTTTTATAACAAGTACCGTACTGCCTACTATATCGGCAGCAATTCAAGCAATTTTGCCTGTAGTTACTAATGTTTTATCGGTATTGCTTCCGGCAATTCAAACCGCCTTAACAACGATTTGGAACATAGTAGCACCTATCATACAGGGAATTTTACAGGTGGTACAGGCAGTAATGCCTGTAATTTTATCGGTAGTTCAATCTGTATTAGGTTCGGTACAGGGGATTATACAAAATTTAATGACCGTGCTACAGGGAATTATCTCATTTATAACAGGCGTATTTACAGGAAATTGGTCGCAGGCTTGGAACGGAATTAAGTCTATCTTTTCGGGAGCGGTCGGAGGACTTGGCGAAATCATCAAAGCACCATTACGAGCCGTTGTATCAGCGGTTAATACCGTAATCGGTGGACTTAATAAATTGAAAGTGCCGGATTGGGTTCCCGGACTTGGCGGAAAAGGAATTAACATACCTTTGATTCCGGGATTTGCAAAAGGTACAGACAGGACACCGGGTACATTTATAGCCGGAGAGAATGGACCGGAGTTGATTACAAACGCTGCCAACAGAAAAGTATTTACGGCAGCACAGACAGGACAGATATTTAACAATATCTCACAGGCACAGACGGCGGATAATGTATCCGCAAGAATGAGTGGGGCCGGCACAATCGTTATAAATGTTCAAAATTCGCCAAGCGTTGTAGTGAACGGAAACGGCGAAGCAAATAACATTAAGCAACAGTTAGAACAGTATGACGAAGCATTTTTAGAGAAGCTACGAGCAATCATTGTTGCAATTCTGAAAGAACAAAAAGAACAGGAGGACAGGGTAGTATATGCTTAATAACACTTATACAACGGTATCCGGGGATACTTGGGATATTGTGGCTTATAAAGCCTATGGCAATGAAATGTATATGGATACTCTTATTAAGGCGAATATTGAGTATAAAGATACCTATATTTTTCCAGCAGGGGTTGTATTGACCTTGCCGGAAATTGAATTAACGGTATCGGAATCCCTGCCACCGTGGAAACAGGGGGTAACGGTAAGTGAGTAATAAGAACTACGCAAGGCGTACCGTGGTAAAACTGTACTTTAAGGGTGCAGATATATCCAAGGAATTATCCAAGTATCTGTTATCCCTGTCCTTTACAGACAAAGAAGAGGACGAAACGGACGATATAAGCCTATCCTTGGACGATAGGGAGGGTAAATGGATTAAAGATTGGCTCAATACGAGCAAAGCGGTAAAAACGAAAACAGAAACGGTTACTACAGGCGGTGGAGAGATAAAGG
>NZ_CBCPMG010000003.1:0-6791 GCF_965119675.1 Eubacterium sp. Marseille-QA0814 | reverse complement strand
AACTATGCTTGATGTGGAGGACTTAATGCCGAGCAAAGATAATTTTTACTCCACGGAAAATATAGACGAATTAGCAATGTCTATTGAATTGGTCGGACACATTGAGCAGAACTTGGTAGTAAAGCCGGAAGCACACGGAAAATACGAAGTAGTCGCAGGACACCGCCGTAGACTTGCAGCCTTGAAGTTGGTACAGGAGGGCAAAGAGGAATATAGAAAAGTGCCGTGCCTTATCAAAAAGGAATCCGACACAATCAAGGATAAGTTAAGCCTTATATTTACCAATGCAACGGCAAGACAGCTTACGGATTGGGAAAAGGTACAGCAGGCAAAGGAATTAAAAGAAATCCTTACCGAGTACAAGAGAACATTACAGGAAGAAAACAAGGATAAGCCGAAAGAGGAAAGGGAGAAAATGGGGCGTATCCGTGACATTGTGGCAAAGATGCTTAATACATCAACTACACAGATTGGAAGAATGGAAGCCATTGAAAACAATTTATCACAGGAGTTTAAGGATGAATTGGAAAAAGGCAATATCAATATTTCTACCGCCCACGAACTTAGCCGACTTGATGAAGAGGGGCAGAAAGAGGCTTACGAAAAATACGAGGAAAAAGGCGAATTACATATAAATGACGTGAAAGAAGAGCCGAAAGCAGAGATTACGGACGAACAGGCGGAACAGGTACAGAAAGCAATTAAGGAAGCCTTAAAGGGAGAGGTAAACCGTGCGGTATTCAAAGTAAAAGGCAATACGGCAGCAGTTGAAAAGGAATTGATTAAACACTTTTCAAAGACATTTACCGCAAAGACCTTAGAACTTAACGGAAAAGAATTTATTTACAGATTCCAAACGGAGGGAATGGCGATACAGATTAAGGAGGATTGGAGTACATATATTATCGAGTATGCCGACCTTGCGGAAATTGTTGCATTGATGATTGAAACGGAAGAATTGACCTATGACGATTCCGAAGAGGAAACACCACAGGGACCGGCAGAGGAAGAGGACACCGAGGAAACGCAGGAAAGCGGTTTTATGAACGAGCCGGAAGAAACACAGGAGGACGAAGAGGAAAACGATAATTTACCGGGGCAGCAGGATATGAGCGATTACCCGGAATATGTACCCGAACCACAGGAAAAGGGATTATCCTTTACAGAGTGGATAAGCAAGAAATACGGAACAGGGCAGTATAACATGATACAGAAAGAGGTACGAAAGGTTATTATGACAGAATCCGAAAACGGAAATATCTGCCCGGCAGAATGGGAAAACAGATTAACCAACGCCTTATCTGTATGGGTAATGAGCAAAACGGCAGAGTATCAGAAGTATTTACAGGGTTAGGCGGTGCGTATGGACCGTATCGAATACAAGGAGGGCGTTATTTGGTGCGGAGAAGAAAAGGCAAGCAATCAATTATCTACATTGGTTGCCTGCCTGTCCGCACAAATTGGAAAAACAGAAAAAGAAACGTGCGATTTAATAAATCAATTCATGCAATCCTTTGATTTGCTTATGGAGAAGATAAAAGACCTTGCAGAGAGGTTAAAAGATATTTTTGATATAGCGGAATCGGATATTTGCGAATCTTGCGAAGCCAAGAGGACGAAGCACGGCAGCAGTTGTATAGCAGAAATCGAAGCTACAGGAAAAGCAAGTATCAAATGGTGTGAAAAATACAGACCACCATAAAAGAAAGGATAGCATAAAATGAAGAATTGGGAAGTAGAAGCAATCTTAAAATTTTACAAAGATATTGACCTTGACATTAAGGTTACAGGCGAGTGGCTAGAGCGGTACGAAAGCGTGTATGATACCACAGGGGCAATTAACTATGACGGTATGCCACACGGAAGTAATACAAGCGATTCTACGGCTCTGCTTGCAATCAAAATAGCAGGTACAGATACCGCAGAAAGAATTAAGGAATTAAAGGGCAGAATACAGGAGTTAAAGAAGTTGAGAACGGAAATATCAAAAGAGATTTATTCCTTAACTCCGATTCACAAAGCTATTATATGCGGATTTTACTTACAGGGTCAAAAATGGGAACGCATAGCGGAACAGATTAGTTATTCTGTCCGGCAGAGTAAAAATATAAGGTGCGTTGCCTTAGAGGTCTTAGGCGGAAAATTAGCAAGGAATAGAAATGTATCACGAAGCAAAATTTTGAAAGAGGTTTTGCATTAAAGATTGCCCGCTATTGCCCGATTTTATGTAGTATAATACTAAGATGAAAAGCGAAGCAGGGCAGCAGGATTTTATTGTTAAATCCTGTTGCCTTTTCGTGTTATAAAAATTTGAATTTGCAAAAATGCGAAGATTCCGAAAGAACGGAAAGTCAAAAACCGGGAAAACAAACGAAAGGAGGTTTTGACTTGGCAAGGCAGAAAGACGAAAACAGGGAAAAGGCGAAGCAACTTTTTTTAGATTCAGACGGCTTAATGAAGAATACAGAAATTGCGGAAGCCTTGGGGATTGATTCGGCAAAGGTACGAAAATGGAAGTGCGTAGATAAGTGGAATGATGTACTTGAAAATAAACCCAAAAAGAGGGGCGGACAAAAAGGCAATAAAAACGCCAAGGGTCACGGGGCCCCTGTAAGAAATAAAAACGCAGAAACTCACGGGGCATATTCTAAAGTGTATTTTGACGAATTATCAGAGGATGAAAAAGCCTTGATAGAATCAGTTACCCTTGATACAGGGGAAAATACATTAAGAGAATTACAAAGCCTTATAGCCAAAGAAAAAGATTTGGAAAAAAGGATAAAAGAATTAAACACAGACACCACAGGCGACCTATACACAGACAAGGTTGTAGAAATGCGTACGCCCGGAAAAGAGGGAGAGGATACAGACCCATACGGTGCATACAATGAGGACGGCAAGGATGCACCACAGGGACCGGCTCTAAGTGTGGCTATGGAAACAACTATTAAATCCTCTGCCTTTGAAAGAGCAATGAAGTTAGAGGACCAGCTTAATAAAGTACACGGCAGAATCATAAAGCTATTGGATACAATAAAGTCTTATGAGTTAGAACAACGCCGTATCACATTGGAAGAGAAGCGGTATGCATTGATGAAACAAAAGATAAGCGGGGAGTATGATGTAGACCCAGACACAGGAGAGATAGACGATAGCTACACAGAGGACAGCGAGGACGGCGAGGTATAGGCGTAGGCACACGGTAGCAGTAGCCACGCCACGCACCGCCACACGCTCACACACGCACGCACAGGCAGGCACGCACCACACACAGCACCACAGGCGGACACAGGCACACGCCACGGACGGCGAGGGTGCGTAGGTACTGTAAGCCGTCTGAACGGCGTGAGGGTGCCGTGACCCCAAACGCTTCCTAGATTCGAGGTCGAAAAAACGACTTCCAAAAATCCGCAAAATTTTTTAAGGGGGTAGGATTTTGAAACTCTATGATAAAAATGCGGTCGCAAAATTCTTAGATATGACCCCTAAAAATGTGGAGAGGTTGACACAGAAAGGGATTTTGCAGACGAAGCAAGGAAACCTGTACGCCTTGGCGGAAACCAACAGGGCATACATAAAATATTTGAGGGACCGTAACCCGGAATCACAGGAAGCGGTAGACCTCAACGAAGAGCGAGCAAAGCTAACCAAAACGAAAAGGCTTAATGAAGAGTTAGACCTTGCGGTAAAGAAAGGAGAATTGCACAAGTCAGAGGATATAGAAAAAGTAATGACAGCTATGTTAATCAATTTCAAGAGCCGATTAAGTGCCATTCCGGCAGAGGAAGCGGACAAGTTGGCAGCAATGACGGACAAAGCAAAGATTTTTCTATATCTGAATGACAAAATAAAAGAAGCACTTAACGAGTTATCCGATTTTGAGGGTATATTTAAGGAGGAAATAAAAGAAGATGAAGAGGGAAACGATTGACCTTTTCAACAGAATATTTAAGGTCTTAGAGCCACCGCCCGACTTGACATTATCACAGTGGGCGGACAGATACCGCCGTTTGTCCTCCGAATCGGGTAGCAAAGGCGGTAAGTGGAATACAGAAAAAGCACCTTGGCAGCGGGAAATTATGGATGCAATAACGGATATATCCGTTGAAAAAGTTGTGGTTATGAGTGCTGCACAAATGGGAAAAACGGATGCTTTTTTGCTTAATACAATAGGCTATTATATGCACTATGACCCATGCACCATATTGTGTATGCAGCCGACCTTATCCCTTGCGGAAACAATGAGCAAAGACAGGCTTATGCCAATGGTACGAGATACCCCGGCATTAAGGGATAAGATAAATGAGAAAAGCCGAACCGCAGGAAACACGATTTTTAAAAAGGCGTTTCCGGGCGGACGTATCACAATGACAGGTGCAAACTCTCCGACAGAGTTACGAAGCCGACCGATTCGTATTTTATTAGCGGACGAGATAGATGCTTACCCACCAACCGCAGGAGCGGAGGGGGACCCTCTGATACTTGCAGGGAAACGACTTACAACATATTGGAATCGAAAAGAGGTAGACACAAGCACGCCAACGATAAAAGGGGCAAGCCGTATAGAAATGGAGTACGAACATTCTACTATGGAGGAATGGAATGTACCTTGCCCGAGTTGCGGAGAATTGCAGCCGTTGGAATGGAGCAACTTAATCTATAAGGTGGATGCAGACGGGGAAATAGAAAGTACAACCTATGTATGTGCGAAATGTGGAGTAGTACATACAGAGGTTGAGTGGAAAGAACATTTTAACGAGGGGCGATATGTGGCAAAATATCCAAACCGTAAAGTGCGAGGATTCCATTTTAATTCCTTGGCATCTACTTTTTTTGGTTGGGATAAGATAGTAAAAGGATTTATCGAAGCGGACCAGGCATTAAAAAAAGGCAATATCGAACTTATGAAATCTTGGGTTAATACCGAGTTGGGGCAGACTTGGGAGGAACAGGGCGAAAAAGCAAGCAAAGATGACCTGTTGAAGCGTAGGGAAAGATACCGTTGCGAAGTGCCGGACGAAGTTATAGCAATCACGGCAGGAATAGATACACAGGACGACCGTTTTGAGGTCGAGGTAGTAGGTTGGGGCGTAGAACACGAAAGTTACGGCATAATCTACAAGAGGATATACGGAGATTTGAAACAATCGGAAGTGTGGAAAAACCTTGACGATTTTTTAAAGCAGACATTTAAGAAAGCAGACGGTACGGCAATGAGAATATCATGTGCCTGTATGGATTCGGGCGGACATTTTACCAACAAGGTATATAAGTTCTGTAAAGCGAGAACGGCAAGAAAGATATTTGCAATAAAGGGAGGTAATGAGGGTACGGCAAGACCGTACATATCAAAGCCAACAAAAAACAACAGGGAACAGGCGTATTTATTTACCCTTGGAGTTGATACAGGTAAATCCCTTTTGTTACAGAGATTGCAGATTGAGGAAGAGGGTCCCGGATACTGCCATTTTCCGAAAGATGAAAACGAATACATCCGAGGATATGACGAGGATTATTTTAAGGGCCTTACGGCAGAGAAACAGGTATTAAAATATAAAAAAGGCAGACCATATTTTGTATGGGAACTTACAGGAGAAACAAAACGAAATGAGCCTTTGGATTGTAGAAACTACGCACAGGCAGCAATAGAAATTACAGGATTAACGCTAAAAGAGCCACCGAAGAAAAATACGGAGGTACAGGCAACACGAAAACACACAAGACATAGAGGAAATCGAAGTGGAGGTATAACATAATGGCAGCAATAACACTTGAAGTAGCAAAAAAACACTTGGAAATGTGGTTGGAAGCAGAAAGCGAGGTAGCAATAAACCAATCATACACAATAGGCGGAAAGTCCTTTACAAGGGCAAATTTGGCAGAAATCCGCAAACAGATAGAATATTGGAGCAATAAAGTGGCGGAATTGGAAAATTTAGCAAAGAAAAAGGGCAGAAACAGGGTATACAGGATTGTGCCGAGAGATTTATAGGCAAAAACAGCCGAAAAGGGCGAAAATACAAGTAAAACAGGAAAATAAAAGATTGCCCGCCATTGCCCGATTTTTTGTGATAATATATAAAATAGCAAAGCACCAAGGAGATATAGAGGTATCCAAGGTGCTTTTTTCGTACCCAAAATACGGAGAAAGGAGGTTTAAGCCTTGAATTTTATTGATAAAGCCATAAAAGCAATATCCCCGGAAAGGGCATTAAAGCGAGAAGTGGCAAAGAAACGCCTTAGTATGATTAACAGTGGTTACGGAAACTACGGTGCAAGTGCTACAAAGAAAAGCCTTATAGGTTGGACACACGGCGGAGGTAGTCACAGAGAGGACGTAGAGGACAATATAGACCCTTTAAGGCAGAGGTCTAGGGATTTATTCTATGGTGGCTCAAATGTTGCCACAGGGGCAATAAAAAGGCTTAGAACCAATACTATAGGGATTGGACTACACCTAAAAGCATCAATCAATGAGGAAGTGTTAAAGATTGAGCCGGAGGAAGCAAGAGAGTTAGAGGAAACGATAGAAAGAGAATTTGCACATTGGGCGGATTCTACGAATTGCGACCTTGAACGCATAGACAATTTTTATCAGTTGCAGCAGTTGGCATTTTTAAATGCCTTGCTTAGTGGCGATTCGTTCGCACTAATGACAACAACCAAGAGGATAGGAAGTATTTACGACCTTAGAATACAAACCATTGAAGCAGACAGGGTAAGTACGCCGGATAACGAAAGGGTAAACCCTTTGTTTTGCGAGGGCGTAGAAAAAAATACGGCAGGAGAGG
>NZ_CBCPMG010000002.1:0-11679 GCF_965119675.1 Eubacterium sp. Marseille-QA0814 | reverse complement strand
TGATATAGCGGAGGAAGAAAGGGCAATACGCCTTGAATATAGCACGGACACAACGAAAGGAGGGGCAGCATGGCGGGCAGCAGAACAGAGAAGCACACAGCGGTATACCGAAACGTGAAGCGGTGCGAGTTTCATAATATCGGGGATTATATCGTAGTAACAAGCATTATAGGCGGTACAACCTTTTGTGCGTTTTTCGATTCGGGATTACACACAGAAGAAAGTATAAAAAGGCGTGGAAGTATTAAGTTACATTCCATTTACGCAAAACATTAAAAACAGGAGGACAAGGAACAATGAACGCAGTAGACCACAACAATGTAGTAATTTTTGATGATAGAGGGATTCCGTCTATCATGTGCAGATTCGCAAGACCAAAGGATGCCGAAGAGGTCCCAGCAGTATTCAAAATCGGGGATAAGGTGGCGGATGCCATTTACATATCCAAGTACCCGAATACCGTAATTAACGGCAGAGCCTACAGTATGCCAATGGCAGACCCGACCGCAAATATCACATTTGACGAAGCGGTACAGGCTTGCAGATGCAAGGGGGCAGGTTGGCATCTTATGACCGCCGTAGAGTATGAATACCTGTTAAATCAGAGTAGGGAAAAAGGTACAATGCCACACGGTAACACCGATTGGGGCAAGGATTATTACCACAAGGACGAACAAGGCAAAGTAAGCAACTTTGGACGGACATATACAGGTACAGGACCGGTTACATGGAATCACGACCATACACCTTATGGAGTATCAGACCTTAACGGTAATGTATGGGAATGGTTGGCAGGATTAAGAATTAAGGACGGAGTAATAGAGTTTATCCCGGACAATAAAGCAGCATCCCCATATTGTGACCTGTCAAAGGATAGCACCGAATGGCAGCAGGCGGAAACATCCAAGGGACCGGTAAGGGCAAACGTGGAATGTGGAGAAATCACAATTACGGATACCGTGGCAGCGGATGATTATACGCCGGATTATGACGGAGTAAGAATTGATGAATTAGAGGTTGAGTTATCAGAGATTCCACAGGCACTTAAAGACTTGGGAATTATCCCGGATAAAAGAGCAGAGGAAGAGAATAAGACCTATGTATACTTTGATGCCACAGAGGGCGAATATTTGCCTATCCGTGGGTCGGCGTTCAACCTTGCTTCCAATTCGGGTCCGTCCGCTCTCAACTTGGGTAGCCCTCGTTCCGGCTCGAACGGCATCGTTGGTTTCCGATCCGCTTTTTATGAGGTAAACGGAAAACTGATTACTGAATAACTGTTAAGGGGTGCGGTAGCACCCCTGTAAGCATAAAAGGAGTGAAACAATGACAAATAAAATCAGATGTGCTGATTGTAAATATTGCAAAAGTTTAAGACCTACAGGAAACACTAGAAGCAATTTTTATTGCGAGCATCCAAACCATGAATATATCAGAAAATACTATGCGGAACACAGGATATACAGATTGCAGGGGTTTATAGGATTTGGTGCGAGATATTCAGAGGAAGTACCTGTAAAGACCTCTCCGGCATGGTGTCCGAAGAAAGCAGAGGGAAGCAATGAATAGAACGGAATTAGAGAAACACTTAGGCGAATATGTAGATATAAAAATATTTGACGGAAGCGTTTACAGAGGTACTTTACGAAAGACAGGAACGGAAGAGGTAAAGAATGACCCGAATTTATATCTAAAGAGCAATTATTACTTTTTGGCACATAAGGGAACATACATAACTAATTCCTGTTTATTCAGAGTATCACATATCAGAAGCCTAAAGGTTTTAAATGGAGGTATAGAGTAGTGAAACCAATAAAAAGAAAGTACAAGCCTACAATCGTATGCGATAAGTGCCATAAATCCATAGGAAAGATAAAGCCGAGTTATAAGAAAGTCGGGGAAATCGAATACAGGTATTGGCGTTGTAGGCATTGCAGTACCGTATATGTCATATCCGCCACGGATGCAGAGTTAAGGAAAAAGATACAGGAATACCAAGAGTTTATAGACGGGTACAAAGACAAGGAAATGCCACAAGAGGAAATGCAAAAGGCACAGCTTATATTACAGACCAATGTAGAGCGTAGCCGTGAGATTAAAGAGCAGTACCCTCTTACGCTAAAACCTTGGGAAAGGTAGGGCAATGAAGTACAGAGGATTGACATACAACAGGGAAAAGGAATGTTACGAGTGGGTCTATGGTATGCCGTCTTACGGATATGAAACGGACGAGATAGCGGAGATTGGCACGGTCTACGGAGATTTTAGAGAGATATTCCCGGATACCTTGGGAGAACAGACACCTTACAGGGATAAGAACGGCAAGGAGATTTACACAGGCGATATTGTAGCCTTGGAAGTAGACGGACAGATAAGAGAATTTGTAGTAGACAAGGCAACCGTTGACAGGGAGTACAACACATTACAGGGGTTCACAGGAAAAGACGGTAGCAACACGGTAAAAGTAAGACTTGCAGATGTGGTTATATTCCGTTGGATTGACCCCGAGGGTGTGATACATCAGCTTTTACCGTGCGTGAATGAAGCAGGAGTATCCGACACGGCATCTATGGAGATTATCGGCACGATTGCAGAAAGAGGGGTACAGGAAAGTGAGAGCAAAGGCAAAAAGTAGTAGTACACCATATCCAATATGGATAGAGGGCGAATACATAACAGAACCACCAATAAGACCGAGTGACGGGGCGGTACGCCCCGCAGGTCATTATATAGACGAGGGCGGTTATCCGGGTGCAAATGTGTATGAGATAGATATAAATACAATGTGCAGACAGACGGATGCAGCCGACAGATTCGGAAAACCAATTTACGAGCAGGATATATTGCTTTATGAAACAGCAGAGGAAATAGGATATTTCATAGTACAGGACTTGGAAATAACGGTAGACATAGTAAATGGCGAGATTATAGAGGTCGAGGATTTGGATACCGAGAATATAAAGAACATTGGAAGTATGGTAGATTATTCGGATTTTGTGGAGGGTATTAGATACCATGCAGATAACGGATTGAATATACCATATATTCCTTGCCTAAACGTACAGGTAACGGCATTGCCGTATTTTAAACTCAAATGCTTAAAATGCGGTCAAATATCGCTTAGTTGTTCGTATATGGCAAAACATAAAGGTTGTGGAGGGTATTACACGGTAGATTTTGCAACCAAGATTTACAGGGAAAGGGCAAAAGAAAAGGAACTTGCATAGTGGCTTATGCAAGTTCCCTGTTACCGCCTTATAGCGATAATTACACCTATTCAAATTATACTATAAGGCTTGCACAAAGTCAATAAAAAAGCCTTGAAATCACACGCCAAAAGGCTATAAATGAGGGCGTGTTGAGGACCTTGTATGGGGTATTAACATCTAGGACATTCATAAAATTATATACTTATATAAGATTATACTTGTATAAGTATATGGTTTAATAGGCGTACCCTTATGGACTTGTAGTATAAGGAGAATAAACGATATGGCAAACAAGAGAAAGAACTTTATCCGTGAGAAGAGGATATATTGCGGAGAGGAATACTTAGAGGTTGATATAGTAGCGGTTACGAATATGCCGGAAGTAGGCAAAGGGAAAAAAGGTAAATCCTCACAGGCTCAAAAAAACCTTAATGACAAGAGAAGTAAAAGAAGATTCGTACAGATTGCCAATACTAATTTTGGTACAAATGATTTTCATATATCAGCTACATACAACAATGAGCATTTGCCTATGTCCTTGGAGGAAGCGGAAAAGAATGTGCATAACTACTTAGACCGCATAAAAAGGAAAATGAAGAGGGAAACAGGCGAGGATTTAAAGTATATGCTTGTTACCGAATACACCCCGGAAGAGGAAGAGGGGCAGCTTACGTTACAGGGGATTGATGCGGACGATAAGGCAACAAAAGCCGTAAGAATCCACCACCATATAATTATCAACAACGGAGGGTTAGACCGTGACGATTTGGAGTTAATGTGGAGTACCACAAGGATAAATTGGAAAAAGGCAAACGACCCGGAATACAGAGCCAAGGCAGATTATTACGGATTCGTGAACTGTGACAGATTGCAGCCGAACGAAAACGGATTAGAGGGCATAGTAAATTACATAAACAAGCGTAAAAAAGGCTGCAAAAAATGGTCTACATCAATGAACCTTAAAAAGCCAAAGGTAAAGAAAAACGACCATAAATGGAGTTTTAGAAAGCTACGAGAGTACGCAAAGACCCCGGAAGATAAGGAGGTATGGAGAAAGTTATATAAGGGGTATGAGCCTACCAAGATAGATTTTGAATACAACGACTATACGGGGTGGAATTGCTACCTACGATTGCGGAAAGTGAGGGATTAAATTGATTGCAACGATTGATTTTGAAACAACAGGATTAAAGGCAGGAGAGGACGAGGTATTACAGGTATCAATTATTGATGAAAATTACAATGTCCTGCTTAATGCTTATTGCAGACCGAACAATAAAGAAAGTTGGGAGGATGCACAGGCGGTACACGGCATTACTCCGCTTATGGTAGCCAATGAGTTACCGTTTGAAAGATATGTACCTACGGTGCTTGATATTCTAAGTCGTGCGGATTATGTAATAGCATACAATTACGCATTTGAGGACAGGTTTTTAAGAGCATACGGTATTGAAGTGAGCCGTGAGAAATGGTTTGACCCTATGCTTACATTTGCGGACATATACGGCGAATGGGATAGTTACCACGGTAATTATAAGTGGCAGAGCCTTACCAAGTGTGCGACATACTACGGTTACGAGTTTAAGGCCCACGATTCCTTGGAAGATGTAAAAGCAACCCTGTATTGCTATAAAAAAATGGGAGAGGACGTAGAAAGGAGAAAAGGGAAATGCTGATAGGTGGAAAAGAGTACAAAACAGGACAGCGGATTAAGATAATCAATGCAAAGTCCATATTGCATTACAAGTACGGAATGACAGGGGATTGCAACAAAGATATGACAGGAATAACGGGAGTTATCACGGCGGAATCAACTTATGATGAATATGCAAGGGCAGAATTAAGAGTAGACGAGCCACACAGCGAGCATTATAGAAATGGAATGACAAGGCTATTTTGTGATGATGAAATAGAACTATTAGAAGAATAGGAGGGGAGGAAAATATAATGCTGATATTACCGATTGAGGGTAAATGGTTCAATATGATTCTTTCCGGGGATAAACGAGAGGAATACAGAGAGATTAAACCGTATTATACAACGAGGTTTAAGAAAATATTTGAAATGCACCCAAACTCAAATATTCCTACAGGACTTGATAAACAGTTAATAGGATTCAGAAACGGATACGGCAGCAGTAGACCACAGTTTACCGCATTATGTTCATTGGATGTTAAGGCAGGTAAGGAAGAGTGGGGAGCAGAACCCGGAAAGGAATATTACACACTACACATTCACGAAATCAGAGAAAGGAGCGGTTGTTAATATGCAACAGGCGGTATTCATGGCACATTGCCCTTATGAGTTGGGCGATATTGTAGAGGTTGCCATAATTGAGGGAATGGCTATTACAGGATACCCGAGAAGATTAGGCACGGCAGAAATGCAGATAACGGACATTATCACGGAACACAGCTTAAAGAATGGCACGGTATCATTTATTTACGAATTGGACGGTAAAAAGCGTATGCGGTTGATACCGTGGAATGAATTAACAAAAAGGAGCGAAAAACATTGATAAATCAAGGATTTGTGACCGATTCGGACACGGAAAAAGAATTAAAGAAGTGGCAGCAGGCAAGAACCACGGCAGTAGATGAAGATAAATTAAAGCAGCAGTATAAAAACAGGCTCAACAATGCACAGGGGCAGCACTTTGAAAGAGAAATTTTAGCCGGGTGCAGAATGTACGAGAGCCACGGAATAGCAACTATTGATAAAACACCCGAACCATTCAGAGTAACAAGTAAGAACCACAGGACAGGAGAATTTACCGGGCGTTTCAGTACACACGCACAACCCGACTTTCAAGGGACCTTATACGGTGGGCGTTCGATAATGTTTGAAGCCAAGAGGACAAGCAAAGACAGGATAACCCGGAATGTGCTTACAGATACACAAATGGACGTATTGGAAAAGCATAGCCGATTAGGGGCGTTATGCGGGGTGTGTATCTGTATACAGGATGATTTTTTCTTTATTCCGTGGAATGTATGGCGTGACATGAAAGAAATGTACGGCAGGCAGTACCTAAAGCCGGACGATATAGAGGAATACAAGGTTAAGTTTGACGGTGCGGTACATTTTTTAATGCACACCGAGGAATTGAAAGGAGCATACGAAAATGCAGAGCGAAAAAGATAAAATTATGGAACTGTTGACCGTAACAGAGGTTAAGGAGGGTGGAGAGGTAACATTTACAGACCGTTCAATAGAAATCTTACAGGAATTAGGGCAGCAGTACAAAGAAACACCGCTTTTTAAGAAATCAAGACAGGATAACCCGGATTGGGAGGGGGATGCCAATGCAGGCTTATTATTCGTGTATATGTGCGAAAGACTGACGGAAGCAACAAGCAGAATACATACAATTATGGTTTGCAAGTTAATGATTCCTCTGATTTGGGAGAAGTTGGAGCAGGAGTTACAGGAAACGGAAGCAGTAGCAGATAAGAAGATTGAAGAGGACACAGCACAGGGAGGGTTATTAAGTGCGACTTAACGGAATTGTAGGGGCAGAGATTCCGTATTACAAGATGATGAATAAAGCAATGCCAGGACCGGCAAAGGACACCAAGAGAAAACCAAAGAACGGCAGACTTACAGAGATTGACCCAAAGACCAACAAACCGAGATTAAAAAGCGGTGTACCGATAAGCCGGGCGGTAGAAGTCCTTTATATGTTTGAAAATACGGACGTATTGCCTTATCAGATTGAGGAAATGAAAGTAACCATAAGCAACCTACAGACAAGGGTTAAAAAGTTGGAGGATTGGCAGGAATGAAAACAATAATAACAGCAATCTTAATTATCGTTGCCGTGGCAGCAGTATTATTTATTCTTCCGTTCGCTATTATGTTTTTCTCTTATGTATTCGGTATTGATATGGACGAGAACGGTGGATTACATGAATGTATCGGGTGTCCGTATAGAACTTGCCCCGATTGTGAAAAGGATTGCAAAATATACAAGAGGTATCAAAAGAGATTAGCAAGAATGGAAGAGGACAAAGAACAGGAAAGATACTTACAGGAATACGCCAAGAGAAAACAGGAGAAGAAAAACAGAAAGGAGGGTAAGCGTTGAAACAATTAACACTAGGCAGCCTATTTGACGGTATCGGAGGTTTCTGCTATGCAGCAGGCATACCGAGCGGGATAGATACAGGATGCACCATTAAACCGTTATGGGCCGCAGAGGTAGAACCGAATTGTATCGACATAACAAGATACCGTTTTAAGGATGTAATGCACGTTGGAAGTGTTACGGAACTAAAAGGGGATGAAATACAACCTGTGGATATTATAACCTTTGGAAGTCCTTGCCAAGATTTGAGCATAGCCGGAAAGAGAAAAGGACTTAAAGGTAATCGTTCCGGGTTATTCATACACGCAATAAGAATTATAAGAGAAATGAGGTTAGCAACAAATGGACAATATCCAACTTTCATTATTTGGGAGAACGTACCCGGAGCTTTTTCAAGTAACGGCGGAGAGGATTTTAGAGCCGTGCTTGAAAAAGTCACAAACGCCAATATTCCAATGCCTGCAAGTGGCAAATGGGCAACCGCAGGAATGGTTAGAGGGGGGGAGGTTGACACAGCTTGGAGAATCCTTGATGCTCAATATTGGGGAGTACCCCAACGTAGAAAACGAATCTACCTTATCGGAGATTTTGGAGGACAACGTGCCGGAGAAATATTATTTAAGTCCGAAAGCGTGCTTGGGTATACTCCGAAGAGCAAAGAGCAAAGGGCGGAAGCTGCCGGACAATCTACGAATAGCCTTAGAGCAGAAAGTAGCCGAGGGGGGGGAGGTTTTAGGTCTTGATTTTGCACACGCTGACAGCGTGGTAAGAACCTACAAAGATATTACCCCAACCTTAGTACAGAATATGGGGCGTGGCGGAGGTCAAACGCCTTGCATCATGTACGAAGAGAAACGGAGCGTAATACCTTTAAGGGATGAAGTTACAAGAAATAAGGCAAGCAACGGATTAGGCGTTGGAAAGGTCGGGGGACCTTGCCCGACACTCACAACGGCAGATATTCACAGCGTATTTTACGAAGCCTACCAACACCACGGATACAGGGAGAGCGATACAAGCGGAACATTAACCGCAGGACAGAACAATACCGTAAGGGGAGATACCCCATTGATTGTAACCGATAAAAAAGCCTTTGAAGAGAATCAGCACGGAGGATACAGGGAAACACAGATTAACGGCACTTTAAGGGCAGCGGGGGGGGTCTTACGGCGGAGGGTCGGAAACTCTGATAACAGAGAGTACAAAGACAAAGGGGAATATCCCTAGCACTCCGAAGAAAAGTATTAAAGACCTGTTAAAGAAAGCAACACAGAAAGTTGTATACATAATCCGCAGGCTTACACCTGTTGAGGGAGAGCGATTACAGGGATACCCGGACGATTGGACGAAATACGGAGCAGACGGCAATATTATAGCCGATACGGCACGATACAGGGCAATAGGCAACAGTATATGCGTATATTGTGCGGAAAGGCTCTATATAGGCATTATACGAATCCTACAGGAGGAAGAAAAGGACAATGAAAGAAAAGACGAGAGCCTTTTATAAGGCAGTATTTAAGTATTGGTGGAACGAAAGAGTATTGAAGTTCTTTAGAAAATAGGAGTTGGTACACATGAAGAAATGTAGCTTATGTGGAGAAAAGGCATTGGAGGGCATAGAGATATGCCCGGAATGTCTGAAAAAGGCAGCAGTTGACCCAAGACAGATAAAGAGGTTACGACAGATAAGCAACATATTAAGCATAACGGCAGACACGGACACGAATATAAAAGCCTGTATGCAGAGTATAACAGAAATTGCGGACGATTTGGAAAGGGGCAGTTATGGCAAAGAAGAGAAGAAACAGGAAAGTAATACCATTCCAACAGGAAAGGACATTGACATATAACAAGGCAAAGCCGAACCGACAGGCAAGGAGATTAGGAATTAAACCCGAAGAACCAAAGAGAGAAGAGAAAAAGACGGTAAGCAAGGCAGCAGTATTAAGCCAAAAGGCGAAACAGGCAAGAGAAGCACAAAAAAGAATCACACCGCCGGGAATGACATACGGAGAATATATGGAATATCTGAAAGACAAAAGGCAGCAGTTGGAAGAGAAGAAAAAGAACATACATGAATGATACTTATATAAGTATACAAGTTGCACAAAAGATTGATGTACTTATATAAGTATATTTGTTAATTATCCCGGGTTGTAAATATACTTATATAAGTATATAATAAAATCATCAAAGGAAAGCAAGACGGAGGTAAGAAACAATGAGAAAATTTGAGGTAGGAAAAAGATACGGAGAAAACGCAGTAGTATTTGAGATTATAAAGAGAACAGCAAAAACAATTACATACGCACCAATTTACCATGCAGGAAGATATAACGAAAGCAAGAGAGAAGAAAAAACGGTAAAGATTCGTGATTGGGGCGATAGAGAAGTATTTTTTACAACAGGACACGAAACAGTAGAAGCGTAAAGAGCCGAAACGGTAAGGGGCAACCGCCCCGAGCCGTCAAGACAGGTCGGCAACCTGTTTTCTGACGAGGGCAAGCCAATAGCCGTAGCAGGGATAGAGTGAAAAAATAGCAGTGGGTACGCCAACTAGAGAGCGTGCAGTAAGTCAACAGGTTTTTAGTAATTTTTTAATGCGAAAAATTGCAACGCCTATCACATAGCCGGGAAAGGCGGTGGATATATGCCAAGAAGTCCACCCGAAAAGGCTATTGCACACCTTATAGAGTGCCTAAGCCTTTAGAGATTGTATAAAGTGTGCAATGCACACGCAGGAGGTAGCCTATGGAAAAAATACCAATGACACAGGAGGATAGGGATTATTTCAAAAGCGGAGTAAGAACCCTATGCGGTATCGAGGTAATACAAGCTAAAAATATCATAAATGACCCGGAATTAAAGGTAGTATTCACTTCCGAGGATTTGGACTTTATGAACAAAGAACTTGGTAGACAGGCAGGGGCGGTATTTGCCCGAATCCTTAGAGCAATTAAGAAAATGGACTTTAAGGAAGCACAAAGAGTAATCACAGGAGGTAAAAACAGATGAAAACTATTGCAATTATTAACATGAAAGGCGGATGTGCCAAGACAACAACAAGTGTAAACATGGGGTACATCTTGGCAGAGGATTACGACAAAAAGGTATTGATTATTGATAATGATAAGCAGGGCAATTTATCTAAGGCGTGCGGTGTATGGAATAATGAAGCACCGAGTTTTGCGGATGTACTTACAGGAGATAAGACATTAACGGATGTAATGCAGCTTGGAGCGAATGGAAACATTGCGGTAGTACCTGCCAATATGAGCCTTTTAACAGCAAACCTTGCGGTAATCAAGAATGAGGAAATAGACCAAGTAACAATACTGTCTAAGGAATTGGAAAAGGTAAAAGATATATTCGACTACTGTATTATTGATTGTCCGCCAGATATAAATATATCTGTTATCAATGCTTTAGTGGCAGCAGACGAAGTTATTATACCGATTAAGATTGACGGCTACGCATTTGACGGCATGAAAGAGTTAGAGGAACAGATAAACAACGCAAAGCAGCTTAACCCAAAGTTAAAGTTTAGAGGATGCCTTGTAACAATGTTCTATAACCGTGATGTATGCAGACAGGGGGAGGAATACTTACAGAATCAGAGATACCCGGTATTCAGAACACACATTAGAAGAACAGAAAAGGCGGACGAGGTTACATTTACCACACAAAGCCTTATGCAGTATTCTCCAAGGTCGGGAGCAGCAAGAGATTATAAGACATTCGTTAAGGAGTATTTGGAGGGATAGAATGGTATACAGAAACAAGGAGGGATATGCTGACCCCACAGCCGGGGCAGCAATCCACGAAGCAGAACCAAAGGCAAAGAAAAAGGAATACAACCCGGAAGTGACAAACCTTGTAAGCGTATTAAAGCAGATGATAGATATTGCAGGGTATGAAATGGTCGGACGTATCGTATTGAGAGATAAAGACACGGGAAAGGAGTATAGATAGTGGAGATAGGAAAAGGAAAAGTGATAGAACCGTTAGAAACAGAAGAACCATTAAGAATATTCGCAAGACCGGACAATATGGTACAGATACCATTATCCGAATATAAGCGATACATAGAAGATACCATAAAAGGTCCTACAGTAGAAATACCGCTTAGTGAGTATATGAGCCTTAGGGAAGAGGTGGAAAATCTAAGGATAACAGTAGAACGCCTTGACCGTGAAAATATGGAAATGAGGAGTAAGGAGCGAGTAAACAGAGAAGTAACCAACATTGTAGAAAATGCAGAAAAAAGAATATTAGAGGAAATAAAAAAAGTGACCGAATCGGACACATTGAGAAGAACGGAGGTTTAAGATATGGCAGGATTCAACATTAACGATTTACTTAATGCAAAAAGCAAAGGGG
>NZ_CBCPMG010000001.1:1895000-2640550 GCF_965119675.1 Eubacterium sp. Marseille-QA0814 | reverse complement strand
CAAAAATATTATTATTTTCTATTATTCATTATTACTCTATTTTTAAATTAAATGTAATTCAATAGTTTTATTTCCCTTATTTATTCTCCTGTAATTATAATTAGAAATTATTTAATAAATTTGTTTAGGTTTTTACGGGTATTTTCTTATTTTATTAAGTTCTTTTAGTTATGTTAAAACTTTGTTAAATTTTTAACCAATTCTCTTTATCATTCACTTTTAATATGTTATAATTTAGGTAAATTAGGCTTTGCCTACTATTATCATACAGAATGGAGAAATTTATGAGAGGTATTTATTCAAATAAAACTGAAATTCGTCATAAGGTTTTTACTGAAATAGCCAGAATGGCTTACGAAGATTATCCTTTATCACATATAGAGGATCTTCCTTTTGAAATTATTCCCGGCGAAATTGGAAAATATTATGACAATATTTTTCTTGAACGTGCTATTATTGGGGAACGATTAAGAGCAACTCTTGGTTTGCCTGTAAGAAATATGTCTGAGCATGCACCATTATCTGATGGAATTGATGCCAGTGCCATAGACGAAAAATATTATGATCCTCCCCTTATTAATATAATAAAGTTTGCGTGCCATGCCTGCCCTGAGAAACGTGTTTTAATTACTAACGGCTGTCAGGGTTGTATTGAACATCCTTGTATTGAGGTTTGTCCAAAGAACGCAATTCATATGGAAAATGGTCGTTCTGTTATTGACCAGGAAAAATGTATTAAATGTGGTAAGTGTGTAAATGCATGTCCTTACAACGCAATTATTAAACAGGAACGTCCTTGTGCTGCTGCCTGTGGTATGAATGCCATTAAGTCAGACGAATATGGACGAGCTGATATTGATTATGATCAGTGTGTATCCTGCGGTATGTGTTTGGTAAGCTGTCCATTTAGTGCCATTGTTGATAAAAGTCAGATTTTCCAGACGGTGCTTGCATTAAAAAGCGATACACCTATATACGCTGCCATTGCCCCTTCATTTGTTAAACAGTTTGGTGATAAGGTTACACCTGAACAGGTTAGAGCCGCACTTAAGGCTGTTGGTTTTGAAGATATGGTTGAGGTTGCCATTGGTGCCGATTTATGTGCGGTGCAGGAAGCTGCCGACTTTATGAAGGAAGTTCCTAATGAACATCCTTGGCTTGGTACTTCATGTTGTCCTGCCTGGTCAGTTATGGCTAAGAAAACTTATCCTGAATACGCTGACTGCATTTCAATGGCACTTACACCTATGGTTTTAACAGGTCGTATGACAAAGAAACAACATCCTGACTGCAAGGTTGTATTTATCGGACCTTGTGCTGCTAAGAAATTAGAAGCTAGTAGAAAATCAGTTAGAAGTGATATTGACTTTGTTTTAACTTTTGAAGAAATGATGGGTATTTTTGATGCTAAAAACATTGAATTTGATAAATTAGAAGTTGAAGAGCCATTAAATACATCAAGCTCTCTTGGTAAAGGTTTCGCTGCCAGTGGTGGTGTTGCCGCAGCCGTTGTTAATGCAATTAACTGTCTTGAACCAGAAAGAGAAGTTAAGACTGTTAAAGCTGAAGGTTTAAAAGAATGTAAGACAATGCTTGCTAAGGCAAAAGCCGGTATGTATGATGGCTATCTTTTAGAAGGTATGGCATGTCCCGGTGGATGCATGGGTGGTGCCGGAGTTCTTGCTGATGTTAGAAAAGCCACAATGGGACTTGAGCAACAGAAGAAAACTTCAACTTTTGAAAAGCCTTCACGTTCAGATTACCTTAAATATCTTCACCTGATTACTAAGGAGGATTTCTACAACAATGAAAATGAAAACTAAAACAATAACTGTAACAGCCATAATGATTGCTCTTTGTGTTGTTGTACAGTTATTAAAAACCCCCGGTACTTTACCTATTACCGGAGGCTTAATTAACCTGATTTTAATTATTGATACACTTTATTGTGGATTACTTAGCGGTGTAATAGTTTCAGTTGTAGCACCTGTTACTTCTTTCATTATTACACAGTCTGCAATAATTTCCACTGTACCAATGATATTACCATTTATTATGCTTGGTAATATTGTAATCGTCCTTTTTGCCTGGTTTGTTCGTGGCAAGAAGTTGGAACTTAATTTACTTCCACTTAGCCTTGTTGCCGGTTCTTTTGCAAAATGGGCTGTTATGAACCTTTTAATTGTAAAATGGGTTATTCCTACATTCGGAAGTCACTTGTCACCTAAAATGACAAGAATTGCAGGTGTAACATATTCTACAACTCAACTTTATGCTGCTTTGCTGGGAACAGCAGCAGCCTGCATTATCTGGCCGGTAGTCAGAATTGCAGTAAAGAGATTGCATTAAAAAGCACTAGAGTTGTCACTTTAACGTTTTGTAATCGTCAAAGTGACAGCTCTTTCTTACATTCTAAACGTAGATAACGTTCAAAATATTCCATCTAAAAAAAAGTGCTAAAAAAATCTTTTTAGATTTTTTAAAAGAAAAATCCGGTACTCTTGCTCCATTTTGTATAAACCTTCTTTTTGTTTTTATACTTATAAGCTCTGATTTTTACAAATATTTCGTAATCTGCCTGTTTAAGTTTCTTTCCTAATTTACTAAATCTGCCAATATAGTCTGCTTTCTGGGTGCAAACAATGGTTTTATTTTTCTTTTTGACCTTGTATGTTAATTTAAGTTGATACCCTTTTGCACCGATAACTTTATTCCAACATTTACCATCACCTATATATGGTTTAATTTTCGAAAATGGCACACTATATTTGATTTTAGTTCTTGGATCTAACGATTGTTCAGCAAGTTTAACTCCCGGCTTTAATGTAAACTGTTTAATTCCCGTATACATAAAAGCCTCTTCACCAAACTCTTTAACTTTTGATAAATTAACTTTCTTTAAACTTGTGCACCCATTAAAAGCTTCGCTTTCAATTTTTGTAACTTTGCCTAATTGAATCGTCTTTAACTTTACATTCTGATAAAATGCATCAATGCCTATTTTTTTTATTTTGTTACCTTTTATCGTCTTTAAACTCTTGCACCGAGAAAAGGCAGCCTCCCCAATATTTGTTACATTGTTTAAGTTTACCTTTTGTAAATTTGTACATTCATAGAAAGCATCTTCGCTTACCTTCTTGATTTTAGACGGCATACTCACTTCCTTTAGTTCACTTAATGAAAATGCCCATTCATCAATTTTTTCGATATTGTTATTTAGTTTAATTTCTGTTATTTTTTGCCTGATAAAAAGCTCTACTTGCTATTGTTTTCACACTATTGGGTACTGTATAACTTTTCCCTTCATTCTTTGTTGGAGGATACCATATTAATTTCTTTCCATCTTTTGAAAATAACACTCCATCAATTGATTTATACACCGGATTATCTGGCGACACATTTATGTTTTCTAAATACTCAAACTGTCTCTCATATGAAGACAAGCCACCTAGACCTTCAACATCCACTGTATAATCTTTATCAAAGTATATTTTTGAGTATAATGTTTCGTGCTCCTCACTAGATCTTATTATTCTAATATTTGTTTCTTTTCCCACATAAGGATCAGCCTTTACAATCTGTGGAAATGCAAGTAACACTAATAACATAGTTAATAATATTTTTCTTTTTAAATTTTTTCTCATAATCTTACCTCCCTAGTCTAAATAAATTGTTCTTTTTCTAACATCACTCCATTTTGTATAAACTTTCTTTTTGTTCTTGTATCTGTATGCTCTAATTTTTACGCCTAATGATGACATTTCACCATTTAATTTTTCATTCATTCTTGCAATTTTCTTACGAAATTTCTTTGAAAGTTTTGGTTTCTTTACTGTAGTTTTTAAATAAACTTTATCTTTTACATTATCAAGATTATATACCCTTACTACAACTTCATAGCCCTTGGCTCCTTTAACTTCATTCCATCTTTTGTAGCTTAGAAGATATGGTTTAATATCTTTAAACTTCTTTCCGTAATTAATTTTTATCTTCGTATCAAATGCAGCCACACCTAAATTGTATTTTTTGTTTAGCGTAATGTTTTTTACTCCTATTCCCCAGAAAGCTTCTTCTCCTATGTTTTTAACTTTGCCAAGATTTAACTGAGTCAAGTTAGAACATGAACTAAATGCCAAAATGTCTACAGTTTTTACGTTCTTTAAATCTACGCCTATTAGATTCTTACAGTAATAAAATGCAGATACTCCAATCTTTCTAAGTTTTTCATTAAAACTAATTTTTTTTACTTTGCTTTTGTAAAAAGCATTGTTGCAAATAATTTTCACTGTTTTAGGGAATATATATTCTTCACATTCCTTTTGTGGTGGAAATGCATATACTTTTGAGCCATCTTTAGAAAGTAAGGCGCCATCTACAATTTTGTATTTAGTGTTTTTTTCTGAAACTTCTATATTATTTAGATTTTCAAATTCCCACATATCCGGAACCGGACCTAAATAATTTTCATCCAAATAAATTTGTGTATATTTCTCAGGATCCTTAATTTCCTCTATATTTGTTAATTTTTCAATTAGTGTATTAGTGTTTTCTACTCCACTTACCCAGGTTGTACCACCACACGAACCTGTCACTAATAATACAGATGCCATCAGCATTGTACACATGTTTCTTAATAATTTTCTCATATCCATCGCCTCCTATTTGATTTAATACTGTTATAACAATGTAACGTTAAAAATTTCATTTTTATTGCATGATGTTCACAACACTTGTTACTAATTTGACCTTTTTTAATATTTTGTTTCGTTTAACCATTTTCAATTACCCCTCTTTCCTTTTGTTAATCTATTTCTTTGGTTTATTAGATAATAACATATATGTATCTTTTTTCAATGCAAATGTAACACTTTACAGTGTTATTGTAACTTTTAATGTTTTTTTCTATTGATTTTTTAATTTTTAATATTTTAAAAATAATTTTTCCAATTCTATATTCTAATTTATGGTTTGATGTTTTTTAACATAACTAATAAGAGCCACATTGCCTATGCAATGCAGCTCTTGTTAAACAAAATATTTTTATATAACTTTTTATATTATTTTCTTACTTTCTATAATCCTAATACGTTAATCAATAGTAACCATGCTAAGCCATAATAAGTTACTGCGGCTACCAAGTCGTTTATTGTTGAGATAAGTGGTCCTGACGCTACGGCAGGATCAAATCCAATTTTGTCTAAGATAATAGGAATAATTGTTCCTACAAAACTTGAGATTAACATGGCTAGTGCCAATGCACCACCTATACAACCTGAAATTGCAAATGCACTTCCAATTGCCTGACCTCTTGCAATCCAAATAAACATACCTGTAAATACAACTGCAATAGCGCCTACAATTAATCCGTTACACAAACCAACTCTGATTTCCTTAAACACAAAACCTACCATTTCTTTGAAAGATAGCTCTTCGTCCATTAAAACTCGAATTGTAACGGCTAGTGACTGTGTTCCAACATTACCTGACATACCAAGGATAACTGACTGGAAAGTTACAATAATCGGTAGTCCTACAATTACCGTTTCAAACATATTGATAACTGATGAAACAATCATACCAAGCATTAATAAAATTAAAAGCCATGGAACTCTCTTCTTCAGACTTTGTCCTAAAGGCTCCTCCAGTTCTTCTTCTGCAGACAAACCGGCTAACTTAGCATAATCTTCACCCATCTCTTCATCGACTACTTCTACCAAATCCTGAGAAGTGATTACACCTAAAATATGCATGTCTTTATCTAAAACCGGTATTGAATCTTCTGAGTAATCTTTCAATTCTTCAATACAGTCATCTACTGTTTCGTGGTCATGTACATACGGATACGATGTAGTTACCAAAGACTCTAACTCTACATACTCTCTGGCAACAATTAAGTCTGTTAAATCGATGGCACCATAAAATGTTCCATCCTCTTTTTTTACATAAAGAGTTGTAATATTATCATTTTCAGCAGCCTGTTCAACCAATCTTTTCATTGCCTGCTTAATAGTCAGGTCTAATGTAAGAGTTACATAATTAGTAGTCATTTTGCTACCAATCTCGTCTTCATCATAAGACTGAATCAAGTCAATGTCTTTCTTTGCATCTTCATCGATTAATTCTATAAGTTCATTACTTGTGTCATCTTCCAATTCATCCAAAATATCAACAGCATCATCAGCCTCCATGTTACCAAGGATTCTAGCTGCAACCTTTGGATCTAATTCCTCTATGAATTCTGCTGGATCATCTATATATGAGAATATATCAGATACTCTGTCTACTCCCAAAATAGAATATAATTTCTTTCTTTCTTCGCTGTCTAAATATTCCAGCGCTGAAGCTATATCGTTTTCGTGATAATCGTCTAACTTGTCAAGCTTAACAGGTGTTGGATCGTCACTTCTAATAATTTCAATAAGTTCTTCTTCGTAGTTTGCTTTTTCAGGAATTTCATACTCTTCCTGATCTAATTTTTCATTAGATTCTTCGTTATTTTCTAATTCTTCTTCGAATTTTTCTTCCACCTTCATATACCTCCATTTAATTAAATTCTAGGACTCTCACCTATTTTTAATAAATACAATTGCGTATATGAGGGAAGTTATCTATAAACACTAAGAACGAAACGGATGATATGCATCAGTATCGTCTATATTGTATTTATCAGTAAAACTTCGCCCACTACTGTCACAATTATCCATTCTGTTCTCCTTCCTTAAAAAATATCAAATCTCTAAACACTATATATTGTAAATAATTTCTTTAAAACAATACTATTTTTTGTGTTAAAAATCCCTTAAATTACAAAGTGAAAAAACCTTCACTCGCAAAAGTAAAGGCTTATGGCAGAACCACAAGCCCTCAATAATTACTCTATCATTTGTTGCAACAAAATGTCAACCGATTTTACCCCAATTTAACAATTTCATTGCATATTAATCAACTGTGTGAACCTTAATCATATTAGTTGTACCTGATTTTCCAAGGGGTACACCAGATGTAATTACTACTACATCATCTTTCTTAACTAAGCCTTTTTTCTTTGCAACTTCCACTGCGTAATCAAAAAGCTCAAGAACGTGTTCCTTCTCCTTAATTAAAACAGGAGTAACTCCCCATGACATATTAAGCTGTCTTACAACTTTTTCTTCAGTGCTGCCTGCAACTATCATACAGTCAGGTCTGAATCTTGAAATCATTCTTGCAGAACGTCCTGATTTAGTAACTGTTAGAATACAATTTGATTCCAAATCGTACGCTGTCATACATGTAGCATGACAAACAGCTTCTGTAATATCTGTTCTGCTCTTTCTATGATGATCTAAAAATCTTCTCTTATAGTTAATATCCATTTCTGTTCTCTCAGCAATTCTTGACATTGTCTGAACTGCTTCAATTGGATATTTACCTGCTGCTGTTTCTCCTGATAACATAATGGCACTTGTACCATCATAAATAGCATTGGCAACGTCTGTTGTTTCTGCTCTTGTTGGTCTTGGGTTGTTCATCATTGAATCAAGCATCTGTGTTGCTGTAATAACCTGCTTACCTGCTTCATAAACTTTCTTAATAATCATCTTCTGAATAATTGGAACTTCTTCCTCAGGTAATTCAACACCCATGTCACCACGTGCTACCATAATAGCATCAGCTTCATCTATAATTGAGTCAATATTAATAATTCCTTCACTGTTTTCTATTTTTGCAATGATGTTGACTTTTTCTCCACCGTTGTCGTCAAGAACTTTTCTAACTTCCTTAACATCATCAGCTGTTCTTACAAATGATGCTGCAACAAAGTCAATATCCTGACTAATACCAAAAATAATATCGCTCTTATCCTGCTCACTCATATATTCCATGTTAATGTGTACATCAGGAACATTTACACCTTTGTGGTTAGCAATTTTTCCGTCGTTCTTTACTTCGCAGACAATGTCTGTTCCGTCAATCTTTACAACTTCCATTTTTACTAAACCATCATCAATTAAGATAACTGTTCCTTCTTTAACATCCTTATATAAATCAGGATAAGTAATACCTACTCTTTCGTTATTTCCTAAAATATTTTTATCTGCAACTAATGTAAAAGTCTGTCCTGTTACAACGTTTACAACGTCGTTTTCAAAATTGCCTGTTCTAATTTCAGGACCTTTTGTGTCTAAAAGAATTGCAATTGGTCTGTCGCACTTCTCTCTTAGTCTCTTAATTCTGTCCATTCTTCCTTTGTGCTCTTCATGTGAACCATGTGAAAAATTGCATCTTGCAACATTCATTCCACTTTTGATTAACCCTTCCAAAATTTCATCACTGTCTGTTGATGGTCCCATTGTACATACAATTTTAGTCTTTCTCATGTTCTGTCATGTAAATATATTGAATATATTTACCTCTCCTTTCCCATTACTGTTAGTATAACTTACTTCTCAGTCGTAAATTAAATAGAAATTCCAAATTTCTACACTAAAATATATTTTTCATCTCTCCTAATATAACAATGAAGACAGAATATTACAAGTTAAAATAATGTTAAGTACTATAATTTTATGCAACATGTTATTTATTATTTTTATTACATATAACTTTATATGCAAATCCACCTATGGCACTTATTCCTAAAATTACCAATAATACAATAATCGCCACAATGTACTGTCCCTTACCTAACGCCTGACCACCCATTGCTGATACAATAATTGCCGGAATTCTTGCTATTGTGGAAATAACAAGCCATCTTGAGAGTTTAATATCAGTTAGTCCCATAAAATAAGATATTAAATCCTTTGGCATTCCGGGAATCAGAAAAATGATAAATGATAATATATCTCTTTTCCTTTCGTCATGTAAAAATTTTAAATTCTGAATCTTTTCAATTGGAAAAAATGCTTCTACGAATTTAACACCAAACTTTCTTGCAAGCCAGAATACAATTGCACAACCAATAATTGAACCTATTGTACAAAGTATTGTTGCCTCAACTACGCCAAAGGCGTATCCTGCTCCGATTTCCATTGCACCGCCGGGGATAATTGCAACAATAATCTGAAGTGCCATTGCCCCAATGCACACAAGCCAGCTCCACATACCAAAACTCTTAATCCATTCTCTAAAAAATTCTGCTTCACTAAAGAATTTAATAAATGGTATTGCTATTGCTGCTGACAAAGCAAGGAAAATTAACAAGCCAATAATACTTACTGCTCTTCGTTTTCTTTTTGCTCTTTCGTCATCCTTCTTGGTTCTTGTTTGCTCAAGTTCTTTAACATTTGGGTTGCTAATCTTGTTTTCCATATCTGCTGTTTCTTTCTTTTTGTTACTAGCCATACACGCCTCTTTCCTAATATTGTCTCCTATTTTTCTAAAATAATCTTACGTGACACAATATTATTTTTCTTTTGCAAACTTATTAATTTTATTTTTGTAATTCTTTTCCTTCTTTTATTTTACACTTATTATACTTTTAAGCTTATTTCTACATGGCTACAGTATATCATAATAAAACCCGAATTATTCACTAAGCCATAAATATTAAGAAAATTTTTAACAAATCTTAACATTTTTTCCTGTTTATTAACATAAAGAGACCTTTTAAAGCTGTCTTCTTAATTCTTCCCCTTATTAATTCTTATGTTTGGAGAATTTTTAATTTAACAGACTTTAAAAGGTCTTTAAATTACTTCTTAAATATTTTTTTAATTGTTTCTTAAATGTTTCTTTAAATTATTTTATAATTTTGATTTTACTCCATTTACCGTAAGTCTTTTTACCTTTCACAATTTTAATTGCTCTTGCTTTTATGTAAAGCTTCTTATGCTTCCATATTTTCTTTTTAGAGATAATGAATTTGTATGTCTTACGGCTTACTTTAACCATTTTGGTAGTTGTATTTTTTTTGCTGAAGGCTCTCTTGTAAGAAACTTTTATTTGGCAAGTTGTACCCTTACTTATTTTCTTAAATGTAAGCTTTATCTTCTTCTTAGAGATTTTCTTTGCCTTCTTAATTGATACTTTTCCAACTTTTACTTTCTTTGTAACAACAGGCCTTTTTGATGTCTGTTTATTTTTAGTTGTTGTAGGTTTAGCTGTTGTTACATTCTTTGTTGTCTGTGTAGTTTCAGTTGTTGCTAACGGAGTTGTAGATTCCTGAGAATCTTTCTTGGTTGTTGTCTGTGATGTAGTTGTTGTAGCGTCGGATTTTGTTGTGCTATCATTTTTTGTTGTACTTTCCTTCTCGCCTGTAACTTTTACTGTCATGGATATTCCCTTTGACTCTTTTCCATTAAGTATACCTTTAACCTCTACTGTATGTTTTCCTGCAACTATGGATTCTATTGTATAAGTTCCTGCAACTACAGATGATAACTTCAAATTTCCATCCACATATACGTTGTACAACTGACCTTTTTCATTCTGTTCTTCTGTAGCTCTAAATGTAACCAAAATTGTATTGTCTTTTGGATTGCCGGCTACAAATCCTAAAGCATCTGTTGGTGCATTAGCATCAACTGTTGTTGCTTCCTGACCGCTGTCATAATCTGATAAGTCAGGGGCAGCTGTTGGATTGCCATATTTTACAAGCACGTATACCTGTTTACTTCCGCTAACAAGTTTGATTGTATTATAAGTGTCTGCTGTAAGTGTGTTCTTTACAGAATACTTAAATACGCCTGTTAATGCCTGTGTTGTGTTCTTATTAAGATATGCTGTTGTGTTATCTGATGTATATATGCCTTCATATTCCATGTAGAATGTATCATTGGCATCTAACAATTTAACACTCGCATTAAAATCATTTCTTAAAATACGATAAGAAATATCCACACCATTTGATTTTCCAAGGGATGTGTAATTACTGTTGTCCTCGTATTCATTTGTAGTTACAACTTTTGAAAGATCATAGTACAATCTAAGAACAAGTGAACCGTCATCTTTGATTACGCCGTCTTTCACTGTATCTTTTGCATCTAAATTTACAATATAACCTGTATAATTATTAGGTGTTGCAGAAACTTCATTTCCTATTTTTCCTGATTTTTTCTCAGTATCAACAAGGTTATAGTTTCCATTACCATCTGATAAATAATGCTCTACTTTGTAAGTTGATTTTGTTGAAACTTCTCCGTCACTGGTTTCAGTCATAGCATGGGCTTTTGCAGTTATTTCCGTACCATCAGAGAAAGTTACTGTTTCGTCATTATCTGAAGCATTGTATGCAACGTATGTAATATCCCCATCTTCATTTTTGAAGGCACATGCAAGTGGACTGTCACTTGTAATTGTCAAATCAGGTGTTCCATTTTTTTCCATTGACATAATCCAGTTGTAAGCATGAGCTTTTGATTCACCTGCTTCCGGATCACACTGGTCATCAAAATAATCCATTGCCTTTTCAGGATCAGCCATTGCAAGATATTCACTCCAGATTTCATTCCAGCGCTTCTCCTGCTTTTCATTTACACCTGCATAACTGTTTTCATTTCTTACAGCTGTCTTCCAGTTTGTTAAAATGAAATCTTTATTGGCTGCTGCGTAAAATGAAGCTGCAGTCATTGGTAAAATATTAATACCCTGAATCTGTAATGGTTCGTCAGTCCACCAGGCGGCATAAGTGTATTTTCCGCCCCATACCATTGACGCCTGACTGTATTTTGCATTCTCGCCTTTGCCTTCTGTAAACTGTTCATCTAAAATATCCCCATCAGTATCAAACCAATAACAATTTACAGATGATACTTCTGTAGAATATAAGTACATTCCAAGTGATGTTAAGTCTTCATTGCCTGTAGCCTGTCCATATAAAATAAGTCCTGCCCAGGCATTAACTGCTTCTGAACTTGATTCCTGATTGTTACCGTCACCAAAGTTTGCATGACCTGAAGCCCAGGAATGACCTTCATACGTTGAGAAATATCTTAAGAACGGATATCTTGAGTCTGAACAGTTTTCTTTATAAGTTGCGAAATCTCCGATTATTTCTTCTATAACATTGTCATATTTTTTAATAAATTCAGGATCTCTCATTGCTACCTGAGCTGCTGCATTTACAAAATAACCATAGTGGAAATGATGGTCTGTCATTCCATCAACTGTATAGTATGCCTGTGGAAAACCAAACAATGAACCTACTTCCTTATCATAATAGAAATATTTTTCATCATTTTCTCCGTCTGCTGTAAACCAATCCGCTAATTCGTTTTCAATAGCTTTTAATATTTTGTCTGCATCTGCACTGTCACCACAAGCCTCTGCAGCTTCCATAACCTGAATTGCTCTATTTAATTTCTTACCTGCGTCATAAGTATTAACACCGTAAGATTCTTTTGTAAGCTGACCGTCGTCTGTTGGACCATATTTGTCCATAAAGTCATCTATATAACCCTGCAAAGTATCCTTGTCACCGTTATCAACACTAGGAAGAGTTGGAAGTATACCTGTAAATGTTAATTTTGTTTCATAAGAATCACCTACTAAATATTTCATTGTGCCACGAATTGTTCTGGCTGTATAATCCATATATTTGTAGCCACTCATATTCTTATACTGATGTGGTAAAATTCCCATTATTGTTCCATCTGCTGTACTTTCAGCCTTCTTATCAATTGTGTATTTGAAAGTAGTTGTAATTTCTGAACCATTTCTAACAAATGAAGACTTTGTATCTGTTATGAAATTGTATGCGTATGGAGCAAATGCATCTTTTACTTCCTTGGCATCCGCATCTTTCTTGCCTGTTGACTCCATTAACCATGCCATTGACATATATGGTCTGTCCGCAGGTAATGTAAATGTTAAATCACCCATTTTGTTGTCTGCGTATTTTGCAGTTGCATCTGCCTGGAAAACCTTTGTTCCTTCAGGCAAATATACAGCATAGTAATCATAGTCTCCATATCCTGATATTAAATCAGCATTGTCATACACTCTGATAATCAACTGTGTTGAATCTTCCAAAGATGTACCGTTGTAAGCTACAATTTCACTAGGTAAAGTTCTAGGTCTTTGCAATGTGATTGTATTACCACCTGCCACTTGGAAATAAGCAAATGGGCTACCCTGTACCATTGTAGTTTTTAAGTATTGAGATGAATCTGCTGTATTCTCCATAACTACATCTGTAAGCCATTCATCTGACTTGTCCACTTTTGTACTTGAAAAACTATAACCTGTACCAACTATAAAATCAGACATTGTTCCCTGATTATTCATTGCCATTGTAAATGTCTGTGTGCATGTGTCCTTTATAATTAAAGTTGATGGTTTTGACACATACATACCATTTGCATTTCCACAGTACGCTAAAGGTATTGCATAAGTACAGTCGCCAAAAGCTGTTGTTGAATAATTCCACAACATTGATGATGAGAAACCACCTACATCAATTGCATTTGTGTTCTTATCATAATTGTCCGTTGTAAAACGATATGTACCCTGGTTAGCCTTTGTTGGTAGTTTGTCAAACAACATTTTATTTGTTTGAACCACATCCTGCTTACCGTCCCAATAAGACCATGTTCCTGTTACTTCCTTAGCCAGACTACCTAACTGTTCTGCCTGAACTTTTTTCGAACCTTCAGGCATTGAAATAGGTGTCACAGCCATTGCTGCCGTAAGCAAAACTGCTACGGACTTTTTAAAAATTCCTTTCACTTTTGCCTCCTTTTTGTTACCTTCGTAACAGCTAACAAGCTTGTATTCAGTTTTAAATTTTCTGTACTCTTCTTCTTTCCTAAATCTATCACACTTATACTATGATGTAAACAAATTAAGTTCAATGAAAAATTTTATTCCCAAACAAAGAATCTCGCTTGCGACGTTCTACGCAATCAGCGCGTGTTGCTTTAGCAACATTTTTCCATTCATGCGAGTGCGCATCCATAGTAGAACGTTTTTTATGTAATAAAAAAATCTAAAGGAATTTCTTATTACATAAAAATAATCAGTAGCTTAATACGCTCTTAAAACCATGTAATTACATATTAATCTACCGATTATTTTTATATTATCTATTTGGGGTTATTAAAAACCTAATTATTTATCAAACATATTGCTTTGTTTAGATTAAAAAAAATATAATAAAACTAAAATACCAAGTATAATTCTATACCAGCCAAATACCTGGAAGTCATGTTTCTTAATATAGCCCATTAAGAATTTTATAACAAGAAGTGATACTACAAAAGCTACCACCATACCCAAGATTAAAACAAATGCCTCATAGCCTGACATTGCAAAACCTAATTTTATCATTTTTAAGGCACTCATTCCAAACATTACAGGCACCGCCAGGAAGAATGTAAATTCTGCCGCAGCCACTCTTGATACACCAATTAATAAAGCACCTATGATTGTGGAGCCTGATCTTGATGTACCCGGTATAATTGATAAAATCTGGAATAAACCAATAATGAATGCTGTCTTGTATGTAATATCTGACAAGCTTCTAATCTTCGGTCTTCTTGTTTTGTTCCATCTTTCAATAATAATAAATGCCACACCATAGAAAATTAATGTAATTGCAATTACAATAGGTGTGTGAAGATGTGCTTCAATAAAATCGTCAAAAGCAATTGTCACAACTGCCCCTGGTATACAGGCAACTACTACCTTAAACCACATTGACCAGACATCTTTTCTAAGGATTGAACCTTTTGGGTTAATTCCGTCACTTCTGTTAGCACTCTTAAACGGCCACATTTTGTTCCAAAATAAAACAACTACAGCAAGAATTGCTCCAAGCTGAATTACAAACATAAACATTTCTTTGAAATTATCGCTTACATTTAACTTGATGAATTCATCAACTAATAGCATATGACCTGTGCTACTAATTGGAAGCCATTCCGTAATACCCTCAACAATTCCAAGGAAAATTACCTTTAATATTTCAATAAAATAAAACATGTCTCTATCCTTTCTGTTTTACACTCAAGGTTTATTGTATAACAATATATGCATTTTTTCTACTGTTTATTTGCCACTATGCAATAATGTTTTCTTAAACTTTCAATTTTTCCATGAAAGGATTTTTTGAGCGTGTCTTCATTTACCAAGTTCCTATGCAAATACATTTTGTCTAAAGTATCCTTGATTATGGCTCCTATGATTTCCATTACATATTCAAATTCTTCATCACTTTCAACTAGAAGTTTTGTTTTGTCAATTCTTGAAATCATGTCCCCATGAAGGTCTTCCTGGCCACCTTTGCATTTCTCAAGTGACCTTGTCCAGACCGCCTCGAACACCCAGCTTTCAGAAAAAATCATTTTGATTTCCTTTGCTTTTTTCGTTGTTTCATCAAGAAGCTCACTAATAAAATTATCTACGCATAGAAAAATATCTCCCTCAGAGTGTTCAAGTTTATTTCCAAAATTAGAAATTACACTTTTTATATTTTCTTCAATAACGTACAAATATAAATCTTTCTTGTCTTCGAAATACTGATAAAAACTGCCTCGTGGTATTTCTGCGTCCTTGATAATTCTATTAATTGATGCTTCGCTAAAAGTACAATTATAAAATTCTTTCTTTGCTCCCTTTAATATACGATTCCTCTTATCATCAGGAAGCCTAAAAAATGTATCTTTAGGCATTTACTCTTCCTCCTGTGATTTATCTGCATTATTATTATAGGCTACACCATCTGACTGCTGCGTCATTTTCTCAATTAACTCCGCTGCCTCATCAGGTACATCGTCCAGATTTTCATCTCCTAAATCAACTGTTTTAGGCTGTTTTCTATACAACAAGTCATATAAAATCGGAACAATAAACAATGTCATAATTGTTGCATAAAGCAAACCAAAACTTACAACAATTGCCATACTCTTTTGCATTGCATTACCAGCATCCTGTGAAAATACCATAACACTCATTGAAAGAATTGTTGTAATTGCAGTCATAAGAATTGGGCGCATACGTGTTTTGCCTGTTGCAATTAACGCTGTTCTCTTGTCTACTCCCTGTATTCTTAACTGATTTGCGTAATCAACAAACACAATACCGTTGTTTACAACTGTACCCATTAATATCATAAAGCCCATTAATGCCATTGCGGAAATCTGTTTTCCGAAAATCATTAAACCAATCATACCTCCTGTAAATGCTAATGGCACTGTAAATATAATAATGAATGGTGAAAGCAGGCTTTGGAACTGGGCAACCATTACAAGGTATACTAAAATGAATCCTAATAAAATAGCTAACAATAACTGTTTAACCATTTCCATTACCTGTTCTGACTCACCCTGAATTTCCACTGTATAACCGGTTGGTGCCTTGTAATTATCAAGTTTGCTTTGTATCTTTCTTGAAAGTAATGTGGCATTATAGCCGTCTTTTACATCAGCAGTTACTGAAATATAAGTTCTCTGGTTTTCACGTTTTATTGTGTTTAATGCCTCCTGTTCAACTACTGTTGCGTAACGTGAAAGTTTATATTTGTTAATAACATCATTGCCTTCACTGTCTTTTGTTGTTGACTTAATTATTGTTTTTAAAATATTTTCGTAGTTAGGTTTATTGTTTTCATTTACAACATTTACTTCATAATCTTTTCCCCCCTGGGTAATTGTAATTGAAGTTTTTTCTGTTGTGATTTTTTCTGCCAGCTGCTGATAAATCTGAGCTACTGTCAAGCCGTCATCTGCTGCCTTGTTTTTATTTATTTTCAAATGTAACTGCTTATCCTGAGCTGTTACACCGTTATCAACATTTTCAGTTCCTTTTACAGATGTTATTAACTTCATTATCTGATTACTTGTCTTTAATAACTTCTGCTGGTCATCACCATAAATACGAACTTCAATTCCCTGATTCATCATCTGTGACATACTTCCCATGGCTGATGAAGAAACAGTTAAATTCTCACATTTTATGTTCTTTGTGTTATTTTCTATTTTCTTGATTATTTTTCTAAACTGACTGGTTGATGTTATGTCATCGTCAGTAATAATCTGGAATGTAAAATTACTGTAGTTGTCAGTGCTACCACCTGTTAAGCCTGAAGTTGCAGTGGCATTTCCATCCATTGCCCCAACTTTATTAATTCCCTTAACTTTAAGAATTGCGTTGGTTACTTCATTAGCTGTCTTGTATGCAGTGTTCTTGTCTACATCTTTGTCTAAAGATAAACTTACGGAAATCTGATTGCTTTCCATATCATCCATCATTACAAGCCCTGTGTTAAATACTTGGGCAACACAGATTGCTAATAAAATAATTGCTAATGCTAAAGGTATTAACTTGTGGTTTAAACACTTATCCAAAAGTCTACCATAAGCATCCTGGAATTTATCAAACCACTTGTGGTTTTGTTTTTTGGTTTTCTTTAAAACTGTGGCACTAATTGTTGGAACTACAGTTAAAGCTACAATTAATGAGGCTACTAATGCGTATGTCATTGTAAATGCAAAAGGCATTAATAACTGACCCACAGTTCCTTTTACATAAATCATTGGCAAGAATACACAAATTGTTGTAAGTGTAGAAGATACAATTGGGGCTGCAACCTGCTTTGCTCCCTGAACTGCCGCTCTTGGGGCTGACAGACCTCTGTTTCTTAATCGGTAAACATTTTCCATTACAACAATGGAGTTATCTACCAACATACCAATACCTATGCAAAGTCCTGCCAGTGACATTACGTTCAATGTTATTCCTGTAAAATACATTACAATAATTGCGCAGACAACACTAAACGGAATACTAAAGGCAACTATTACCGTTGGCTTAACATCTTTTAAGAATAAAGCAAGGACTATAATTGCAAGGATTGCTCCTAATAACATACTTTGTAAAACTGTGTTTACGATAACGCTTATATACTCACTTTGGTCCATTAAAGATGTACATGATAAGCCTTTGTATTTGCCTTCCATTGTCTTAAAAGCTGATTTAATATTTCCTGCCACTTCACTTGTGTTAGCTGTACTTGACTTATAAATTGCAAGAAGAACTGCTGCTCTACCGTTGATTTTTGAATAACTCTCGCCTGAATTGTCAACAACAGTTATGTCTGCAACATCAGATAATTTAATTTCTCCAATGCCTGCAACTTTTGTAAGAACCATTGATTTTAACTGTTTTTTGTTCTCATAGTTATCACCAACATCTACAAGCCACTGGTTGTCTGATTTGTCGTCAATGTAACCTGCAGGCATTGAGAAGTTTTGCGCAGTGATTAACTGTGATAATGTGTCAATGCTAAGTAAGGCATCAATGTTTGAATTCTCAATAGCAGCTTCTCTGGAATCATTTAACTTATCTTTTGATTCCTGTAATTTTTCCTTTGCGTTTTTTAATTCAGTTTCTGCTGAGGAAATCTTTGCCTGACCGGCGCCAAATCCTGCTGCTGCAGAATAGCCACCTGAAATAGCTGTGGACTGGTTCTTATCCATGCCCTGCATTTGCTTATCTATTTGCTTAATTGCCATTTTCATGGCTGTTATTTCAGTTTTTAAATTAGCAAGTTCTGTGTCTATTTGAGGAAGTCTGAATTTTACTACATTGTAAACCTGTTTTATCTGCTTATATGAAAGGTCTTTAACCTGATCCTTGTAGCCTAAATTTGTAAGCCATTTTATAAACTTATTAAATTCTGACTTGTTGTTTACAGCATCTTCAAGATTTTTCGGAATAGTGATACCTGCCATTTTTGCCGGCTGTTCTAATTGAGTATTAAAAGTTGCAAACATTGTATCTATCTTAGTGTAGGCATCCTCTAGTTTTGCGTCAGTGTATGCTTTCTTTTCAGCTTCTAAGGCACTTTTACTTGCTTTTAAACTGTTAAGATTTGCCTGATATGCAACTTTGGTAGCCTGTGCCTGTGACAGTTTAACCTGTGCATCAGCCAGCTGTTTGTTTGTACTTTTCTGTGTGCTGTTTAACTTACTCTTCTGAGTAGCTAACTGACTTTCTCCATCTTTGATTTGCTTTTCTGCTTTTTCAATTTCTTTGCTGGCATCAGTTAGTTTGTCATTTGTTTTTCCAAGAATCTTGTGGTTAATCTTGTCAATTTTATCCTGATTTAATTTTACCTCTATGGAATCTGTTGTAAGTCCCATTGGAGTTATACTTGCAACACCCTCCTGTCTTTCAAGGTAAGGTTTTAAAGTATTGGTTGTAAAATCTGACAACTCTTTGATGTCTTTTCCTTTGTAATCAATGCCGGCATACATTGTTGCCATCATGTCCATGCTTACTTCCATTAAGTTAGGTTTGCCACAGCCATCCGGCAAATCGATTGTCTCGATTTTCTGGGAAACTCTTACTAATGTTGAGTCCATGTTGGTTCCATCTGCAAACTGAAGCATAATCATACTGTAGTTGTTTGCTGAGTTGCTGATTACTTTTTCAACGCCACTAACAGTTCCCAATGTACTTTCCATTGGTTCTGTTATGTCCCTTTCTACTTTGTTTGGTGATGCACCGGGTTCTGTGGTAATGACCATTAAATATGGCACCTCCATGTTGGGCATCAAGTCTGTGCTCATGTTGCCGAGGCTTACGCCACCTATGATTAGGATTATGATTACGGCCACTAGAACGAAGTATGGTTTTTTTACAAAAAACTTAGTCATGTGTTTTCCTTTCTGCTCCACATAAAATTGGGTTACTCCCAGTGGGGAAATATGCATTAAAAGTACGCATCCACTTATGAATTAGCCGTTCCCCAGTGAGAAAATATATGTATTACGAAAGCACGCTCCCGCTGCCTTCAGCTCGTAGCGGTTATATAAAGCCGACTTCGCTGCCTTTATTAACCGACGGCTTCAGAGCACTTTCTTTAATACATATATTTTCTCACTGGGATATACAAATTCGTGTGGGGAGTATAATGTCTTAATATGTATATGTTCGCCTTGGAATTGCATATTCGTATGGGGAGTATAATGTTTGTTGTATGACATGTTGTCATATGGTATTGTATATGACAGGGTGTCATAAGTCAACTTGTTTTTCAACTATTTTCTTCTTGCACCATAGTGCATCCATAGTGAAACGTTTCTTATTAAATAAAAGAAAACAAGGCGGGGCAATGTTTTTTGCTCTGTCTTGTTTCCTGATTTTATCTTATTTATTTTTTTGATTATTACTATGTATAATTTGTTTATTTAGCTTCTCTTGTTTATGCATAGTTTGTTCATCTCTTCTGTTACTGTGTTTACTTGCCTGTATTCTGTCTGTTTTATCTTTCTTTTTATTTTAATTTAAAGCTCATAAATACGGGCTGGTGGTCTGAGTATTTGAAGCCGTTGTCTTTGATTGTGTAATCTGTCATTTGAACGTTGTCGGATATGATGAACCCGTCTAATATACATGTGAAAGTCTTTCCTTTGATGTATTCCATATCTGTATTTCTGTTGGATGGTGCAAGGCTATCGTATTTGCCTTTTGACAGTTGGTCCATTGCAAAGCTTAATTCCTTTGGCATTTTACTTCGTGGAAATGGATATGCCCAGCCTTCGTGTTCTGCATTATCGTTTTCGTCCAGTTTTAAGTTGTGATTAAAATCGCCACCGCATATAACGTAATTGCCTTTTTGGCGTTCTTCCTTCATATCGTTAAAAAGCATTGAAGTCTGACCTTCTCGTATTTCGTCGCTATTTCCGTAAGCAGACATATGAACGCTGTACACTACAAGTTCCTTTCCACCGTCTACAGGAATACGGCTTACACTATAGCATCTGTCCAAATCCAATATTTTTGAAAAAGAAGTTGAAATTGGAAAGCTTCTTCTTACTGCTGATGTAATCAAATATTTTGAGTAAAAGGCAATTCCTGAATATGACTTTCCGATAGGTTCATTAAATGGATAAAATAAATATGCTGAATCGTAATTTACGGCAAAGTCTTCGTAATAATTTGCGAATTTTTCTGTTATTAAATTTTCCTGATTAACGTGATAGCTTCTGGTAGATTTTCTGTCTACTTCCTGAAAAATCATAAAATCAGGCTTTTCTTCCATAGCATAATCTGCCGCACCGTTAATGGCGTCAATGCCTGACTGTTTGCTAAAACATCTTGAATATTTTCCGCCATCCATAAAGAAACTGTAAGTTGGAGTATAAGCTCCAAATCCAACATTATATGTTCCTATTTTGTATTCTTTATTTTTTGTCAGTTTGCTTGTATCTAACGTTTTGACATTTTTGCTTTCACCGGTCTCACTACTATTTGCATTCTGAGATGACGCAGGTTTGTTAATTGATAATTTCTGCTTGTCCGGTATTCTGTGGTAAGTTCCGAAAACATATGCCACGTAGCCTAAAACAATTATCAGAAAAAGCGCCACTATGCTTACAAGGGTTGCAACCACTTTCTTTTTGGTAGACCATTTTTTCTTTTCTCTTTTGTTACTCATTTCTTCTCCTTTTGTCACGTCTTTATTTTTTATGATACTAAACTCCATAAACTTTTTCTACTAGTTAATTTTTTAATCTTACATTTAATTTTTGTATTAGCGAATCTTTAATAAATTTTGCATTTAGTTTTTTGTATTTACTTTATTTTGTTTTTTTAAGTAGACTTTCTTCCCTATCTATAAACATAACAAGAAATGCTAAAATTAATAATATGGCACTTACAAGGATTGCCCTCTTGCCAAGAATCTCAATAAAGCCGTTACTAATTATTGCGCCTACTATAAAGCAGCCTATAATTCCAAAATATAAAATTCCATTTAGCAATTTTTGTCTGTCTTTTGACTTGGTGAAGTCGCACATATTCTGGGTAGCGCTTCTTAAATTACCGATACACATTGTTGTGGCGATGCCTTTACCATGAATTTTTCTGAAGCTTTCAACCTGTATTCCGCAGGCAAGGGATGTTAAACTGTTTGCTAAAAGATTTAATGATAATGGTACAAATGATACCCCTATTAAAATTATTGCCTCATACAATACCGACCACTGTCTCCAATGAAGTTTCCTTGTTGTTTTCATTCTTACAACGTCAGCCAACATTATGCCTATTGTAAAAGCTAAAATTGGGCAGAAATAATATATTGCCTTATGAAAATTTCCCACAGAAAGGTTTACACCAAACAGAAGCATATTTCCTGTTTGGGCATTTGCAAAGACTTCTCCTCTTTCAATATATGAGTAAGCATCCATCATACCACCTGAAATTGCGAGCAATGCTCCTAACTCAATGGATTCTGATATTTGTTTTGCCTTTATCATTTTGTAATCACCTCAGTTTTAATATTTTTATACCTTGTTTTTATACTTTATTTTTATGCTTTGTTTTTATTTGTTTTTGTACTTTGTTTTTATGCTTTAAATATCATACTTTCTTTTTTATAAAAGTGTAATTTTATATTTTGCTTTTTTATAATTTATTTATATCTTTTACTTTTTTATAATTTCCTTCATCTATTATATACTTTAAGAAGATAATTTCAAGAAATAGTATGTACTCAGATAATTCTTCAATAACCTTCATTTAGTAATTGAACTTTATAAATTTCTTTTGTGCGAAAGTTCATTGTTGTGGAACATTTTTATATAATAAACAATTTTCCATTACACAAAAAACTCTACAGGAAATTTTTTCAAATCTCCCGTAGAGTTTTTATTTAACTTTTTATCAACTTAAGTTTTTATTCTTTTAAGTTCTTATTTAACTTTTTACTTTAGCTGAATATGAGCCGTACACTTTTGCTCCAGTTACTTTCTTAAACTTAATAGAAATTTTCTTCTTACCAGCTTTGTTTGAAATAATCTTGGACTTGCCTGATTTGTATATTTTTACCAATCAATTTCCGCCATGGCATCATCTACACCTTCAGCATAATCCTCATCATTGTCATATCGGTCGTAATCATAGTCTCCATCATCATAAATATCATCATAGCCATCATCATAGGCATCTTCACTTGAATCATATTGTATACGTTTATGGTATTTGTAAACCTTGTTGTCGCTGGTAGTTTCCTGAGTATAGTCCGAATCATCGTCATAATCATTGTCATCACTAATCAAATGCCATCTGCAATAATTTGTTCCTTCAACTACCTTTTCGGTACATCCTTCTTCAATACATTTTGGTTCAAAATATCCTATAATTTTATCTCTTTGAGCAATAGTGAATAATGCAAGGATAATAACAGTTATTATAGTTGTTTTCATATACTTGTTCATTTTCTTCATAACGGTACCTCCTGAAATTGAGTTTTTCATAAGTAGCTAATTGGCTTCTATGCTGAAATTTTCATTGTTTCAGTTAAATCTATTTTTTCCATTTCTTCTAAATTTTCCTTACAAATATCTGCCATGTTCTGACAATCAATGTACATTGTCATATTGTAAAGTAAATCCAGCTCGTGTTCTTTCTGCTTCTGCAGCTGCTTAAGATTTCTTAAATCCTTGTATACTTTATAGCCCTCTGTCACGTTATATTTACTATCCTCTATGTAATCTGTTTCATCTGCTATCTGGTCTGCAGATTCATGTAAGAGAGTTGGTTCTGCTGTATCTTCCGCTGAATTCATTTGTTCATTGGGAGTTACATCTGTTATCTCTTCTACTGAATTCATTTGTTCATTTGAGGTTGCTTCTTCTGTCTCTTCTACCGGTGAAATTAAATAAAAATGAGATTTCTTTCCTACTGAGGTTCTTGAATTAGCATCTTTCAAAGTAAATATCTCTGCCTCTTCCCGTCCTGATGCAACGACAAGCTGGTCAGATTTATTTGTTCGATAATAATTACCACTGTAGTCCATTATGTAAAAAAACTGTTTGTTCCAATCATAATAAAACCTCCTAACTCAATGTAGTTTAGAATGTAAAAGTTAAGATGTGCCGCTAGAAATGTGTGAATTTACATTCTTGCTGGGGAATTTTCCCTGTTTTGTGTAGTTGTTTTTACCTTGTTATTCAATCTAGGACAAAGTTAATTCTAGTCAAAATCATAATCGTCTGCTTCTAACCCGGCTTCTTCCAATGCCTCTGCTCTTTCATCAGAATCCATAAACTCTAACTCATCAGCATCAAGTCCTGCCAGCATGGCATCAGTCTCAAAATCATCATTTGCGTCTTCTTCAAAGTCTCCAGCATCTCCAAATAATGCCTCATGCTCTTCCCTGCTGGAACAAATCATCTCTTGTGCAAACATCATTTCTGTACCATCTATTTCACCATCACCATTTAAATCCATCCAATTTCTCATCACTATACCTCCTCGTTTCTATTATTCTCTTTAAGATATGTTTATTTATTTTTATCTGTTTTTTCTTCTATCCAATGCTCTTATTGTTCCTTCTAACTTTATAGAATCTTCCACTGTCCATTTCTTTCCCGAGCCAATACATGCTCCCATTGCACTTCCGTATATTGCTGCTCTGTTTGTTTTCTTATTTTTGTTAAAAGCATTGCCTGCTCCTAAAGCTGCTCCAACAATTGCATCTTTGTCTCCGAATAATCCCATAAGTACCACCTTTCCGTTCCTTAAGAACTAAATCTTATTTTTTTACTCTGGTTTATTTACTCTCATTCTAGCAAATAGGTTGTCCTATAAATGGGACTTATGGCAGAAAAGTATTGAAATTTAATTGCAATTTAAACTGCTAGTTTTTCCATGCTACTACTTTTGCAAACTAGCAGTTACCTTTGCAAAAGTGTATATTTTAAGTAGTCTTTGTTTGATCAGAAAGGAGGCTTTTATGCCAAAACAATTATCCTTATCTGAACGAATAATTATTGAACGTATGATTAGTAAAGACTACTCTTTTGCCTCTATTGGTAGAAATCTTGAACGTTCAGCTTCTACCATTTCCAGAGAAGTAATTAAATATCGATGCTTTGTTGATAGAATTCCTCTCCCTGGCGAGAATGATTGTACTCACAAAAACTCTTGCCTAAAGAATTCTATCTGCGATGATGTTGGAGTACATGGATGTTATGGATATCGTTGTAAGCGATGTCCTGAAGATCGTATATGCACAAATATTTGCGCTTCTTATGAATCTTCTCAATGTCCTCTTTTAGATAAACCTCCTTATGTCTGCACTAATTGTTCTATGCTTAAACAATGTAAACGTAACAAGGCTTACTATACAGCTCACAGAGCTGATGCTGCTCATCACAAAAGCATTCGCAATGCTCATTCCGGTGTCAGAAAAACTCCATCTGAATTAAGAGCAATTGCTGATATAATTGAACCTCTTATTGCTAAAGGTCAATCTCTAAATCACATTTGTGCTACGCACTTAGATGAATTAGGTATATCAGAGAGAACTCTCTATAATTACATTGACCAGGGTGTTTTTAAGGTTCGTAATATTGACCTTCCTAAAAAGGTTGTTTACAGGCAACGTAGGCCTAAAAAGGTTCTTACCAAGCTTGAATACCAATATAGACAAGGTCGCACCTATGAAGATTTCAAATCCTTCATGGAAGCAAACCCAGATCTACCTGTTGTAGAAATGGATACTGTAAAGGGTGGTCGTAATAAGGGAAAAGTATTTCTTACTATGATTTTTAGAAGGACAAGTTTTATGCTTATCTTTCTAATGAACGATGGAACTCAGGATAGTGTAATTCAGATTTTTGATTCCTTAACTGAGATTCTTGGAGTCTCTCTATTCAAGAGATTATTTCCTGTTATCTTGACCGATAACGGCGTTGAATTCAAAAATCCTCAAGCACTTGAACACACAAGAACAGGGCTTTCCAGAACTCGTGTATTCTTTTGTGATCCTCAAGCTTCGTGGCAAAAACCACAGGTCGAAAACAACCATCGTTTAATACGAAGAATACTTCCTAAGGGTGTTAGTTTTTCACCCCTCACTGTTGCTGACGTAACGTTAATCTGTTGTCATATAAACAGTGTTCTTCGTGAAAATTTAGATAACAAAACACCTTTTGATTTAATGGACTCCAAAGACGGGAAAAAGTTATTGTCTTTGCTACAACTTTCACCTATTCCACCCGATGAAGTTACTTTGAGTCCAAAGCTACTTAAGCGTTAATTAACATTTTAATTGATCAAACAAAGACTCCCATATCTTTTAAAGAAGCGGGGTTGCAGTTATTTTTTCAAAACTAATGTTATGCCGCTTATTAACTATGCACGAAAATATAGCAAAACAATAACTTTTTTATTATTATACACCATTTAAAGCTCAATTTTCACCCCATTTAAGGTTTAAAAAATTTGGTGTCAATATGTTCGTGCAGTTACTTTTTCATTTAAAGTTGAAAATTTATTTTTTTATTATTTTTTCTCTTCCGTACACAAATATAGGAGTATTCTATCACAAATCATATCATATTAATATATAATGTTTATTTTTTCAACGTTTATATGTTTCTATAGATTTATTTATTTTATATATTATAATTAATATATGATTATTTTCATTTAATAAAGTATTAGGAGGTGTATGATTATGAAGTTTATGAAAAAAACAGCAGTTATTACTCTAGCTATTGCACTTGTTATTAGTATGAACACAAGTGTTTTTGCTAAGGCCGGGTGACAAGATTATATTGGTTTCGACGGTAAGCCCGGACATACCTGGTATGAAACTACCAATGGAAAAGTTGTTGGTGTTACCAAATCCAAATGGACTGCCAAGTTGAAATCTATCGGTTGGGGTGGTGTTTGGGGTGCACAAATATATAGAAACGTAAATATTAAGAAAGGGCAAAAATGCAGAATTAAATTTAAAATTAAATCAACTAAGATTAACAAATGGATTGTTGTGAAAATTTGCAATAAAAACAAAATAGCTTATGTTAAATGGATTCATTTAAAGAAAGGCAAATACACAAAAATAAACGAAACTTTTGTTGCCAAAAAGAACGCATCTAAGATTATCTTTGGCATTGGTGGCGAGTTTGGTAATCGTGATGACGAAAAAGATATCTACGACTACCTAAAGAAAAGACCTAGCGACGGCAAAAGTAATGTTGCGGAGAAATCCACTAAAATACTTCTTCGAAAGTATTCGCTTAAACCTGCAACAAAAGTAAAATAAAGAAAAACCCCGAAAGCATAGGCTTTTCGGGGTATTCTTGCATATTTGATTTTTTCCACAAATTATCTCTTTGAAAACTGTGGTGCTCTTCTGGCTGCTTTGAGACCGTATTTCTTTCTTTCTTTCATTCTTGAATCTCTTGTTAAGAATCCAGCCTTCTTTAATGCAGGTCTGTTTTCAGCATCAGCCTGTACTAATGCTCTAGCGATACCATGTCTGATAGCACCAGCCTGTCCTGTGTATCCACCGCCATGAACACTAACTTTGATATCGAACTTGTCTGTTGCACCGATTGTTTCAAGTGGCTGACGAACGATAACCTTTAAAGTTTCAAGACCAAAATATTCATCAATATCTCTTTTATTAATTGTTATATTTCCATTTCCAGGCATTACATATACTCTAGCAACACTGCTTTTTCTTCTACCTGTTCCATAATACTTTTCTGTAGCCATGTTATTTTCTCCTTTCAGTTAACTAAAATGTTAATTCTTCTGGTTTCTGAGCTGCATGTGGATGCTCTGCTCCAGCATAAACAAAAAGTTTCTTAATCATGCTTCTTCCTAAAGGTCCCTTTGGAAGCATTCCCTTAACTGCAAGTTCAATAACGCTTTCAGGTTTCTTAGCAAGTTTTTCTTTAAGAGTAACTTCTTTCATACCACCAACGTATTCTGAATGATGATAGTAAATCTTCTGTTCTAATTTCTTTCCTGTTACCTTAATCTTGTCTGCGTTTGTAATAATTACGTAGTCACCTGTGTCGATATGAGGTGTGAACTGTGGTTTGTTCTTTCCTCTTAAAATCTTAGCAACTTCTGATGACAAACGTCCTAATGTATATCCTGTAGCATCAACTACATACCATTTTCTCTCAATATCTGCTGGACTAGCCATATATGTTTTCATTGGTTTACCTCCTGAAATTTTGCTTATCTAAATTCTTTAATTCATTTCATGTCCGTACCGGGGCTTTGGCTAAGACACAAAAAACTAACGTGCATAACACGTCACAATACTGATGTATTATACAATAACTAAATTTACGTGTCAACACGATTTTTTCAATTTTTATACAATTTTTTTTGTCCCTGAAGTGAAAAGTTTATTTCCATTTTGAGTATGCTTTATCATTGGCGTAAAAAATATCCTGAATATTACGATGTTCCAAATCAAAAACATTGGAGACAAGCTCCAACTGAATTGAAACATAATGTAATTAAACGTTGCCTTATTAAAGGCGAGCCTGTAAAATTAGTGGCAGAAGAAATCGGATACACACCTTCCTTGGTATATAAATGGATTAGGGAGTATCGGGAGAAGGGATGTTTTCAACCCATGAAAAAAACTACTGCCAACATTAATGTAAGTCCAAACCTGCAGAAGATATCAATGAGCTCAAAGCTCAGATGCTCGATATGCAGATGGAAATAGATATTCTTAAAGAAACAATCAATGTATTAAAAAAAGACCCCGGCATCGATCAGACAGCTCTCACAAATCGGGAGAAGGCAGTGATAATCGATGCCTTGAAAAATAAGTATTCACTGCTGAATCTTCTTAAAAAACTTAAACTTGCAAAAAGCAGCTATTATTATCAAGAAAAAACCATTTATGCAGAAGATAAATACTCTGATCTTCGCAAAAGAATCATACAACTGTTTCATGAAAATCGAGATATATTTGGTTATCGAAGAATTCATATGCTGCTTCATCGTGAAGGTATAAAAGTTTCTGAAAAAGTGGTTCGCCGTATTATGAAGCAGGAAAAACTAATTATCAGACGAAAACGCAGACAGAAATATAACTCCTATAAAGGTGAAATAACACCTGCGGTGGAGAATGTTATAGATAGAGATTTCCATGCTACAAAACCGAATCAGAAATGGCTTACTGATATCACAGAGTTTTCTATCAAAGCAGGGAAAGTATATCTTTCTCCGATAATTGACTGCCTCGATGGTATGCCGGTGAGTTGGACTATAGGCACTTCTCCAAACGCAGAACTTGCCAACACTATGTTAAGGAATGCTATTGCTACTCTTAAAACAAACGAAAAACCTATCGTACATTCTGACAGAGGATGCCATTATCGTTAATGTCCGCATGCCCTATCTTGAAGTGGATTTTAGTCTTTCACTTATTTCCAAATATTTCATTCCACTATTCCTCATACTCAATTCCTATTAATGTTAAACCTCTTGCGGGAGCTTTGGGTCCTGCCATGTATCTGTCTTTCGAATCAAGTATTTCTTTTACATGTTCAGGCGGATAGACTGACAATCCTACCTTTAGCATGGTTCCTACTATTATCCTTACCATATTGTAAAGGAATCCATTTCCACTTATTTTTATACTTATAATATCATTTTCTTTTGACACATCCAAAGTGTACACTGTTCTTACTGTGGTTTTTACCTGACTTCCTGCTGAACAAAAGCTTGCAAAATCATGTTCGCCTACAATGTATTCTGCTGCTTTTTTCATTTTATCCACGTCCAATGGTAGATATACAAAATGAGTGTACAATCTGTTTAACGGATCAGGAAATCTTCTATTTAAAATTTTGTATTCGTATGTTTTAGTGCTATTGCAATATCTTGGATGGAAATCCTGTGGCACTTCCTCGGACTTCTGAATTCTTATGTCATCAGGTAGTCTTTGGTTAAGTGCAAAAGAAATTTTCTCTGCCGGTATTTTTGTGTCGGTATCAAAAACTGCCACATTAGCAACCGCATGAACTCCTGAATCAGTTCTACTTGCTCCAATTACCGCAATATCCTCTTTTAAAAGAGAGGATAATTCTCTATTTATAATTTCTTCAACGGTTATTCCGTTTTTTTGAATTTGCCAACCACAATAGTTGGTTCCATCGTAGGAAATAATTAATCTGACTCTCTTCATTTTTCTATCTTTCTATCATTAACTATACAATTCTCATTGAATATACAAATCTTATTTGTCAGCATACTTGCTATTCAACATCAAAGTTCTATATATCGATATACCTGCTATTCAATATAAAAGTTCTATATATCAACTTACTTGTTGTTCAACACTAAAATTCTATATACTAATTTACTTTCTATTTAATGCCCAAACTATATACCCATCTATTTTTAATACTATTTTATTAAATCACATAAGTAACAACGCATAGACTTGCTACAATTAACACGTAACTGCCATACGCCATGTAATCACGCTTAGCGTATTTTAATGGTTTCATCTTTGTTCTATCGCCACTGTGATAACATCTGGCTTCCATTGCTGTTGCCAGGTCAATGGCTCTTCTAATTGACGAAATAAACAAAGGTATAAGAATTGGAATAAGGCTTTTTGCCTTCTGCAGTATGTTTCCTGTGTCAAACTGTGCACCTCTTGCTTTTTGTGCCTTTGTTATTTTTTCTGTTTCTTCCATTAATGTTGGTATGAATCTTAATGCCAGTGACATAATCATTGCAATTTCATGTACCGGAAATCTTATAACTTTTAGAAAACCAAATGATTTTTCCAAGCCGTCAGCTAAGTCATTTGGTGTTGTTGTAAGTGTCATTACCGAAGTACAAATTACCAGATAAACCAGTCTTATTGCTATAAAACCGGCTTTTATCAAGCCTTCTTTTGTTACTGTTAATGCCCATATTGAAAATAATTCTTCTCCCGGTGTCATAAACACGTTCAATACGGCACTAAAAAGTAGAATAAAAAGAATTGCTCTTACTCCTTTTAATAATTTTCCAAAGGGTACTTTTGATGCCTTGATTATCGCTGCCATAAATACCGTAAATAATATATAGCCTGGAACACTATCAAGTAAAAAAAGCATAACGATAAAAACCATTGTGCCAAATAATTTTACTCGTGGGTCTAATTTGTGTATTATTGAATTTTCCGGATAATATTGTCCTATTGTTATATTTGCCATTTCTTCTTCCTAAATTAATTGTAATATCCTTATATTTACTAACCTATAATTTGTAATATGCTTATACTTACTAACTTATAATTTCAAAAATCTAAAACTTATTATCATTTGCTTTAAGATTATTAACATCTTTATCTGACTGGCTATTCGCCTGATACATTCACGTATACTACTTAATCTATCTGGTCATTTATTGCTTTATTTTCCAAGTGCCTTTAAAATATTTTCTTTAGCTTCTTCTACATTAATTATGTTTTCGTCCACATCCAGCCCGTTTTCTTTTAGCTGATGCATAATATAAGTTATCTGTGGAGCTGCCAAACCGATTTTTTCCAGTTCCTTATAATGTTTAAATACTTTTTTCGGTGTATCATCAAACATTACGCTTCCGTTATTCATTACAATGATTCTTTCAGCGTAATTTGCCACGTCTTCCATGCTATGAGAAACGAGAACAACTGCCATGCCTTTTTTCTTATGAAGATTTTCGATGCAGTTAAGAATCTTATCTCGTCCTGCCGGATCAAGACCTGCTGTTGGCTCATCCAAAATCAAAATATCAGGCTCCATTGCCAAAACACCGGCAATAGCCACTCTTCTTTTCTGCCCGCCTGACAGCTCAAATGGCGATTTATCAAAAAGTTCTTCCTTGACACCTACAAGGCTCAAAGCTTCTTTTGCCTTATTGATTGCCTCTTCTGTTGACAAGCCCTGGTTGTTTGGTCCGAAGCATACATCTTTAATTACTGATTCTTCAAACAACTGATGCTCAGGGTACTGAAATACCAGCCCTACTTTGCATCTTAGCTGTCTTAAATCAAAATCTTTGTCATATATATTTTTCCCGTCAAAGTAAACATTACCTTCAGTTGCTTTTTCCAAGCCATTAAAATGCTGTATTAATGTTGATTTGCCAGAACCGGTGTGCCCGATTATCGCAATAAATTCACCTTTTTCAATTTCTAAATTAACATTCTTTATTGCTGCTGTTTCTGAAGTTGTTCCTTTTTCATAAATATAACTTACATTTTCTAATTTTAAAGACATTCTATTTCTCACTTTGCTTTTTTTATTTCATTAACAAGTTCGTCTATGCTTAATATACCTTCATTTATATTTAAACCGCTTGTTCGTAACAAATGACCTAACTCTGTAACCTGTGGCACTTCCAAACCGATTTTTTTGATTTCATCTACTTTACTGAAAATCTCTCTTGGAGTTCCTTCCATAATTAACTTTCCGTCATCCATTACAAAAACTTTATCTGCTCCAATTACTTCGTTCATGTGGTGGGTAATTAAAATAATTGTTATATTCTTTTCCTTATTCAATGCATGAAGTGTTTCAATAACTTCTTTTCTGCCTACAGGGTCGAGCATGGCTGTGGGTTCATCTAAGACTATACACTGTGGTTCCATGGCAATTATTCCGGCAATTGCTACTCTCTGCTTCTGACCTCCTGAAAGTTTAAGAGGTGACTTGTGTCTGTACTTCGTCATACCTACAGCCCCCAACGCCTTCTCTACTCTTTTCCAAATTTCGGCTGTTGGGACTTTCAGGTTTTCAGGGCCAAATGCCACATCCTCTTCAACCATTGTTGCAACAATCTGATTGTCAGGATTCTGAAACACCATTCCCGCGTTCTGTCTTATGTCCCAAAGAAGTTTTTGATCCTTTGTGTCCATACCATCTAAAAATACTGTTCCCTCAGTTGGAGCAAGTAGTGCATTAATATGTTTTGCCAAAGATGATTTTCCTGAGCCGTTATGACCTAATACTGCAATAAACTGTCCTTTTTCCACATCTAAAGACACATTATCAACAGCTCTCAATGTGGTTCCCTCTTCTTCGTCAACGAAGTCATGTGTTAAGTTTTTTATCTTTAACATTTCCATAAAAGTCATCTGTTCCTTTCATATATAAGTAATGCTTTTTGATGGTCCGAACCTATTTTATTCTATTTATACATATTTTGCAACTTGGATAATTTAAAAGTTTGTGTCAAGTAATCGTTGGCAACTTTCCTTTTCTCTTTTTCTATACGATTATTATCTACTTTTTTGTATGCCAAATAAACCCTGTCGGGTTTCTCTTTATGTTTTTTAACAGAATACTTTCTTAAATATTTTTCTTGATTCAGTCTGCACTGCATCCCTTATCGGTACATTTCCATTCATTAAGTCAATGTATCTGTTTCCCTTTCCGTCTTTTTTCGGAGCCTTTGCTGCACTTATGGTTTCTATTATTTCCTGCATCTGCATCGTGAATACCAGTCCGTCTGTATATCTGTCTATAGTTTCTATCAATTCCCTGTTTTCCCTTCGATACAATGCCTTTGCCAGGTTATTTGCTCCTGATTTTGACCATCTCATTCTACGATGTTTCATTCTTAATGTTATTACCGTACAGTTCTGGTTTTCCTGAACTCCCAACCCCTTATATACCATTCCTTTTGGTGGGGCAGATATTTCTATTCCCCTTTTGTCATAAGGTAACAGTCCTTCTTTGTTATTGGCAAGATATTTATATAACTTCATTGCTTTATTACTTCGGTTGTCTTTTTCATCCGGACTTTCAACACTTGTTGCGTATATCTGGATGTATTTAAGCATTTCTTCCATTTTCTCTTCCTCAAACAGTTGCCTTATGTCTGTCTGTGCCTTCTTATCCGTTATTTTTCTCAGTATTTCCTGATATATGTGATAACGGTCAAGCTGAAAAATTACATCAGGATCGTATTCGTCTTTTATCCAACTCCCTCCATCTCCGTTAAGTATTCGCTGTCCGATTTCATCAGCATTGTATTTCTTTCTGATGCATGCCTCACGTTTTTGGTGAAACTCACTGCTTTCTTCCATTCCCGCAAGCATGTGTTTTCCCACAAGAGTGCTTCGTTTCTGTTTTTCCTTTTCCTCATCCCAACCTTCATACATCGTGAAAACTTTCATTTCCTGCTTCTTTGTCTTTTTATGCTTTTTGTCCTGCATGTTCAGCCACACACCGTCCATTTCCTCAAACAGCACTGGTATCTCCCTTTTCCCTTCCGACTGATCCGCATTCATCTGTTTTACCGCATGTTTTTCTTCCTCACTTATTTTTTCTCCAAGACGCTGTATCACGTTCCACACACCTGCGGCACTTATGCTCTGACCGCACGTACTGCTTATTGTTTCCGCAGTTACACGATATGGTGTCTCCGTTACCGCCATTACAATCTTTTCCGCAAGATTTTTGGAAATCATACCTATCTTATCCATCTGCATTGCCTCATCCAACAGATATACATATGCCTTTTCTCCATCCGGTGTGATTGTTCCGTATATTCTCCGACTGTATTCAACAGTACCGTAAACTGTCTTTATGTTGGTTTTTCTTTTTCCCTTATCCCTGTAAGATTTTCTTTCTCTTTGTTTTGCAAGCTCGTCATCATATGTTTCCAGAATCATCTTTGTAATTTCACAACCAAGTTCACATACATGTTTAAACACTTTTTTCTCTAACTCCTTGAAAGAAATCTCTTTTTCAGCTAAACTATTAAACATCATACAGTCTCCTTTACGTATTTTTCTGAGCAGTTAATATCATAAAGAAAAACTGTATGATTGGGAAGTGGTTTTTTCTACTTCCCATTTTTTTATTTATTTTTTGCCAACTAAAATTTTACACTAACAATTTAAAACTAATTTATTTATACTACTTTTTTTCTTTTTAACACTATTTCTTTTTCTTCTCCACAATGGTTAAAAAAAATTTTATATTTTACAACTTCAATACCTTAAAAACATTTCACTTTTTTTCTTATTTGTGCTATCTTAATATTTGTTCTATTTCACATTTGGGAGGATTATTATGAACGCGAAAATCAAAGATTTATTTTTGAAAATAAGAAGATACATATCTGTTCACAGATATACCTTATATTTAATTATTCCATTTCTTTTAATGGACATTTTTACAAGGGCGTTTGGTTATGCCATAGGGTATTTTCCAACCTTTTATCCTGCACCTAATATTTTTACTTTGGTTTGGATTTTCCTATTTATTGGAATCATAACCTGTCTTAAAGGAAAAGGTTGCAGCATTGCTTACTGGGTGCTTTTTATTTTGGCATACGCATTGTTTTTAACTAACACCGTTTACTACTCATTAACAGGTTTTTACTTTAGTTTCAATCTGATGCTTATGGCAAGTGAAGGTAGCTCTTATATTGTTGATACAATTATTCACGCAAATCCTATAATTTATGCTGTGGCAGTTATTATTCTTATAATAGCAATAATTGTTTTCAGAAAGTTTTCTCCAAAGAGAGATTTCAGACCTAAAAGACTGCTTGTTATTTTTGTTATTTTTATTGTTTTGCATTTGGCCGCACCTTTAGGTTTAGGTTTTGCTAACAGCCATTTAAAATGGAGCAGTTTTAAAAATCCTAGAAATGTTTACAACAGCTACAGTGACAGCAATAAAAGTATGAGAGTTTCAGGTTTGTACGAATATTCTTTTAGGAACTTTTATATTACTTTCGTTAAGCCTAAAGAAAAAATTAATTCTAAGGACAAAGCGTTTTTGGACAGCATTTACAACGCAAAAGATACAAAAACAAGTGATGAATATACAGGTATGTTCAAAGGAAAAAATATTATTTTCCTACAGTTAGAGGGTATGGACACATGGCTTTTGACTAAAAAGACAACGCCTAACTTATATAATTTGAAGAAAAATTCTATTGATTTTAAAAAGCATTATTCAATATACACCGGCGGTGGGTCAACTTTTAACTCTGAATTTGCAGTTAATACAGGGTTCACGACTCCTGCTTCCTATACAGAAAATGTTTATACTTTAAATACCAACACAAACAACCACACAATGGCTAAGCTGTTTAAAAATGAAGGCTATACTGTAAATGCTTTTCATATGAACACTTCAGGTTTTTACTCAAGAGGTATTAATTACAAGAGTTGGGGCTATGACAACTATTTTGGTTTAAAAGATATTGGTCACTACAGCGACTTGGATTACGAACTTGACCGACAGCTTATTTTAAATAAAACTTTTTACAATGAGATGTTTAAGCAAAAGGGGAAATTTGTTGATTATATTATTTCCTATACTCCTCATACTCCTTTTACAACAAGTAAGGAAGTTGGTAAGCTTGTTGCCGAAAACAAGTACGGCAAGGGGAATGTTCCTGATTTAAGCGAGGAAGAATCGGCTAAACTTATGGTTGGCGAAACTGATTATATGGTTGGTCTTCTTATTCAGGCACTTAAGGATAACGGTTTGTACGATAACACAGTTATAGTTGCCTACGCAGACCATTACCTTTACACAATTAACGACAAAACTGTTTTGGACAAATATAAAGATACACAGGGCAACTTAATTAACAACACTCCATTCTTTATTTGGAGCAGCGACATTAAATCCCAGTCAGTTAATAAAGTTACAATGCAGATGAACATCCTGCCTACTGTCCTTAATTTGTTTGGAATTGACTATAATAGCAATTATTATTTGGGAACTAATGCATTGTCACCTAAATACAAAGGACTTGCTTATTTCAGCGATTATTCCTGGTACGACGGTAATGTGTATGTGGAAAACGGCGAAGTTGTTAACGGAAAGAAAATTTCCAAAAAGAAACTTGAAGAAACAAGCGACAAGGTAAACAAATTATTTAGAAAAAATGACTTAACACTGAAATATGATTACTTCAAAACACTTGGAAAATAATTTCCTATAAGAATATATAATAAAAAACAGTTGCGACATTTACGTATCAAGTACGTGCCTGTCGCAACTATTTTTTTATGCACCTTCTTCAATATCCTCAATTGTAACTTTACTGTTATGAGGTATCGGCTTCCATTCAACTTTCTTAAACAAGGCTACATACTGAGTATATCGTTGGATAATATCAAATGTAGGCCATGTGAAACAATAAAGAATTTTACGCCATATACTGAATTTTGGTATTCTCTTGTATTCTATTATAAAAATGTACACTGCAATCCAAATATTAATGAAATATTTGCATATTCTATAGAAAATTCTTGCCCATATAACAAGTAACAGGCTTAGTCCATAGGATTTCCAACCTGGAGCCAATGTAATGTTTATATTTCCAAAAATGTGTTTACACAAAGTTGCTATATAACTGTCCCCATTGAAAACCCAGAAAGTTGCTCCTATTTTCCATACAATAAATGGATAAAGAATAAGTTTGGTCAATATCCATTTTGCTATGTATACAATGTTTTTTGGCACTAACTGTGCAAATGTATCAAAGGACATGAATCTATGTCTTATTGTTCTCCATAAATAGTCATACCAGGCATCATCTTCTTTATGCTCTGTATGCTTATCAACAAAGATGTTTTTAAACAATCCCCAGCCACTTTCTGCAAACGCCTGTAGATGCCCCTTGGACCATCTTAAACGCTGACGAAGTGCCACTTTCAAGCTTGTTGGCTGTTCATCATAGAATATCGCGTCGTTATTATATGATATTTCATAGCCCTCAACTACACAATCTGCAGTTAAAGATCTATCTTCTGTTAAAGATGTATATTTCCAACCATCTTTTACTATTTCATTTGAAAACAAAAATCCTGTTCCCTGAATATTTGTTGCCAAATGTAAAAATGAACGTGCCCTATGTCTCCATCTGATTGAACGTAACCAATGAATTGCATAAGTTGAAGCTATCCAGCTTTCTGTCCAGTTTTTTGTACTTCTATATGAAGTAATGATTTTTTCTCCTGCATCGAAAGAATCATTCATTCTGGAAATATAATCTTTTTTCAGAAGGTTATCTGAGTCAAAAATAAAATATCCTTCAAAAGATTGTATGCCATAATCCTTTTCAATCTGCTCAAATCCATATTTTAACGCAAAACCTTTTGTTCTCTCATCAGGATTAAAATGTTCGTAGCAAATTGCACCATTTTCTCTTGCTACCTTTGCAGTATTGTCTGTACAATTATCGGCTATAACAAATATTGTAACCAGCTCGCTGGGATAATCCTGCTTCTTAATACTGTTAATCAGGTTCTTAATTACAGGCTCTTCATTTCTAGCCGGTATTACAACTGCATACTTGTGATTTTTCTTAGCCGGCTGGAACTTTCTTGTTACCAACAGACTTATTATCATATAAGGTTTCTCATGTATAACTAAAATACTCATAAAAATAGTTATTATCCCACATATAGCCAATGTTGGTGAGTAAATGCTACACATAAAATTTGCTATTTTGTTTATTACTATTATTGTATTTATTTCCATGTATTTTCCTTTCTTAAGTGCAAACTTATTATATTATACTAACAAGTCTAACAAAATACTAGAGGAAAATTATTCTCTCCTTATTTGCTATTGATTTATATATATTGAAATATATTATTTTATTTTCCTAATTTTATAATAAAAAATAAATCTCGTTCTACCTTTTATAACTTAGTAAATGTATTTTTAATTTTGGTGTGTCTTTGTAATTTTGCAGACAATAAATTTTAGTTTTATTGTCTTAATTCAATTAAATTACAAACCAAAAAGAGAAGTATAGGCGCATACAGCACTTATACTTCTCTTTTTATAATATTAAATCGCTTCGCTCAAAGCTTCGCAACTAGATTAATTCAAGTAATACTTCCATAGCTGCATCACCTTTACGCTGGCCAATCTTTACGATTCTTGTGTAACCACCGTTACGATCTGCATACTTAGGAGCAATTTCGTCAAATAACTTATTTGTTAAGTCTACCTTCTTAGCATCTTTCTTCTTTCCAGTTTCATTATTTGTTACTGTGTAAAGAACTTTATTCATCTGACGTCTTGCATGAAGTCTTGAAGGCTGATCTTTCTTAATAGTTTTCTTTACTTCATCGAAAACTGTTACTTTCTTGCCATCAACAACTTCTTTGACTCTCTTACCATCTTTATCTAAACGAGCAACCTTTGCTGTTACTTCAACTTCATCAAAGTTATCTTTTTCCTTAACTGCTAATGCAATAAGACCTTCTGCAACTTTTCTGATTTCCTTAGCTCTTGTTTCAGTAGTAACAATCTTGCCGTTATTTAAAAGACTAGTAACCTGACCTCTAATTAAAGCTTTTCTCTGACTTGAAGTTCTTCCAAGTTTTCTATAACCTGCCATTTTCTTACCTCCATAATGCTAACAAACTCTAGTTTATTAGTTTTCGTCGCTTGGTTTCAATCCAAGGCCGAGTTCTTTTAACTTAGCAAGTACTTCTTCTAATGACTTACGACCAAGGTTTCTAACCTTCATCATATCATCTGAAGTCTTATTTACTAATTCCTCAACTGTATTGATACCTGCTCTCTTCAAACAATTGTATGAACGAACTGATAACTCTAATTCATCAATGTTCATTTCTAACACTTTATCAATTTCATCATCAACTGGTTCAGCGATAACTTCAATGTCCTTTGTAGTTTCTGAAAGGTCAATGAATAATTTTAAGTGTTCACAAAGAACTTTTGATGCTAAACTTACAGCTTCATCAGTATCTAATGTACCATTTGTATATACATCTAATGTAAGCTTGTCAAAATCAGTAACCTGACCTACACGAGTATTTTCAACAGCCATATTAACTCTTTCTACTGGTGTGTAGATTGAATCTACAGCAATAACTCCGATAGGTAAGTTATCGTTTTTATTCTTATCTGAACTTACATAACCTCTTCCCTTAGTAATGATTAACTCCATACTAAGTTTGCTATCAGCACCACCGTTAAGTGTTGCAATAACCAAATCAGGGTTTAAAATTTCAATATCAGAATCTACCTGGATATCAGCAGCTGTAACTACCTGGTCGCCAGTAACATCAATATGAGCAATTTTAGGTTCATCTGTTGCACTGGTATTCTTAATTTCTAACTGCTTTATGTTTAAAACTATTTCTGTAACATCTTCCTTAACTCCTGGAATTGTACTAAATTCATGAAGAACTCCGTCAATCTTAATCTGACTTACAGCAGATCCAGGTAAAGATGAAAGCATAATTCTTCTTAAAGCATTTCCAAGTGTTGTACCGTAACCTCTTTCAAGTGGTTCTACTACAAACTTACCGTATCTTCCATCATCTGATTTTTCTACTAAAATATTTGGTTTCTCAAAATCGAACACTAATAGCCCCTCCTTTTTTGGGAATTGCTTAAACTTATTGGGAACAATAATATAAATAAATATATATTATTTAGAATATAATTCGACAATAAGCATTTCATCTACAGGTACATCAATTTCTTCTCTCTTAGGAAGTTCTTTGATTTCACCCTTAAGATTATCCTGGTCTACTTCAACCCATGCTGGGACTGTTCTTCCACCAGTAACTTCGATAATGTCCTTGTATCTCTGTGAACCTTTGCAGTCCTCTTTGATTTCAATTACATCACCAGCCTTGATAAGGTATGAAGGAATGTTTACCTGCTTACCGTTTACCAAAACATGTTTATGATCTACAATCTGTCTAGCTTCTTTTCTTGTTCTAGCAAATCCCATACGGAATACTACGTTATCAAGACGAGTTTCTAACATAATCATAAGATTTTCACCTGTCTGTCCAGGCTGTCTCTGTGCCTTCTTGTAGTAATTTCTAAAAGGCTTTTCTAGTACGCCGTAAATGAATTTAGCTTTCTGCTTTTCTCTTAACTGAAGACCATATTCACTCATCTTTCTACTAGATCTGTTTAAATTTCTATTTGATTTCTTGTCTATTCCTAAATAAATTGGATCTAAACCAAGTGATCTACATCTTTTAAGAACAGGAACTCTATTTACTGCCATTTCTATTCCCTCCTAAATTAGACTCTTCTACGTTTTGGTGGGCGACATCCATTATGAGGAACTGGAGTTACGTCCTTAATTGATGTAACTTCAAGACCACATGTAGCAAGGGCACGAATAGCTGCCTCTCTACCTGATCCTGGACCCTTAACCATAACATCTACTGATTTTAAACCATGAACTAAAGCTGCTTTTGTTGCAGTTTCTGCTGCCATCTGAGCTGCATAAGGAGTAGATTTCTTTGAACCTCTAAATCCTAGACCGCCAGCACTTGCCCATGATAAAGCATTTCCTTCAGCATCTGTCAATGTGACAATTGTATTATTAAATGATGCCTGGATATGTGCCTGTCCGTGTTCAACGTTTTTCTTAACACGCTTCTTTGTCACTTTCTTTGTAACTTTCTTAGCCATTTCTAAACTAACCTCCCTTATGGGTTTCTAACTATTTTTTCTTGTTTGCTACAGTTCTCTTAGGACCTTTTCTTGTTCTGGCATTATTTTTTGTATTCTGGCCACGAACAGGAAGTCCACGTCTATGACGGATACCTCTATAGCATCCAATTTCCTGTAATCTCTTAATGTTTAAAGCGATTTCTCTTCTTAAATCACCTTCTACTGTCTGACTTGCATCGATAACTTCACTAATCTTCTTAACTTCTTCGTCAGTTAAATCCTTACATCTTGTGTCAGGATTTACACCAGCTTCAGCTAAAATCTTTTTAGAACTTGAAATACCGATACCATAAATATAAGTCAAGCCAATCTCAACTCTCTTTTCTCTTGGTAAATCAACACCTGAAATACGAGCCATGTGTATAACCTCCATTAGTTAATTTGTATGAATCATTAAATAACGTAGCCCGTGTGTAACACGTCTGAAATGTGTACGCATCCAAAAATTCACAGTTTAAAGTTTCTTCGTATTAGTAGTTCAGCAAATTTTCTACTAATCTCCGGGAATAATACCCTCATATTATAATAGTAATTCTCTATCACACTAGATACTATGTAACACTAGAATTACTGCAGCCGCATGCTAAAATGTAGTTATAATACATATAATAACTACAAACACACAAACAAGTGAACAATAAAAATCATTCACTTTATATCAAAAACTTATAAATTAGCCCTGACGCTGTTTGTGCTTTGGATTTTCGCAAATTACTCTTACGATTCCTTTTCTTTTAATGACTTTGCATTTTTCGCAAATTGGTTTAACTGATGATCTAACTTTCACAGTAAAATCCTCCTTCCACAAAAAAGTCCAAGTATGATAATATCATAGTTTTCAAAATATTACAAGAACTTTTTTGAAATTTTATTAATTTATTTTAATTAATAGTTACCTAAGTTAATTTCCAAATAAAAGAGCAAACTCTTGTGGGAGCACAAGTTTGCTCTTTTATTGAGAAATGCGTTGCTTATTTATCACGCCAGATGATTCTTCCTTTTGAAAGATCGTATGGTGACATTTCAATTGTTACTGTATCACCCGGTAAAATCTTAATATAGTTCATTCTTAATTTACCACTAATGTGAGCTAAAACAATATGTCCATTTTCTAATTCTACCTTAAACATTGCGTTTGGTAATTTTTCAACAACTTTTCCTTCAATTTCAATTACGTCTGCCTTTGACATTTTTGTTCCTCCTAAATTTTAGAGTGATAAGATTTCCGGTTCACCCTTTGTAATAAGAATTGTGTTTTCATAATGTGCTGATAATGAACCATCATCTGTTACAACTGTCCAGTCATCATCAGTCCATGCAACATCAGGTCTTCCCATGTTAATCATTGGTTCAATAGCAAGTGTCATGCCTGCCTGAAGCTTCATGCCACGTCTCTTCTGTCTGAAGTTTGGTATCTGTGGATCTTCATGCATTTCTGTACCAATTCCATGACCTACTAATTCTCTTACAACACCGTATCCAAATTTTTCTGCATAATCACCGATTGCTGCAGATATATCATATAGATGGTTTCCTTCTTTTGCAAATTTTATACCTTCAAAGAAACTCTGCTTTGTTACATCAATTAACTGCTGTGCTTCTTTGCTGATTTCTCCGATAGCAATTGTTCTTGCGGCATCTGACTGATAGCCTTTCCAAATAACACCTGTATCTAAACTTACAATATCGCCATCTCTGACAATTTTATCTTTGTTTGGAAGACCATGTACAACTTCATCATTAATTGAAATGCACACACTTCCCGGATATCCTTCGTAACCTAAGAATGAAGGAATACAATCATAACTTCTAATAATTTCTTCACATATCTTATCTATTTCATAAGATGACATGCCTGCCTTTACTTCCTGTGCAAGCTGTTCGTGAACTTTAGCAAGAATCTTTCCTGCCTCTCTCATTAAATTAATTTCTCTTTCTGATTTAATTGTTACTGGCATTTTCTTATGCTCCTAATATCTTTACTATTTCATTAAATACATCTTTCATATCAATTGTTCCATCAACACTCTTTAAGATGCCCTGTTCATTATAGTAATCAATAAGTGGCTGAGTCTGATTATGATAAACTTCCAAACGGCTTAATACTGTTTCAGGCTTATCATCATCTCTTACAATAAGTTCTTCTCCGCACTTATCGCATTTTCCTTCAACCTTTGTTGGGCTGTAAACAATATGATATGTAGCTCCACAGTTTACACATGCACGTCTTCCGCCCATTCTTCTAACGATGTTCTCGTCCGGAACATCAATATCGATTGCAAAATCAACTTTTTCTCCATTTGCCTTCAAAGCTTCATCTAAAGCTTCTGCCTGTGGAATAGTTCTTGGAAAACCGTCTAAAACATATCCGTTTTTGCAATCGTCTTCTTTAAATCTATCCATAATCAAGTCTAATGTTAATTCATCAGGAACTAACTGTCCCTTATCAATAAAAGACTTTGCTTTTTTTCCTAATTCTGTACCATTTTTGATGTTTGCTCTAAAAATATCTCCTGTTGAAATATGAGGAATACTATATTTTTCAGCAATCATCTTTGCCTGTGTTCCTTTTCCGGCACCAGGTGCTCCAAGCATTACAATTTTCATATTTGCCTCCTTCTACATTAATAAACGTTATAAATATTCTCATAACTTCTATTAAAGCATAAATAAACATGGATTTGCAATAGTTACTATTAAAAATTTCAAATTATAGTACATTTAGGGGGCAGTGCAACACCGTCCCCTAAACTTATGTTAAAATATTCCTTTAATTGTGCTGTAATTCTTTTCTGTTACCATTGACTTAATTGTTTCAAGTGTTTCTAAAATAACACCAACAATGATGATAATAGATGTTCCACCGAATCCAACCTGTGCTCCAAAAATACCTGAAGCTAAAATTGGGATAGCGGCTACAATAATAAGACCAATAGCACCAATTAAAATAATGTAATTCAAAATATTTGTTAAATATTCTACTGTTGGCTTACCACTTCTGATACCAGGTATAAATCCACCTCTGTCGTTTAAGTTCTTAGCAACTTCACGAGGGTTGAATGTTATTGAAGTATAGAAGTAAGCAAAGAATATTACTAATAATAAGTATACTACAAAACCAATTGAATATTTAAGATTTGAAGGATTACACCAGTGTGACTGGCTTAAGTAATGTGACCATTCAGGTGACTTACCAAAGAATGATGCAATTACTACAGGGAACTGTAATAATGATGAAGCGAAGATAATTGGAATAACACCAGCTGTATTAACCTTAAGAGGTATATTTGACTGCTGTCCACCTACCTGTCTTCTACCCTGTACCTTCTGAGACATTTGTACTGCAATCTTTCTGATTGCACCCTGAAGAATTACTACCAATACGATGATACCAACTATAACGCCCAAAATAACGCATGCTGATAATAATCTACCACCGATTGACATTCCTTCTTTAAATACAAAGTTCTTGAATAAGTTAGCAATATCACTAGGCATACCTGAAATGATGTTAATTGTAAGAACGATAGAAATACCATTTCCTACACCCTTTTCAGTAATCTGCTCACCAATCCACATTAATACTGCAGAACCGGCTGTCATTGCTAAAATACCTGTTACAATTACACCCCATTTTCTAATGTCGTGCATTGCTGAGTATTTAACAGCATCTGTATCGAAAATTCCCTGATTTCCGAAACCGATAACCATTGCTGTAGATTCGATTAATGCTAATGCTACTGTTAAATAACGTGTAACTTCAGCGATTTTCTTTCTACCTTCTTCTCCATCTTTTTGAAGTTCATCAAGTTTTGGTATAGCAATTGTTAACAATTGCATAATGATTGATGCTGTGATGTATGGTGTGATGTTAAGAGCAAAAATTGACATCTTTTCCATCGAACCACCTGTAATAGCTGAGAAGAAACTAAAGTTCTCATTTGCAAAGTGTCTCATAACCTGAGCGATTGCGTCCCCATTCACAAATGGAATAGGGATCTGACAACCAAGTCTCACAACTATTAACATAAAAAATGTGTATAATAATCTTTTTCTGATTTCTTTAACTTTTAATGCTTTCTTGAAGGTTTCTAACATATTAGATCACCTCGCAAGTTCCGCCTGCCGCTTCGATTTTTGCCTTAGCTACTTCACTAAATGCATTTACTTTTACTGTAAGCTTTTTAGTTAATTCACCATCCCCAAGAATCTTAACGCCATCTCTAGCATTTTTGATTACACCTGCTTCAAGTAATGTTTCAACTGTAACAACTGTATCATTTTCGAATCTTTCTAATGCAGTAACATTGATACCAACGATATCTTTTGTATTAATATTAGTGAATCCTCTCTTAGGAATTCTTCTATATAATGGCATCTGACCACCTTCGAAACCAGGTCTAGGGCTTCCTGAACGAGCTTTCTGTCCTTTATGACCTTTACCAGCTGTCTTACCATTTCCTGAACCATGTCCACGGCCTCTTCTGAAATTATCACTATGTTTTGAACCTTCTGCAGGCTTTAAATTTGATAAATCCATTGTCGCACCTCCTATCTAAATTAAATTTCTTCAACTTTAACTAAATGTCTAACTCTCTGAATCATACCTCTGACTGCAGCGTTGTCAGGCATTTCAACTGTCTTGTTAAGCTTTGTAAGTCCTAAAGCTTCAGCTGTCTTTTTATTCTTTGGAACTGCTCCAATTGTTGATTTTACTAAAGTAATTCTTAATTTATCTGCCATTTCTAATTACCTCCCTTATTAGCCTAAAATCTCTTCTACAGTTTTACCGCGAAGTGTAGCTACTTCTTCTGGAGTCTTTAATGCAGCTAATCCTTCAATTGTAGCAAGAACTACGTTCTGCTTATTCTTTGAACCTAAAGACTTTGTACGAATGTTTGTAATACCAGCTAATTCTGCAACACTACGTGCAGGACCACCGGCGATAACTCCAGTACCTTCTTTAGCTCTCTTAAGAAGTACTTCTGCACTTCCGAATTTTCCAATAATGTCGTATGGAATACTATTGTTTTCATCCATAGGAACAGTAATAAGGTTCTTTATAGCATCCTCTTTACCTTTACGAATTGCTTCAGGAATTTCAGCTGCTTTTCCTAAACCTGCACCAACGTGTCCATGTTTATCACCAACTACTACTAAAGCTGCGAAACGCATATTACGTCCACCCTTTACTACCTTAGTAACACGTTTGATAGATACTACTGTCTCTTCTAACTCTAACTGACTTGCATCAATTATATCACGTCTCATGTGTGTTACCTCCTCAACTAAAATTCCAGACCAGCTTCTCTAGCTGCGTCTGCTAATGCCTGAACTTTTCCCTGGTAAATGAAGCCGCCTCTATCAAATACAACTTCCTTAATACCTTTTTCAACTGCTCTTTCTGCAATAACTTTACCAACATATGCTGCGGCATCAACGTTATTAGTTTTTTCTAACTCTTTCTTAACGTCAGCTTCTACTGTGGATGCTGCTACAAGAGTTTTTCCAACTGTATCGTCAATAATCTGAGCATATATATGATTATTACTTCTAAAAACTGCTAAACGTGGACATTCAGTTGTTCCACTTAAATGATTACGCAGTCTGTTATGTTTCTTAACGCGAATTTCGCTTCTAGATTTCTTACTAACCATTCTCTACACTCCTTTATTATTTACCAGTCTTACCAACTTTACGTCTGATAACCTCAGTATCGTACTTGATACCCTTACCCTTATATGGTTCAGGTTCTCTCTTACTTCTGATTTCTGCAGCGTACTGGCCTACTTTTTCTTTATCAATACCTTTTACAATGATTATGTTCTGTCCATCAAGAACTGTTTCTATTCCTTCTGGATCTTCCATTTCAACTGGATGTGAATAACCAAGTGAAAGTACTAACTTCTTACCCTGTTTCTGTGCTCTGTATCCAACACCGTTTACTTCAAGTTTCTTTTCGTAACCTTCTGTTACACCAATAACCATGTTGTAAATAAGTGTTCTTGTAAGACCATGTAAAGCTTTGTTTTTCTTTAAATCATTTGGTCTTGATACAACGACTTCTTCACCGTCAACTTTAATGTCCATAGCCTCTGGTAAAACTCTTTCAAGAGTTCCCTTTGGTCCTTTGACAGTCACTTTATTATTTTCTGCTACTTCAACAGTTACACCTGATGGAATAGCGATAGGCATTCTTCCTATACGTGACATTTCGCCTTACCTCCTTATATTTCGTCTAAATAGTGATGAACATAGTGTGAATAATGAAGATTTCTCTTCATATTCACTTGTTCATATTGCACTGTTTAAATTAATTACCAAACGAATGCGAGAACTTCTCCACCTACGTTTGCTTTTCTAGCTTCTTTATCTGTAATCACACCTTTGTTTGTTGATATGATTGCTGTTCCAAGTCCACCAAGAACTCTTGGTAATTCATCTTTTCCAGCATAAACACGAAGACCAGGTTTTGAAATCTTCTTGATTCCTGTAATAACTCTGTCGTTCTTGTCTGCACCATATTTTAATGTAATTCTAATTGTCTTGAAGTTTCCTTCTTCTAAAACTTCATACTTTGTGATATATCCTTCATTTACAAGAATTTCAGCAATAGCTAATTTCATCTTTGATGCAGGAACATCTACAGTATCATGTTTTGCAGTATTTGCATTACGAATTCTTGTAAGCATATCTGCGATTGGATCACTCATAGTCATAGTTTACTTCCTCCTTCAAATTTTCTCTTACCAGCTTGCTTTCTTAACGCCTGGTATCTGTCCTTTATATGCTAATTCACGGAAGCAAATTCTGCAGATTCCGTATTTCTTTAAATAAGCATGTGGACGACCACAGATTCTACAACGGTTGTAAGCCTGTGTTGAGAATTTAGCTTTTCTTTGCTGTTTAACTTTCATAGCAGTTCTAGCCATGGGTCTACCTCCTAATTACTTTGCAAATGGCATGTTAAATTGTGCCAATAATTCACGAGCTTCTTCATCAGTGTTAGCTGTAGTAACAAAGATAATGTCCATACCTCTAACCTTATCAACCTTATCGTATTCGATTTCTGGGAAAATAATCTGTTCTTTAATACCAAGAGCGTAGTTTCCTCTTCCATCAAATGCATTTGGATTAACACCTCTAAAGTCTCTTACACGAGGAAGTGCTAGATTTACTAATCTATCTAAGAATTCATACATTCTTTCTCCTCTAAGAGTAACCTTACATCCGATTGGCTGTCCTTCTCTTAACTTGAAGTTAGCTACTGAATTTTTAGCTCTTGTTACAACAGCCTTCTGACCTGTAATTGTTTCAAGATCTTTAACAGCTGTGTCTAAGATTTTAGCGTTTTCCTTTGCTTCGCCAACACCCATGTTTATAACAATCTTATCGAGTTTTGGAATCTGCATAACATTCTTATACTGGAACTTCTTCTGCATTTCATCCTTAATCTCGTTTAAATACTTTTCTTTAAGTCTGCTCAACTTTCTGGACCTCCTCTCTCAATTAATCGATTACGTCGCCTGTCTTCTTGGCAATACGTACTTTCTTTCCATCTTCTACTTTGAATCCAACTCTTGTAACCTGTCCTTTTACAACAAGCATAACGTTAGATACATTAATAGGTCCTTCCTGAGTTACGATTCCACCGTTCTGGTTCTGAGCACTTGGCTTAGTATGTTTTGTATGCATATTAACACCTTCAACTGTTACTGTACCCTTTTTAACATCAACGGCAACAACCTTACCTTCTTTACCTTTATCTTTACCTGCGATAACCTTTACAGTATCGCCCTTTTTAATCTTCATAGCTGACATTATGCGTACCTCCTATAAAACTTCAGGTGCTAAAGATACTATTCTCATAAATTTCTTATCTCTTAATTCTCTAGCAACTGGCCCAAAAATACGAGTTCCTCTTGGGGACATATCATCTTTTATAATTACAGCAGCATTTTCGTCAAATCTGATGTATGAACCATCTTTACGACGAGCGCCTTTAACAGTACGAACTACTACGGCTCTTACAACGTCACCTTTTTTGACAACTCCGCCTGGTGTTGCATCTTTAACAGTAGCAACGATAACATCACCAATGTTAGCATATCTTCTAGTAGATCCGCCCATTACTCTGATTGTAAGTAATTCTTTAGCGCCTGTATTATCAGCAACTTTAAGTCTACTTTCCTGTTGAATCATGCTGTATTCCTCCTATCTCTATATAAGGCCTATTTAGCCTTTTCAATAATTTCAACAAGTCTCCATCTCTTATCCTTTGAAAGTGGTCTTGTTTCCATAACTTTTACTGTATCACCGATACCGCACTGGTTTTCTTCGTCATGAGCTTTTAATTTGTAAGTTCTCTTAACGATTTTGTTATATAAAGGATGCTTTACATGATCCTCTACAGCAACAACGATTGTCTTATCCATCTTGTCGCTGACAACTTTTCCTGTACGTGTTTTTCTTAAATTTCTTTCCACAACAATTCTCCTTTCTTAATTAGGGATTAACCTGTAACTATTCAGCAGCATTTGCCTTTTCAACTATTAAAGTCTGAATTCTGGCAATATTTTTTCTAACTTCTTTAATTCTGCTTGTGTTATCTAACTGGTTTGTTGCGTTCTGGAATCTTAAATTGAAAAGTTCCTTTTTAGCAGCTACTAATTCATCTTCTAATTCTGCAGCTGATTTTGCTCTTAAATCTTCTACATATTCCTTAATTTTCACTGTTATCACCGCCTTCTAAATCTTCACGAGATACAACCTTGCATTTAATTGGAAGTTTGTGTGTTGCAAGACGTAATGCTTCTTTAGCCACTTCATCAGGGACTCCTGAAATTTCGAACATTACTCTTCCTGGCTTAACTACTGCTACCCAATATTCAAGTGCACCTTTACCTTTACCCATTCGAGTTTCAGCTGGTGTAGCTGTTACTGGCTTGTCTGGGAAAATCTTGATCCAAACTTTACCACCACGCTTTACGTAACGTGTCATAGCAATTCTGGCAGCTTCAATCTGATTTGACTTAACCCAACCAGGTTCCATTGCTACGATACCATATTCACCATATGAAATCTTGTTTCCTCTAGTTGCTTTTCCTCTCATAGAACCACGGAACTGTTTTCTATGTTTAACTCTTTTTGGCATTAACATTATTTATCGCTCCCTTCTTTAGTTGGAAGTATTTCGCCGTTGTAAATCCAAACCTTTACACCTACTTTTCCGTAAGTTGTATCAGCTTCCGCGAAACCATAATCGATATCAGCACGTAATGTCTGAAGTGGAATTGTTCCTTCGCTGTAGAACTCTGTACGAGCCATATCAGCACCACCAAGACGTCCTGATGTTGAAGCCTTAATTCCTAAAGCTCCAGCCTTCATTGTTCTAGACATTGCAGACTTCATAGCTCTTCTGAAAGATACACGGTTTTCTAACTGCTGTGCAATGTTTTCTGCAACAAGCTGTGCATCCTTATCAGGTCTCTTAACGTCTTTAACGTCCATGAATAACTTCTTATCTGTCATTTTCTGAACTTCAGCTTTAACTTTTTCTATTTCAGCGCCACCTTTTCCGATTACAAGACCAGGCTTAGCTGTGTAAACATTAACTCTTACTCTGTCAGATGATCTTTCGATTTCAATCTTAGAAACACCTGTACTGTATAATCTCTTCTTTAAGTATGTTCTGATTTTGTAGTCTTCAACTAGGTTGTCAGCAAAATCAGCTTCTGCATACCATCTTGAGTCCCAGTCTTTAATAACTCCGACTCTTAATCCATGTGGATTAACTTTCTGTCCCATACTTTGCCTCCTATCTTATCTCTCATCAAGCACAATAGTAATGTGGCTGTTTCTCTTTAAGATTCTATAAGCTCTACCCTGTGCTCTAGGTTTGATTCTCTTCATTGTAGGTGCTGAATTTGCATAGCATTCTGCAATGTAAAGTTTACTAACATCCATGTTATTGTTGTTTTCAGCATTTGCAATAGCTGAATTTAATAATTTCAAAATTACGCTTGATGCATATCTTGGGTTGTATGTTAAAATACCGATTGCTGTTTCAACATCTTTACCTCTGATGGCATCTAAAACGAAGCATGCCTTCTGTACAGACACTCTAGCGTAAGATAACTTAGCTGATGGTCTTGTATCTTTATTAGCATTTCTCTCTCTCTTTATCTGGGATCTATGTCCTTTTGCCATAGATGAGACCTCCTTTCAAATTCTAACGGTTATTTAACCTCTCTTTTCGTCTTTTCCGTGTCCTCTGTAAGTTCTAGTAGAAACGAATTCACCAAGTTTATGTCCAACCATATCTTCTGTAACATATACTGGAACATGCTTTCTACCATCATGGACAGCGATTGTGTGTCCAACCATCTGTGGGAAAATTGTTGAACGTCTTGACCAAGTCTTAACAACTGTCTTTTCATCAGTCTCGTTCAATGCTTCAATCTTCTTCATTAAGCTCTCATCCGCAAATGGGCCTTTTTTTAATGATCTAGCCATTAGTTTCTACCTCCTATTTCATGTTCTTTCCGTCACGTCTTCTAACGATCATCTTGTTTGACTTCTTATTCTTCTTACGAGTCTTTAAGCCAAGTGCTGGTTTACCCCAAGGTGTACATGGACCTGGACGACCAACTGGTGCACGTCCTTCACCACCACCGTGTGGATGGTCATTAGGGTTCATAACAGAACCACGAACTGTAGGTCTGATACCCATATTACGCTTACGTCCTGCTTTACCAATGTTTACAAGACCGTGTTCAATATTACCAACAGTACCGATTGTTGCTCTGCAAACTAAAGGTACTAATCTCATTTCTCCTGAAGGAAGTCTCAATGTTGCATATTTGCCTTCCTTAGCCATTAACTGAGCTACGTTTCCGGCAGCACGAACTAACTGTCCACCCTTTCCTGGATATAACTCAATGTTGTGGATTTCTGTACCAACTGGGATAGCTGATAATGGTAAGCAGTTACCAACTTTAACTTCAGCGTTTTCACCATTCATAAGTACATCGCCAACTTTTAATCCGTTAGGAGCAAGGATATAAGTCTTTTCACCATCAGCGTAGCAAATTAATGCGATGTTTGCTGTTCTGTTTGGATCATATTCAATACTCTTAACTGTTGCTGGAACATCAACTTTGTTTCTCTTAAAGTCGATAATTCTATATTTTCTTCTAGAACCACCACCATGGTGTCTAACTGTTATTTTACCCTGATTGTTACGACCAGCTGTTTTCTTGAGAGATACTGTTAAAGACTTCTCTGGTGCTGCCTTTGTAATCTCTGCATTGTCAAGCATAGTCATAGCTCTTCTTGAAGGTGTGTATGGGTTAAATGTCTTAATTCCCATTTTAATTCTCCTTTCAAACTAAACATTTATTATCACGCTTGTTTCTGCGTCTAACTATTTCCTGTAAGCGATAAGGTATCCTCCCACTTTGTGGGTCCCTCCTTACCGCAATCTATAAACCAGCGAAGATTTCAATATCTGCACTGTCTTCTGTTAACTGAACGATAGCTTTCTTCTTAGTTGCTGTCTTTCCAGTTACATAACCACGTCTACGGTTCTTGCCGTTTAAGTTCATTGTGCTAACGCTTTCTACTTTTGCTCCTTCGAACATTTTTTCAACTGCATCTGCAACCTGTGACTTAGTAGCTTCTGTGTGAACGTAGAATGTATATTTCTTTTCTGCCATAGCGTTCATACTTTTTTCAGTAATAACTGGTGAAAGTATAACGTCATAATATTTAATATCTGCCATTATGCGTACACCTCCTCAATTGTTGCTACAGCTGCTTTTTCAACTACTAATGTATCGTACTTAAGAATGTCGTATACATTGATTGTGTTTGTTAAAGCAGTTTTCACTGTAGGGATGTTCTTAGCTGATCTTACTGTGTTAACATCATTTTCGTTTAATACTACTAATGCCTTGTCAGCCTTTAAGTTTGCCATAACCTTTGCAAATTCCTTTGTCTTAGGAGCTTCAAACTTAAGTTCGTCAACTACGATTAACTTTCCTTCATTAACTCTTGATGTTAATGCTGATTTAAGAGCTAATCTCTTTTCTTTCTTATTCATCTTAAATGAATAATCTCTTGGTGTTGGAGCGAATACAACTCCACCGCCTGTCCACTGTGGAGATCTTGTTGAACCCTGTCTTGCATGACCAGTTCCTTTCTGTCTCCATGGTTTTCTTCCGCCACCGCTAACTTCTGAACGAGTTTTAGCTTTCTGTGTACCCTGGCGTTTGTTTGCGAGCTGGCTTACAACAGCCTGATGTACTAAGTTTTCATTAACTTCAACACCAAATACTGCATCGCTAAGTTCGATTGTTCCAACTTCGCTTCCTTCCATATTTAAAACAGATACTTTTGCCATCTGTGCGTTCCTCCTTTCAAATACTACTTACCGGCTTTAACAGATTCTTTAATTGTTACTAAAGCTTTCTTAGGTCCCGGTACAGCACCTTTAACTAAGAGTAAGTTCTTTTCTGCGTCAACTCTAACGATTTCAAGGTTCTGAGTTGTAACCTTCTTGCCACCCATGTGACCAGGCATTCTCTTTCCTTTAAATACCTTACTTGGTGATGAACAAGCACCGTTTGAACCAGCATGTCTATGATACTTTGAACCATGAGCCATAGGTCCTCTTGACTGTCCATGTCTCTTAATTGCGCCCTGGAATCCTTTTCCCTTTGCAATTGCAGTTGCATCAACCTTATCTCCAGCTTCAAAAATTTCAGCCTTGATTTCGTCTTTAACTGCGTATTCACCTTCGAGTTTAAATTCTCTTACATATCTCTTGTAAGATACGCCTGCCTTGTCAAACATTCCCTTAACTGGTTTGTTAACAAGTTTTTCTCTGATATCTTCGAAACCAACCTGTACTGCATCGTAACCGTCGTTTTCAACTGTCTTAACCTGTGTTACTACACAAGGTCCAGCCTGAAGAACTGTTACTGGTACTAATTCGCCAGCTTCGTTGAAGATCTGAGTCATTCCAACTTTTTTCGCTAAAATAGCTTTCTTCATTTTAATTACCTCCTGTTAATCTACAGCGGATCGCTTTCCGCGATCATCCTAGAACAGTTTCATAACTAATCCGTCTGATTAATTATCTATATAAACCTTCAAGGATAATTTCTCACTATTTGTTTTTCATTTTGATATCAATATAAACACCTGCTGGCATTTCAAGCTTTGATAAAGCTTCTACTGCCTTCTGGTTTGGAGTAATGATATCGATGAGTCTCTTATGAGTTCTCTGTTCAAACTGTTCTCTTGAATCTTTGTACTTATGAACAGCTCTAAGAATAGTAACTACTTCTTTCTTAGTTGGTAGAGGTACTGGACCACTAACTTCTGTTCCTGTCTTCTTTGCAGTTTCAACAATTTTCTTAGCTGACTGATCTACTAATTTGTGATCGTAAGCCTTAAGTGTAATTCTCATTACTTGTGCCATAAAAAAAGCCGCCTCCTTTTCGTACTATTTAGCACGACAAGCGGTGACCGTACAACCTTTCCGTGCGTGTCGTATTCTCTACAACTTCGCATGGACGTTTCCACTCTATGGTGGACTCAATTATTTGTACAGTGACTTGTCGCCAGTTTCCTAACTTGACATTCGCTCCACGGAAAACCTACATATATGTAATGTAGCAACCTCACGTTTCAACGCTATCATGTCACAGCAAGAGTTATCATAACACAACTCTTTTCTAAATGCAATACCCTTTTTCAAAAAGTTTTAAGTTTTCAAAATGTTTCTTTTTTCTTCAATAAACATTTAGGCAATCCTATATCTTGACTATTTTTCATAAACAAACACCTCCGACAATATACATAACCAGTATATACATTGCCAAAGGTGTTTTCAATACATGACCTATGTTTTCATAACATTTCTGCTATTTAGTAATTCTCAGCATGTACTTCAAAGAAGCTCTGTGGGTGATTACATACAGGGCAAACTTCCGGTGCTTTTGTTCCTACGCAAATGTGACCGCAGTTTCTGCATTCCCATACTTTTACTTCACTCTTTTCAAATACCTGTGCTGTTTCAATATTCTTAAGTAAAGCACGATATCTTTCTTCGTGATGTTTTTCAATTTCTGCAACTAAACGGAATTTCTTTGCTAGTTCAGGGAAACCCTCTTCTTCGGCTGTCTTTGCAAAGCCTTCATACATGTCTGTCCATTCGAAATTTTCACCTTCAGCTGCTGCTGCAAGGTTTTCTGATGTATCTCCCAGACCACTTAATTCTTTGAACCACATTTTTGCATGTTCCTTTTCATTGTCAGCTGTTTTTAAGAATAATGAAGAAATCTGTTCATATCCTTCCTTCTTTGCAACTGATGCAAAATATGTGTATTTATTTCTAGCCTGTGATTCTCCTGCAAATGCAGCCTCTAAGTTTTTCTCTGTCTGTGTTCCCTCATACTTATTTGCCATAACGCTACCTCCAAATTTTGTATATTTTGTAATTAAAATAATTATAACACAACACTTCATCGAAACAACCTTTTATTGTTTCTAATTCTTTTATATTTTTACCGTTTTCAACTTTTAACACTTAATAAACTTTAATTACTTTTAATTGTTTATTGATGCTTTCTATGTTAATATATTAGCGGTTATTAAATAATGGATTTTGCAATACATTATTGATTATTTAAAAATAAATTATTAATTATTTAAATATTATATTTCAGGATGCATTATGAACTAATCATACAAGATATTAAAAATCATATTATAATAGGAAGTAACCTATTAAATACTTAACTTTAAATTTTAACGATAAAGAGGATTAATTTATGTGGATTGCAGATAATTGGAAAGATTATGAAGTTATAGATACTTCAACAGGAGAAAAATTAGAGAGATGGGGTGACTATCTTTTAGTCAGACCTGACCCTCAGGTTATTTGGAACACTCCAAAGAAAAACAAAGGCTGGCACAAGCACAACGGTCACTATCACAGAAGCAACAAAGGCGGTGGAAAATGGGACTTTTTCAATTTGCCTGAACAATGGACAATTAATTATAAGAACCTTACATTTAATCTTAAACCTTTTAGTTTTAAGCATACAGGATTATTTCCAGAGCAAGCTACTAACTGGGACTGGTTTTCAGAGAAGATTCGCAATGCCGGTAGACCTGTTAAGGTATTAAACCTTTTTGCTTATACAGGTGGGGCTACTTTGGCTGCTCTAGAAGCCGGTGCTCATGTTACACACGTTGACGCTTCAAAGGGAATGGTTACATGGGCAAAAGAAAACGCCGTTTCTTCAGGACTTGCTGACAGACCTGTGAGATGGTTAGTTGATGACTGTGTAAAATTTGTTGAAAGAGAAATCCGTCGTGGGAACAAATATGATGGAATCATTATGGATCCACCTTCTTACGGTAGAGGTCCAAAGGGAGAAACTTGGAAAATTGAGGAAAGCATTTTTCCATTTGTGGAATTATGTACAAATATTTTAAGTGATAATCCTTTATTCTTCCTTATTAACTCTTATACAACAGGCTTACAGCCGGCAGTTTTGAATTATATGATTAACACTGCTATTGTGCCAAAGTTTGGTGGAAAAGTTGAAGCAGAAGAAATTGGGCTTCCTGTATCATCAAATGGTCTTGTTTTACCTTGTGGGGCTTCAGGACGTTGGAGTAAATAAATTACATAAGTGAAACATCTAATTCCAAATAATGATTTTATATATGGCATAGAAACTAATGTGAATTTCTAACATATAAAAATAAACAGTTATGATTATAATATTACTCACTGTAATGTAATGGGGCCTTTGTCCCAATCTACTACAGTAAATTATATTATTTCATAACTGTTTTTATTATAAAATTCCTAGTTATTCTTAAATCTAATACAATACTTAAACTTGATATTATTCTTAATCTAAAATTATTGTACTATTCTTAAACTTAATTTTTATATTCTTCTTAAACTTAATTATTTATGTTATCCCTAAACTTAATTAACATTTGATAATTTATATTTCCACTTCTTCCATTGTAAATTCTTTATCTCGAATATCTGAGCAAATTGCCATAACGTAAAGCTTATCTAACTTGATTTGCAAGATGGCGTAGCCGGGATTATCTATAATTCTTGGATTGCCATGGCTTAAATCAATTTCAAAAGAATTTAAGGGTTTTCTTAAACCTATGCCAATGTTTTTAAGATAGGCTTCTTTTATGGTCCAAATTTCGTGGAATCTTTGTCTTTGAATTTCGTAGTTGTCGTTCTCGTTTATATAAGCACACTCATTTGCGCAGAAATTCTTTTCGGCAATTAGATGATTGTGTTTTTCCATTCTTTGAATGTCTATACCGATATTATATTCTGACACAACAATAACAACGTAGTTTCCTGAATGGGAGATATTAAAAGACATTTTTGTTCTTGTAAAATGAGGTTTGCCATTTTTTGCTACCATAATTTCGTCTTTAATATCAAACTTTTCACGTATGTAATTAATAAGCAAGCCTGCGCCGAGACATCTTAACTTATCGTCTGTTTTCTTTAGTCTTTCGATTTTTGCAAGTCTTCTTGGACTTACTTCTTTAACTTTTTGTGCAAATATATTTTTATTTCTTAATGGTGTTATATTAAAATAATAAACCTTCATTTCTTTTCCTCTTTTATTTATATTTTTACTCTGTAATGTCTGCTAACTGGAAGCGGATAACCTTTTCCAAATCTCCAAGTGCCAACTCTACCTGATAACCGATTTTGCCGCCGCTAAACATAATGGTGTCGTAATTCTTTGCTGTTTCGTCAATTGTTGTCTTAAAGAACTTTTTCATTCCTATTGGAGAACAGCCACCATGTATATAACCTGTAAGTGGTAAAAGTTCTTTTGACTTAAGCATTTCAATTTTCTTCTCGCCAACAGCTTTTGCTGCCTTCTTTAAATCAAGTTCTTTACAAACAGGAACCAAAAAAACGTAATAGTTTTTTGATTTTGAAACCGTAACTAAAGTCTTAAAGACCCCATTAGGATCCTGACCTAGTGCTTTTGCTACCTGGTCACCGGCTACTGCCTCTGAGGCTACATAATTGTGGCTTTTGTAATTAATCTTTTTGCTGTCCAAAACTCTCATTACATTTGTCTTTTCTTCTTTTTTCATTTTATATTCCTTCTTTTTGTACTTATTCTTTTCATTTTTCTTTTATAACTTTTTATATTTTTTCTGTAACAACAAAGAATGTCACTTGCGATATTCTACGCACCTGATACGTTTAATTTATTTTTAGGTTACATTATGTTGTATAAAAAACACTGTGGCTCATGGGAATTGATTATTCCTACTGCCTGCAAATATGAATAAATAATTGTGCTTCCCACAAAGCTCATCCCCCTCTTCTTTAAATCTTTTGAAATTGTATCTGACAAATCAGAGGTTGTTTTATCGTATTCATAAATGATTTTATAGTTTGTAAATCCCCAGATGTATTTATCAAAGCTGCCAAACTCTGCAATAATATTTTTGAAAGCTTTTGCATTCTTAACCGTAGCTGAAATTTTCAGCTTGTTTCTGATTATGCCGGGATTATTTCTTAATTCTTCTAATTTGTTTGCATCATAGTTACAAATTTTTTCTAAATCAAAGTTATCGAAAGCCTCTCTAAAAGCTTCCCTTTTGTTTAAAACACATTCCCATGACAAACCAGCCTGAAAACCCTCCAATAGAAGCATTTCAAATAACTTGTGGTCATCATGAACAGGAACGCCCCATTCCTTATCGTGATATTCAACATATTTTTCATTTTTTTCGTTAAGCCAATGGCACTTTTTCACTTCCTGCATGGGATTCAAAACCTTTCATTTCCAACTGTCAATTATATAGCATTTTATAAATGATTACAATTTACTATTTCGCTTTTTAGTAAATAAATCATTTTATTTTCGTCCTATTTTTCAACTTTTTTTACAAACCACTACCATTCTGCTGTTTTCATTTGTATTTTCACAAGTGGACAATGTTATTATTTTGTCCTTTGATGTAATCTGCTCACCTGTATCGTAGAGTTTCAGCTTCGAAAGTTTTTCTATGTATTTTAGAGTTTTTTTCTTGTCTGACCAGTTCTCTGCGTTATAGTATTCAAATGCATTTTTCACATTTACTTCTGAAACAAAAGCATAAACTACCAGATAGGTTCCACTGGCTTTTGTTGTGTCAAACTGTACATATTTATGTTCTTTGTAAAAATCCTTGTTTTTGTATTTAGTTAGGTCCGAAAACATTGTTCCGTTTTTCATGTTTAAAATCCTTTTCAGCCTTTTTGCACTTTTAATTTTACATTTATCTCATATTTTTTCAATAGAAAGAAGGTACATTACATCCTCTGGGAATTGCCACGCCGTTTGTGCTTCTGCTCACCAATAAATTGCCATAGACACTGGTTGGGATAATTGTTGCAACCAGTGCTAAAATCAATATTAGTGATGTCCATTTCCTATTTAATTTAGCCTTACCCATAACAACCTCCTGGTGTGGTTTTCTTTTACACTTTCTCCTTTTCTTTTTTTCCCATATATTATAATAATTTGCATAAATAAAAATAGGGGCTGTCCCACTAGCGGCAGCCTATTTCAATAAAAATTTTTTTTTAAAAACACCTACAGCCAGGCTCCTAAAAGTCTGGCTGTAGGTGTATAATTAAGTTATGTAAAAACCAAAATTAACACATACGAATTATACTTTAAATAGAAGCGGATATCAATTAAACCTTCCACTAAACATCGAAACAATTATTCCGGAGAACGATTCCTTGCGATTACTCAGTCAGTTTGTGGAGGAGATGGATCTGACCGATTTATATTCCACTTATAAAAGAATAGTTTGAATTTCATGCGTATACTTACATATTTTTCGTTATCAAACTTCTCTGCTGCCTCAATAGCACAATAATCGCACTAAGCGTTTTCGGCACGCTTTTTGCTTGTCATTATCTGTCCCACTTGTCGCACAAATTTTGAATCTGATTTGTAAATTTAGCTAAATCTTTGTTCGTACCTCCTTCGCTTCGCTTAATAACTGCAAGCAAACGCTGACCTGCTGCAAGTAAATTTTCGTAAACAGAGGATGCCCTTCTTTCCTTTGCTGATTTTTTCTTAATTGGAATAGGCACTCCCTCTTTGATAATTTCACCTGTCAAAAGGTCAAATTCCGTACCACTATAAGGAGCATATGTATTAAAGCCATGTTCTTTATCCAAAAGATTAGCAAAATAATCGCACACATTGTCTTCACCATGAACTACGAAAACTTTTTCAGGCTTAATTTCCATTGCTTCAAGCCATCTTATCAATTCTTTTTGGTCACCATGACCGCTAATTCCTTTAAGGCTTTCAATTCTTGCTTTTACTGCAATTTCTTCACCAAAAAGTTTTACTGAAGTTGCACCTTCAAGAAGATTTCTTCCTAACGTGCCAATTGCCTGATAACCAACGAAAAGAATTGTTGAGTTTTCTTTCCACAGATTGTGTTTCAAATGATGTCTTATTCTACCTGCCTCGCACATACCCGATGCTGATAGAATAACTTTTGGCTTGGTATCCTCATTAATTGCAATGGAATCATTGCTTGTTACAGAAACTTTCAAGCCCTCAAACTGAAGAGGGTTAATTCCATCATTAATCAGTTTCTTCGTTTCCTCATCAAAGCAGTCAACTACATTGTTATTAAAAATATTCGTTGCCTGCACAGCCAACGGGCTATCAACATAAACCTCAAAATCAGGATATTTTTTTATCAAATTTGCTTTTTTTATTATCCTTAAGAAATATAACATTTCCTGAGTTCGTCCAACTGCAAATGACGGAATAACAACATTACCACCTTTTTCAAAAGTTTCCTCTAAAACTTTCGTTAATGTTTTAATGTAGTCTGGTCGCTCTTCATGTAATCTGTCACCGTATGTTGACTCAATCAAAACATAGTCCGCACCTTTTAAAGTTTCAGGATCCTTGATTATAGGCTTGTTAATGTTTCCAATATCGCCGGAGAAAATAATTGTTTTACTTACACCATTCTCCGTAACTTTCATTTCTATACTTGATGAACCTAGTAAATGCCCTGCATCTACAAATTTTATTTGAAATTCATCACATACTTTTACAACCTGATTGTAATCTACAGGTATCATCAGCTCGCAAGCGGCCGCTGCATCTTCCGTATTATAAATAGGAACATACTCCTCACGTCCTGCTCTTTTTGCCTTCCTGTTCTTCCACTGTGCTTCAAACTCCTGAATATGCGCACTGTCTCGCAACATAATGTTGCAAAGTTCACAGGTTGCTTTGGTTGCAAAAATCTGCCCCTTAAAACCTTTCTTAACCATCAATGGAATTAAACCTGAGTGGTCAATGTGAGCATGTGTCAGGAAAATGTAATCAATATCCCCTGCGGGAACCGGCAATTCCTGGTTTACATAAATATCCTTGCCCTGCTCCATACCACAATCTACAACTGCTTTCTTGTCACCTACCTGTAAATAGTGACAACTTCCTGTTACCTCATGATCTGCGCCTAAAAATGTGAGAATCATAAAATCGCCCCCTTTGTAAGTTTATTTTTCGTTAGTTTGTTTTGTCTTATTATAAGACTTTTAATCCGTTCCTGTTATGGATTAATTATAACACTTACAAAGACTTTTATGGAGAGTTTTTTGAGTTTTTCTTTTTTTCAGAAAATAGTTTCAACTATTTTTTGTATATAACATCAGTCCGGCTTCCTTCCGCTCTTCTTGCTTTATAATATGCATATTTTGCAATTTGTTTAAAGGAAATGATTTTTTATAAAATTTCATAATCTGCATAAAAGATGTTGAACTATTATTTTTTTCATTGCATAATAGTATTTCAACACATATAAATATTTTTAGGACTAAGTGGTTAAACAGATTTGTATATTAGTTAGATATTTTAAGACTAAGTGGTTAAACATATTTGTATATTAGATAGGTTTGGGAACTAAATTATTAAATAGACATTTACAAAAAGAAAGAAGGTTTTTATGAACGAAGAGACAATTTCTTTAAAAAATAAATTTTTCGGCGACAAGGCTTTTTACAAAATGATTCTTGCAATTGCCGTTCCAATTATTATTCAAAATTTACTGACAAATCTTGTTAGTATGGCTGATAATATTATGGTTGGGCAGTTGGGTACTGACCAAATGTCCGGAGTTGCCATTATAAATCAGTTATTTTTTGTTTTTAATTTGCTGGTTTTTGGTGGTATGTCAGGTGCCGGTCTTTTTTCCGCACAGTATTTTGGTCAGAAAAACAATGACGGTGTGAGAAATGTTTTTAGAATGAAGATTCTTATTGGCATAACAATTATCATTGCATCTCTTGGGGTTATGCTATTTTTACACGAACCTTTGATTAACATGTTTCTCCACGAAGGTAGCGACTCGGGAAACATTGCTGACACTTTTAATTATGCACGAAGCTACCTATACGTGATGGTTATCGGCATTGCACCTTTTGTAGTTTCTAACTGCTATAGCACCACTTTAAAAGAATCCGGGCAGACTATTGTGCCAATGAAAGCCGGAGTTCTGGCTGTAGTTTTTGATATTGTACTGAATTATATTTTTATTTTTGGGAAATTCGGTGTGCCTGCCATGGGCGTTACCGGTGCAGCTATCGCCACTGTTATTTCACGTTTTATGGAATGTGGCTATTTGGTTGTTTACACCCACACACATGTAAAAGAATATCCTTTTATTAAAAATTGCTACAGAACTTTGAGACTTCCTATGTCACTTGCGAAGAAAATTCTTATTACCGGAACGCCACTTATGCTTAACGAATTTTTGTGGGCTGGCGGACTTACTTTGCAGACACAGGCTTTTTCTACAAGGGGACTTGCTACAATCGGTGGATTAAATATTTGTAATACTTTAGGTAATATTTCAAATTCAATTTTTGTAACACTTGGTACAACCATCGCCATTGTTGTCGGTCAACTGTTGGGTGCTGGCAAACTAAAAGACGCAAAGGTCACAGCCACACGTATGGCAACTTTTTCGTTTTTAATTTCATTAGGCACTGCCGTAATTTTATTTATACTTGGACCGATATTCCCACATTTTTATAATACAACAGGGGAGATTCGCCAACTGGCAACACGTTTCATTTGGGTGGTAGCTCTGGCAACACCTTTTATATCATTCACTAACTCTGAATATTTTATTTTGCGAAGCGGTGGCAAAACTATCATTACATTCCTTTTTGATAGTTGTTTTGTTTGCCTTGTAAATGTGCCGGTTTCAATGTGCCTTGCAAAATTCACCTCCATGAATATTGTAAGCATATTCCTACTTATAAACATGTTGGAAGGCATTAAGTCATTTATTGGTTTCGTAATGGTAAAAAAAGACATTTGGCTGAATACAATTGTGGAGTAGAATATGGTTTGTTTACTTAATATTTCTTATTTATGGAATTAGTAGGATTGAGTTTTTGATGAATCTTGTGTAGTTTGTCTACATTATAACATTTGATTATATGAAGAATAGGATTGAATTGTAATGTCTCACTCAATCCTATTCTTATGTTTAATCTATTTCCTATTGTTTTAATCTAGTTTCTAAGTTTGTGATTTAATCTAATTTTTAAGTTTAATCTATTCCCTATCACAGCAAATATTGGTGATTATATTTTCACGCCTTATGCAAATGTTAATCATTTATCTTTTTTATCTTATACCAAATATTTTTTTACCAGTTCTTCCAAAATTCTTGTATTAAGCGGACTGTCACTTGTTTCAAATGTCATTAGCAAATTATCACCAGGAAATATGTTATTTTTCTGAAATGTTTCGATTTTTCTTAATGCTTTCCTTGAATACTCGCTGTCGTCCATCATTCCGAAATGTTCCAAATAATATTCTTTTCTGGTTCTAATATTCAAGATTTTGAAATCAGGTACTACATATCCATAGCCTTTCAAATATAACGGTTGCTCGTAAACGTATGGTATCCCCTTCATATATAATTTGTCCGCAATTATTTTTTCTGATTTCGAACGAACCGCCTCTCCCTTTTCAGTAAGTATCTCATTATCTTTATCTGTGAATATGTATTTTTCACTTACTTTACTCATATTCTGTTCTTTTAATTTGTTTTGTTCTGCCTGCCACTTTTCTGCGTACATTTCATTCGGCATTGTATATGGTTCAACAAATATTTTCTTTTTATCTGATATCTTGTCGTAAGCTTTTAATGTTTCATCAAATTCATATTTATCCAACATATCTCTAAGACACTTTTTATTTTTCTTAACTATAATTTGAACTTTTTTCTCATATTCTTTTTGAGCAAGTTTTTTAATAATACTACGATTTTTTTTATTTATGTATGTTTCCGTACCATCATCTTTTCGCCAATAATACTGAATTGAATTTTTATTTCTACTTATATTAACGTATCCCTCAGGAAGTCTTTCTAATATTTTTTTATTAGTCTTTTCTATTTCTTCTAACTCTAATTGTTTTTCATATAAGATTTGTTTTAAATTTTCCATGCGCCGTCCTTGTTCATCCGTTATGTTACATCTATTATGTTACATTTATTATATGTTAAGTTGATTTATTTTTCAAGTATTATTATTAATTAGATATGACGATTTTACTGTTTTTAGAAATTTCCACCCCTTCAGCTTGTTATTTTTCCTAGGGGGTGGAAAGCTGGACTTCTTACTCTTTTTCTCTCTTCAGTATTTCCCATTTTTCCACCCTTATGGCTTGTTATTTTTCCTATGGGGTGGAAATCTGGACTCCTTACACTTTTTCACATTACAATCTTTCTATTTTTTCCACCCTTATGGCTTGTTATTTTTTCTAGGGGGTGGAAATCTGGACTCCTCACTCTTTTTCTCTCTTCAGTATTTCCCATTTTTCCACCCCTTCAGCTTGTTATTTTTCCTATGGGGTGGAAATCTGGACTTCTCACTCTTTTTCGCACTACTGTCTTTCTCATTTTTCCACCCCTTCAGCTTGTTATTTTTCCTGGGGGGTGGAAAGCTGGACTCCCTACACTTTTTCACATTACAATCTTTCTCTTTTTTCCACCCTTATAGCTTGTTATTTTTCCTATGGGGTGGAAAGCTGGACTCCTCACTCTTTTTCTCTCTTCAGTATTTCCCATTTTTCCACCCCTTCAGCTTGTTATTTTTCCTAGGGGGTGGAAAGCTGGACTTCTCACTCTTTTTCTCACTACTGTCTTTCTATTTTTTCCACCCTTAAAAATTGTTATGGCATCTTTAGGGTGTATTATCGCCATAATATTAGTTTTGTTTGCATAACAAGTCAAAAAAATAGGGGCAGCTACGCTGCCCCTAGGTAAATCTCCTACAATTCTACCTTTACTTTCTCTAAGTGCCAGATATCTCTTACGTATTCTTCGATTGTTCTATCTGATGTGAACTTGCCTACGTTTGCTACGTTAAGCATTGCTGATTTTGCCCAACCTGCTTCATCTTTGTAAGCTGCTTCAACACGTCTTTGAGCTTCTGCGTAAGACTGGAAGTCCTTTAAGATGAAGTATCTGTCTGCACAACCTGTTTCTTCCTTTGTAAGAAGTGAGTTGTAAATTGGTCTGAATCTTTCAGGATCATCTGGTGAGTAGAATCCGTTAATTAACTGCATAAGAACTTTTCTAATATCCATGTCTGAATTAAAAATCTGCATTGGATCATAGCCACCATTATTTTCGTAACCAATAACTTCGTCTGAAGACATACCAAAGATAAATGCATTTTCCTTGCCAACTTCTTCGACGATTTCAACGTTTGCGCCATCCATTGTTCCAAGTGTTAATGCACCATTTAACATGAACTTCATGTTACCTGTTCCAGAAGCTTCCTTTGAAGCTGTAGAAATCTGTTCTGAAACATCTGCTGCTGCAAAAATGATTTCTGCATTTGAAACTCTGTAGTTTTCAATGAAGACAACCTTAATCTTACCGTTGATTGACTCATCATTGTTGATTACATCTGCAACACTGTTGATTAACTTAATTGTAAGTTTTGCAATCTTGTATCCTGCTGCTGCCTTTGCTCCGAAAATAAATGTTCTTGGAGTAAATTCCATATCAGGATGTTCTTTAACCTGATTGTATAAATACATAACATGTAAAATGTTAAGTAACTGACGTTTGTATTCATGAAGTCTCTTAACCTGAACATCAAAGATTGAACGTGGATCTACATCAACTCCGTTGTGTTCTTTGATATATTTTGCAAGACGAACTTTGTTCTGATACTTAATGTTCATGAACTCAGCCTGAGCCTTCTTATCATCTACGTATACTTCAATGCCTTTGATTTTTGGAAGGTCTGTAATCCAATCATCGCCAACCTTGTTTGTAACCCATTCAGCAAGAAGAGGGTTTCCATGAAGCAAGAATCTTCTTTGTGTAATACCATTTGTTTTGTTATTAAACTTCTGTGGCATCATTTCATAGAAGTCCTTTAATTCCTGCTTTTCAAGAATTTCTGTATGAAGCTTAGCAACACCGTTTACTGAATAGCCGGCACAAATTGCTAAGTTTGCCATCTTAACCTGACCATCATAAATAATTGCCATCTTAGCAATCTTGTCATAGTTACCAGGATATTTTTCTTCAATTTCAAGACAGAATCTTCTGTTGATTTCTTCAACAATCTGATAACATCTTGGAAGTAATCTTGAGAATAATTCAATAGGCCATTTTTCAAGAGCTTCAGCCATAATTGTATGGTTTGTATAAGCTACACACTTTGTAGTAACTTCCCAAGCTTCATCCCATTCTAAATAATAAACATCCATTAAAAGTCTCATTAATTCTGCAACTGTTAATGTTGGATGAGTATCATTCATCTGGAATACTACTTTTTCATGTAACTTCTTAATGTCATCATGCTTCTTTAAATACTTCTTAATTGCTGTCTGAAGTGAAGCTGAAACAAAGAAATACTGCTGTTTTAATCTAAGTTCCTTACCTGCATAATGGTTATCATTTGGATAAAGAACCTCTGTAATTGTCTTAGCAAGGTTTTCCTGTTCAACTGCTGCCATGTATGAACCCTTGTCAAATTCTTCAAGGTTAAAATGAACAATTGGTTCTGCATCCCAAATACGTAATGTATTAACAACATTGTTGCCATATCCTACGATTGGCATATCATAAGGAACAGCCATAACTGCCTGATAACCTTCCTGACCATAATAATCACGTCCGTCTCTGTGATCAATCTTAACAGTACCACCAAATCTAACTTCACAAGCATACTCTTCACGCTTGATTTCTAATGGATTAATATGTCTTAACCAATCTTCAGGAATTTCTTTCTGATATCCATTTTCAATCTTCTGCTGGAACATACCGTATTTGTATCTGATTCCACATCCATATGCAGGGTAATTTAAAGTTGCAAGACTGTCTAAGAAACAAGCTGCAAGACGTCCTAAACCACCGTTACCTAAAGCTGCATCAGGTTCCTGGTCTTCAATTACATTTAAATCAAGTCCAAGTTCCTCAATTGATTCCTTAATTTCATCTCTTGAAGATAAGTTAATAATCATGTTACCTAAAGCTCTTCCCATTAAGAACTCCATTGATAAATAATAAACTGTTCTGCCATCAGCTTCATCATAAGCCTTCTGTGTAGCAATCCACTGGTCAATAACGATATCTTTTACCGCATAAGCAACACATACAAATTTGTGTCTGTCACTTACTTCATCTAAAGTCTTACGGTAAAGCATCTTTGCCTGATCTTTTACACGCTTTTTGAATTCTTCCTTGAATTCTTCTTTTTGTATTCTGTCCATTGTTTTAGTCATAAACCCCTCTCCTATCCTTATTATTTGGTAACATACAATAAAATTCATCTATCTTTTGCAAAATATATGTGCTGCTGTTTTCCCAATATGATTTCGATATCCAAACACCACAATCCTAATTATGATGACTGTTCCATGCTTAGCACTCCTTCGATTTTCCCCAAAGAATCACATATTACAAAGCTTACACTTCACTTATATGCTAATATTAAATGTGTACCAACATATATAACCTATATGCTAATATTAAATGTACACCAACATATAACACAACTTATATCGATAAATTCTATACATATGCTGTTGCGTATATTCGTATAACACGCATAAAGGAACGATTTACACCGTTCCTTTATAAATTTATATTCTGTTCAAATAACTAGCCTACTATGAGTTTTTTTCAACGCTTAATGTAACCTTTTCGCCATTAATGTTCCATTCCTTCTCATACCCTTTTATTGTATCAAATTCGACATTATCTGCCAACACTTCTGACTTAATTTCATCAATATTACGTTCTACAACGTCCTTAACCTTGTCATTATTAGCAACATTTACAACGATTTTGTCCATTACTTCGAATCCAGCTTCTTTTCTCATTGTCTGAATCTTGCTGATTACTTCACGAACAAAACCTTCTTCTAATAATTCATCACTTAAGTTAGTGTCAAGAACTACTGTAACGTCGCCATCTGCTTCAGAAACATAACCTTCAACCTGAGCCATGTCGATAAGTAAATCTTCTTTTTCAAGAACAACTTCATTACCGTCAAAGTCAAATGTAAGAGGTTCGCCGGCATTAATCTTATCCATAGCACTGTTTCCGTCTAGGCTTGCCAATGCTTCCTTAATCTTGCCTAAGAACTTACCATATTTTGGTCCAACAGTTCTAAGCTGTGGCTTAAATGAGTATGATGTGAATGCTCTAACATCATCAGTAAACTCTACTTCTTTTATATTCAATTCTTCTGTAATAATTTCCTGGAAAAATTCAGGTAAATCAAAATCAGCCTTTACAAACATTTTGCCAATTGGCTGTCTGTTCTTGATGTTTGACTTATTTCTACAAGCACGACCAAGAACTACTACCTTAAGAACTCTTTCCATATTTTCTTCTAATTCTTTATCAATCTGAGCTTCATTAACTTCTGGGAAGTCACAAAGGTGAATTGATTCTTTTGCACTTGAATCCACACTTCTAACTAAATTCTGGTAAATGTCTTCAGTCATAAATGGAATCATAGGTGCTGCTGCCTTTGATACTGTAACAAGTGCTGTATAAAGTGTCATATAAGCATTAATCTTATCCTGTGGCATGTCTTTTGCCCAGAATCTTTCTCTTGAACGTCTTACATACCAGTTTGACATTTCATCAACAAATTCATCTAACGCTCTTGCAGCTTCAGGAATTCTGTAGTTTCCAAGGTTGTCATCTACAGCCTTAACCATAGAATTCATCTTTGATAATAACCACTTATCCATTACTGATAATTTATCATAATCAAGTGTGTACTTAGTTGGATCAAACTGATCGATTTCTGCATAAAGTACATAGAACGCATAAGTGTTCCAAAGTGTACCCATGAACTTACGCTGTCCTTCTTCTACTGCCTTGCCATGGAATCTGTTTGGAAGCCATGGAGCTGAGTTAATGTAGAAGTACCATCTGATTGCATCTGCACCGTATTTATCAAGTGCTTCAAATGGATCAACTGCATTACCCTTTGACTTACTCATCTTCTGTCCATTTTCATCCTGAACGTGACCTAAAACGATTACGTTCTTGTATGGAGCCTTGTTAAACAACAATGTTGATTCTGCAAGTAATGTGTAGAACCAGCCACGAGTCTGGTCAACAGCTTCTGAAATAAAGTCTGCAGGGAACTGCTGTTCAAATAAATCTTTATTTTCAAATGGATAATGGTGCTGTGCAAAAGGCATTGCTCCACTATCAAACCAACAGTCAATAACTTCCGGAACCCTCTTCATTGTGCCACCACATTCAGGACATGGCATTGTAATTTCATCAATGTAAGGTCTGTGGAATTCAACAGTCTTAGCTTTTTCGTCACCTGACTTTTCAAAAAGTTCCTGACGACTGCCAATTGACTGCATGCAACCACAATCACACTGCCAAATGTTAAGTGGTGTTCCCCAATAACGGTTACGGCTTACGCCCCAGTCCTGAACATTTTCAATCCAGTTTCCGAAACGTCCCTTACCGATACTTTCAGGAATCCAGTTAATTGTGTTGTTATTTTTAATTAAATCATCCCTAACTGCTGTCATCTTAATAAACCATGATTCACGTGCATAGTAAATAAGTGGTGTATCACATCTCCAGCAATGTGGATAACTATGTTCAAATTTAGGTGCGTCAAATAATAAACCTCTTGCATCTAAATCTTTTAATACTTCAGGATCTGCCTTCTTTACAAATAAGCCGGCAAATGGTGTTTCTTCTGACATTTCACCTTTTTCAGTAACAAGCTGAACAAATGGAAGGTCATAGTTACGTCCAACATTGGCATCGTCCTCACCGAATGCAGGAGCAATATGAACAACACCTGTACCATCTGTAAGAGTTACATAAGTATCACATGTAATGAAGAAACCTTTCTTGTGCTGCTTTTCAGCTTTTTCATGAGCACATTCATATAATGGCTCGTATTCTTTGCCTTCAAGTTCTTTACCTTTGTATGTTTCAAGAATTTCGTATGGTTTAACACCTTCTTCTTCATTTCCAAGGCTACCTAAAACTGTATCTAATAAAGCAACTGCCATGTAATATACATAGCCGTCTGCTGCTTTCACCTTTGCGTAATCTTCATTTGGGTTTACACAAAGAGCAACGTTTGAAGGTAATGTCCAAGGTGTTGTTGTCCATGCTAAAATATATGCATCCTCGTCTTTTGCCTTGAATCTAACGATTGCTGAACGTTCTTTTACATCCTTGTAACCCTGAGCTACTTCCTGTGATGAAAGAGGTGTTCCACAACGTGGGCAATAAGGAACGATTTTGAAGCCTTTGTATAATAAGCCTTTATCCCAAATAGTTTTTAAAGCCCACCATTCTGATTCAATATAGTTGTTATCGTATGTTACATAAGGATTATCCATGTCAGCCCAGAAACCTACAGTACCTGAGAAATCTTCCCACATACCTTTGTATTTCCAAACACTTTCCTTACATTTGTCAATGAAAGGCACAAGACCGTATTCTTCAATCTGGTCTTTTCCATCTAAACCAAGCATCTTTTCTACTTCTAATTCAACAGGAAGTCCATGAGTATCCCAACCTGCTTTTCTTGGAACCATATGGCCCTTCATTGTCTGGTAACGTGGAATCATATCTTTTATAACACGAGTTAAAACGTGTCCAATATGTGGCTTACCGTTGGCTGTTGGAGGTCCATCATAAAATGTATATGTTTCTCCTTCCTTACGACTGTCCATACTTTTCTTAAAAATGTCATTGTCTTTCCAAAACTTTTCTGTCTGCTTTTCTCTCTCAACAAAATTGAGATTAGTTGAAACTTTCTTGTACATTCTGTACTCCTTTCATTTTTATATAGTATTGCTATCTATTTAAGTGTTTAATCATTTGCTCACTACGTATGGGCATGAGCCTTGTCTACTCATAGACCTTTGGTCTATGAGTCGCATACGTAAAAAAGCTTCCGCCCTGTTAAGGACGAAAGCCTGAATTTTCGTTATACCACCTTTAACAGCATACTCGGGAATTCCCTTTATATGTGTTCTCTGTAACGGGAGAAACCGTCAGCGCCTACATTAATATAAACTACAAAAGTCAAAAAACATTTCGGGCTGCAACTCCAGAGTGATTTTCATATATCTGCTACTAATACCCGACTCCCACCAACGTCAAGCTCTCTGAAACGTTCACTGATAAACTACTGTCTCTATCAAAGTCTTTTTTCATTAAATTTTATACATTTGTTATTTTAGTCAATTAATTTAAGAATGTCAACCACTATAGATGCTAATAATTCAAGAAATCTACATAAATATTAATAATTCAAGAGCTCTCTATAAATATTAACAGTTTAAAAAATTAAATTATTGATAATATTTGTTAACAGCATCTATTGCCTTACACATATTAACCTCCTGTTCTAATTTTCCAACGTTCCGTCTGTAACAGTATATGTTGGGCTTGATGGTGTAAACAAGTTATTGTCCCAGCCATACGGAAGTGTTGTGTTTCTAAAATATGGATTGGTTGTAGCAACCTTGCTTAAAATATTTTCAAACAAATATTTATGTCCTGAGTAATTTTGTGCTTTACTGTTGCGGTATAAATAATCTGCTACTTCTGCAACCGACATAACAGCAGTTTTCTTTCCGTAAATGATTGTATTATTTCCTGTGGTGTCTGTTGCTATTATAAATGATCTTACAAAAATGGAATTTGTAATCTGTGGATTAATTCCATTCATTGTTACAACATAATATGTATTTTCTGTATCAGTAGTATCCCAATTATTAATTACTGCCCCATCACTTGCTAGGAAGCCATAAGTAACATTACTACCGGCATACTGTATTTTTCCTTCGTAAGAATACTGTTGTCCTGTAACTACATCTGGATTTAAAATTGTATATGCTGTGTTTAAAGCATCATTTTTTCTATAGCCACTTTGGTTCGGATCCAGGGCATATATTATTCCAAATTGTTTAACAGTATATGTGTTACCATCACTTGCTGTAATAGCGCTTCCTACGTTTAGTCCCTTACAAACAGTTCTAAAAGCAATATTCGAATCAGCCCCATTTGTTTTAATTTGGAAACCTTCAACTGCTGAATTATCTGTAGTTAAAACTGAAACAACTTCTACCGCGTCAGATACTGAACCTTCTGACTCCACACCGTTCAATGTGGATGTAACTTTCACTGTGTAAGTTCCATTTTCTGTATCGTCTGCTAAAAGGCTTATCCCTTGATTCAATGATTTATTGAATGTAGCTGCTGTGGTTTTGCCCACAGCTTCTACATTTTGTTTATTAGTAAATGTTAAGGAGCCTACAACTAAAGTTACAACACACACTGTAGATATAATCTTTTTATATTCTTTTCTCATAACATCTGCCCCTTTCCTAATCCAAATCTATTATCGGAGTGGTTGGTCCACCATCAGGTTGTGAAATATCAGCCACTGTGGTAATGTCACCATCCCAGCCATCCATAATATTTTGATTTATGTCAAAACGTGTAACTTCAATTATAGGTTTTTCATATTTTTTTGTGCGACTCACTTAAATACCCTCCTATTAATTGTATGTAGTATTACTGTTTATAAAAATCTTTATCAATGCTATTATCCCATGAATAATCTACAAGCCTATAACATCCTTTGTATTTCGTTCCATTTTTCTTTCCATACTTGGATGTTTCATTGTAAATCCAATCATAAACACTAGCATAGTTCTTGTCATTGTTTTTCACTCCGTTAAGTAATTTCAGTAATTCATCTTCTACCTGGGAGCTTCTAAACTTACCTCTTGTGTCATATGATATTCCCCATAAGCATTTGCAATAATTGTGTAAGTCCTGTGTCATTTTTGTCACTGTCTCATATCTGCTGTCAGATGTTGATGTGACTCCCATTGCCTTAAACATTGCATTTGCAATTTGTCCCATATTGTTATACATATCAACAATATTTAGAACATTATCATATAGGTAATCATGAGATTCTTTTGTTCCCATTTTCTGATTTTTATATAAATTCTGTGCAATGTCATACATATTTGTTGTGTAAATATTTTTACCATATACAACTTTTTCTGTACCATCACCCATATCTAATACTGCATATGCTCTAAATGCCCACTTCTGTTCCAATGAAGCATATTTGTAATTATTATATTTAAATGTTAACGCATAGTATGTATAGTAATCATTGTCATTAGCAGAAGTCGTGTAGCCTGCCAATTTGCCTCTATCTGTTGTTTCATATTTTGATACATTTGCATTAGATGAAACTGCATCCAAATTCATATTAGATTTTATGTCCGTATTTCCATCATCAATTGCATAAACTGTACCCATTTTCTTAACTTCATACAGTCTGTTATTGATTGTCATTACATTACTTGTTTTTGAAACAACTCTAAATGATGGATTGTATTCAGCTACTCCACCGGCATTCTTATTTGTGTTCATCTGGAAGCCCAGAACTTCTACATTTCCTATGTTGACTTTTACTTCAAAAGGTATGTATGTGACTTTGTCTCCACTTTGAACTTTCAACAAATAATATGTTGTTGCATAAACAACACTAAACAGTTCTTCTGTTTCAGAGATTATCTGACCTGAATAAGACTGGTCACTTACTTTTTTCTCTGTAAAAGTCAAATCATTTGCATTCTCTGCATATAAAACAGAATCGCTTCCTTCTGAAACATAGACTTTTGTGTTACCTGCTACATAATAATTTGTATCACCGATTATGGATAAGTAGTATCCATTGTAACCAACTGCATTATATGTATTTGTTCCAATAGATGTTGTTCCTCCTTTTTCTGTTATAGAAGAACCTTCATTAAATGCAGGATAATCTAAAAAGCTGATTGTACCTTTAAGTTTCGAGCCTGAGCCCATCTTTACAGACAATTGTGATTCACCACTAATCTCTCTCCATTTTCCTGTATGATTAACACCTGAATCAATTGAATCATCTGTTGGAATTATCTTAAAGTAGAAATCCTTATATGTATTTCCATTATTTCCACAAACACGAACTACATAGTAGTAAGTTGTGCCTTTTGCAAATCCCTTCGGTAATTCAAACATTGTTGAAGAATTCATTAATGTCTGACCTTCATAATAACTATCATATATTGACTTAGAAACTAATGAAGTACTATCACCCCTTTGTACAAAAATCTTAGTTGTTGTTCCTGTAAAATATTTTGAACTACCATTTAATGAAATATAACTGTCATTGTAACCTGTTATTCCATTAATGTCTTCATCAGTATAATAGTAAATTTTTGCATTTGTTTTTCCAAGTGAACCTTCTTCTGAAACAGGTAATATATGCTGGCCTGAAATTAATATCCATCTGTTATCATTGTCATCAGGATATGTAGGTACTTCACCTGGTACTATTTCTTCAGGTTCTTTTTCCGGCTCAACAATAGTGTATTCTACCGAATCTTCTGTTGTCTGTTCACACCATTTTGCCACTACTTTAATGGTATGTGTAGAACCGATTTCATTATATCCTAAGAAGCTATATGAACCTGCCTGTACATCTTGAGCCTTTAATTCACCATCAATGTAAACATCATATAAATATCCATCAGCTTCCTGCTGTGTTGAATTAACCCAGGAAATTGATAACGAACTACCTCTGTTTGTAGCAACTAAACCATTAACCTTTTCAATCTCAGGTATATCTGCTTTAATCTTTATTGGAATAGAAACATATTGTCCCGGATAATTTTGCTCATCCCAATATACTTTCATGTAATAATATTCATTATCTTTTTTTCCACCTAAAGCACTATGAACAGGTATCTGCGCTAACATATTAGGTAGCATAATCTGAATCTTATTGTTTCCATTAATTCCATATCCACTTAAAGAAACATAATTGCTCTCACTCTTATAATAATCTACTGAATTTGTATTTAACAAATCACCTGTACATGCATAATAAGAACCTGTTTCTGTTCCTTCCTCAACATATGTTCCATCTACTGAAGGAATAATCATATCACCGCTACTGTCTAACAAACCTCTTGTAATTAAAACTCTGTTAGCATTTGGATTAATCTTGTTCTGTGTATCCAAATCTACAGAAATATGATTTCCGTTGTAAGCTGCAATATTACTTAATTTAATATCATGCTTATCGTAATAAAGTGAACTCTTTACTTCACGATGAGCTGTGTGGTAACAAACAGGAATTGCTGAATTATCCATATTATTTCCCTGAATTTGTGTCCAGTCTCCAATATCACCATTTTCATCTGTAACTCTGAATGCAACTACTACATAATCACCATTTTTGTTATATAACTTCAATAAGTAGTATGCATTTAAATCAAAGTCATCAACGTTCATGTTGAAGCCGTTTCCGTCTCTGTTAAAGTGTGTTCCTGGTTTTTTAGGTTTTTGAACAGCATTTCCATCTACACCAATACCGTCAATGTCCCAACCTTCAACATCCATTATTGTACAGTTATCCAGGTCGTGAATGTTAGAATCAACTTGGTTCTTAGTTATTGCAGCCCAATATGGAACTGTACTGATAACCTGACCTGTTGAATCATTCTTAACTTCTGTCATTACAGTGTAGTTTGGATTGAAACCAATTGACATATATCTTGTGTTATAACCTGTATACTTTACAATAATATCTTTATAATCAAGTGTCTGATTATTAGTTGAAACTACCTTGTATTCTATTCGGGCATTCTTAGTTCCCTGTGCCACTTTAAATTGATATGGTGTATTACTTCCCACTGTTTCTTTTAAAGTTGTCCAATCCATTGAATTTTGTTCAATTACTGCATTAACAGTATATTCGTAACTGTTATTATTTTCATTAGACTCCTGAATGTATCCAACATCTTTGCCTTCTTCTGTATCCCATCCAGCATCATCTACATTAATAATCAGCTTCTTTGTTCCAGTTTCTTTTGCACACACATTTTTTAATCTGATACTAGCTGTTTTTCCAACATTCAAGCCTAAATAATAACCATCTGACACTACCTGCTCTATCCCTTCCTGTCTACAAAGTGTCACATAAAGTTTTTTGCCATAATTTTCTTGAGTATCTGCTGTAGCTGATAACTTTGCTGTACCGATATTTTTAACTGTTGCCACTAAATCAAAGTTTACATTAACTTTTACTTTTTCGTTGTTTTCATTTGGTCCCTTTACAGTGCTGACTATCAAATCAACCATAGCTGTTGTACTTGCATAATTATAATAGTTTTTATCTCCTGAAAATTTAACTAACACTTTTACTTGGGACTGATTATCAAGACCTTCATTATCTCCAAATGTATAAACATAATTACCATCACTGTCTACTTCCTTTTTGCTAATAGTTTTCTTAATTATGTTTCCATCAACAACGTACTGAATCTGGTATGAGTCAACATTTTCATCTGTTGACTGTTTCCATGTTGCCTTGACTGGTCCGTCACCATTATTACTGTCTAATGTAACTGCTCCTTTTGAAATAATCTTTATAGCAACTTCTGTGCAGTTATTGTTCTCATCACTTTCATCAACTACATACTCTCCGTCAGCGTAGCCACCTATATGAATTGTTCCTTCTTTTAAATCACTTTCCTGAACAGTGTACTTAAATGTAACTGTTGGAGTAAACTCAGCTCCCACATTTAACTTCTGTTCAAGACCATCTTCTGCCATTGTTCTCCATTTAGGTGCAACAATGTCTGACGTAATTATTTTTCCATCCTTAGTTGGCTTTACAGTCATGTTATTGTTTCTGTTAGGTTTTGCAACCCCTAAGCCAACATTCTTCATAGTTACTGTAATCGGAATAACATCCCCTACTCCATAGGCATTACTTGGAGTTGATACTGATGAAATTATCAAATCTGATTTTGGTGTTCCTTTTGCATGAACATGTTCATCATCATCTTTTCCTACAGTTGTTACTGTTACTGTTGTTCCTTCAGTGAACTGTTCCAAATCACCTAAACTACACTTGTTATCAGTAACTGTCATTGTTTTTGTTTCATCACCAACAGTATACTCAACGATGTATTTCTTAACATCATCAGATGCAGGCCATGTTGCTGTAATCTTTCCATTTTCTGTTCCAAATGTTACTTCTTTTAATGGATCGTAGAATTTGTATGACTTAGAATATTCGTTGTTATCCTCATCTTCTCCCTCATCTATAATTCTGTCTGCATCTACAAATGCTCTGTATTTATATATATTTGAGCCATCCTGATTTTCATTAATTTTAACATCAAAAACAACTGTATACTCTTCGCCCGGTTTCAAATATCCAGGACTAGTTCCCTGCTCTGCCTCAGTTGTATTAGCGTAACATATTTTATTACCTAAAACTTCACCGTTATTGCTATCTTCATATAGTCTTACAACAAGATTCTTTCCTGCTACAGGTTTTGCAACTGCATTACCAATATTTTTTATTGTTACACTAAGCTGTAAGTTTTCACCAATATAATGTGTCACTTTTGGAATGCTCATTCCTGTTACAACTAAATCAGGTTTTTTTGTATTTGAAATGATGGCTGTTGTTTCTTTTGAGCTCGTAACTGTGCCATCGTAAATACTTTTTACAACAACCTTATGTTCACCAACTGAATATCCTGATGCTGTTATGTTGTTTACAGTTCCAGGGAACAAGTCCTCAGTCCCTGAATATTTATAAAGTGCCCCATCAATTTCTACCTGATATTTATAGGAACCTGCCATTTTGTCAGGTACATTAGATGACCATGATATAAATAAATCGCCCTTAGCATCATCACTTGCAACATTTGTACCTGTTGCCTTTAAATCTGTAATTCCATATACAGTATTAATGTCAGCATCTGAGAATGTAAGAGTTTTATTAGTTGCATTTTTAAAATCAAGTAAACCTAAGCCAAACAATAAATCGTATGAATCATTTGTTGAGTTAAATGAAAGTGAATAATTAAGCACCGCACTTCCATCTTTTGCCCTTTCAAATGTATATTCTTTTTCTTCATAAATAACATTTGAATATGCTCCATTTACATACTCTTCAGGACAACATTTTATCTTTATAGTCTCGCCTATTAACTCTTTTGGTCCATATATCTTAAAAGATAAATTCTGTAACTCGCCCTTTGTTGCTGCTTCATTATAAATTGCAGCTTTGATAGTCCATGCCTGATCACTTCCTGTATGTTTGCCCATATTGTTAAAAGTCAAATTAGCCTGTCCATCATTTGTGTAATCTACTTTTACATCTGCCCCTGTTGATATGTCTGAATTTACACCTTCGCATATAGTGAAATTCCACTTGCTGTCAACTCCCGTATGATTCCACAAATTTGTCTCACTTCCGAAAATGTAATTTACATACAATTGGAATGAATTTGAACCCATTACTCTTGTTGAATCAACATCTGATAGAGTCTCTTTGATTTCGTCTCCATTTTTGATTGCCACAACTGCTGTTGTATGTTTTCCAACTGTAGTTGCCTGTCCGTTGTTATTTGTTGCCTTTGCAAAAGCATAAGCAGGAACTGATATTGATGTTGTATTCTCGTCATCTGTTGTTATGTACAATTTACCGTCTGCATAAATTGCATATTTTACGGCATCATCTACTTTGTTCCATGTAATACTTTCATTACGATATTTTTCCCATTGATTGTCTGTGAATGTAACTTTTATAGCAGATGCCTTTGCTCTTTTCAAATATATAATAGCCTTATCCGTTTTATTAGCGTCTACAACTTCCAGTTTATGAACATTATAATCATCTACATCTGTTTTTAAGACGTTAACAAAAGCTCCATCAGTGATAGTGTAATCCTTATTATCTAATTTTACTGAAGTAAATTTAGCACCTAAATTGTATTCAATATAAAGTGTTGTATCGAATACTTTTTTGGCTTTTTTGTCATACGCTGTGCTATACTCTGATGGAATATAATACTTGTACTCTCCATCTGAGCCTTCAAAATCAATCCAGTTTGCATCACCCGGCACATCAATTTCACCTGCTTTTGTTGTTTCAGTTGGTGTTTCTGTTGCTGTTTCAGTTGGTGCTACTGTAGATGAATCTGTTTCACCCGGATCTTTACCACCCGTGGACCCAACTGTAGCCGTAACTGCATCTGATTCATAACCATTTAATGTAGCTGTTAATTTTACTGTATGAGTTCCATTAGTTACTTCATAATTATAACTTCCACATGCAACTCCTGATGCCACTAATTCATCATCAATGTATACATTATATTTTTGACCATTATTGATCATTTCATCATTTTGTCCCCAAACTACGTTGATTATTCCTTTTCCGTCCGGTGCTACCTTTAATCCCATTGGAGTAATTGGTTTAGATGTAGCACCCACTACTTTAACTAGGAATGTTCCTAAATTATTTCCCTCTACGGTAATGGTATGGTATGAGATTTCTCCTTTCTTCGCATCCAACAAAGAGTCCTTAATAAATACACAATCATTTTTTACATAAACTAACTTATTAACGGATGCATTTATAATATCCATATATCTAACACCATCAATAATAATTCCTGTTGGTGTACCACCGTCTTTAGCAACAAAGCCGAAAATACCTTGTGCTTTCATATTATCAGAAATATTTCCCCATGCCTGAACTGTATTTGCTCCATAATAACCACACATGGTTTCACGTTCTGCCATTATGACTTTTTTGGCTTTTGTCATATAAATTGTTGCGCCACTGCTTGACTTATTTTCATTTACAATTTCCCAATCATCATTAGCAATGCTATCCGGATTAATTTTTTCCTGGGTTGCATCTTCAACTTCATCAACAAACTCTTCGGCTGTCTTTTCGCTATCACTTCCATAAACGCTAAAATCAAATATTGCCACAGGATAGCCTGTACTTCTCTTTGTTGGCACTATTCTGATATATTTAGCTTCTACTGAATCTCTTAAAATTATTTTATCTGTTCTTGCTCCTGTTAATCCGGAAAACTCAGCAACTTTATTATAGATTTTACCATCTGTTGAAACTTCTATCTCATAATCTGCAGCACTGGCTGTCTGCCACTTAATCAAAAGTTCCTTTACGTTATATGTATTTCCTAATTTAAGTTTAAAGTTATCACTTGTATTATCCAATGGTTCCCATTTTGTATTTGACTGGGTATCAATGGCATTTGATGGAATGTCCCCTGCAATTGGTGAGTAAGCAATTGCTCTTGCTCCTGCATATCTTACATAATTATTAAGACCGTCAACAGTATCTTTTCCTACACCGTTACTGTTTAAATCATCGGCGCCACTAATTCTATAATAATCTGCATCTTCGTCGCCTATATTAAACTGACTCATAAGCCATGTGTTTCTATTTTTAAGCCATGTCTTATATTCAGTAATATACTCTTCATATGTATCGTGCATTACGCCTGAGCCATATGAGCCTACTGCTGCAATTTCATCTTTTGTAAATGTTTTTTCACCTGTCCCGTCAAGTGAACCACTAATTCCGTACAACCACGAGTAACCCCAGCCTACATTTCTTTCGTCATCAGTTGTAGCTCGTTTGTAGTTGTATGCATTCTCATAATTTGTCTTAACCGACTTAGCGATTTCACTTACTAGTGTATCTACTTCTCCATTGTCAGCATACAAAGATTTAATTTTTGGTAATAACTCTTTGTATCTTGCTACAACTTTATTATAAAAGTTCTTATTTTTCATTAAAACTTCAAACCACTTAAATGAATTCTTACTTCTGAAATCTTCTGCATTTTCATGGTCATCAATATTACCACTTGAAAGGTCAAGATCCCACAATGGACCTGCATATAGTTTTCCATCTTTAATATAGAAACGTGTAGAACTAAAGCCTATATCCTTTGTCATAAAATATTCTGAAGTAATGTAAAAATCCACAAAAGAATCTACGTCAATGAATTTTTCCATATCTTCAAACTGAGCATCAGATGTTTTGTATGATGTACTGTTAATTACATTTTCAAATCCTTCTAAGTATGATCTAATATCATTTACAAATTGTGGCTTAACAGCATCTGCACTATTCTCCTTCAAACTAGGATTTAATTTATTTCCCGCAATGTCTGTAGAACATACCGGATCATTTAAGCCAAACTGCTGTCCAAGTACACTTGTTTTAAAATAATATGCATCTGTATCAAGTCTGCTGTCATTAGCTAATTCCAATAAGGCATCATATAACTTGTACTCTGTTCCATTAATTGTAACTGTTGTTGGTGTACTATCTGCCTTTACATCATCAGTAGTTTTGTCATAGTAACTTGTATCAATATTAACTCTGTCTGCTCCTACTTCCACCGACTCTGTTAAAAGGTATGTTCCCAAGTATTTTCCGTCCACGTATAAATCAACATTTTTACAGTTGCTTGTAAACGCCTTGCTTACATTATTTGCAAATGGTGTCTGTGTACTCTCTAAATATCTCTGGAAATCAAGTCCCATATGATTTCTTATTAAAGTTTTATCAAAAATATTTGCAAGCAGACTCCATTTCTTTGCTGAACCCATACCAAATGGATTAATTGAAGAGTTAAACTTTAAGTTATACGCTTTCTTGTCAGCTAAAGATGTTGAATTACCTCTAACATTTACAGTTCCTGAATTTGAAACTTCTGTTGTACTTCCGTCTGCTCCTTTTATCATTAAAGAGGCATTAACTTTTGTCTTTGTAGTATCTGTGTATAAATTAATATATTTTGTTTTTGTATCTCTTGATGAGTTTATAAAAATCTGCGGGATTCCGTTATCGTATGCTGTTGTTTTTCCTCTATATGTAAATGTTGTTTCACTTGAAGCCGGTGATGTTACAGTAGTATCACCTTTCTTATAAACAGCATTCATTGTTACAGTATATACTGTACCTTCTGTTAAATTAAGGCTACTTAAGTCAACACTGCTTCCCGATGATGCAATGTTTTCTATTGTCTGCCCATTGATATTTAATGTGTATGTATATGTTGCCTCATTTTCAACAGTAACAGTATTTGGATCCGTAAAACTTACCTTATATCCTCCATCAATTTCTGAATAGTTGTACACATACGCTTTAGTTAAAGCCTGTAGTGTAATTGAAGGTTTCGGTTCTGTTGTGGTTGTTTCTGTTGTGGTTTCTTCCTTAATATTTTTGTTTCCTGTATAGAAATAATACACAACATCATGTGTGCCATACACAAAGCGTAATGAATAATATGTGTCAGCCTTTAAATTTACGTCAGTCAAACCAAGTCCTATGTTATATCTTGTATTATCATGGTCTTTCATTCCTGCAAACACAGTTTCTCCTGTTGTTGTCTGCCCCTCGTTTAAATAAATTTTTGCATTATCTGCACCTGTAAGTCCTTCCGGATACACATGCAAAAAAAAGTCACCGTAAGCTTCTATGGCACTACTTTCTGCGCCCTTTGCCACCTTATAATTTAAAGTCATAGGAGTATTACTGGATTGATACAACATATTTGAAATTGTAGTCCATCCACTACCATCATCCTCCGCACTAACATTTTTCGGAGTAAAATTAATACTTGTAACCACCATAGCCATAGCAAGTATCATTGAAATTAATTTTTTCATCTGTCTCTTCATTTCCCTTTTCTCCCTTTCTTTTTTATAAACAGTATTTACTCTTAATTAACGTCGTTTTTCACTAAACTACTTATTTTTTCTTTATATTATTAGGTCAATTCTAAAAAAAGGTAGACTAACCCATCATTGTTTTATCATTTTTCAAGTATAACATTGTGCATATTTTGTTTCAACGAAAAAGCTTTTTTTCTATATTCTGCATAACTATCAAAGCTTTTTTTGTGCATTATGCTTATATAACGTTTGTATTTTTATTACTTTTTAGTATATTGTTATTATTTTTTATTATTTTAAGAAAGAGGGCGAAAAATGCATAAAACAATTTTTATACATTTTCTGCCCTCTTTTTGGAATTTTAGTATTATTTATTTTATTAAGAATTATTTAAACTTAACTTTTTTAGCTTTACTCCACTTGCCGTAGACTTTCTTGCCGTTTGCAATCTTAACTGCTCTTGCCTTAACATAATACTTCTTAGATTTCTTAAGTTTCTTAATGTTAATGCTGAAGTTTGCCTTCTTAACAAGTTTAGTAATAGTTACCTTCTTCTTGCCCTTGCAGTTCTTCTTGATTGAAACTTTAACCTGGTAAGCTGTAGCGCCTGCTACCTTGTTAAGTTTAATCTTAACCTTCTTAGATTTCTTACTCTTAGTAGCTTTCTTAATCTTAACCTTCTTAAGAGTAACCTTTGTACCAGATTTTGTTGTAGTACCAGGCTTAGTTGTTGTACCTGGCTTTGTTGTAGTTCCTGGCTTTGTTGTTGTGCCTGATGTTGTTGTTTCACCTGGTTTTGTTGTACCACTTGGCGTTGTTTCTCTTGGCTTTGTTGTCTCGCCAGGTCTTGTAAAGTCATTATCGTCTTCGTCATCATCATTCACACTCTTTGTGGTTGGTGCTGACTTAACAACGATTGTCTCTGAGATACCTTTTGATTCAATACTATTCTTAATAGCTGTAACAACAACTTCGTGTGAACCACCTTTTACTCTTTCAATTGTATATGTACCAGGTTTAACATTAATCTGTTTTGCCTTTCCATCTACCTTTACATTGTATAGCTGTTCTGTATCACCTGTAAACGAAACAGTAATCTTGTTAAATTCATCTGATGTTACTACAAGACCTTCTGCTTCAGTTGGCATAAACACGCTAGTACCCATTAATGCAATTTCAGAAATCTGATATCCCCAAGTTGCATTGCCGTCTGTAAGTTCAATCTTAACAAACTTAACAGTGTCCTTTGTATACTTGTCCATATCAAGTTTAACTTCTGTTGCACTCTTATAGGCTACACCTGACTTGTCAGCCATCAACTGATAATTCTGTCCATCATCTGATAAGTAAATCTTAAATGCTGTCGCATTTGTATTGTTAGCCTTAAATGCAATTAATAATTCCTCAACTAAACTCTTATCAACAGGAGCTGTAAGTTCAAGTGTTACTGTTGCCTCTTTCTTTCTGTATGTTGTCTGTACTGTTTTGTCGTTTTCAGTTGAAATAGTACCATCAACTAATATCTTAGTATCCTTGCTGCCTTCAGTACCATCATTAATATCCTCAACTGTTACTGTTGCATTGTCCTTAGTTAAGTTTCTAACAGTACTAATATAATCAACTAATGAACCATCATCAACTACAACTGTCTTAGTAATACCCTTAGACATAAGACCGTTGCCATAAGCTACAACCTTAACTGTATGAGTTCCTTTTTCAACTTCACTAATTTCACCCTCACCGGCATCAATTAAATCAGTTACGCTCTTGCCATCAAGGAATACTCTATACTTAAAGTCTTTCTTATTATCACCTGCTACAATATTGTATTCAATTTCACTGAACTTGTTTGATGTTACTGTAAAATCATCAGCCTCATCGCAGTTGTCAACCTCAATAGGCTCTGCATTCTGCTCTGTACTAAGTACAGCAATTTCTCTTACCTGATATCCCCAATTATTTGCATCTGGGTAGAATATTCTGACAAATCTAACATTGCCTTCAACACCAGTCATGCTCTGTTCATCAATAAGATCATTCTCCTTTGCCTTTGCTAAATCCGAACCTGGAACTGACTTAACTGTTCTAAAGTCAACACCGTTAATTGAATACTGAATCTTATATCCTTTAGTAGGAAGTGTTCCATCATTATTTGTATGATACTTAATAACTATTCTGTCTAATTTAGCTGCATCATATGTATCGCCTAAATCAATTTCAAAATATGTATTAGTTGTTTCAAATTTAGGTGAAATATAATTTCCTTCAAATGAACCGTCTGTTATATCTTTTTCAGTACCACCTTCATTCTGTCTGCTTGGGTAAACATTTACTGTTTTGCCTAATGCCTTGTTGTACTTCTTATTAACTGCCATTTCTGCATTACTTGCTGCAGGTCCTACTGTTAATTTACATTCTGCTGTAAATGTTCCAACCTTAACAGTAATAGTTGCCTCACCTTCACCTTTGGCTGTTACTGTACCATTTTCATTAACTACGGCTACCTTGTCATTTGATGAGCTCCATTCAGGAGTTATTTCATCAGTTGTATTTTCAGGATTAATTGTTAATTCCAATGTTTCTGAAGACTTGTTCTTCATTTCAAAGGTTTCAGGAATGCTAATAGACTTAACATGTATAGGTTTTGTTACAATTACCTTACATTCTGCCTTGCTTCCTCCAGGCAATGTTGCATAAATAGTAGTTTCACCAACACCTTTACCTGATACAAGTCCTGTCTGATCTACTGTTGCAACTTTTGTATTGCTACTTGACCATGTTACTTTTTCATTTGATATTGCTGAAAGCTGAACTGATCTGTCACTTGCAATTCTTGCTTCTTTTCTATTAATTGTAACTGTTCCACTAATAATAATATCTGATTCTGTTGTATCTGATAAAATCATTCCTTTTCTATATGTAACAGCTTTAACAATTGTAGTTCCATCAACTTCAAATGGAGCTGTGTATGTTGGAGAATCTTCTGTAGGTGTAGTACCATCTGTTGTGTACTTGATTTCTGCACCCTTAACTACAGTTGATAATGTTACCTTCTGTTTTCCATCATATACACCACTAACCGGTGAAATTACAGGTGATGTTGCTTTCACGGCACCGTATACTTCAAATTCAAAAATTGAATATCCGTAAGCTGTACCTCTTGCAAGACCCTTCATCCTTACATACTTAGCTTTTGTTGCTGGGAAGTTAGTTGTAACTGTGCCGACTTTACCGCTTTGTGTTGCAACTGTTGTCCATTCTTTTCCATCAAGAGAAACCTGAATTTCATATTTTTCAGCGTATGCTGCTTCCCATGTAATAACAGCCTGGTTAATAACTTTTGTAGAACCTAAATTAAGCTGAAGATATTCATCATCATTATCTTTTGATTTCCATCTTGTGCTACCATTTCCATCAATTGCATTTGCGGCAACATTTGCACCATCTTCTGAAGAAGCTGTTGCTGTTGCTTCAATTGACAAGTTATCGCTACCCTGAACTGTATCTCCATCAATCTTCAATACTGCTGCTGCATAAGATGAATCAATACATCCATCTTCAACTGCAACTGCCTTAATTGTTGTATCACTTGATACTAAAATCTTACCTGTATATTTCTTTGAGTCTTTTGTTGGAGCTGAACCATCTGTTGTATAGTAGATTGTTGCGCCTTCTTCTGCTGAAAGTTCTACTAACTGTGTATCAGAAAATTCTGTTGTTCCGTTTACATCATCTGTTACAACACCATCTTTAAGAGCTGTTGCTGTAATTGTAGGTTTCTTAACCTGTTTGTATGCGAAGTAATTTTCTGTATCAATCTTAAAGCTTACAGTTGAGTTTGCTTCAATTCTTGCTTTACCAACTAATGTTCCATCTGCCTTCTTAATCTGTACTACTTTTCTTCCTGATGTTGGGTTCCAAACTTCTGCTGTGTATTTTCCATCTTTTACATAAACAGAACCCTGAATATTACCAACTACCATATAGTCATTTGTTCTATGACCAATTTCGTCCATTGCTGAAACAAACCAAAGTGTATTTGCTCTATCTTCTACCTGAACCTTACTTACATTCTTTTCAAACAAGTTATATGCACTTGTTGCATCTGTCTGTGATAAGAATGGCCATGTAATATGCTGCCAACCTGTATCAGGTGTTGCATAAGTATCAGGGTTATGCCATGCGGCATCCTCTGTCTTACCTTCTGCTACATATTTTTCATGTAACTTTCTTTCGATTTCAATGGCATAATTTGTATCATCCCATAATCCCTGGTATACTTTTTTACATTTTTCCTGATTCATACCATAGTTTGTAAGGTACTCAGAAATTGGCAACCACTGAATTCCGTATACATATAATGGTTCTCCACCAAAATACGTACCATAACCCATTGATGCACCGTAAATCTGTCCTGTTCCCTGGAATGGATAATCATATACTTTATCAGCATCTCTGTCAGGATGATCTCCTAACCAGTTTGTTTCATCATAATCGAACCAATACTGTTCTACCGCATCCATTTCTGTTGTGAATCCGTATGCACCTGCATCAATCCACTTCTGTTGCTGAGTTGCTTCCCCCCAAAGGTACATACCAACCCAACTGAATAATGCTTCTGAAGCCGATTCCTGGTTATTACCTGAATCGCTGTCAGCATATCCACCAGCCCAAGAATGTCCTGAATACTGGTCAAATGATCTGAACTTACAGAACATATTTCCATCATCTTCAGGTTCTTCAGAATCTGCATAGTCCCTAACCATAAGTTCAATCATATCTTTATAATCATTGTAAAATTCTTTGTCGTATGTTGCTAATACTGTTGCACCAAACATAAAATACCCATATGTAAAGTGGTGGTCACAGATAGCTGCGTTAGCACCGAAAGAACTGTCTGGATAATATAATGTTCCCCAATCCTTATTGTAGATAAAGTAACATCTATCATCCCCACCATCATAGTTGAACCAGTCTTCCATGATGCTCTTTAATTTTGATAACAATTTTTCTTTAATTTCTGTTTCACCTAACTGATCAGCCATAAGAACACTGATTGCAAGTGGGTGAACGTTTTTACCTTCCCAGTAAGCATCTGATACAGGAGCTGTATCCATCTTTGATGCTACTACCTGATTTAAGTAATCTTTCATTTCATTGCTATCAAACATCTTGCTGTTTGATTTTGCGAATGTAGGTAATAAACCTGAGAACTGCTGTGTTGTTGAATATTCATTAGCCCAGATTGACTTCATATCACCTCTGATTGAAGGATATGTTGTGAAAGTCTTATCGCCCTCAACATCTGCGCTATGTTTCCACTGATGTGGGAATAAGCAATGCATCGTTACATTTGAGAAACCTTCTCTCATTAACTTTGTAGTTGCTTTGTAATTTGTAATAATCTTTGAATTATCTTTGTTATATGAATAAGTTACTAATGTATCTGTTACAAAAGCATATCCATGCTGATAGTAAGTTTCGATATCATCTTTACTGTTCATACCTGCTAATGATAAATAATTCTGGTCTGCTGATGGGAATGTAATCTTAATCTTATAATTTCCACCTGCAATCATAACCTTGAATTCTGTTCCTTCAGGAACATTTAATTCGTAGTATGTACCCTCATTAACTGCCTTTGTGTTTTCATCATCAAATGTTTTGAATCCAATATGGTCTGTTACAACAGTATCACCTTTTTTAGCTAATATCTGTTCGCCTTTTCCATTAAAGAATTCTGTAATAGATTCACCGCTTAAGTATACAACAGTATCCTTATTGAATTCATTGAAGATATATGGTGAACCTTTAACAACTGTTGATTTCATCTTAAGACCATCTTCATCCATAAGACCTAATTCAACAGAATAATCACCGTAATTTTCAACTCTGTCGTATGCAGATGTTGTTTCAAGTGTTTCAGGTACCAAATAAAAATCTCTTGATGTTTCTGTACTCTGGTCAGTACCTAATGTTGTTTCAGTTCTTTCTGGAACCCAACCTGCTGTTGCAAGTAAAACTCCAAGCCCTTTCTTAGAGAATGATGCTTTAAGTGGTGTCGCGCAAAGTAAGTTACTAAATGTCTGTACCATTGCTGATGACCACCAGCTGTTTGAATCGATAGGTGTCTTAATGTTCTTTTCATTTACGAAAGTTGGAAGTTTGTTCTTTTCGTTGTACATTTCTCCTGAAACGTATGAACCACTTCCTGCTCTTAAAATCTGTCTTGTTGGAAGATCTGGAATAGTTTCATTTTCTTTGCTATCCCCTTCCTTATATTGATATACTGATAGTTCTTTAATACCAATACCACTACCACTTTCTACTTTTGTGTAACCTAATACTTTTACATATCTTACACCTGTCTGATATAAAGTGAAATTATCTGTAGCGTTAGCATATCCCTTAAGTACACGATGAACAGTTGTCCATGTTTTGTTATCACTTGAAACTAATACATCATAAATCTTACCGGCGTCAGAAGTCCAATCTACAGCAATTCTTCCTACTGTATATGCCTGTCCCAAGTCAACTGTCAACCACTGGTTATCTCCCTGATATGATGTAAATGAAGTTGAAGTATTTCCGTCGACTGCGTTTTCAGGCTTAACATTATTGTAAGCATCAGGCTTAATATTTCCCTGATCATCCTTCATCCACCATTCATCTCTTGTACCTGAACATGTTACTGTTTTATTTAATGCAAGATTTTCGCCATAGTTTACAGGTCTCTTTGCTGAACCACCTGTACCCCATACCTGGAATTCGTATAATGAACTACCATAAGCTGTAGCTCTTTCTGTTGTACGAACTCTAACATATCTTGCCTTTGTACTACTTAATTCTTCTTTTGAAATTGTCTGTTTAAGTTTTGCAGTTTCGTCAATTTCTACACCATTATTACCTTTGCCGTCTGCCTTAACTTCTACTGTACATTTTGCACTACCTACAAGTTGTTCTGGGTTATCTTTATTGTAAGCTCTAACCTCAAGTTCATGTGTGCCTTCTGTCAAACCAAGATTTCCGCCATCCTGACCAATTTTATCAAATTTAAAATTGTCAGGTGCCTGTACTATCTTGTCACCTTCGTAAACACTGTATACAGCATTTTCAACAGGTGTCCATTTTGCACTTACTTCATATAGATTTTTTTCTGTATTAAACTTGTTTACTTCATATGAGAAAGCCATATTTACAAAAGCTCCCGGCTTGTTTCCTTTCTCATAAATTGTTGTCCAGTCATCTTCATTATTTGAAATCTGGATCTGATAATGCTTTGCATACGCTGCTTCCCAACGTAAATAAATGTGGTCTATATCTGCCTCTTTTCCAAGGTCAACATATAACCATTCATTTGTGTCGTCCTGCTTAGCCTGCCAACGTGTGCTTTCATCGTTGTCGACTGCAAGTTCTGCCGCAGAACCACTTCCGGTTTGTGAACTAGCATAAGCCGGTCTACCATTTGAAAGATTGTATGGTGTATTATCTTCTGCGTCTGCAGCCTTGATACTGATTAACTTGCCCTGTGGACAAATTGTTACAACCATAGCTAAAGTGAGCATTATAGCTGTGATTTTTTTCAATACTTTTGACATCTTAATTCCTCCCTTAAATAATCTTGCACCCTTAAATTATATCTTTTAAATCACCCTTAAAACAAGCAAAAAAACGTTTTTTCGAGTTTTTAGTTGTTTTTACTTTTTTCTATTCCACAAACCCTTTATTTAATAGATTTTCATACAATTTCTTTATGTATTTTTTACAGTCAACGATTTTTCAATAAAAATATTTTTATTCGTTTTTATGTTTTTTTCATAATAAAACAGAAAATGCGCTACGTGACACTTATCTTCACGTAACGCATTCCCCGCTTAAATTAATAAGAAAAAGTATGTTTTTTTACTACGACTCATAATAATTATTTCAATTTAATTCTCTTCGCTTTCGTCCAAGCTCCATAAATCTTCTTTCCGTTGGAACCTTTAACAAAAGCTCTTGCCTTGATGTAATATTTTTTCCCTGCTTTCATTTTTTTTAATTTTATCTTTGTTGTTTTGTAAGTTTTTGTTTTACATTTTTTCATAGATTTCTTTATTGAATATCTGATTTGATATTCAACATTTTTTCTTATACTCTTTTTTACTTTGCTATTTGAAAGAACAATCTTCGCTGTCTTAGATTTTTTCTTCTTTGTCGCAGACTTAATGGAAATTTTTAAATCTTTCTTTTTTATTGTTATTGCAGCAACGCCCGGATCATCAATGGTTATATCTCCTGGTTTATTGTTGTCATCAGGCTGTTTCCATGGATTCTCTATAACGTCTCCGTCAAAATTGTCTGCTGCTCTTACACTACCTGTAATAACACATGTGAATGTGCCCACCAACAATGTAAGCGTCAATATGTATATAAAAAATTTCTTTGAAAATTCTTTCATGTTCTCTCCTTTACTTTCTCACTATCTTTATTTTCTTAGGCTTGCTCCACTTGCTATAATATTTTCTATTTTTTACTACCTTAATAGCTCTAATTCTAACATAGAGTTTTTTCGAGTTCTTGAGCTTCTTATTTTTTAATACAAATTTTACTGTTTTTGAGTTTTTGCTTATTTTCTTACTGTTTACTTTTTTGTTAATTATTTTCTTTTTGAACTTTTTGTTTACTGAAATCTGAATCTGGTACTTTTGTGCACTGCTAACTTTCTTAAACTTCAAATAAACCTTTTTTGAGTTTTTCTTTTTAGTTGCTTTTTTTACTTTGGTAGACTTCACACTTACCTTTTTAGTTGTTTTTGTGATTTTGTCTGTCGTACTTGCTGTTATTATTGTATGTAACGGTTCTGTTGTAACACTCTCGTCAGTAACCATTGTCTTAGTTTCTGTTGCGTTATTATTTGTCGTATTAGTTTGACTTGTGTTGTCATCACTTCCCGTGGCATTGTCACCTGTATTTTTTTCTTCTGTAGTGATACCTGCTGAATCCGATGTATTATCTGATGTTGTTGCTTCCGTTGTTGTTCCTGTTCCCGTTCCTTTTTCAGTTGTTGTTCCTGATTCTGTTACTGTTTCTGTTGTTGTTTCTTTTCTAGTTGTTTTACTTTCTTTCGCCGTTGTTGTACTAAACAATGCACCCCATGGATTATCCATAACGTCGCCGTCAAAATTGTCTGTTGCTCTTACACCACCTGTAGTAACATATGTGAATGTGCCCACCAACAATGTAAGCGTCAATATGTATATTAAAAATTTCTTTGAAAATTCTTTCATGTTCTCTCCTTTACTTTCTCACTATCTTTATTTTCTTAGGCTTGCTCCACTTGCTATAATATTTTCTATTTTTTACTACCTTAATAGCTCTAATTCTAACATAGAGTTTTTTCGAGTTCTTGAGCTTCTTATTTTTTAATACAAATTTTACTGTTTTTGAGTTTTTGCTTATTTTCTTACTGTTTACTTTTTTGTTAATTATTTTCTTTTTGAACTTTTTGTTTACTGAAATCTGAATCTGGTACTTTTGTGCACTGCTAACTTTCTTAAACTTCAAATAAACCTTTTTTGAGTTTTTCTTTTTAGTTGCTTTTTTTACTTTGGTAGACTTCACACTTACCTTTTTAGTTGTTTTTGTGATTTTGTCTGTCGTACTTGCTGTTATTATTGTATGTAACGGTTCTGTTGTAACACTCTCGTCAGTAACCATTGTCTTAGTTTCTGTTGCGTTATTATTTGTCGTATTAGTTTGACTTGTGTTGTCATCACTTCCCGTGGCATTGTCACCTGTATTTTTTTCTTCTGTAGTGATACCTGCTGAATCCGATGTATTATCTGATGTTGTTGCTTCCGTTGTTGTTCCTGTTCCCGTTCCTTTTTCAGTTGTTGTTCCTGATTCTGTTACTGTTTCTGTTGTTGTTTCTTTTCTAGTTGTTTTACTTTCTTTCGCCGTTGTTGTACTAAACAATGCACCCCATGGATTATCCATAACGTCGCCGTCAAAATTGTCTGTTGCTCTTACACCACCTGTAGTAACATATGTGAATGTGCCCACCAACAATGTAAGCGTCAATATGTATATTAAAAATTTCTTTGAAAATTCTTTCATGTTCTCTCCTTTACTTTCTCACTATCTTTATTTTCTTAGGCTTGCTCCACTTGCTATAATATTTTCTATTTTTTACTACCTTAATAGCTCTAATTCTAACATAGAGTTTTTTCGAGTTCTTGAGCTTCTTATTTTTTAATACAAATTTTACTGTTTTTGAGTTTTTGCTATTTGCTATTTTACTAATTATTTTTTTGCTATTTGTTGTTTTACTATTTACCTTGCCATTTATTTTTTTGCTTATTTTCTTACTGTTTACTTTTTTGTTAATTATTTTCTTTTTGAACTTTTTGTTTACTGAAATCTGAATCTGGTACTTTTGTGCACTGCTAACTTTCTTAAACTTCAAATAAACCTTTTTTGAGTTTTTCTTCTTAGTTGCTTTTTTTACTTTGGTAGACTTCACACTTACCTTTTTAGTTGTTTTTGTGATTTTGTCTGTCGTACTTGCTGTTATTATTGTATGTAACGGTTCTGTTGTAACACTCTCGTCAGTAACCATTGTCTTAGTTTCTGTTACATGGTCATCTAATGAACTTACATTTGTTATATTCTCACTTATACTGCCACCATTATTCTGACCTGAAGATGTTATACCTTCATCTGTTGCGTTATTATTTGTCATATTAGTCTGACTTGTGTTGTCATCACTTCCCGTGGCATTGTCACCTGTATTTTTTTCTTCTGTAGTGATACCTGCTGAATCCGATGTATTATCTGATGTTGTTGCTTCCGTTGTTGTTCCTGTTCCCGTTCCTTTTTCAGTTGTTATTCCTGATTCTGTCACTGTTTCTGTTGTTGTTTCTTTTCTAGTTGTTTTACTTTCTTTCGCCGTTGTTGTACTAAACAATGTACCCCATGGATTAGTAAATGTATTCCCGTCATCATAGCCATTTCCCGGAGTTTGTGCTGCCGCAACTGATAAGGTTAGCCCCAACATACAAACTGTACAAAAACCTGCTATTGTCTTTCTCATAATATTCTCCTACAAACGCTCTCTTTTTATAAAAACAATTCTACCATTCTACAATAGAAACCACAAGTCACAATTGACTCTAAAAGGAAAGGAGAGCAGTTTATTCCACTGCCCTCCTCTATTAAATTTTCATATTATTTTTTTAGTTATAATATCAAATTATTTCTTTACTTTAATTTTAACAACCTTTGACCACTTCTTAGCACCAACTGCTTTTACTCTAACGTATAATTTCTTCTTGCCTTTAAGTTTCTTGCTTGAAAGAGTAACTTTTGTCTTCTTAACTGTCTTCTTGTAAAGAACTTTCTTAAACTTCTTGCTTGTTGATACCTGTACTGTGTACTTCTTAGCACCCTTAACTTTCTTGAATGTTAATTTAACTTTCTTTGAGCTAAGTTTCTTTGTTATTTTCTTAGTAATCTTTGTTTTCTTAAGTGAAGCCTTCTTTGTTGTTGGCTTTGCTGTTGTTGGTTTTGCTGTTGTTGGTTTTGCTGTTGTAGCCTTTGGTGTTGTAGCCTTTGGAGTTGTAGTTACATCTGCTGATGTTGCATCCGGTGATGTTACGTCTGCTGATGTTGCATCCGGCTGTGTTACGTCTGCTGATGTTGCATCCGGTGATGTTACGTCTGCTGATGTTGCGTCTGGCTGTGTTACGTCTGCTGATGTTGCATCTGGCTGTGTTACATCTGCTGATGTCACATTGTTTGATGTTGGATCAACTGTTGGCTGTATATCTTCAACCTTCACTAATGTCAACTTAATATTTAATTCTTCATCTGCTGGAGCGTATCCTAAATTTAAATAAATATCAGGTCTTTCTGTTTCAGCCTTATATGATATTTCAAGTGAATTTGTACCTTCCGCGAATTTTACATTTTCTACTTTTTCTCCAATTTTTACTAAACCGTCAAAAGCTTTTGAAGCTGTGTAATCTACTTTTACCTTGTAATCTTTTCCTGCTTCTAAAGAACCAACTACATTTGTTGAGCCAAGAACACGAAGCTGTGTCTGCCAATCTCCACCACCATATTCAGCGAATTTAATATCTACTGTTGCTGAATTGTTGTCTGCTGTTCCTTTATATTTAATGCTCCCTGATGAAAAAGCACTCCAAGGTGATGTTAATGTCCACTGACCTTTGATAGAAGCATAATAGCCATCTTCTTCCGGCTGCTGTTCTGTTGTTGTAACAATCTCAGTTGCTTCTGTTGTTGTAATACCCTTAAAATCAATTACACAACCTGTTGGCATACCACTAAGTTCAAATACTAAAGTTTCTGTTTCTCCTGTTGCCTTAAACTGAAGTGTAGTTTCGTTCTCACCTGCTTTAATTTCAATGTTTGAATTTACTACGTTTGTAACATCAGTTTTTTCATATAAAATTCCTGCCATAGATGAATTTAATTTTGTTTTAATATCATATGTCTTTCCTGCTGTAAGTCCTGTCAATTTTGTCTTAGCCTGTAAATGCCAAGTACCAGGCTTACCACATGACTCATCAATCTTTAAGCTTAAGTCATCTAACTTGCTTCCTGCATAACTCATTTTACCTGCAAGATTATCCCATGTTCCCGCAAACAATTCTGACCAGTCGCCAACTGCAGCGCCCTTACCATCTGTTAAAGCTGTGTACTCAGAATCTTCATATGCTGAAACTGACTTGTTATTGTACACTGTTACACTTGTAACAATTAATGCTATGGCACAAAAGTATGCCATAATTTTTTTGAATCCTTTCTTCATTTGTAACTCCTTTCAAAATTTCCTAATTTTAGTTTTACAAAAACTATGTAGATTTTATCAAACTTTTTGTTGTGTTTAAAGGTATCATTTTTTAGTAAAGGTGTGTTTTTTTTAAAAAGTGTTTTCATGTGAGTATACATCAACAATGAAATATCTTATGTGCGATAGAAATTCTAAAATAATTTCTTATTACACCAAAATAAGGACTATATACTTTATTATACTGTACATAGCCCTTATCATTATTATTTTAATAATCTGAAAAACTTATTTATTTAACTTTAATTTTTACAGCCTTTGACCACTTCTTAGCACCAACTGCTTTTACTCTAACGTACAATTTCTTCTTACCTTTAAGTTTCTTGCTTGAAAGAGTAACTTTTGTTTTCTTAACTGTCTTCTTGTAAAGAACTTTCTTAAACTTCTTGTTTGTTGATACCTGTACTGTGTACTTCTTAGCACCCTTAACTTTCTTGAATGTTAATTTAACTTTCTTTGAGCTGAGTTTCTTTGTTACTTTCTTAGTAATCTTTGTTCGCTTAAGTGAAGCTTTCTTTGTTGTTGGCTTAACTGTTGGCTTAGCTGTTGTAGCCTTTGGTGTTGTAGGCTCAACTGTTGGCTTAGCTGTTGATTCATCTTTTCCGCTATCTGGTGTTGTTTCAACATCTTCTTTAGTTGATGTTTCTGTTACCTTTTCTGTTGATGTTGTAGTTACATCTGGTTTTGTCAAATCCGGTGTTGTTACATCTGCTGATGATGCATCTGGTGAAGTTACATCTGCTGATGTTACGTCTGCTGATGATACGTCTGGTTCAGTTACACTTGGACTCGTTGGAATTTCTCCTTCTCCATTTACGTTAAATACGTTAAGAACTACTTCTTTTCCATCTTTGTCTAAAATAATAACTTCATTTACTTTCTTTGTTAATAAAGATTTTGGAATTCTAATTCCTGTTCCCTTTGAAACATCTACGCTTGTGCCGTTTACTTTTACTTCTGTATAATCAGGTAAGAAACCTTCTGTTGCTTCAAATGCAATATATAACTTATCTCCCTGATCTGTACTTGTGATTGCCTTTGCGCCTGCTGGTGCTTTTGCAAATTTGAAACCAAAGTCTGCATTGTTTTCAATTGCATCATAATCACTTGGCATTGTAACTTTTGTGTTATCGTCTTTTGATTCATCTGTTGATTCACTTGAAGCTGGTTCTTTTACAACATATTCAATTGATGTCTTATCACTCTTACCTGCTTTATTTACAGCTTCAACTGAAATTGTGTATGTGCCTGCTTTTTTAAATAATGCACTGTCAAAGCTATATTCAGGTGCTATAGTTGATTCAACAAATGTATCATTTAAGTATACATTATATGATTCAGCTCCTTCTGATGCATCCCATGAGAATTTGAATGATGCTTCTTCTGTTCCTGTATATGCTAATCCTGCAACTGCAACAGGTACTTTTACATCTTCTTCTGTTGAGGATGATGAATTTGACTCTTCATTTTTTGTTGAATCTGTCTCTTCGTTCTTTGTTGAAGTTGTCTTTGATTCATCTGTTCCACTTGTCTTTGATTCCTCAGGTTTAGTTACCGGATTTTTTTCTTCGCCTTTTACATTGAATATATTAATTACAATTTCTTTTCCATCTTTGTCTAAGATTACTACTTCATTTACTTTCTTTGTTAATAAAGATTTTGGAAGTGTAATTCCTGTTCCCTTAGAAACATCCCTGTCTGTTCCATTAACTTTTAATCCTGTGTAATCAGGTAAAAATCCTTCTACTGCGTTAAAGGCAATAAATAAGTTTTCTCCCTGGTCTGTTTTAACCTCTGCTTTTGCAGCTTCAGGTGCACTTACAAACTTATATCCGAAATCTGCGTTATTCTCAAATGCTGTATAATCACTTGGCATTGTAACTTCTGTATTATCGTCTTTTGATTCATCTGTTGAACTCTGTTGTGGATCTTTTGATTCATCTGTTGAGCTTGGCTGTGGATCCTTTGATTCATCTGTTGATTCACTTGAAGCTGGTTCTTTTACAACATATTCAATTGATTTCTTATCACTCTTACCTGCTTTATTTACAGCTTCAACTGAAATTGTGTATGTGCCTGCTTTTTCAAATAATGCACTGTTAAAGCTATATTCAGGTGCTATAGTTGATTCAACAAATATATCATTTAAGTATACATTATATGATTCAGCACCTTCTGATGCCTCCCATGAGAATTTGAATGATGCTTCTTCTGTTCCTGTATATGCTAATCCTGCAACTGCAACAGGTACTTTTACATCTTCTTCTGTTGATGATGATGAATTTGACTCTTCATTTTTTGTTGAATCTGTCTCTTCATTCTTTGTTGAAGTTGTCTCTTCATTCTTTGTTGAATCAGGTTCTTTAGATTTTACAGTATATTTATATTCAGTTTTGGTGCCTTCTCCCGCTTCATTTACAGCAGCTACTGCAATTGTATATTCACGAGCTTCTGCAAATAAGTCTTTACTAAATTCGTATGTTACACCGTCTACTTTAGTGATAAGTTGTCCATCTAAATATACATTGTAACCATTAGCTCCTGCTACACTTTGCCATGCAAAATAAAATGGTAAATTTTCATTTCCTGCATATGTTAAACCAAGTACCTTTGCAGGTGTTGTAACTTCAGGTGCTTCTGTAGTAGTAGTTGTAGTTGTTGTAGTTGTTGTTGTGTCAGAACTTGCTGGTTCTGTTGTTGTAGTTGTTGTTGTGTCAGAACTTGTTGGTTCTGTTGTTGTAGTTGTTGTTGTACCAGAACTTGCTGGAGTACCTTTCCTAAACACAATTTCAAGCTTACCTGTTGTGCTTGTAATAACAACATGTGTATAAGCATTATCTTCCATTGCTTTCGGATTCAACTTTGTTAAGCCCTGAGTATACATTGATACAACCCCAGCACCTGGTTCAGTTTCAACGCCATTTACTGTAATCTTTGTATCCTCCTGCTTATTGTCTGCTGAATAAGCAAACTGGAATGTTGCTCCTGCATCAAGATAACCTACATTTGCATGAAGTTCATTTGTTATAACTGAATAATAAAGTTCTGGGAACTCTCCACCACCAATTGGTTCTGCCTTTGTGTATGTAAGGCTTGAATAATCCACTCCTTCTTCGCTATCCTGAACTGCTATCGCCGGCGCGTCAGCTTTTACATTCTGTGGTACATATGATATACCTGCTGCCACCATAGAAACTGCACTTAAAATAGCAACACCTTTCTTAAATTGTTTTCTCATATTCTACTCCTTTCAAAAAATAAAATTGTATTAGATTCGATGCGTCTTTCATCACAGTCTGCTTTTATTCTAGCAGATTCATTTTTTCAAAATTAGTAGCCTATTTTTTATTAAGGTGTCTTTTTATATAAAAATCATTTTTATTAGTTCTGAAATTAACGAACTCATATACTTTGCAAAGGGTTACTATTTTTCATATTTACCAAACACTCACACACAACAAATTAATCTTTTGGCACACAAAAAGCCCCTTACGAACCATCACAGTTCATAAGGGACTCTGTTAGATTAAAATATGTAATTTTAATTATTTCTTTACTTTAATTTTAACAACCTTTGACCATTTCTTAGCGCCTACAGCTTTTACTCTTACATATAATTTCTTCTTGTTCTTTAATTTCTTGCTTGAAAGAGTAACTTTTGTCTTCTTAACTGTCTTCTTGTAAAGAACTTTCTTAAACTTCTTGCTTGTTGATACCTGTACTGTGTACTTCTTAGCACCCTTAACTTTCTTGAATGTTAATTTAACTTTCTTTGAGCTAAGTTTCTTTGTTACTTTCTTAGTAACCTTTGTCTGCTTAAGTGAAGCTTTCTTTGTTGTTGCCTTTGGCTTAGCTGTTGTTGGCTTAGCTGTTGTTGGCTTAGCTGTTGTAGCCTTTGGTGTTGTAGTTACATCTGTTGATGTTGAGTCTGCTGATGTTACATCTGCTGATGTTACGTCTGCTGAAGTTACGTCTGCTGAAGTTACGTCTGCTGATGTTACATCTGCTGATGTTACGTCTGCTGATGTTACGTCTGCTGAAGTTACGTCTGCTGATGTTACGTCTGCTGATGATGCATCTGGTGAAGTTACATCTGCTGATGATGCATCTGGCTGTGAAACGTCTGCTGATGATGCATCTGGCTGTGTTACGTCTGTTGTATCTTTTGTTCCATTAACATTCTTAATTACAACTGTTCCTTCTCCATTAGCGTATGTAATTACAACTGTGTTGTATTCTTTTGTTAATGATGTTAAATATACTACAACTCCAGCTCCCTGGATTGCTGTTAAAGCTGCATCATCATTACCATTTACAGTAACCTTTGAAATTCCTGCTGGTACTGTTACATAAACACCGCTTTCTTTAGCGAAACCTGGTTTCTGAATATTTACAACTTCTTTAATTCCTGTTGTCTTTGCTTCATCATAGAACCAAGTTGCTGCTGCATCTCCACCAATTTCTTTTAACTGTTCTGCTGGTGCTTCTACTCCTGTTGTGTCAGCTTTTACACTGTTTGGAACTACTGTAATTCCTGCTACTACCATTGCAACTGCACAAACAACGGCGAGCGCTTTTTTAAGCTGTTTTTTCATCTCTATTTCTCCTTTCATTGTAAAAAAACATACCCGATTGAATCTTCCTATAATATTTTCATTCAATCTTATGTTGCCAATTTTTGGCTCCGTTTAAGTATACCATTTTTTTTTAAAGTGTCAATTTTATATAAAACAATTTTTCCCCTTGTAACGGTTCGAGACGAATTTTTGTGTATTATGTATATTTTTTATTATTATTTTTACGCAAATTGCACTATTCACTGTATATTTTTTATATTCTTGGTATAAAAAACATTTTTTTTATTAATTTTTATTACATAACAAAGCTAAAAGTCACTCACTATATTGCAAATAGCACAAAAAAATCAAACTGACAATACATCTAGTTTTCTTCCTCGGACAAATATATTGCAGTTTGATTTTTTATTTTAGTAAAATAAGTATTTATTTTTTAATTCTAACTTTCTTTGGCTTGGACCATTTAGCTGCGCCTACAGCTTTTACTCTTACATACAATACCTTTTTCTTTTTAACTTTTGAGCTTGTTATTGAAACTTTTGTTTTCTTCACTGTTTTCTTAACAAGAACTTTTTTAAAATTCTTTGTTGCAGAAATCTGTACTGTATATTTCTTTGCTCCCTTAACCTTTTTGAAACTTATACTAATCTTTTTAGAATTATTCTTTTTACTTGTAGTTATAAGCTTTGTCCTAGCAAGTTTGCTTGTGTTCTTTGATGTTGTAGGCTTTTTACATGTTGTTGATGGTTTAGTTGTTGTTGTAGGCTTTTTACATGTTGTTGATGGTTCAGTTGTTGTTTCCTGAGTATTCTTAACTTCAATTTCAACCTTCTTACCTACATAAGTTTTGTCGTCTTTTACAGTGTAGCCTTCAATTGCATAACTATATGTTTTGCCTTCTTTTACATCTGAATCTACATAAGATGTATCTTTCACATTAGCGATTTTTGTCCATTCTTCTGTAGAAGTTGTTCTTCTGTAAACATTGTAGCCATTTACTTCTTCTGACTTATTCCATGACAATGTTACATTTTTGCCGTTTGCTTTGCCTGCAAAAGCTTTTACCTTTGCCGGGATTATAGTCATTTTTACATTCTTTGTATTATTAAAGTTACCAAATCCTGTAAGGATAGCTGTTCCTTCACCTACTTCAACATTATTTTGATATGTTACTGTGTAGTCTACTCCTTCAGTTAATAGGCAATTATAGTTTAGTTCATTGTTAATTAATCTTACAGAATAATTCTTAGCCTCTATTGGCTTTCCTGTATATTCATAAGTCCCTAAAATATTATAAGAAACACACGCATAAATGGCTCTTGGTATTATTCTGTATGACATTTCCGCTGTTCCTTTGAAGCCATTTTTCTTAATACCCTTGATTGTGTATGTAGCGTAACCTACATTGACGTCATTTCTAAATGAGATTGTATAATCAACATCTTTTGTTAATTTCTTATTATCATAGTATACATCAATTGTTGGTATTGTTTCTCCACCTGTATAACTATTAGAGTATCTTAAGCTTAAATTACAGTAAATCTTTGTTATGTCCTTGTATGTGTTTTTGTCTAATTTAGTTTTTCCACATGTACTACATTCAAAGTCATCACCTTCAGGTACTTCTTCTTTCCATGTATGTTCCAAACCTCCATCTACACACTGTTCCCAGGCAGGTGCTAGTTCAATGTCTTCTTTTACAACTACGCGTGATTCTTTGTCATAAGTTGTTGTTCCATCAGTCCAGCCTACAAAAATTCTATTAGCTGAATCTGATTTTGGATAGTCCATGTAAACAGTGTCGCCATCTAAAACTTCTGTTGTTTCAATTCCTTTTTCATCCTCGAATGTTACTGTATGACTTTGCTTATCTGTAAAGTTTACAGTAGCATAGTTCATTCTTGTAAGGTTACCATTTGCATCCTTTGCCCATACTGTAACGACGTTCTTTGAATCTTTATTAGTTAATAATTCTGCAGGAATTGTTATTACTACTTCATTGTTCTCAGATTTTACATTATCAATGTATTTTCCGTTAATGTAGTAGTTAAATGAAGTATCAGCCTTGTTATCTGACTTAAAATTCAATGTAACCTTATCTGTATCGGTGCTTACATGAAATGCGTTGTCGCTGTTTTTTACAACTTTGCTTGTTTCATTAATATCACTTCCAGAGTCATTTGCTCCTGAAGTGTTAGCAACTCCGCTTCCATAGTTGCTATTTGTGCCATTATTTTCTGTCATTGAAACAGTTATATCCTTGCTTACAGGTGCACCAAATGATTTCATTGCTGAGGCGTCTGTTCCAAACTGTTCATTAATCCATGTAAGTCTCTTCTTCATCCACTGTTTTAAAGTTGCAAAATCTCCTTCAAAACCTTTTGAATAGAACCACATACTTTCATTATGTGTCGCTGATGTTTTTAATGTGTCATGCCAGCCGTCAAGTAAGCCTCCATCAGCATAAATATTATTTAAGAAATCTCTATTTTTCATGTAAAGTTCTCTTGCTTTTATAACAAAGTAAGGATCTTTTACATACTGTGAGAACCATGTTCTGTCCTTTGCAGTCCAACGTTCAATTCCCTGTGCTCCGAAAGGTGCAACAGAGCCTGAACTGAAATCATAATCCCAAATAGGACCAAAAGTTAAACCGCCATCTATTTCCTTTGTAACGTATGTACTTCTTCCGCCAAATTCATTTACCTGAATTTCAGAAGCAAACCAAAAAGCTACAAGAGAATCGAAATTACATAACTGTGTATAAGATGTTTTTACACCGTCTATGTCAATACAACCGTCTGTGCTATATGTGGCATTTTCAAAATTCTGCATATATGTCTTAATACTATTAAAGACAGTTTCGTTTGTTTTAATAAATTCCGGATTTTTAAACATAACACACTGTTTCTTGTCTGTATAAAACAAGGATGCCTCATCAGCATTGTTGTCAATTTCCATTAAGAATCCACCGTTAGCGTTTGGAATTTCATAGTAGTCATCGATATTGTATGTAACGTCATTGTATGTAACTGTTTTAGTTGTCATCCAGTTAAGGTCTTCTTCCATTTGTGTTGAAAGCGCCTTTTCTTCCTTACTAGACAAATTATTTTTCTTGGCGATTTTTTCTGCAATTGTTCCTGCAGTGTCTTCCCAGTCATAAGTATCTGCTCTGTCTTTTGATATTCTTACCTGTTCACATAATTGGTAAGTTCCAAGTTTTTTTCCATTAATAACCACCTCAACCCAAACAGTATCCATGGCTGTTACACCAAATGTTTTACCTATCTTTGATGAAAGCGCATTTCTCATCTGAGTTTCATCTATATAATTGGCAAGTAATAACCAATGTTTATTTTTGCCCATTCCAAATAGGCTTGTTTTCTTATCTAATTTTAATTTATATGCTTTTTTGGGAAACCATCTCCATGTAGAATTTCCATGACCTTTTACTTTTGTAACCCCATCATATTCTACTTTTCCTTCTGTTCCATCTGTTCCTGCATCCTGAATTTTTAAATTAGCATCAATGTAGTCTTCCTTAGATGCAATTTCTCCATTGTCTTCTGTGTTAATGTATACAACAGGCAAACCACTTTTTGTCACATCGTAATCGTCTGTTGATGTGTTTCCTGCCAAATTTTCTTTTGTGTCTTCAGTATTTTTTTCAGCTACTGTACTAACATCGGATCCACTCCCATTTTCAGCATAAGCAGTGTCGAAATTGACACTGCTCATACCTAAAATCAAAGTGCAAACTGTTGTACAAGAAATAATTTTCTTAACTATTTTTCTGTACATTATCTGCTCCTATTCTTATTTGTTTTTAATCTTAACAGGTTTTGACCATTTTCCATAAGATGTATTCTTACCAACTTTTCTAAATGCTCTTACTCTTGCATATAAAGTTTTCTTATTCTTAAACTTCTTAGAAGTTACTTTAATTGTTACCGCGTTCTTATTAGCTTTTACAACTTTCTTTGTACAAGTTACTAACGCTTTCTTGTTGTTATTAGCATTTTTCTTTGTTGTGTAAACTCTTACCTGATATCCATTAGCCTTATTAACCTTCTTAACCATTAATGAGATTTTCTTCTTAGAAACTCTCTTAGCTGATTTCTTAGCAACACTTGCCTTACCAAGTTTCTGTGTTGTAACTACAGTTGTTGGTTTCTTAGTTGTTGGTTTCTGTGTTGTAGTTGCCGGTGTAGTCGGCTTTTCTGTTGTTGTAGTAGGTTCTGTTGTTGCTGGTTCTGTTGTTGTATCAGTTGTAGTTTCAGGCTCTTTAACCATGTAGCCGTTTTCATCAAACTTGTACATCTTGCCCTTAATTTCTACTTCACCTGTTACATAATTTTCACCCCAGTAATATCTTGTACCCTTAACATTTCCATCTGAATCAAGTTCATCTTCAAAAGCACCTACTGTAAGTTTACCGTCTTTTGCAAATGTGTAAGTTCTCTTTGTATTCTTTCCTCTTGTTGTGATAATCCACTGACCGCCTGATAACATACGACCCATTTCTTTACCGCTGTTCTGGAAGTAATAGAGATTTCCGTCAATTTCCTGCCACATTAATGCATAGCTACCGCCTGCTGTGTAGTATCTTGTAATAGTAACATCTTTGCCTTTCTTATCCTTAACAACTTCTTCAACAAATGAGCCTCTTACAAACTTACCATTTTCATCAAAAGTATATTCTTTTCCGTCAATTGTATTCTTGCCTGTAACTGCTACTCCGTCTTCTCCTACATAGTAGTTGTCATTGTCATTTGTTTCCCATCTGTTCTTATCAAGATTTCCATTTGCAAAGAACATTGGAAGACCATTGTCCTTATTAGTTGCAATACCTGTGTAACCGTCAACTTTTCTTGAGCCATCACACTTCTTACATATTAAATGTCCATCTCCCTGATATACATAATCATGGATTCCATTTGCACATTCACCTTTTGACTTTGTATATGTGTCTAATAAATTTCCATCCTGATCATATACATCAACTTTAAATTCTGATGCATTTGCATCAACTGAGAAATAAATTCCGTCGTAGTCTGTGTTTCCAAATTTAGCGAAATCATAACCTCTTACATTTGTTGCAGGGTATGATTTTTCACCTGTTGAACCACATACATAATATACTGTTCCGTTTTCTGTGTCTCTTGTGCCTGCCTTTAATGGATTTGTTCTTGCATAAGCATGATCATGCCCTGAGAACATAAAATCAATACCTGCTTGGTCACATGCTTCTGAAATATACTTATGTACGTTTTCGCAGTCATGTGTTGTTTCATTTGTTCCATAAGGTGGCTGATGTGACACAACAACTTTCCATTTTGCATTGCTCTTTGCTGCATCTTCTACTAACCATTTTGCATCTTCAATTGTCTGATTCTTTGAAGCTGTGTATCCAATAACTGCAACGTATACATTTCCATAAGTTACTGAGTAGTGATGTTCACTTTCAATATTGAACATATTCTTTGCAATTGTTGAATCAGGATCACCTGCTAATTCATGGTTTCCTGTTACATGAATCATATCAACACCCTTAAATACATCACCGTCAAAGGCTGTTAAAATATTATCCCAGTAATTGTACTTTGTAGGATCATCTACAAAGTCACCTGTCTGAACACCAAAATCATAATGTTCTTTTGAAATCATATCTGTAATCTTAGAAATAATTGTTGTATCTTCTGCCTGTGTATCACCAACTAAGAAGAACTTAGTATCTTCATTCTTGTAAGCAGTTGTAAATTCATATTCCTTAGACCATAAATCTCCGTCTCCAACTTTGTATATGTAAGTTGTATCAGCATCTAAATTGCTAATTTCTGCTGAGTTAGCATAGATAATTCTATTTTCTTTTACATCTGAATATCCAGAAAGAGATGTAAGTTTGCACTTGCCTTCAACCTTCTTGAATGCAGCGTCTCCATCTTTTTCATAATCACTCTTCTTTGCGTATAAAACAACAGGTGTGTCTTCACTTACGCCCGGTTTTGAAACCCAAGTGATATTCTTCATAGATGTTGAATCTTTGACAGCATTAACCTTAACAAATGTTGGTGTACCATCTTCATTACCGGCTGTAGCGTATGTCTGTGCCTTGGTAATAAATGAACGATGTCCATTGTCATCCTGAGCATAAACTGAAATTGCCTGTGCTTCCTGAAACTTAGATGTTGTAATATTTCCTCTTAAATCTGTCTTACCAAGAAGTTCACCATCCTCCTTATAAACAGATACACCTTTCACTCTCTTGCCTGTCTTGCTGTCTTTAACTGACATTGTAATGTCCATTCCTTCAATTAAGTCACTGAAAGAAATTGTGTAGTAATCACCGATATCTGTATATTCTGTATCCTGAACAAATGTATATGTTTCTTCACCGTCACCTGCTGCAATCTTATATGTTGCGCTAGGAATTGAATATGAGAATTTGCTTCCAGCGCTTACATCTAATGGAATCTTTACAGATAATGTTGCAATCTTATTTGAGTCTTCGTTTGCTGTATCTGCATAAGTTGCAATCTGATTACTTGTTTCACTTGCTTTTTTCTTAGCATAGATTGTTACCTGATTGTTTGCTTTGTTATATTCAGGTTCTTTTGCCTGTTCAAAGCCTTCAGCATAACTTACTGAATAATCAGAATAACCTTTTGCTAATTTAACTGTTGCTGTTAATTCATTAACTTTACTTACATCACTTGCTGTAAAGTCGATGTTCGCCTCGTCACCAATATTTACTTCTCCCTGTGAAGTAGCATTAATTGTAACTGTATTGTCATCTTTATTTTTCACTTCAAAAGTCTTTGTCTTTGACGCTTCGTTACCGAACTTATCTCTGACAGAGAATTTGATAGTATGCTTTCCGTTTGCAAGTTTCTGGTTATTTAATGAGATTTCATCCTTACTTTCGTCAGTATGCATACTACCGCCATTTGTAAGATTAACACCATCTAACCATACGTTTGCTGTTGTAAAATCTACACCTGATGTGTATTTGTTTTGTAAGTCTGATGCTCTTGCTGTGAATGTTACATTGTTTGTGTCAAGCACTGCATCATCATTTAATTCAGTTCCGTTGGCTGAAATTGTATCAATACTTGGGTTGTCTGTATCATCAGTATTTGCTCCATATACGAACTGAATGTTGTCAATATAGATTGCTCCCTTACGGTCACTTGGCTGAACTTCGTTTCCATCCTTGTCATATTTACCCATACCTGTTCCGTTTACGAACATAAGTCTAATCATGTTGTTTCCAAGGAATTTGTATGGTGCCTGATAATCCTTTAAACTGGCTTCTACATATTTCCAACCTGTCCAATCGAAACCACCAAGTTTATGTTCATCCAAATTTGCTTCTTCTGTAAAGTTCAAGTTAAGAACTGTTCCGTTAGCATCATATAGTTGAATTCTCAACCAAAAGTTTGGTATTCCTTCCGGTGCATATACATACATACCAATTCCTGTTGGTGTTCCAGGTATGTCTCCTGATGGATTTTCAAGACCTACGCATGCACCTTCTGTAACAGCTCCACACTGTGAGAAGTCATAGTTTAATTTAAGCGAATGATTACCAAATCTTACAGGCTCACCACTTGCAATATCAACAACTTCTGTAGACTCGTTACCACCTCTGCCATAATTCATTGTCTTAAATCCGGCATTTGGTTCTTTCTTGTCTGCTGCTGTTGAATACCAGTCTGCTGCAGGAATTACTGTTCCATCTTCCATTGTATGGTCTTCAAAGTCATATACAACTGTTGGCTGTAATCCTACAACAACATTAATTGTTGCCTGGATGTCGCTATCTTTGTACTTACATCTGATAGTTCCATATAAAGTATTTCCGTCTGATGATGTAAATTTATTATCCTTAAATGTACCAATTGATAAATCACTAGGCTGTTTGTTAGCATCTGTTACATTTTCAGTTGTCCAAATAAAATCACCATCTACATAATTAACCTGTCTGTTATTCCACTTAACAGTTAAACCTAAATCTGTTTCTTCTTCAAAACCAAGGTTTACTTCATCATTTACGAATGTAATGCTGTCAGGTTTTCTTACTTCAATTGTTGTGCTACCAACAACTTTATCTCCTGACTTTAACTGTACTTCTACAGTTCCTTCTGTTCCATTAGAAACAAATTGACCTGTTGTTCCATCAATTGTGCCAAAGCTATCATCTTTTAATACAAAAGTTGCATCTTTAGGCAAATCTGCCTTGCCACCTGCACTGTCAACACCTGTTGCTTCAAACTGTACAGTTGAACCTGGTGTATATACTTCCTCTAAAGGTGAGATTGTTGCATGATCAAATTCACCATCTGCCTTTGCATCTGAATAAATGAATAACGATGAAGAAACTTTTCTTTCTGTTCCATCAGATGGGCTATTCTTTACTTCTAATGAATCTGTTCCTTCTGTTCTTGATGCAAATGTTGCTGAACCACCACCATCTAAGTATAATGCTTCAACGCATCCCATAGCTGCCATTTGTTTTGCAGTTTCATAAAGTGACTGACCACATGACTTTGGTGCCTGTCTACCATCTGCTTCATATATAATAACTGAACCGTCTGCCTTTATACCTACTGCACATCTTGGGCTTGTGTATGGATCGTATGCTAATTCTTCTAATGCCTTTCCATCTTTTACTAAAAAGAATGGTGAACCAATAGCTTCAACTACATTATCTAAAGGTTCATATGCTTCTCTACAATCAGCTGTTCCATCTTTCATTATTGCAAAGTATGGATACTCGTTCTGAGACTGAACAATGTCTCCTCCCATAACTAATGCACCCCATGGCTGACCTGTTCCCATGTCAAAATAATCACCATTAATTGCTGCTACGATTGTTTTTCCTGTTGCTTTTTCTGCTACTTTTACCTGATCTCGAACTGTCTGCATGCCCCATTTACCGGTCTTATCATAGTCCTTATAACCAGCCATCATTCCAACACTAGATGTTTTCAAATCTACTTCTGCCATATAGGCCTGAACCTGATTATTTCCATCCTTATCTACTGTTGTAATGTGTTTCTCCTTAATACCAGGTGCTATACTGTATTCTTTTACAGATGTTAGCACTCTGTCTTCCGGTACTTTAACACTTGCACCGTAAACAGTTATACTGCTCACTACCATTGCTGTTGCAAGTACCACAGATAAAAATTTCTTACCTGCTTTTTTTAACATGTGTTTTCCCTCCTCTTTGTTAAATGTTTTCATTTGTCATTTTCGTATTTTTAGCCCATTTTATACATTTTTTGGCAAATGATACTTTACGATTATAGCATTGATTCCTATTAATTAATAGGGGCAATTTGTAAAAAAAGAGGATAGCATTACTACTATCCTCTTAAAAATGTTTTTATTAATTTAACTACTTTTTAACTTTAATCTTAACTGGCTTAGACCACTTCTTAGCTCCAACTGCCTTTACTCTAATGTATAATTTCTTCTTGCCTTTAAGTTTCTTACTTGAAAGAGTAACTTTTGTCTTCTTAACTGTCTTCTTGTAAAGAACCTTCTTGAACTTCTTGCTTGTTGAAACCTGAATTGTATATTTCTTAGCGCCTTTAACCTTCTTGAATGTTAATTTAACCTTCTTTGAGCTAAGCTTCTTTGTTACTTTCTTTGTAACCTTTGTCTGCTTAAGTGAAACCTTCTTTGTAGTTGGTTTAGCTGTTGTTGGTTTAACTGTTGGCTTAGCTGTTGGCTTAGCTGTTGGCTTAGCTGTTGTTACCTTAGGTGTTGTTGTTTCATCTGAAGTTGATGCATCTGGTGTTGATACATCTGGTGTTGATACATCTGGTGTTGTTACATCTGGTGTTGATACATCTGGTGTTGATACATCTGGTGTTGTTACATCAGCAGATGATGCATCCGGTGATGTAACATCTGCTGATGATGCATCCGGTGATGTAACATCTGCTGATGATGCATCTGGTGTTGTTACACTTGAATTTGTTGTTGCACTTGGTGTTGTTGTTGATGTTGTTGTATCTGAAGATTCAACCTGCTTCTTAACCTCAACTTCCATTGTAACACCTTCTGTTTCACGACCACTTACAACTGCTGTAATCTTAATAGTATGCTTACCTTCTGTTGTAAATGTGTATTCTAATTCCTGTGCCTTTACACCTTCTTTATAAAATGCACCGTCAATGTATACATTATATAACTGTCCTAAAGCTACCTGTTCGTCTGTTTCTGTCCATGAGAACTTAACTGTCATATTTTTCTGAGATACAATCTTCTGACCTGTAACTTCAATTGGAGTTTTTGGAATATCTTCTGCTGGAACATCACCAAATACTGCAATTTCTGTTACCTGAGCACCATATATTACTGCTGCTGGATAGAAAATTCTTACATATCTTACTTTTTCGATTTCAGTTGTTATATCTGCTGAAATTACGAAAGGTGCTTTATTCTGTTTAACTCTTTGAGCATCAAACTCATCCTGACTAACTGTTGCTACAGTTGACCACTCATTCTTATCAGTTGAGAACTGAACCTGCTGTCCTTCTTTTTCAGGCCAGCATCCACCTGTTAATATTCTGTACCATACACTTACGTTTTTAATAAGTGATGTATTATATTCTTTACCTAAATCAATGATAAAGTATCCTTCTGCTGTATTCTTTGTTGTTGTTGCATAATCTGTGCCTGAAATAATACCGTTTGTAACGCTACCGTCTCCTTCAGCACTCTTATCACCTGCAAGCTCATAAGCCTTATCTAAAGCAAAGTTCTTTGAATAATCTGCTGCATCATCAACTACTGTCTTAACCTTAACAGCTTCGCTGACAATACCTTCTGAGAAACCACCTGCATAATATGATACAACCTTAATTGTATGCATTCCTGATTCTAAGTCTGTTAATGTATAATCTTTTCCTGCTTCACAATCAGATACTGTAGCATCTTTTGCATCATCTAAATATACAAAATACTTATATCCTTCCTGATTTTCTCCTGCTGTAATGTTAAATGTAAGTTCACCCTTAGCTGTTGATGAAACAGAAACTGCTGCTGCATTAGCTGCTGGTTCAACTTCAACTGGATTACCAGGTTTTTCTGAAAATACAGCTATTTCAGCAATCTGTGCTCCCCATTCAACATCCTCATCAATGTAAACTCTTACGTTTGATACATTTCCTTTCATTGCAGATTTATCAATGACTGTAGGAACCATCATCTGATCCCCATCAGCATATCCATTTGCTCTTTCTTCCGGATAATCATCACTTGTTGTTTTTGCTACTGTATCATAAACACCATTAACTCCAAATTGAATACTATATCCATTCTTTGGATAAAAATGAGAATCTCCTGATCTCCACCAAATAACTACTGCATCAATGCTTTCTGCACTATATGTCTGTCCTAAATCTACATCAAAATATCCTGTCTTACCATTTTCAACAGTAATAGCTCCGTAATTTTTATTTCCCTTATCAGCTATACCATCTGTAAGATATTCTGCCTGTCCTTCTCTCCATGTAGGACCACCTACAGCTGTCTTATTATATGCAAGGTTTTCTTCTGTAGTAAGTTTTGCTGCATAATCAATTGTTGGTTCAACTGGATCTGGTTCACTTTCCTCAACCTTAAATTCTGATGCTATAATAGTATAAGCTTCCTCAAGTGTTTCACCCTCGCCCTGACCTAATGGCATATAAACACTTATAGTGTCTGCTTTAGCTGTAAACTTATATGAGAATGTTGTACCTTCTGCTGTTACATTAACATCTTCATTTTTCTTTGCTGATCCATTTGTCACCTCAACAGGAATGACTTTGTTAACTGTTGATGTAAGTTTCAATGAAACTGTGTAAGTCTGTCCTTCTGTTACCGGAACTCCTTCTAAGAATGCTCCGTAAGACCACTTATCAGCATCAGCAGGAATATCTTTAACTTCAAATCCTTCCTGAGTATAGTCTGACTTTACAAGTTCATCTGTTTCCGGTGTCTGTAACTTCCATTTAAGTGAAGTATCTTCATCTTCACCTGTACTTGCTTTTGTTACTGTTAAAGGAACAGTTGCTACCTGACTTGTTAAATCTCCTGTTCCAGTAAAAGTAATCACATATTCACCTGCATCTAAAGAAGCTAACTCACTAACATAGATTGAATCTCCATTATTCTTCTCCTTTAAATCAAGTATTGTTTCATCTGCTTTCTTTACAACTACTGTTGCTGTTCTTGAAGTTGTCTCACTGCCTTCCCATGCAAAACCAAAGCGCATTGTATCTTCAAATGCTCCTTGACATGTGAATCCAGGATAATTACCTGTAGGTGTTCCAACTTCATAAGTAACACCTTCAGCCGCAAGTGTGGCTGCCTGGATAGTCTGTGGTGTATATGTAATACCTGCAACAACCATAGCTATTGCTGATAAAATAGCCACAAACTTCTTCATTTTTTTACTAAAGTTCATAATACCTCTCCTTTCGATTAGTAAATTTTCATCTTAGAGTTCATTCTCCTTGATTTTTTAAATTTTTCATCCCAGAGTTTCTCTCTTTGACTGCTTTCTATTCTACTATATTTCCATATTTAAAACAACAAAATGCACTAAAGAAAACCATTTTATTTTATTTTTTTATGCAACTTTAACAATGGTGATTTTTAAGCAATTATGTTCAAAAAAGAAGTGACCATCAGGATAATAGTCACTTCTTTTTGGTAGTTTTTCACAATAAAAACACTTTTATTCATTTTTTCATTCCAATTAATTTATGTATGTAATCCCTTTTTATAAATTAATTAAACATAAGTTTTGGAGTTCTGTCTACTCTGTATATCCCCCAGTTCTTTTCAGCTTCATTTGGTCTGTTGCCACCCTTCCATGGTTCGTCAAAAGCTTCAAACATATAGGCAATTATCTGTTCCCTATCTGTCCAGTTCCAAAACGCATCATAATATTTCTTCTGGTTCTCCTCGTTTGCCTGACCTTCTTTCATCTGCTTAAAATCAGCGCAATCTGTAGCCCAGCCTACTTCTGAAAATAACACAAATTTGTCAGGATACATTTCCTTGATTTTATTGTACCAGGTTTTATTTACTTCCAAAGCTTCCTCCACAGTGTTTCCATACCATAATGGGTATGAATGAACGCTAATAATATCAAGATGTTTAGCAAGTTCTTCAAGTTCCACCCACTCGAAAGCACCTTCGTTAAAAGTTACAGGCTTGCCTGTTCCTTCTCTTAATCTGTCTGCAAATTCAATTAAACGTTCTACAGGCACATTGTTAGCACCCCATTTTGGTGTATTTTCGTTTCCAACTGAAACAGCGTTAATAACATCAGAGTAGTTATTAGCAATTTCAATTAATTTTTCAATGTTATTATCATTTCTTTTTGCTCTATTAACAAGTTCCTCATCTGTGTAAGTTTCTTTTAACCATGGACAACCTGGATTATTTACCTCTGATATTAAATCTGGTCCTAACATTACCTTCATATCAAGACCTAAGTCGCGGATTACCTGGCATGTCATTTCTGCATAGCTAATTGGATCGTACATTCTAATATACTTAAATCCCATTTCATCTAAAATTTTTAAATCCTCAACAATCTGGTCGTATGTTGGATATGTACAGGTTTTTGGACTTTGTCCTTCTCTATATCCTGAATAGCAAATTGCTCTGCCCCAATCAAACATTTATTTTCTCCTTCTGTATCAATATATTTCTAATATCCTTGCAATTCTTAGGTAATTGTATATTTCCGGCTGTGAAAAACATTATTATAAGAAAGTGCTGTGGAGCCGTTGGTTCACAAAGGCAGCGTAGTCGGCTTTGTAGAACCACTACGAGCGGAACGCAGCGGGAGCGTGCTTTCGTTAATATGTTTTTCACAGCCGAAAGTATTAAATTCATTAGCCTAAAATTGCTGTGATTTGGCTCTTGTGGCCAAGTTTATCTACATCTTCTTTTGCAATTGTGTCTGTGTTTCCGTATAAATCACCGTCAATGTAGATTTCTTTTACTGTGTATTCTCCTGCTTCTAAACCAAATGGGTTCTGGTATGTTACTGTAATGTTTGCACCTCTGAACATACATGTGGCACTTGCCATTCCCTTTGAGAACTGTTCAGCTAAAAGCTTTGGAGCAAGTTTCAAGGCACCAAGTTCACCTTTAATTCCGTACATTTCATTTAATACTGTAAGAAGTAACCAACTTGCTGCACCTGTTAAGTAATGGTACATTCCCTGTCCTCTCTGATTTACATATTCAGGCACACCAGGATAAATGTTACTCTTGTGGTAATCTGCGCAATGCTTGTACAATGTGTTGATTACTTTGTAACCTTCTTTTGCAAAACCTCTGCTATATAATGCATTTGCATACATAACAGCCATGTGTGAGAATACTGCACCGTTTTCTTTGTGACCAAAAGCAAATCCAAATAATCTACCCATATCTGTTTTTACTTCCTTGAAATCAGTGTTAAGTCTGTAACCTCCAATTGCTTCATCGTAAAGATATTTGTCAGCAGCTTTTGCGATTTCTGCTACCTGTTCGTCTGTGGCAACACCTGACATTACTGTAAATACCTGACCTGTAAGCATCATTCTTACTCCACTTTCAAAGTCACCTTCTACAGCTTTTCCGCTGTTGTCATAGTAACCGTTAAACCATGAATTTCCTTCCTTGTCAGAAGTCCATTCCGTGTTTCTAATGTGGTCTGTAATCCAGTTTGACATTTCTGTTAATTTATCGGCTAACCAGTCGCACTTAACTTCTGTTTTTTCTCCTGAAATAATGTGACCAACTTCATCACAGTATTTTTCAAGTAAAGCATTCTTTTCGCCAATGCTGTCATAAATGCTGCTATCTGCTTCTAAAAGCATCAAAATTTCTTTTGCTATGCTTACTGTATCTTTTCCTGTTTTATCACTGTAATCCTTAATATCCTGAGCAAGATTCTTCAAGTTACCGCCGTAAAGAGCTGTAAAAGCAACGCTTTCTCCACGTTCTTCTGCCATGTCAAGACCGTCGTTCCAGTCTGCTCCGCGAAGTCTTATATGATTATGCTCGCCAACATCGTAGAATGATGTTAAATGCTGAATAAGTAAATGTTCTAAAACAGTTCCTTCGTATGGAAGTGCGTCTTCTGTCATCTGCTTATTTCCTCTTGTGTCATTCCAACGGTCATCACGTTTTTCACCACGACAAATCTGTGCGTCTTTGAAATATGTATTGGCTTCTGTAAGGAATTCAATATCTCCTGTCTGCTGCATATATAATCTTGTTGTAAGATATGGCCAGGCACCATGGTCCATCCAAACTCTTACAATGTTGTTTCTGTCTGCTATGAACTCACCCTGTTTTGAACCGATGATAGTTGCATTTGTACCGTCAAATCTTACACCGCCAAAGTTGTCTATTAACATTTCTCTAACTTTTTCTGGTTCCATAATAAGAAGTGCAAGGCAATCCTGCCATAAATCTCTCCAACCTCTACCACCTTTTCCGTAATCATGGTGTGGTAAAAATGAGCAACCGTAAATTCTTCTAAGCATTGGCTGGAAATTAACCCAGTGCATCCAGTTATCGAAATCTGAATCAGCAGAATTATAACTTACGTTGATTTTTTCCTGCCAGAATTCTTTTGTTTCTTCTAAATATTTGTCAAAATGCTTCTTTATTAAGTATTTCTTGCTTAATTCTGTGATTTCTGCTTCTGATTCACCATAGCCTAAAGCTACAATATAAGTTCTTGTTTCGCCCGGCTCTAATGTACAGTCAGCAAATCTTATTGCAGCCACTGTTTCGTATCCATCTACTTCTTCGCCTGCCTTATATGGTAATGGCTGATTTTTTACAACGTAATATGGATTTTCGAAGTTTCCTCCACGCCCGATAAACTCTTCTGTTACAGGGCAAAAACTTACAGGTGAAACCATTTCTCCGTTAACTTCTTCTTTTGCTAATGCGCCATAGAAAATCTTGTTTTTGTTGTGTCCTCTTTCATCAAATGTAAGAGTTGGATAAATCATTATTCCGTTTTTTACTGTAAAAGTTCTATGAAGCAATGATGTTACGTGTCTGTGATCTCTGATGTTTGACGCCGAACGGGCATACATTGGTATTGCAACTGTTGATGTAATTGTCTGTGCCTTATCAGATGTGTTTGTAATTTCAAACTTTGTAAGTTCTACTTTTTCTTCTGTTTCAGGTACAAAACTTGTCATTACAGCTTTTAAGCCCATTTCCTGTGACTGTCTTTCTACCTGATGCCACATAATACCTGCTGTAAGTTTTACGTCTTCCTTGTCATCCTCAAAAAGTTTTGCCTGCTGTTTGCTTGAACGGCCTGTTACAGACCAAGCTCCCTTTCCTTCAACATAAACCCAGAAGTTTCTTGAAGACTTGTTGTTGTGTAAGTTTTCGCTACTTACCGGTTCAAGTAAAAATGTGTTTTGGTCAAGCTTAATGTCGCCTCCTAAATCCGGTGTGATTGCACTCATCATACCTGCTTCGTTAGCAAGTGGGAAGTACATGTAACTTGTTAAATCAGGATCATCTAATGTAAATGTTCCTTTTTTGTCCAAATACTTTAAATCGCTCATAAAATCTAATCCTTTCTCCTTTTTATTTTAAATTGATTTTGTTCAATAGTTTTCAAATAGTTGTTTGAAACTGCATTTTTGCATGTTGTTGTCTTTACTCTGTATTTTGCAGATAGTTGTTTTAGTGTGCATCTTTGCAGATTGTCTTTTTTGCTTATTATTTTTAGAAAATTTTCTTTTTATATTTTATATTATATTTTTAGTTTTTGGAAAAACTACAATTGTTACATATTTATTTTATATACCTTTATTTGCTCTTAAATATAATTAGCAGGAACTTGTATTAGGTCATCTAAAAGATATAATTTCAATTCTTTTATTTACTTTCTTTTATAATCTTTCCAAAAATTAAAACGTTTCAAGCTTTTATAAAGAAAAAATGCTGTGAACCTTATAGAGTTTATATCTTTTTCAAATGTGTGTTGGATGAGAACCCTAAAGATTCTCATCCCCACCATTTGCTCTATAAAAATTTATAGCATTTTAAATGATTTATTCAAAGTAAACATTTATAGCATTAATCTTGCCATCACGAACAGCTTCTGCCATTTCGCCAACAATCTTACCTTCTGTTGCTACTGTTTCACCGTTGATTTCAACCTTTGAAACCTTAGCAGCATCAGCGCCATAAGTGTTCTTTCCTGTATTATTAATGTATGTTACGTCACATGTTGAAAGAAGTCTGAATGTAACTTTTCCTTCATCAAATAACCAGTTTGCAAGCTTTGGATCAAAGTTAAGTGCAAGCTTACCATCTTCATAAGTAAATACCTTGCCACCCATCATCATCTGAATCCACATAGAAATCATTTCTGTTGTTGAACCTGAAAGTCTTGCAACAAATCCTCTACCATGAACATCTTCATTTGGATTTACGCTTGATGCAATAAATGATGAATTTTCAAGTGTACTTCTACCATACATATTTGGATCTAAGAATGGAATAAGTGCTCCCTTAATTGTTTCATAATATTCATCATATAGACCTGCTTTAATCATAGCTAAGAGATATTTGTATTCCATGTGTAAGAATACGTTTTCTCTTTCCTGCCATCCTGGAGTAAATGCACGACAACGTCCATTTTCCATTGAACATTCTTCAATTGATGCTGAAGTCTTGTACATAGCAAGTTTCTCATCATAAAGACCTGTGTTCTTAACTTTGTTGTACATGTCTCTTGCTGTATCTACATCTTCGTAACCCATCATACGGGCAGGTCCTTCAAGGAAGTATGGTAAAGCAACTGCCTTAAATTTCTTAACCTTTGCCTTCTGAAGTCCGTAATGACTAATTACAGGTTCTCCATTTTCGTCTACAACAGGTTCAAAGTCAACTGCTTCATGTGTAATGTATGTTGGCACAAGTCCGTTACCCATTTCAACAGCCTTTGCAATACCTTTTTCAATCTTAGCTTCGAATGCCTTGAATACTTCAACAATGTGAGCTTTTGATACAACTGTTTCTTCACCGCTTAAGTAAAGTTTAATTGTTTCTCTGTAAGCTTCTCTGATTGTTGCAACCTTATCCCAATACTGGAAGTCATTAATTGTTCCGTTGTTGTATTCGTCAAGTGCTGCCTTAACATCATCTAAGTATTTTGCAATCTCAGCAGGCATTGTAACTTCGCCTTCTCCATCAAAGTTGTTAATGATGAAGTTTACTAATCTCTTTAATTCAAATGTTTCAGGTGTACCTGAACCGAATAATCCAGGAAGACCGTTCATGGCATCATTCCAGCCCGGCTTTCCACCTTCCATTTCAACACCGATTCCGTCAACGTCAAGCTGAGCGAATTTGCTAAGTGCTAAAATAACCATCTTAACAGCTAAAGATGTTTCATAAATCTTTTCGTCTTTTGTCTTTAACCAGTTAGTTGCCCACTTGTTAAATCCAGGACGTGCAAGTTTTTCTTCATCTTCAACTTCCATACCGTACTGACGTACGTCACCTTTTTTATTAATAACATACTTTTCATCTCTTGGTACAACGTATGCAACGCTGTCATAGAACTTGTATGTTTTGTCTTCGAATAATAATTCGTTAATCTTATCAGGGAATACGCTTAAGTAGTTATCTACTAAATCCATGTTGTAATCCCAGTGATCGCTCCAGTAACCTTCACCAAATCCGGCTTCAATGTTCTGGTCACAATCATTTAAGATTTCTGCAATGAAATCACCATCATCAATTTTTACTTTTAAACCAAGTTTTGCAATTGTGTTTGAAATCTGTCCCGGTGTAAACTTACCTGCAACAATTTTTTCAATGGCTGTTGCATCTCCGTCAATGTTTTCTTTTACATAAGCATTAACTTCGTCTTCTTTTCCTTCAATTACGTTAAATAAACTTGGACGTACTTCTAATGGGTTGTAACCATCAGCCTGTACTAAACTGAAGAAAGTTTTAACATTGAATTCTCCAACATCTTTATTGAAGAATACATCATTTCTTCTATTCTGAGAAACATCTCTGAAGTTTCCGTTACCCTGTGAATAATATTCAGCAGCAATAGAGAAGAAGTTGTAATCTCTTTCCGGATCTCCATGTTTTCTACTAAATAAATGTATTATAGACTTATTACCATCTTTGTTAAGAACATATGGATAACCACCTCTTAAGAAGTTATCTAAGTAACACTGTTCAATGTACTGATCAAATTTTCCGGCAGATGTATGTGTCTTAATGTCAGATGTGAAGCTATCTGCTAATTCTTCTGCTTCTACAAACTTGTCTGCAATATAGCCAGGCTTTGTAAATGTAGAAACCTTTGAATTAATCTGTTCTTCTGAACCTGCAAATCCCATCATTGTATCAAATGTGATTGCTTGGTTTGCAGCTACTGTTTCATGGAATGCTGTAAATCCGCAAGGAACTTTGTTTGCGAAACACTGTTCTTTTGCTTTTACGTTATCAATTCCACCTTCGATAAATCTTACAGGTGTCATTAATGAAAGATCATATCCGAATACTGTATCCACATCGTAGATTACATCCTGTAATTCTCCATCTTTAATTGTAAGATAGTAGTAACCACCTTCAACATCTGAAACTTCTGCTGAATCCTTTGTTGATGCTCTAAGTGTGTAGTATGGAACCTTGTTATCAATGTTCTTAATGTATGCCCAACTCTTAAATAAGTTTGACATTTCCTTGAATTCACCATTTGAGATTCCGTATGTAATAATCTTTGGAAGTCCGTCAATAACTTCAATATCTTTTGCAGAATCAGAAATGTTCTTCACTGAAACCTGTCTAACTAATGCTCCAATACTTTCGTTTGGAAGAATGAAGTAATTAACTGTTACTTCAATACCGTATTTTTCATTTGTTTCAATAATCTTGAAACTATTTTTATTCATTCTAATCTGACGTTTTGCTTCTTTTTCATATTTGAAAAATGGTTCATAATATTCGCCGTCAATTTTTAAGAATGTTCTAAAACCCTTTACTGTTGTGTTTTCAAAAGCTGTATTAGCTGAATTAAATTCCATAATGGCATTGCCCTTGTTATCAATACCAAAACTGTTCATTCCCTGTCCTCTGTTTGTGTAGAACGTCCACATTGGAATACCCTTTACACCTGCAAGACCAGGTAAAAAGCTTGAAAAAGCTGGCAATCTGTCATAATCATCTATAACAAATGTCTTACCTTCAAGTCTATAATTCTCCATAATAATCTCCTTTTTATTTGCGTTTTCCGCATGAACTTCTGTAAACCATCTTTGGTGAAAGTTTTGTAACTGTACCGCTCTTGTCACCATCATCGTTTAATAATCTGAATAATTCATTTGCGCTTGCACTACCCATTTCTGTAATTGGGCTGTGTACTGTTGTAAGTGGAACGCCATAATATCCACTAATTGTGCTGTCATCGTATCCTATTACGCTTACCTGTTCAGGAACCTTAATTCCCACATCCTGTAGCGCTTTTATGCAACCCCAAGCCATTTCGTCATTGGCACAAAACATTGCATCAGGAATCTTTATTCCACTTGATAGCATAGAGCGCATCTCGCTGTATGCCAGGCTCTCTTCGTAGTAACCTCTTAAAACAATGTCTTCATCAATTGGGAGATTATGCTTCTGCATAATTTCAACATATCCCTGATAACGATGCCTGTCATCTCCCGTATCATTTCCGTGCATGTAACCGACTCTCTTATGTCCTAATTTTAATAAGTAATCAATTGCCATTGATGCGCCTAATTTGTCATCAACTAAAACACCTGAAATGTTCTTACCTTTGCTATCTCTGTCAATAAATACCATAGGGATATTTACTGTTGCAATTCTTTTTACATAATCACCTGTTAAGTCTTCATGGTAAATAATTGCGCCTGCAACACCTGATGCAATAATCATTCTGTATATTTCATCTGGTGAGTTGTCATTACTTATATAAATATTTAACATGTAATTATTTAATTTACACTGTAAATGAATTGCCTGTGTTAATACCTTATAGAAATCACCTTGTAAACTTGTTAAAAAGAGGCCTATTGTATTTTTTCTATTAGACTTTAATAACTTTGCATTCATATTTGGTATGTAATGAAGTTTTTCTACTGCATCTAATACTTTTTGTTTTGTCTCTTCACTAACGATATCTGCGTTATTAAACACATTTGAAACTGTTGATATTGCCACTCCCGCTTCTCTGGCAACGTCTTTTATTGTAACCATACAATAATCCTCCTAATCTACTTGGAAAGTTTCGCAACAAGGGAGGCTTAAAGCCTCCTTGTTACTTTATTTTTACTGATATACTCTTACATAATCAACGTACATCTTATCCTGATATACATCATTAACTCCGCCGTCCGGGTAAGTCTTTGTGCCTACTTTTGTCCAGTAATCTGTTCCTACTGTTCCACCAAGAACACCACCAATAGCACAGTTAATAATTAAGTGGAATGGCTTGTTAAATGGCCAAATACTACTGTTAGCCCAAGCATTTCCTGTAGCCACATATCTTGATGGGTTATATGACCATGTTACCTTACCATCAATTGTAAATGTAACTTCCTTTGCATTCCAGATAATTCCGTATGTGTGATATGCACTTGTAGCTGTTGCAACTGTTGTATGTTTATACTTATTTCCAGAACTTGTTGGCATACCATTGAACTTTGTATTATGGATTGACTGTGGAATAACTGTCTTTGATGCTTCACTCATTGTTTCTAAAACATCAATTTCACCACAGTTTGGCCATGTACCATAATTACTATCATTACCTAACATCCAACATGCAGCCCATGTTCCCTGTCCTTTCGGTAACTTAGCTCTGAATTCTACCTTACCATATGTAAATGAATATAATCCTTTAGTCCAAAGTTTTGTTGAATAATAGCTACTTTTTATAATATTCTTAGTTCCTTTTTTTGTTTCGAACTGTGGCTTAATAACAAGATTTCCATCTTTTACTTCTGCATATTCCGGCTGATAGTTCTGTAGTTCCCTATTACCATAGCCACCTGCACCAGTTGCGCCTTCTGTAGTCCATTTTGTTGAATCAATTGTTGTTCCACTAAATTCATCATTCCAAACCATCTTACGAACTTTGTCTGATACTACGTTTGAGAACTTTGAACATACATAAGTCTTACCACTTACTTTTGCAATAGGTTTAATCTTGAAGTAGTAAGTTGAACCTGCTGTTAAACCATTAACTGTTGTTCTTGTAACTTTTCCAACTGTTGTTACTTTAAAGCCACTGTTTGCATTTGTTGAATAGTAAATCTGGTAGCCTGTTGCACCGCTTACACCAGTCCACTCTAATGAAATACCATTATTTGCTGTGTTCTTTGCGTACTCAATTGATGTTGCGCCAGGTGTAACCTTAACAGTTACTTTCTTCTTGCTTTTCTTTACTTTTACTGTAATTTTGCAAGTACCAGGCTTTTTAGCCTTGATTTTTCCTTTTTTTGAAACTGTAGCAATTTTCTTATTGCTTGATGTAAACTTAGCACCTTTTTGTTTAACTTTAATTTTGCTGCTGTTTCCTGCGATTAAAGTAACTGTCTTCTTAGACTTGATTGTTACTTTTGCCTGTGCTGTTGTTGGATTTCCTACATAAACTGTAGTAACAACCATAGCCATTGCTAATGCAACAGATATGATTTTCTTTAACATCTTATTCATATTTTGCCCTCTCACTTTCATCTGTTAGAACAGATGCTTTACGCACCTGTTCTAAAATGTTTTATTCACCTGTGATACCTGTATTTTCGATACCTTCAATGAACTGTCTCTGTACGCATGCGTACAATACTAACAATGGTGCAATTGCTATAAGTGTAGCTGCCATCTTGATGGCTTCGTTTAACTCACTTACGGCATTTGAAGTTGAACCGTTATCAAATAATGATAATCTTCCCGGTAATAACTCTAAAGCATCACCTGTCAGTATGTTAGTTGTATATGTTTCATTCCAGTTAAATACGAATGAGAATAAGAATACAACTAAGATTGTTGAAATTGATAATCTAATTGCTACATGATAGAAAACTTTTAATGAACCGGCACCATCGATCATTGCCGCTTCATCAAGTGACTTTGGTATCATGTTAAAGAAATTGTAGAATATCAATACCAACATTGTTGAGTATGTTCCCTGTCCTAATAATGCTAATAAGAACTGTGGAACAACTGTGTTAATTAATTTAAATCCTAAAATGCTTTCAGCAGTGCTGAACATCATAATTCTTGGTACTGTTAAAAGTGGTACAGGAAGAATGAATGCAATAATTAACATTACAAACCAGAAGTTTCTTCCTCTAAATGTGTATCTTGATAATGCGAAACCTGTTGTTGCTGATACAAATGTCTGAGCAATAGCAAGTAATGCTGAGTACCAAATTGAGTTTAAAATTGATGTTGGAATATCAAGTGTTCCAATAGCATTTTTAAAGTTATCTAATGTTGCATGTTTTGCAATCCATGTAATTGATGGATCAATTAAGTCCTTTGTTGTCATAATTGATTTGGAAATCATTTCAAAGATTGGCTCTAAGAAAATGAATCCAATACAAATTAATACAAAGTAAATTGCAAATTTTGAAATAATGTTTACAGCTTTTAATCTCTTTAATTTGGCAAAGTTGATTTTCTTAACTGATGACAAATCAATCTTCTTTGCACTGTTATTTTTATTTGCCATATAACTTTGCCTCCTTTGCCTGATGTCTCTTCTGAGAATTTAATCTTCTCTTCTGCTGTTTTTCCAGCTTCTTTAATTTCTTTTCCTGCTTCTGTCTTGCCTTGATATCTTTTGGTTTCTTATCTCTAAATAGTAAGAACACAAATCCAACAAGTAAGAGTACCACTAACGCGTATATCCATGCGTAAGTTGCGGCATATCCAAGACCTGAACCTGTTTCACCTGTCTTTTCCTGAATTAACTCATATAATGGGTTAATTGAGCTGAACATACCAAGCTGTATTACTGTGAAGACTGTAATAATAAGTCCAATCTGTTTTAACATTGGAATTGTTATCTTCCACATAATCTGCCAAGCATTGGCTGAGTCAATCTTTGCTGCTTCGTAAACACTTGGGTTGATTTTCTGTAAACCATTGATAAATAATACAATTGGAATACCTGTAAACCAAAGTATAATTGATAACTGATCAAATACACCTGCTAGGGCATTTCCAAGTGCCGGTGAATAGCTGTCTATAATCTGCATAATAAATATATTTAAATATGCATTGGTTGTTTCTGGCGCCGTGGCTGATGCAGTAGCCTGAGCTGCTGCCTGTCCTGCGGCCCCCTGCACTTCCATAATCTGTGTCATAACCGGACCAGACATGATAATAACAGGTAAGAAATAAATTGTTCTTAAAACACCCTTACCTACTTTAATCTTATTTAAAAGGTAAGCGATAATAAATGATAATACTACTACAATAAATGTGTAAGGTATAATCATCTGTAAATACTTAATTAACGCAGGTGTAAATTCACTGTTTCCAATGAACGCCTTAACGTAGTTTCCTACACCTGTCCATTCAATTTCGTATCCTCTGATTGTTCTCTTTACATTTGTAAAACTTAAATAAATAGTAAATACAAATGGGAACAATGTAAATAATGCAAAACCTACAATCCAAGGAGCCATAAACATATAACCTGTTCTGTCCTGTCTCTGCTGGTATGTACGCATTTTCTTAGCCTTTTTTGGCTTGTCTTTTTTAGGAGTTGTTTTTACTTCTGTTGTCTTCTTTTCTTCAGCCATTATTTAACACCTCCTTCAATTACTTCTGCACTCTGTGCAGCTACTTCTGTATTTCCTACAGTAACTTTATCCTTTGTATAGTTAATTACTACACTCTTTGTATCTCCGTCTTTCTTGTATGTATTAACGATAACACCGTCACTTACTACCTTACGGCCTGACCACTTATATCCAATAACCTTAGATAATGGTGTGTTGACTTTGTTGTAAATATCTTTTACAAGTTGCTCATACTGTTCAAACTCTGTTGAATAGTAGTCTGATGAAGTTGTTGATGCTAAAAGATATGATGGTTCCTGTGTTAATACAAATGAAGGACAAATATTGTAGTCAATCATTCTTAACTGGTCTGTTGTTGAGTAGAATGAGAAGTTTGCATATGGTGCATATACTTCCATTGTACCGTTAAGTACCATCTGTAAAAATGGAACTGTATCTGTTTCGTATACATACTGTGATGTTCCTACAGGTGACTGTAAGTATCTGTCTGTGTATTTCCATAAGTATTTGTTTGGTGCTACTAAGTTAAGTGTTGTACCATTCTTCTTCATTTTCTGTAATGAATTCTGATATAACTTAATTGCATCACTTACTGTTGTTTCTACACCATCACTACTGTATGTACTAACTAATACATTTGATGCTCCGTCAATTGTAAATGACTTGCTGTATTCTCCTAAGTCTTCATATAAGTCATCCATCCACTGTGCTGTCTTCTTAGGAAGTGCATAACCAAATTCTGTTACAGGAGCATTCTTTGGTAAAATATCTGTTTTATCAACCTGAAGGTATTTTGTATTTAAGTGCTTAGCAGAGTTGCTGTAGTAACTTACCATATCTTCATTAATTGTTGTAAACTCTCTTGAGAATGAAATATCAATATTCTTCTTAGCAAAATCAGATATTAATGAAGTGAACTTACTTTCACTTCCTACGGCACTTGAAAAACTTGTGCTGTTTGGCTTTGATAATGTTTCTCCACCGCTTTGCCATCCGATTAAACCTGTATTAATATTTTCAACTCCATCTTTTGTTAACTTGTTTAAGATGTTTCTTACATCATCAGCAGTTGTTACTGTTACCTGCTGTGTTAAGAATACACCTTTCTTTGAATCTGACATTAAGAAGTCAACTCTAATTGGAAGGTTTGAACCTTCTGTTGTTCTTTCTTTCAATGTTCCATTATCAATTAAGTGCTGTCTGTATGCCTGAGCCATACCTGCGTAATCTGCTGATGGTGTTCCATCACTTCCATCGCCACTTAAGAACTGATATGTCATTGAAATATCAACCTTGTTTGGTGTATCCTGTGTCTTTCTGTAAGAATCACCCTTCTGGTTTGTTACCTGATAATATTCTGAATTGAACTTAAATGTTGGGTAAGCGTATGTATATCTTACTTCACCTTCTGCTGTTGTTGAAGGGACTGCATTTATGCTCATGTATTCATCACCCTTATCAGCGTAAGCAACAAATGCTGCCTGTGTTCCATCACCATGTGAAATACCGAATACCGGCATTGTTGGTTCCTGTACAGGAACAACGTCATCGCTTGTTGCATAATATGTTAAGTTTGTTGATGGATCTGTTCCATAAATCTTACCCTGATATTCACTGAACTTTGTATTGTTTGTTGCGAATCTTACTAAAGCTCCACTTCCGTCAGGTATTAATGCATAACCAGGTGTTAATTCTTTTCCCTGTAACTTAACCCAGTCAGCTTCTTCTTCATCATATGCTAATGTAGCACCACCACTTGTTCCTAAGAACGGTGTAATGATTACGTTAGCAATTTTCTTGATGCCTGAACCTGTAAGTTCTTTATATGGTATATCGTATTTGATATTTCCATCATCACCGAATGTAATATATACATTCATACCTAAATCATCATCACCAAGTTTGAATACACATTCTAATTTGTATTCTCCCTTTTCTTTATCAACTTCACTAAGTCCTGATTTTCCATCATTCTCACTAGCTGCTGCTGATGAAACTCTTGTAGTCTTCATACTCTTACCTGAACCTGTATAATACTCAACTGTAACAATTGAGTTTGCAAATGCTGCATACTGGTCATTAGTAAATGATGAATCCTTTGGTGTGTTGGCAAGTTCTTTAACCTGCGCAACTGTCATTCCTTTTTCCTCAGCGTAATCTTTGATTTCTGAAGGATCTTTATCTTCTTTTGCACTTGTTACAACATCTAAAGCTTCTTCAATTTCTTTAGGAAGTGCAACATCTACACCTGTTTTCCAAACATATTTTGTCTTTGTGTTTCTAACTAAGATAATATCGCGGTCATCTCTGAAATAATATTCATAATTACCTTTCTTACAAAGTAACTGATATGCGTTTGTTACTTTCATATTTGATGTTACCTTGTTAGGTGCAGGTCTTGTATCTCTATTTGTATTCAAGAACGCAGCTGCTACTGCAGCGCTAAGTGAAAGGACGCATAAGAGACATACCACAAGTGCTGTAATTTTAATCTTTTTATGTTTAGCTGCCTGTAACATTTCTTATAATCTCCTTTCCTACTGTTACTAAGAAATCTTTTAACTGTTCCCACATAATAATAACTACTAAAACAACGATTGCTGCAATAAGCATGAATACTACTGTGATTATCAAACTTACTACTGTATGTTTAAAGTCATAATCATGAACTGTTGAAAGACCTTCAAATATAAGAGCAATACTCCAACATACACCAATTATCATAATAACTGTTAAGATAAATGATTCGTTGTATGTTAATACGTATGACATAATAACTGTTGCTACCATTGATATCATTGCAGGTATTAATCCGTATGCAGGTATTAAGTAAACCTGTCTAAATGTACCATCACCATCTGTAATTGATGTTACAAGATAGTTACAAATAATAAATAAAATTAATATTGCAAAGAAACCTACGATAACCGCTCCCATATCCATGTCTTCTACTTTTGAATACTGGTAAATAAATCCTTTACCTGTCTGGTATAACATGTATACTCCGAAGAAAACAATGTATAAGATTGTTGCAGCTATCACTGAACCGTTCTTGTTTACTCTAATATCATAGTATCTGTCAATTGGATGTTTTGTTATCTTGAACGCATAACCTAATTCACCAATAACAGGTGTATTCTTAAGTTTTTGTCCAAGAGCTCTTTTCTTTTTCTTAAGTACATGATTCTTATCAATGAATCCGATAGCAATCTTAATTGCAATAAGAATAACTAAAACAATTAAAACTGTTCCTAACCACTTCTGGATTGATTTGTTTCTTACTTCCCAGAATGCGTTTGAATAACCGTCTCTGTTTCCGGCAATTTCAAAATGTTCCATTGCTTTGTCATAAACTTCATCATTGTAGTAAGCTTTTGCTACACCGTTATGAGCAAGAACTGACATCTGGTTAAGTCTTAATACATAATTCCAATCTCTAAGGGCTTCTTTATAATCACCATTTTCATATTCTTTTAAAGCCTTGAAAATAGTTGTTGCATATTCTGTCGGTGTAAATGACTGTAAGTATCCTTTTTCACCATCAGCTGTCCAGATGTTTCCACTGTTATCTACAGCAATTGTTGTAAGTGATGTAAATAAACCTGAAATATCTTTGTCTGCTGCTTCTGCACCTAACTGGAAGATTACTTCACCCTGACTTGTATATACCCAAATCATACCATGTGAATCACTTGCGTAAATAATACCGTCTTTGTTTGCAGTAACATCTGTTAATGCTGAAGAAGTCTTAACATTCCCAAGCATGTTAGTACCATCTGTACTATGCTTCTTAAGTAAGTCATTTCCTGTACCCATACATGTTGAATATGCTGTACCATTTGTATCTACAAAAACATTAGAGAATGTAGATGGAAGAGTATTTAATAACTCTGATTTTTTCTGCTGTTCTTTTGTATAAATTAATTTTAAGAACATCTGCTGTGGTGTTAATTTTGACTTATTTGATGTGAAGTATCCTAAGAACTCACCTGTGTTTGCCAACTGAATTACACCTGCGTAAACACCTTCTGAAACGATGTAGATGTTGTTACCGCTATCTACTGTAACCTTACTTGGTTCGTAGTTTGTATCAGCAAAAATAGCTGCTGATGGTTTTAAATAACTTCTTACGAATTTAAAATCCTTTGTAAATTTGAATACCGCTTTCTGTCCTACGTCAGCAACATATAATTCACCGGCATTTGTTCTAAATACACCCTTAGGACTTTTGAATCCAGGGAATCTTTTATCGTTAACTGTTTTACCATTTAGGATTCTTACGATTTTCTCAGTGTTTAAATCGTAAATAACAATTCTCTGATTTCCTGTATCTGCTATGTAAGCAATGTTGTTATCATCAATTACCATATCTTCAGGATCTGATAATTCTAAGTTTGTTATAGTTCTGTCAGGCAAATATGCATCCTGTGTTCTAACCAATTCTCCCTGATCATCTTCTGTATATGAGTAACTGGTTGCCTGTGATGCTGCCACTGGTAACACTGACATTACCACAAATACCAAGGCTAGAAACAGAACTAAACTTTTTTTCATAATTTTTTTCATTTCTGCCTCCTTACTTGATACCTGAACTTGCCATTGTGTTCATAACCTTAGACTGCATACAAATGAATATAATCAAGTTTGGCAAGAATAAAATCAAACTTGATGCAGCTACCATACCGGCTGCCGCTACAGCATTGTTTACACCAATGGAGTTACAATAGTATGTTAATGTTCTTAATGCTTCGTTTGTAATATAGTTGTTTGATGTTTCCACGTTGTTCCATACCTGCTGGAATGTAAGAACCACAGATGTTGCAAGAGCCGGTTTTGTTAAAGGAATAATTACCTTTCTTAATATAGTAATATCTCCTGCACCGTCTACTACCGCTGCTTCAATTAACGCATCTGGAATACCATCAACGAACTGTTTTACTAAGAATAAACTTACAGGCATTGCAATCAATGGTAAGATATGTGCAAACCATGTATTGTATACGCCTAAGTTTACGATAATTAAGTATCTTGGAATAGCTACGGCTGTTGCTACGAACATAAGAGCCATCTGGTTTACTTCCCATAAAGCACCTTTGATTTTGAACTTCTTCTTTGAAAGTACATAAGCTGCCATAATCGTAATGAGAATTCCAAGCACTACTGTTAATACTGCTACGATTAATGAATTTAAGAAATATCTGGACATTGGAATTCCTGTTGCTCCTGATAAGTTCAATAAATTCTTAAAGTTATCCAATGTTGGATTTTGTACAAATAATGTTGGTGGAAATTTAAACAATTCTCCCAAAGGTTTAAATGCATTATTTATCATAAATATTACCGGAAGGATCATAAATATTGATAATGGTAATGCAATTATATGAAACTTAATCTGACCACGCGAAAAACGTGTTGGATTAATTCTGTTCCCCTGAAAACCTGCCATTTATGTATCCTCCTTTCTAATATTCTTCTTTCTCTGTAAATAATGTGTTTGCTACTTTACTACATACCCATACCAATGCAAGAAGTGCAACTGATACTGCAGCTGCGTAACCCATCTCGTATCGAACGAACGCGTAATCATCAATATGGTTGGCTATTAACTGACCCGAATAATCAGGTGTTGGGTTTGCACCTGCCAACGCTACACCAATCCAGCCCATGTTAAATGCGTTTACAATTGACATAACCGCACCGAATAACATCTGTGGTTTCATTGATGGGACTGTAATATAAATAATTTCCTGGGCTCTGTTTTTGATACCATCCACATAAGCTGCCTCGTATAATTCCTGGTCTATGTTCATAATACCTGATAACATGGATAAGAAACCGATACCCATTGATGACCATAATGATATGAATATCATAATCTGCATAAAGTAGTCAGATGATATTAACCACTGAATAGGCTGATTTATAAAGCCTAATTTCTGTAACCATGCGTTAGCAAGACCACTTTGGTCACCTGAGAAGATTGTTTTCCAGATAACCTGAATCATAATCTGACCTGACAATGAAGGTGTGTACATTGCTAAAGCATATAGTGTTCTTGCTCTTGGAGTAACCTGAGCAAGAATCCATGCCATAATAAACGATAATACATAACCACCAATACCAACTACAATAGCGTAAAGTACAGTGTTAGGTAAAACGTATTTCATGAAAACTTCATCACCTGTAAAAAGAGTAATGTAGTTTGTTAACCCTGCAAACTTTGGCATATTAATAACGTCAAAGTATGTAAATGATAAACCAATAGCTATAAGTATTGGCAATAATATAAATGTAAAGAATAGCAATCCGTAAGGAAGTAAAAGTAAAAATGATCTAAATCCTTCAGTCTGGTAGAATTTTTTACCGCCTTTTGACTTTGTGGCTGTTTTCTCTACTGCTGCAGCTGCACTACTCATTATTTGCTTACCTCCTCTTCCGGATTAGCTTTCGCTTTATCCTGATTTTCTTTTATCCAATCATATCCACGAAGTTTGAATTTCTTAACCATTTTTCCGTTCTCGTCATAATATCCAAGTTCCTGCATCTTACGTACGATTTCCTTGTTAACATCATTCTTAGCTTCATCAACAGCTACCTGACCGGCTGTTCCGTCGAATACCATTGTTGTCCAAATATTAGAAATTGTTCTTTCTAATAGGTACTGACCAGGTGTTCTTGTAACGTCTGTTACATAGTCAAGCTGTTCAGTAATAATCTTCTTATCAGCTTCATCCATTGGGTTATTCTGTAATGCCGCCTTGTTAGCTGATAACCAGAAGAATGTCTTACCATAAGATGAACGTAATGTATAAGTATATTCTGTCTGAACTTTTTTGCTTGTCCACCATTTTAAGAATTCCCAAGATTCATCTTTCTTATTTGAAGTCTTGAAAATTGCTCCACCTGTACCATTTGCAACGAATGTTCTGTCAATGCTACCATCTTCCTGTTCTGTTCCAAGATATGGAGCGATAGCCCATTTACCTTCTAATTCCTTAGCACCATTATTAATCAATGTATAATCTTCCATTCCAATAATACCAATTGGATTAGTTGAATATCTAAATGAGTTAAAGAAGTTCTGTACTGATGTTTCAAGTGAATACTTTGTAAATAAGTTACCTAACAATGACAATCCCTTTACAGATTTCTTAGAATCAATACCTGTTGTAACAAGACCATTCTCGTCCTGAGTATATAATTCTCCACCATTCTGTAAAATCATTGGGGATGTCTGGTAGAACCACTTGTAACCTGTTGTACCTAATGCAATGTTATGATAGAAGTTCATACCATATCTCTGCAATGTTGGTAAAATATCTATTAATTCATTCCATGTACTTGGGACTTTAAGTCCTAAGTTGTTAAAAATGTCGGTTCTGTAAACTATAGCGTTAAAGTCTGTTGTTTCAGGAATTGCATACATACCTTCATTGTATACATATGATACAAAAGATCCTGTTGGAAATCTTCTTGCCACTGTCCAGAAATCATCGAACTTTGTTAAATCATATAAAGCTCCACGGCTTGATAAATCAAAAGGTACATAAGACATAAGTCCTAATGCTACGTCAGGTGTTTCTTTCGCTGCAATAGCCAATGTTAATTTTGCAACATCAGGCATTGTAGAAACTTTAACCTTAATGTCTTTTCCTGTTTTTTCCTTATAATAAGGAACAAACTCTGTATCTACCATCTTCTGTAACAAGTCTACATGAGTGATAGCTCTATTTACCCAAATTGTTAAAGTCTTGCTGTCCTGACTTGCACCTGTAGCATATTTAGAAGATGTAAATGTATTTACCAATGTTCTAATTGATGTCCACATTGAGCTACCTGCTGATGGGTTTGGTTTTTCAATCTGACCTTTATCAGCAGTTACATAAATTCTATCTAATGTAAAATCATTTGATGTAACTTCTGTTGTAAAATTACTTAATGAAACTAAGATAGAGTTATCTGCTCCAGTTAAGTCAGCTGTGTGCAAAGCAATTTCATCAGGATATTTCTGCATATCTTTAATAAACTGTTCTGCTTCATCTAAATATGTAAGCACTGCACTTGAATTTCCATTAGGTGAATAATCCTGAAGAATATATCTAATGTGCTGAATTACTGTCTTATATGCTTTTAAATATTCTGGAATTTCCGGAATATATTTTGTCATTTTCCAGTTACGTTCTGTATCAACATCACTACCTGTAATCTTTGTAATTTCCAATTCAAAATCAGTAATGTGCTGTTGAAGTAATAATGCATATCTGTAAGCTTCCATTACAGGCTGGTTTTCCTGCTTAATAGAAATTGTATGCTTACCTTCTGTTAAATAAATGCTATATGCATTACCATCTTTGTCTGATAATGTTTCATTAGCGTAACCTGATGAAACCGGTGCGAATGCGTAGTTATAAAGTTCGCTAAAAGGTACTTCTCCATCAATCTTAATTGTTTCGAAAGAATCAAATTCTTTCTTTCCATTATCATAATGGAAAGTAAGATTGTAGTTACCTGCTTTCTTTACATTAATTGTATATGTAACTTCAATACCTGCTGCATTCCACTGTAATGTATTCAATTTTTCTTTATCTATGTTGAATCTTGTAAGCGAAGATTTTGTTTCAGATCCATATACTGCATCAGATGAATTTTTCTTAGTATAGTATACTGCATCAACCTGTAATGCATCATCACTATTTTTTACTAATTCTGCGTTACTATGTTCTGATGCGTATTCCTTATATGACTTAGTGTTGTTTTTTCCTGCTTCTACCTGAAGCTTACCAACTGCTAAACCACCTGATGATACGTTTTCAATTTTAATCTTATTAACACCCTTCTTTAAATAGAATGAAAGCGGGGAGCTTGAAACGTATGTATTATTGTATAAATATGTATTTGTCCATTCCTGAACTCTATTCTGACTTGGTGCTATTTCATCGCCATAACTATCTAATGGAAAACTCTTTTTCTTATCACTACCTACATATGTTTTTGTGTCTTCATCTGCCCATATGATTGGTAATGCAATAGTGTTCATTTCTGAATACTGTTGCTTTCCATTTACTGTAAGTTTTACAGTATAATCAGACAATGATTCGCCAATAGAAATGTAATCAAGGTTCAAGTAATATAAACCTTCTTTATCTACTTTGACTGTATATTCAGCCTTATCATTATAATTCAATTCAGTCATTGTTGAATTATAGTTTGTAACAGCCTTTGGTGTTGTGTCATCAGTGCTGTCTTTCTTCTTATTGTTATAGAACTTATTAGCATCAATTCCGTCTTTCAAACTAGCAACATGAGTTCCTTCACCAATTGTTGTGTTCTTCTTTATGAAATCGGTGTAGTATACTTCTGCTTCTTCTCCATCGCTTAGATAAGATGTAGAAAGTAAATTATATGCTTTTTCAAAAGTATTACTATCTACATCTTTGATATGTGATGTTTCTGTTTTGAAAACAAATTGTGTTAAAACAAGTGCAGCAACAACGATACAAACTATAGCTATTATAATAGTAGTAATCTTCTTTTTCATTGTTGTCCTTTCCCTTTTTCACAAAAGCGGAACTACTTTAACGGCAGTTCCGCTCTTATGTTTATAATAATTAATTAGTAATTACTATTTAGCCTCAATATTATAGTATTTCTTTAAAGCATCTTTAAGCTGTGTCTGAGCTTTATCAATACGTTTGTTGATTGTTGAATTCCAATCTGAAAGTTTAGCCTTAACATTATCAGCCCAATCCTTATCTCCAGGCCATGCTCCAACTACCTGCTCGTCACCATTATGATTCCATTCATATAATGTATCTTTCTTTTCTCCACTTTCAGTAACTGACTTAGTCCAACACTTTTCACATGCATCGCTATAGTCAACAACTGTGTTCTTGCCTTCTTTCCAGATCTTAAGAACTTCCTGGAATCCTGCTTTGTCTTTGTAAAGTTTATGAGCATCGATGCTGTTCCATAAATCCATCTGTTCATCATAAGCCTTACCTGTTACAACTGGGAATGAATCTCCAGCTGCAAGTTTCATTTCTCCGTTTTCAGAGAACTTCTGAGCATAAACTGCTTTCTTTGCTACTGTTGAAGCTGTCCAGAATGATGCGAATGTGTAAGCTACATCTCTCTTCTGTGTTTCTGCCTTGCTCCATTCTGTGTTTCCATCATCCTGTGCGTAGTTATGTATACACATTGGATCCATAACGATCTTAACGCTGTTTTCTGTATACTTAGTTGATGGGAATGGATAATAATCCCAATCAGCAGCCTTGATGTATGCATCGCTGTCCTTTGCTGATTCATCAGCGCCTGCTGTTAAGAACCAAGGATCTGTTGTGTTAACTAATGTTCTGTTGTTTGTGAAGTAGTACCATGTATAAGCCTTGCTTTCCTGAACGATTTCCTTAGTTAAGGCACCTGAACCTTCTGCAGAATCGATTGTGTGGTCTGACCACTTAGGAATGTAACTTAATAATGATTTAACTTCTTCATTATTTAAATCAACTTTGTTTTCCTTAGTAATGTTTCTTGCAATTGCTTCTGTTCCGATGTTGATGATTGTTCCAGGAATTGCTTTAATTCCCCAGAATGTCTTATCATCAGCCTTTGTGACAAATCTTGTAAATTCATCAATTGTCCAATCTGGATCTGGAACGCTAATGTTGTTATCTTCTGCTAAAGACTTGTTAACCCAAACACCCCAAGGGATTGTGTATGATGGAATACCAGCCTGGAATCCATAATAGTTTAACTTATCCATAAGAGATTTATTGTATGACTTATATGTTTCATCATCTTTGTAAACTGATAAGTCAGCAACTAAACCTTTCTTAACATCTGATGTAACATCTGTTGAAGCCCAAACATCAGGATACTTACCATACTTAGCCTTGAAGTTTTCCATTTCTTCTTCCCAAGTTGCTGTATTGTACTGATCTGGGTCACCGCTCTTTGACCAAAGATTAATCTTAATGTTAGGATATGCTTCATGGAACTTCTGAGCTACTGCATATACCTGTGCAACGTTACTTGCTGTAATGTTCTTTGCATCTGATAATTGCTTACCAGCTTTGCTGTCAGGGTTTCCGATATCTTCGTAATACTTTCCATCACCTGACCATACCATAATTGAAATGTCGCCCTTTGTATCAGCATTCAATCCTGTTGTAACTCCTAAATCTTTTGGACTATCAACACTTCCGTCCTTTCCATCTGAGCTACCTGAGCCACATCCTGTTAATAACATTGATGTTCCCATAACAACTGTTAGTGATAAAGCTAATGCTTTACGGCCTAATTTTTTCATTTTATTCTCCTCCTTATTGAAAAAATTCTTTCACCTACACTAGAATTCACATAGTGACTTCCTTAATAACGATTTTATCACAACAATATGTACAAATCAACAATAAAAAACGATTTTAGGTTCTTTTTTATTGTACTATTTTAACAACAGTTCTTTTCTGTTTACATAAAATGTTCACATTTTTGAAACTATAGTTGGTTCATTTTTATTGTTAATTTATTAACAATTACCATATAATGGGCAGTTCAGGGAGTTTTGATACTTTTTGCTCATCTTTTTCTGCTTTACATAAAAGCTTAATTGCCTATATTTACTAGGATTGAAATGTTTTTTAATTTATTTTATTTTTTGTTATTTTGACAATCTTTAAAGTGAATTTTTATGCAATATAAATACCTATTGCTCAAAAAAAGAAGATTTGCCATCCAAAAAAGGATTAAGCAAATCTTCTTTTTATATATTGTATTAAGTTAAGTTCTTAATTAGTTGTTTTCTCTTTTTCTAGCGAATACAACGATAACTGAAGCTGCTACTACGGCTGCTGCTGCGCAAGCGATTGGTGTGAAGTCACCAGTTGCTACTGTGCTAGGAGCTGTGCTAACTGTACCAGTCTGACCTGACTGTGTACCCTGTCCGGCTGCTGCTGTTGTTGCCTGTGCAGCTGCTGCTGTTGATTCAAGTGAGTATCCTGTACATGTAATTGTTGTACCCTTACCAGCTGCATCACTATTACCATCACTGATTGATTTAGCGCCACCTTCAGCGTATGTATATAAATCTTTTTCATCATCTCTATCACCAAAGTCTCCACCTAAACCAAAATAGATAGATGTTGCATCACACTTAGCTGTGAATGTTTCGTTAATTGTAGTGTTCTGACCTTTCTTTAACTTAACCCACTTTGCAAATGCAATGTTTTCTTTTGTTGCAACCTTAACTACAACCCACTTATCCATGTCGCTTGACTTTAATGTACACTGTAATTTGTATTCCTGACCTTTCTTAATGTCAACCTTGCCGTTGCCCTTTTTTGTATCCTGGAATACCTGGCATCCCCAGACACCACCCCAACCGATTGTCTTCATCTTACATGTCCATGATGTATCTGAGTTCTGTGTAAACTTACCATCTGCTGCTTCGTACCATGTGTGTCCTGGCTTGCCATCGAATCCAATGTAATCTCCCCATGTAGATCCTGCAAATACACTAACACACATACCAACTGTAAGTGCAAGTGAAGCTACTACAGCTGTAAATCTCTTTAATGCTTTCATTTTATTTCCTCCTCTTAATAAAAAACGCGAACTACTCGCTATTTAATGTTACTATAGCACGAACATGTACCCAATTCAATAAATAAAAATGTTTTTATTAGTGTTTCTATCACTTTTTACAATTTCTTTGGTAAAATACTGTATAATTTCACCAAACATCTCATTATAATTACCGTATCAAAAATCCTTCCCGTATTTATGTTAGAATAAAGGCGGAGGGCAAACATAGTAATCTGCCGGTATATACATAATATAAGTATACAAGTGAAGTAATACTGACCTTTTAATCTTCTAATCTTTTTATTTATTAAATATTGTGGTAACATTATTTAATATGTAGAATCTACTACAATGCCGTTACTTTATGCATGAAACATATTTGTATACGGGAGTACCAGGTTGTACATATTTATAATAATATTTCTACAAAGGAGTTTTTATGATAAGACTAATTATTTTACTTGTTTTTTTAATTGTATATTTTATTGTCTCTTTACCTATTCAATTATTGGAATTAATTTTAGAGAGATTTAATATGAATGCCCGCAATAAAAGCAGCCTTGCTTTTGTCAACTTTGGCTTAAGAATAGTTCAGCTTATTTCAGGAGTTAAACTGGAGGTACATGGCTATGAAAATATTCCAAAAGACCAGGCAGTATTGTTCGTAGGTAATCATACAAGTTTCTACGATATTATTGTCACATACCCTTTAATGAAACAGCCTACAGGTTATATAGCAAAGAAGGAAATTAAGAAGGTTCCATTTTTAAGTTGGTGGATGTATTTTGTAAACTGCATCTTTTTAGACAGAAAAGACCCACGTGCCGGTTTAAAATCGGTACTTAATGCTGCTGACATGATTAGAAATGGTATATCAATTTTTCTTTTTCCTGAAGGCACACGTTCAAAAGACTGCAAACTTGGAGAATTTAAGGAAGGTAGTTTTAAGATTGCCACTAAGGCAAAATGCCCTGTTGTTCCTGTAGGTATTCAGGGAACATATAATATTTTCGAAAAACAACAGCCACGAATCAAGTCCTCGAAGGTTATTGTTACTTTTGGCAAACCTATCTATACTGACCAGTTAGACAGAGCAGGACAAAAGCAGCTTCCTTCTATTGTTAAGGAACAGGTTCGAATTTTATCAAATCAGTAATCAATTTACAAAACAGACTATTTTTTCATCATTCTTGTTTGATTCAGAGATAGTTTTAGAACAAAGAATATTGCTTGTGACATTCTACGCACCCAATGCGTGCCCTCCCGCAACTATTTTTTTTTGCATCAGTGTGCATCCCTAGTGGAACGTTTATTTATGTTTATTCTTCGTTAATGTTGTCAATTAAGCGATAAAATGATAGAATATCACAAGATTAGTTTATATGGAGGTACAAAATGAATAACATTTCACCATTGTTAGCTCTAAGCGGACTATCAATTGCACTTATTGTAATCATAGTAATTCTTTTGATTGCCGTTATAGCGCTATATTTTATTGGAAGAAAAGCAGAAAAGAAGCAGGCAGAGCAGCAGAAAACTATGCAGGAGAACTCACAGTTAATTAGTTTATACGTTCTAGATAAAAAGAAACTGAAGTTAAAAGATGCAGGACTTCCTAGTATTGTTTTAGAGCAGACACCTAAGTATGCAAGACGTGCTAAATTACCTATTGTAAAGGTTAAAGCAGGTCCTAGAGTTATGAATCTTATTGCTGATGCAAAGGTTTACGAAACAATTCTTCCTAAGCAGGAAGTTAAAGCAAGAGTTAGCGGAATTTACATCACATCATTTAAAAGAATCCGCGGACCTGTTTATGAAGCTCCAAAGAAGAAGAAACGTTTTGGAAGAAAGAATAAATAGAATAGTTTTAATGTAATAAGAAATTTTGAAGGTATTTCTCATTACATTAATAAAAATAAGCTACATCGAATTAATCTTTCAATGTAGCTTATTTTTTGTTTTAGGGAAGCTTTACGCTTCCCTATTATTTTAATCATATATTCTTTGCTTAATACATTATTACAATCGTATGCAAATTGCTTTTGGCATTTTACAATGGATATATTTTCTTTACACAACTTATTATGTTTTTATACAATTATATTTTAGCTAATTATCGATTATATCTTTACCAAAGATATCTGATTATTTTTGGCTATTTCTTAATAACTACTTTCTTAACAGCACTCCATGGTCCCTTTACCTTACCGTTTATTCCACATACTCTTACATAGTACTTCTTCTTAGCCTTAAGTTTTTTAAACTTGTAAGATAATTTTGAAGTAGTAACTGTTTTTACAGATTTAGTGAACTTCTTGTTTAATGCACACTGAATCTTGTATTTCTTTGCACTAGATATTCTCTTAAGTTTTAATAATAACGCTTTCTTCTTAACATTCTTAGCTGACTTAATTGAAGCCTTTGCTACCTTTACTTTTTCAGTAGGTTTAACCTTTGTTGTTGGTTCCTGTGTTGCCGGAACAATAACCTTAATTGTCGCTTTCTTTGTATTGTCAAATGCTGAAGTGGCTGTAATTACTGCTGTACCTGCTGCTACTGCTGTAACAACACCATTATCTGTAACTGTTACAATGTTTTTGTTAGATGTTGACCATATAACATTCTTATTTGCTGCAGTACCATCTACTCTTGCTTTTAATGTATCACTGTCGCCAATTTTAGCAAGTCTTAATTCTAATCCGTTTTCAATGGCAACTCTTGTTACATGTTCTGCTTCACCCTTTACAACAAGTGTATATGTAGTGTCGCTGAAATCAGTAGTTGATGAGTTGTATCTTGCTGTAATTGTTGTAGTTCCTTCTTTTAATGTTCTAACTAAACCTGTATTTGCATCAATTGTTGCAACTGAACTGTCAGATGATGACCAAGTGATTTTTCCAGGTGCTGATGATGCATTACTTGGAACATAGTCCTTTGCTTCTAAAGTAAAGTTCTCAAAAGCCTTACATATACCTGTATTGTTTCCAGGTTCTGAAACAACTGGTGCTCTGCCTTCTTTTACAGCTTCAGCAATAGTTTTGATTCCTGTTGCCGGTATATCTTTTACATATAATTTTAATGGTTCAGATTTCACATCGCTGTTTCCTCTTGCAACTGCCTGAATTGTAACAAAGCCTGTTCCTGTTGATTTGTATGTATATAACTTACCGTCAATAACCTTAGCCACACTTTCGTCTGAACTAATCCAATCAACTAATGGAACACCTGCACCAATTCCCTGTGCCGTAACTTTTAAGTTTGCTCCATCTACTCTACCCTGAACATTTCCATCGTTGTCCATGTAACCATCATTAATAGCTTCATTGCAATCAATAAATAACATGTCCGGCTTAAAATATTCATCATTTACATACAATATGTATTCTGCGGTTTTGCTCTTATCAACTGCACTTGATACTCTTACAGTCACTTTACCGGTTGAAATACCATTTACTGTCAATTTGCTGTCATCAACAGTTGCTGTTGCAATGTTTGACTGTGAACCATCTGCCTTTAAAAATTCAATGTCAAGATATGGATCTTTGTCAGTCACGTTCTTTGTTACACCACCTATCTGTAATGTTGGTGTATCAGCTTCACCCTGACGAATGTGAATAACCTCTTTTTCCTGTTTAGAATGGGAAATTGTAAGTTTTTCAACTGCAGTTACAAGTCTGATATAATAAGTTTTTGCAGTATAATTAACTTCACCTTTTGTTGTAACCGTAATTGTGAAGTAACCTGTACCCTTTTTAGTTAAAGTTCTGTCTTCTGTGTTTACTTCTTTAATTGAACTTAATTCAGTATTTGAATTAGTCATAGTATTGTTCTTGTAAGAATCGTTTAAAGATTTAACTTCTCCAATCTTATATGAAACTTCATAAGCTGGATCACTTCCATCTTTATTGTAGAAACATGATTCTCTTGCGTCTTCAAAATTTCTAACTGCCGGCACATTGCTCTGTGTAATCTGTGGAAGATCAATTGTTGTACCATCAGATTCTAAATAGTAAACATCTCTTTCTTCACCTTCAATTACTTCTTTCTTCACACTGAAATCTTTGTTTTCTTCATAATATGATGAGAAATCTAAATCTACACTTGAGAAAGAATTAACGTCTTCTGAGAAAGATAGCGTATAATCTCTTGGAATTATTTTATTGCCGTTTTCATCGCTAGTATAATACTGGTCAAAATGTACCTTTATTGTATTATTCTCTTTTAATAGTTTCTTATAATCATCACTACTTGCAATTGGTGTTTGTACCAATATTTTGCTTGTATCCCCTTTATCTTTTCCCATTGTAGCTAACTTAAAATCCTTAATTTGCGCTGTAGGTGCCGGATTGATAGTTAGTTCCTCATCTCCATACTTAATATCCCACATACAATAAGTTTGTGAAGCGTTGAACACATGAGAAATTGTACTTGATACTTCGAAAATTAAAGTTTGATTAAGTTTTATATTAAATCTGTTTGAATTAGACTTTAAAGTTGGAACGTTTACGCATTTCAATTCTACAGTTGCATCATTGATTGTATAATCTTTAACAACTAACTTTATATCCTGAACGAAATTACCTACTTTAGCTTTTAACGTAATACCTGAAGAAGGAGAAAGAGTTGTTAAACTTTTTCCGCTTTCACCTACTGTAGCAACTTTTGAATTGTCTACAGAATAAGTAACCTTCTTATCCAAAATATATGAAGGTTCAACTTCTTCGTAAAGTCCAAGTTTAGATATTTTACCTGTTACTGTCAATGTGTTTAAGTCACTTGAAACATTAACAAAATCTTCATTACCGGCTTCTATCAGTTTCTTATTTAATTTAACTGATGTTGCTTCGGCGGCATCCTCATCTCCTCTAACCTGAATCTTACATGACACTTCCGTATTGTAATCATTTGCTATGTTTTTACCTTTTGCAGTTACAGTATATGTAGCTTTTGATGCACCTCTTTTTACAGATACAACACCATAACTGTCAATAGTAACTTTGTCATCAGGTCCACTGATTGACCAGTCTGAGTCCACATTTGTATCCAATGTAAACTGAACATTGGTCTTTGTTGTAATGTCTGGATTTTTGCCGTCTTCGTTCTTAACTGAGATATTAGAATCCTGGGGCACTAATGATGTGTCAATAACCAAACCTTTGGTTGTGTACTTTTGATGAGCACTTACTTTATCGGTACCAACAAATGAAATACTGGTAACGATTAAAGCTATTGCCATCAAATAGCTTAATACTTTTTTCATAGCATTGTCCTCCTTAAATTTTTTCATATTACTATATAATATCATAATAAACGATTTTATGTCAAATTTTAACAGATAATGTGGCAATATTAGATTTTTGATTTAACATAAAATATATAGCAATAAAAACGTAAATGATTATACAAAATCAGGCTAAAAGGAAATAGAGTTAAATAGAGATAGGATCACGAAATAGAAAACGTAGATAGAGTGGGAAATAGAAATGAAAGTATACGTAAAAACAAATCAAAAAAGTTGAAATCTTCAAATAATACATAACTACATTCCCTGCTATCTATCCTCAAGATTTCAACTTTTCTTAACTGTGCATGGCACTAATATCAATTTCATTATCAGAAACTTTGTTTCCATCCACATGAATCTGATACTTGATTTTTAAATTCACATCATCGTCATCATCGCTAACCTCTATTTCCTTAGTAAGGACCTCAATTAACAAATCTCCCATAGGAGTGCTGTACAATGACTGCTTCTTCTGGTTCTCCTGAAAAATCAGTTTTCCATCTACCTGACCTTTTCTTGTAATTTCAACAATATCATTGTTAAACTTAATCATATTGCTTGTCTTTGTGTTTTCGTCATTTTCATATTCTTCATATAGTAGGTAATGTTTGTCTTTTTTTAAGTAATGCTTGCCTTTCGCAATTACTTCAACATTATCACCTGTATTTTCAACTATCTGTAATCCTGAAATTTTAATTACTACATTCTCACCCATATTACATTTCCTTAAACTTTAATCTCATTGCATGGAATTAATATTCTTCAATATTAATTCTGTTTGTTTCGTCAATTTCAAACGGCATAATTGAATTAGCAAATGTTCTGAACTTTTCAGCCGCATCACTTACATAAAATTCATAATGTGGCTTTGCATTATTTTCAGCACTTATACCATTTTCTTTTAACATTTTCTTTAAACTAATGGCTGTTTCATAGGCAGGGTTTACTAAATTAACCCCCTCACCCATTATTTTCCTGATTGTGCTTCTTAATAGTGGATAATGAGTACAGCCTAAAATCAAACTGTCTATATCTTTTTCCTTCATTTCATCAAGATACCGTCTTGTAATCTCATCAGTAACCGGATCATGTAACATTCCCTCTTCAACTAATGGTACAAAAAGGGGACATGCTTTTCCAAAAACTGTAACTTCCGGATCAATGCTATGAATGTACTGTGTATATAACTCACTATTAATTGTTCCTTCTGTTCCAATAATTCCGATTCGTTTATTAGTTGTATTCTCAACGGCACTCTTTGCTCCCGGCTTTACAACGCCTATTGCGGGAATATCCAATTCTTTCTCAATTGTATCTAATGCAAAAGCACTGGCTGTATTACAGGCAACAACAATTGCCTTAACCTTCTTTGTCTGTAAAAATCTAACAATTTGGCGGGAATATCTAATTATTGTTTCCTTTGACTTGCTTCCATAAGGAACTCTTGCTGTATCCCCAAAATAAACAAAACTTTCATTTGGAATCTGTCTTGCTATTTCTCTCGCAACAGTTAATCCTCCAACTCCGGAATCAAATATACCAACTGGTGCGTTATCAAATCTATCCATAAAAATACTTTCACCCTTCTTTTTTTCACGTCTTTTTATTTTACCTTTATTCAATAAATTATTCAATACTCTTATATAAATTGAGTTGATTTTTGAATATAAAAAAAATAATCGGCAACACTCTTTATGTAACATAATTATTAATTGGAAAGGAATTCTAAAAGTGAAAAATAAATTTTTAAGTTCAAGTGACAATATGTCTAAACATTTAAAACATGATTACTTAAATTCAATAAAATCAAAATTTAAACACAATAAACTACTGCTTCCTTACATACTTTTATTTCTAGGGTTTATGTCATTTATTCTTTTTTACAAAATGGAATATTCAGCTGCAAGTACAGCTCTTGCTAAAAACACAATCAGGTTTCATGTTAGGGCAAACAGTGATACCGTTATTGACCAGACTCTCAAATTAAAGGTAAAAGATGCAGTTGTTGACTATATTTACAGAGAAACCAAGGAACTTAATTCTCTTAAAGAATACAGCTTGTTCATTACTACTCATAACGAAAAGATTTTGAACATTGCTCAAAAAACAATTGACGAGAACGGGTTTGATTATAACGTGACTTCTAAATTCGGCAAAGATGACTTTCCAAAGAAAACTTACGGGGACGTAGTTTACCCTAAAGGTGAGTACACTTCATACACCATATATATTGGCAAAGGAAAAGGACACAACTGGTGGTGCGTCCTTTATCCTCAATTATGTTTTGTAGATGCAAGTTCCGGCACTGTCCCGGATTCTTCAAAAGAGCGTTTGAAGGATTCTTTGGGCGAGCGGGAATACAAAACAATTATTAAATTTAAGTATTTAAAGTTTTTAAATAACTTTTTGGATTAAATAAACTTTGTTAGATACAGCTGCTCTGTTAGTTCTTTAGAATCCAGAGCTTTCATTGCAGCCTGTGCTTTTTCCCTGTCATCGAAAAGTCCGAAAACTGTTGGGCCGCTACCACTCATAATTGAATTTAACGCGCCCTTTTCAAGCATAATGCTTTTTAGTTTTTCAATAACGGGATACTCTGACACAGTTACTTCTTCCATAACATTATATAAAAGATCTGAAAGTTTGTTCAAATCCTGTTCTTTTATTGCTAAAGTCATCTGTTCAATGTCAGGTCTTTTGGTTATTTCGTCAGGTCTGATATGCCCGTAAACATAGGCTGTTGAAACTGATATAGGTGGTTTTGCAATGATTACATGGCACTGTGGTGGTGTAGGTAGCGGTGTTAAAACTTCTCCTATCCCTCTTGCTATTGCAGTTCCACCAAGCACGCAGTAAGGAACATCTGCTCCAAGCTTAACTCCACGTTCCATAAGCTGTTGTTTTGACAAACCTAAATTAAACATTTCGTTAATGCCAATTAAAGTTGTTGCGCAGTCAGAGCTACCGCCTGCCATTCCACCTGCAATTGGTATTCTTTTGTGAATTGTTATTTCAACTCCTGACTTAATTCCAAATTCATCAAAAAGCATTTTGGCTGCCATATATGCCAAATTATCCTTACCGTTGGAAAGCACTGCTGCATCAGCTTTTACAACAATTTCTTCTCCTGCTTTTTTTTCAATAATAATGTCATCATAAACATCTACCATTTGCATAATCATATCCAAATCATGGTAGCCATCAGGTCGTTTTCTAATAACATCAAGACCTAGATTTATTTTTCCATAGGCTTTTAGCTGTAACTTATCCATACATTTCTCCTATTTTCGTTAATCTCTATTTTTCATATTTGCTTTTTTAATTACTGTTTAAGTATACTTTTTTTATAATTTATTTACAAGTTTGTTCACATTTTAACTCTTTGTCATCTATTGTTTTGTGAAATTAGGCTTTCTTTAAAGTATTATCTTTATATGTTTATTTTGTAAATGTTTTTAAGTTCTACTGACAATTTTTAACCAAAAGTAGTTTATCCCCTTCTCTTATTTTTTCATTTTCCAACTGATTAATTTTCATAATATTGTCAACGGTGGTGTAATTGGCCTTTGCAAGTTTCCACAGGGTATCGCCTTTTCTTACAATATATCCTTTAAGGATAGGGGCGTCATTAAACTTTGCCCAGTTAACAGGCTTTTCTTCAATGTCCCAAACGAAATTGCATTTTTCTTCTTTAAAAACCATAGCCTGTAAAGCTATCACTGATTTTACTTCCACCTGGTTTGTGCTAATCATGTTAGAACTTACCTGCTCGACTTTCCAGTTAATATAGTATTTGTCGTCTTTGGAAATTCCCTCAGTATCAATTCTATGCTCAAAATCAGTTTCCTTTGTCTGACAGCAAATTGAATAAATATCATCTGAGGAAATATAAATTATTGTTGCCCGAATCTTACCTGTTACCCTAAGGTTGTTTTCCCCTACTGAAATATTATCAATTTGAAGTCTTGTATCGCTATTGCAAATTTGTAAAATATGTCCCTTACTTTGGTCTACATCAATTTTTATAATATTCTTTGTTCTTGACTCATTTTTTACTAACAGCTTTTCATATTTCTGTTCTTTTTCCATTGGGCACAAATCCACATCCGGTGCGTATATATCTTCCAAAACATCCATCTTGTTTTCTTCGTATATCTTTATAGATAATTTTAGTAATGCACTAATATCCAAATCTTTCATCTCGTTGTCCTGATTCATTGTGGCTTCAAGTTCTACATTATGAATATCCCCGCAAATATAAGATATTAAATCTTCTCTTGCCTCAGGCGCCTCTAATGTGCCACTAAAATCTATAACAGTATCAAACCACTGGACGGGAATCGACTGTTCTTCCGGAGTGTACATAATAAAAACCTTCAGCTGACCTGATAAATGAATCATGCCCTCCAACATTTTGGTTGTAAGCTTTCTGATTTTTACATCGCTCCAAATTATTTTTTCTATTGTGGGATTACCTGATGGCAACGAAATCCTTTCATTAATTCTAAAGGTTTCATTTCTGTCTGCTAATATCATGAGATTTTCAATCGTTTTATATTTAGTCATTGTATTTTCTCTTGAGATAGCACATACCGCCTCAATATCTTCTATTTTTTCAATATTAACATTCGCCATAACCTGAATCTTATATATGTAATTTCGGTTGTCAATCATTTTAATTGAACCCGATAAAATAGTTAAATCCACGCTTGCCTTAATATTTTCTTCTGTAGTATTAATTTTAATATTTTCTTCAAAAGGAATCTCCCCTGTAACTCCTGACGGTGCATTGTCTTCTCCGTAAAACATTATTCCGTAGGAAACATTGCCATTAATTATAACCTGATTTCCTCTAATGATACCACTGTCTAATGTAATCTTTTCCTGATGATTTATTATGCTTTCCATTGATTGCTCTGGTAAATTACACTCCTTTGTTACATAAAAAGTTGCCCTTTGACTTTCTACTATTTTATTCATATGAATATTACTTTTCTCTAATTCCATATTTCCCCCTTACCTTTAAATCTTCTATAATCTATGCATTATTTCATTTTCTTATTCATTAAATATTACACTTTTATCGCTATACTCTGTTTTAACAACAATTACGGGATAAGTTACATTCTCCTCGTTGGTGTATTCTTTTGGACCGTTAAACTGAGTTTTTATATATATGGCATTGTCACTTTCATACATTTCCTTAACTTTTATGGAATAGCCCTCGTACTGTTGTCTACCGTACCCAATAATAATATATGTATATTCATTGTTGCTGTATGTAACCTGAAACTCCTTGTCTTTTCTTTTTTCAATTATCTCCTTCACTTCTTTTGGCATTTCATTTTCTGCCACAACAGTATAGTCCATGTCTTTTACTTTTGTTTTTTTGATTTTTTCATAGCCGCAGGCAGATGTAACAACAATGGCTAACGTTAGTACCAGCAGAATTTTTATTTTATTTTTTTTCATAAAAAAATCACCATAATATACCTTTATTAAAATATATTATAGTGATTTATTTTTATTCTTATTATGTTTTTGTTTTAATAATATTACTTGAGCATTTCATTTACTATGTTAATCATGTATGAACCAAGGTCAGCTAATTTTGCCTTTGAATCATCAAAGTTTTCGCCCTTAACTCCATAGTAGAATTTAAGTTTTGGTTCTGTTCCTGATGGTCTGATACAAACCCACGCATGTTCACTTAAATCAAGGTATAAAACATTTGACTTTGGAAGACCTGTTGTTGTAACATCACCTGTTTCCATGTTTGTTACTGTATCAGCTAAGTAATCTCTTACTGAAAGAACCTTGTAATTATCAACTGTAGTTGGTACATTTTCTCTTAATTTTTCAAGAGTATTCTGAATCTTTTCGATTCCCTCTTTACCCTTTAATTCAATTGACTGAACGCCATCACTCCAGTAGCCGTATCTCTCATACATTTCTTTCATCTTATCCCAAAGAGACATGCCCTTTGTCTTGTAATAAGCTGCTGCTTCACATAAAGCCATTGAGGCAACGATAGCATCCTTGTCTCTTGCGTGTGTTCCAATTAGGCAACCATAACTCTCTTCAAAACCAAATACATATGTACCTGTGTGATTAACTTCGAAATCAAGCATCTTTTCACCAATGTATTTGAAACCTGTAAGAACTTCAAATAAATTAATGTTGTAATACTTAGCAATATCATTTGCAAGATTTGTACTAACAATACTCTTAATGAAAGCTCCATCACTTGGAAGCTGTCCTTTTTCCTTTAACTGGCTGATTTCATATTCAGCAAGTAAACAGCCTGACATGTTACCTGTAAGGATGTGGTATGTTCCAGGCTTGCTACCTTTTACATAAACGCCAAGTCTGTCTGCATCAGGATCTGTAGCAAGAAGTAAATCTGCTCCTACTTCATTACCTAATTTAACTGCTAATTCAAATGCTTTTGCTGATTCAGGGTTTGGATAACCAACTGTTGGGAAATCACCGTCAGGTAATTCCTGTTCTTTTACTACATAAACATTTTCAAATCCAAGTTCCTTTAACACTCTTCTTACAGGAATGTTGCCTGTACCATGAAGTGGTGTGTAAACAATCTTGATATCTTTCTGTACTTCCTTAATTGCATCAGGGTTCTTAACCTGAGTCTTAAGAATTTCAATATATTTATCATCAACTTCCTTGCCAATCTGAATGTATAATCCATCAGCAACTGCCTGATCTTTGTCCATAGTTTTTACTTTGTTGTAATCCTTTAATGCAGCAACTGCATCCATGATTCCAACATCGTGTGGGGGTGTAATCTGTGCACCATCTTCCCAATATACTTTGTAGCCGTTGTATTCTGCCGGGTTATGACTTGCTGTTACATTAATACCTGCAATACACTTTAACTCTCTAACTGCAAAAGATAATTCAGGTGTAGGTCTTAATGAATCAAAAACATAAGCCTTAATTCCATTTGCATTTAAACATAATGCTGCTTCATCAGCAAATTCAGGTGACATGTGTCTTGAATCGTATGCTATTGCAACACCTTTGTCTTCTCCATGCATCTTAATAATATAGTTAGCTAATCCCTGTGTTGCCTTTCTAACTGTGTAAATGTTCATTCTGTTAGTTCCGGCACCAATAACTCCACGAAGACCTGCTGTACCAAATTCAAGTTCCTTGTAAAAACGATCTTCAATTTCCTTATCATCGTTTTCTATTGCTTCTAATTCTTTCTTAGTGTTATCGTCAAAATAAGGGTTTGTAAGCCATTCATTATACAACTCTCTGTAGTCCATAATTACCTCCTATGTTTCAATCAGAAATGTCTGTAACTGTTTTCATCCTACAGGCATAAGGTTCAAACTAATTCAAACTTTGACCTTTTTATATATTTTTACAATCATTACACATAATATCACAAACCCTAAATAATTAAAACTATAAAATCATTTTTATGTTTCACTTTTGCTATTTATCCCATATTTTCTATAAATTTACGTTTCACTTTTGCTATTTATCCCATATTTTCTATAAATTTTCGTCTTAATTTTTCCATTTTTCTGAACTGTTTCAATTTATCTTCATTTTTTTCAGAATACCAGGCTTTGTTAGAATTATAGTAATAATTTATTATTTTCCAGAATTTTTCCGGATAACTAAGAAGACTTTTCAATACTGCCCTCTCCATATTTGATAATTTTCTTACTGAATCATATGCCTTAATAAGTTCATTTCCTAAAGCAATGTTCCAGTTATTTTTTTCAAGCACTTTTCTGATGAAGTCATACAAATCCTGAACTGACGGGCTGTAGGAAATTTTCATCATGTTAATCATGATTATTTTATTTTCCTTAATTAGTACATTGTGATAATTGTAACTTCCATGATAAATTGTCTCGTTGGCAATGCTTTCCTTATACAGCTGTTCATACCGGGAATTCTTAATTGCACCTAAAGCCTCCACGCTTTGTATGTAATATTCCTCTATAATGTTTTGAAGGTACATTTCAAAAGCATTTTTGTTTTTTCTCTTTTTTATGTAATTTTTTATACGCAATATTTCACCGCTATGTTTATTCATAACTTCAAGCAGATTTCTTCCCTTATGAAATTTCTGCTCTTTAAAAATATCCGTTGTATTTTCTGTTGCGTTATGAAATTTTGCCAGATTTTCCACTGTAAGTAGCAGATGTTTTCTATTTGTGTTATTGCAGTCTTCTCCATCAAACCATTTTTTCAGAATATATGCATAGCCGTCCTCACTTATTGAAACATATACTCCTTCTTTGTTTGCTATAACACTATCCGTTACAAACCCTGCTTTTTCCAAATAATCATAAAAGGTACTCATTAGAACCATTTTTTCGTTGCTATTGTTGTATTCCATTAGGAGATATTTTCCTTCATCTGTTGTACAACCATAGTTTCCTTTTGTTCTGTAAGTACCTTTTATGTTTAAATCGTATTGTTCTAACACTGTTAATGCTTTTTCGTTCATACCTTCCCTCCATATTTTTAATACATTATCTAAAAATATGAAAAAAGAAGCCTGTTTAGAACATTGTTTTTGCTATTTCCATTAACGATTCTTTGTTATTCAATTGTGGTTTCTGTATTACACGTTTAAGAAGTTCATCAAGTATGTTTCCTATTATCTCACCTGTTGGACAGCCTGCTGCTATTAAGTCTCTTCCTGATACAGCCATGTCACCTTTGCAGGTGCATATATTATTTTCCACAATGTATTCGTACTGCTCTTTTGAGTAAATATATGCCCCCATGCCTTTTTCTCTGCCGTATTGACTTTTCCCCTGAATGTCAGCATACGCAAGTTGCAAATACATATCGTAAATATCTTTGCCAATTATATTTACACTTTTTCGAATCTGAACAGGTTCTTTTTTGTCCGCCACCGGTCTGTCATCGTGATGTTCCACCAGTCTTGTTACAAGCTTAATTGTTTTGTTATCCATTTTCAGTCGCCTTAAAATGGTCGAAACCATCTTAGCTCCCACATGAGCATGACCGTAAAAGTGCATTCTTGTTGGCTCCTTCTTGTCATAAGTTACTGAATCAGGTTTTCCCACATCGTGTAACAATGCAGCCCATCTCATTTCTTTTGTTGGTGGCACATTCTCCATTACCTTAATTGTATGTTCCCCTACATTATACATATGATAAGGGCTTACCTGCGGACATTCCATCATGGCGTCAAATTCAGGAAGCACCACCTTAGTTATGCCTGCCTCATAAGCTGTTATAAGTTTGTCAGGATGATTTGACATTATCAGTTTCTCTAATTCCACATGAATACGCTCTGCACTAATATTTTCAAGAGTGCCTGCCAGTTCTTTTATGGCTTCCATTGTACCCTCTTCAATATGAAATCCCAGCTGCGCCGAAAATCTTACTGCTCTAAGTATTCTAAGGGCATCCTCCCCGAATCTTTCTCTTGGATTCCCTACGCATCTTATTTCTTTCTTTTCTATATCACCAATTCCGTCAAAAGCATCTACCAAACCAATTCCCGGATTGTATGCCATGGCATTAATAGTAAAATCTCTTCTTTTTAAATCCTCTATTAAATCTGCTGTAAACTCTACACTTTCAGGATGTCTGCTGTCATTGTACTCACCATCAATTCGGTAAGTAGTTACCTCGTAACCTACTCCCTTAATTAAAACTGTAACCGTTCCATGTTGAATTCCTGTATCAATTGTTCTGTAAAACAACTCCTTTACCTGATTAGGCAATGCTGAAGTTGTAATATCCCAATCCTGAGGTTTTCTGTCTAAAATAGTATCTCTTACACATCCACCAACAGCAAACGCCTCGTAGCCGTTTTTTTCCAAAATATCTATTATTAATTTTACAGACTTTGGAATGTCTATTTTAAATTCTTTGTTTCCGTTATATTTATTCACTATAATAATCTCACTCTTTCTTTTTTTATTCCAACGCGTTGTTCATAATAGTCAGTGCTTTTTTCAGCTTGTCTTCAGGCACCGCAGAATAATTAATAATGAACTTATGGTCAAACTCTTTTAAATCATTATAACAGTAATCAGATACACATGAAATATTTATATTGTTTTCCCTTAGTATCTTTTTGAACCGGTTATCGTCGATTTCTTTTTTTATTCCTAAAATAAAATGAAGTCCTGCGTTTTCCTCTTCTATTGTAACCTTAGGATATAATGCTGACTGTTTAATGGCATTTATTATTTTGTTTCTGTAATCCCTGTAATAATTTCTCATTCGGTTAATATGTCTTTCGTAATAACCTCCTGCAATAAAATTTGCCAAGGTATACTGTTCAAAACTTGAAACAGTACCTGAATAAAAATTAAGTTTGGTATGGAATTTTTCCATTAAGCTGTCCGGCAAAACCATATAGGCAATTCTTATTGATGGTGCAAGAGTTTTCGAAAAAGTATTCATATATATTACTCTCTCCTTGTCCATTCCAACCATTGTAGGAATTGGTCTGCCTGAAAATCTAAACTCACTGTCGTAATCATCTTCAATAATAAACCCATTGTTTTCTCTTGCCCAATGGATTAAATGCTGTCTTCTTGATACAGGCATAACTCTACCTGTTGGAAAATGATGAGATGGAGAAATATGTACTGCATCAATCTTTTTTCCTAACAGCGCCTTTGTTTGAATTCCTGAATTATCTATTGGTAAGTGTAAACATTCCACTCCATTACTTTCATAAACTTTTCCAATTTTCCTATAGCCTGGGTCCTCTACGGCAATAACACTATCTCTTCCAAGTAACTGAACAATAATGCTATATAAATATTCTGTTCCTGCACCAATTATTATGTTCTCTGCATCTACTTCCATACCACGAAATTCCATTAAATGGTTTGCTATGGCTTCCCTAAGTTCCACTACGCCGTTTGGTAATGGGCTTGAAAGAAATGAATTCTCTCTGTCTAGTAAAGTCTGTCTCATTATCCTTGACCATATAGAAAAAGGAAAACTGTCGTACATTATGTGATTGGAATTGAAATCTACTAGCCACTGCTTTTTTGTATCCTGGATTTTCTTTTTGATTTGCCCACTTTTCAAGGATACTTTTGTTTCTACTATTTTTTCCTTGTTTCCGTTAATTCCACCATTGTTTAAATATTGTCCACTTATTTCACTGGCAAAATATCCACGCTTTTCTTTCGAAAAAATATATCCCTCTACAAGCAACTGTGCATAAGCATTTTCTACAGTGATAACGCTTATATTATGATTTTTCGCCATGGTCCTTTTTGATGGCAGTTTCTCCCCCGCTTTGATTTTGCCTGACAAAATGTCATTTTTTATGCAATTATATAAATACTCATACAGAGACATTTTTCCTCTTTTTTCAAAATCATATGTTAGCATATAGTTTTTACCTCTGTTACTTTTTAATTATTTACTTCATCTATAAATTCTTAATAACATATTTTAGCTACTAATATATTACCTTATATCATCTACTGGTATTATTGTTTTTTTGTGTTATTATATTATCAGTAATGCCATATGGATTATACTTTATATTTTTTCAAATGTAAAATAAGTGAAACCTCACAGTATATAGAGGTATTTATCTTTAACAGATAAAAATCCCCAAATCAACCGGAGGTTTCACTATGTTCCATTATATTTATATTAAACTATATTAATTCCGTCTCCTTTAGTTCTCTATTCCATTAAAATCTTTTAAGCAAATGAATTCGTCATCTTTAACTTTATCGGGAAGCTGTACATTTATTGCATCTCCTTTATTTACATACACCGTATAACTTCCATCTAAATCTCTTTCCACAATATTGTTATTTTTATCAGTTACCCTTACAGGAACATCTGTTGAAAATATAATAATTCCATCTATGTCAGATATAATTTGTATTGTCTTACCATAATAATGTTTACAATATTCAAATGTACAAAAAGTATTATATTTATACCCCACACCATGCGAAGACGGAACAGAATGATAATAATTACTTAATAAAATTTTATCCTGATTATACCATTCTGAATAGTAAGAATGTCCTCTCCATATTTTTGATTTTTTATCTTTAAAACCTTTTGGTAATTTAACAGCTCTAATTATGCTATAAGAAGATTCTTTCATTACACTAAGAGAATTTTTCATAGCATACTTTATTCCTTTTGGAATAGTTACAACCAGCTGACATCCATCATATCCAACTAAAATATTGTTATTATAAATATAAAAATCTCCCTGTTTTTTTATTTGCTTTTTAAAAATCTTAAAAATTCTATCTTCCAATACTTCATACAAAGCTTCCATGCCCTCGCATGATATATTTTTATTTTTTATTACATATTTTGCCCTATAAGCAACATCATTAATTGCCTCTCGCATATAATCTTTAAAATTGCTGTCACTTGTATAATAACTTTTTACAGTTGATGGAATAATAACTTTTTTTAGTTTCTTACAACAAGTAAATATATAATAATCCGGATCATCACTACAACTTTCTTCATTATAAGATTCATACGAAAATCCAACAACATTAACTATTTTACACCCTTTTCGAATTTTCAATATTTTGCATTCGCTTGGCATTGCCACAAATTTTTTCCCGTTTTTTGTATAAATGCTTCCTTTGTAACTTCTGTATTTTTTGTCCTTTTTGCTTACAATGAACTTATGTGTTAAATAAAACTTATACATTGGTTTATCTGATAACTGTGTTGTAAATTTAACTGTTTTTACAGTTATCGGAAAGTTCTCATAATTATCATTATCATATACTTCCCCCAAAAAATCATCTACAAATATCAATTTTCCCGGAACTTCCAAAGTTTTTACATTTATACAACCCTTAAAAGGTTTTGTAGGTAAAATTTTTATATTGTCTTTCACTACAATCTTTTTAATCTTTTTCGCATTTTTTATATGTGTACCATTCCTTAACTGACCCGTTACTACTAACGTTTTTCCTTTTGTGTAATAATTCTGTGTTTTTGCCTGAACACTTCCATTAGTTAAAAGAATCCCTCCACAAAGAATAACCAGCATTAAGCATACTCTTAAAATTTTCTTTTTCATTTTGCTCCTCCTATTTATCCATCTTGAAATGTTGTTATATATGTATAACGAGATTCTTTAGTATTTTATTGCATTAACTTTTTATTAGTTGAATGCAAGTTGAATGCAAAACTAACAAAAACGGATTCTCTCTGTCAAGTAGCGTTTGTCTCATTATCCTTTACCAAATTGAAAAAGGAAAACTGTCGTACATTATGTGGTTAGAATTAAAACCTACCAATCACTGTTTTTTGTGTTATTATATTAGCAGTAATACCATATGGATTATACTTTCCAATATAAAATCCGGGTATTTTTATTTTATGAAAGCATTGTAATTAGTAACGACTTTACTTTGAGAAACTAATTTACAAATAATAATTAGGAGTTTTACATGAAAAGAGTTTTAAGTATTCAGGATATTTCCTGTTTAGGAAAATGTTCACTAACTGTTGCCCTTCCTATTATTTCTGCAATGGGAATTGAAACAAGCATTGTTCCTACAGCAGTTTTATCTACCCATACCAAATTTAACAATTTTACTTTTAGGGATTTAACAGGCGATATGGAAGGAATCAAGAGCCACTGGCTTAATGAAGGTTTCAGGTTTGATGCCATATACACAGGCTATCTTGGAAGCAGGGAACAGGTTGATATTGTTTCTGACTTTTTTACTGCCTTTGGTAATAGTGATAATTATATTATTGTAGATCCTGCAATGGCTGATAACGGAAAAATGTACACAGGGTTTACAACTGACTTTGCAATTACAATGTCAAAACTTTGTTCAAAGGCAGATATTATTTTACCTAATATTTCAGAAGCATGCTTTATGCTCAATAGAGAATATGTTGGAGAGAATGCTTCTTTAGAAACTATTAAAGAACTGCTTTTGGAGTTAATTAAACTAGGTTCCAAATATGCTGTAATTACAGGTGTCACTCTTCCAAAGGGCGAACTTGGTTTCATTGGATACGATAGTAACAGTAAAGACTTTTTCATGTACGGCACCAAGGAAGTTCCTATTAAATCTCATGGGACAGGGGACGTTTTTGCAAGCACTTTTACCGGTGCTTTAATGAATGACTATAGCGTTTTTGACGCTTTAAAAATTGCAGCTGATTTCACTTACCTATGTATAGAAGACACTTATAAGGATCCTAATGCAGTTGATTACGCAGTAAATTTCGAAACACAGATTCCTAATTTATTGAAATTACTAAACAGATAAAATTATGTTCTATATTTTCCATGCAAATCAATATTTTCCAGTAAAAATTTAGGGAAAAATGAAACCTACATAAGTTCCATTTTTCCCTTTTGTTACTACATATTTTACAACAGATTATTTTCTAATTATTTTGCATATTTTGCTAAAACATCAACCTTGTCTGTTTTCTCCCATGGTACATTAATATCATTTCTTCCGAAATGACCATAAGCTGCTGTCTGCTTGTAAATAGGTCTTCTAAGGTCTAACATCTTGATAATGCCTGCTGGTCTTAAGTCAAAGTTCTCACGAATAATTTCTACAAACTTCTCGTTACTTAACTTTCCTGTTCCAAATGTGTCTACCATGATTGATGTTGGATGTGCCACACCAATTGCATAAGATAACTGGATTTCACATTTATCTGCAAGTCCTGCTGCTACAATATTTTTTGCAACATATCTTGCTGCATACGCTGCAGAACGATCAACCTTTGTACAATCCTTTCCTGAGAAAGCACCACCGCCATGTCTTGCATATCCACCGTAAGTATCAACAATAATCTTTCTTCCTGTTAAACCACTGTCTCCATTTGGTCCACCAATTACGAAACGTCCTGTTGGGTTAATGAAGAACTTTGTATTTTCATCTACCATATCTTTTGGTAATACAGGATCAAATACATATTTCTTAATATCCTTATGAATCTGTTCCTGTGAAACTTCAGCATCATGCTGAGTTGATAATACAACTGCATCAAGTCTTACAGGTTTTCCATCTTCATCATATTCTACTGTAACCTGTGTTTTTCCATCAGGTCTTAAATAATCTAAAGTACCATTCTTTCTTACTTCTGTTAACTTAAGTGCCAACTTATGTGCTAAAGCTATAGGGTATGGCATAAATTCTTCTGTTTCGTTTGTTGCATAACCAAACATCATACCCTGATCTCCGGCACCAATTGCATCTAACTCTTCGTCAGACATTTTATTTTCTTTTGCTTCTAACGCTTTGTCTACACCCATTGCAATATCTGTTGACTGTTCATCTAAAGCTGTTATAACTCCACATGTGTCACAATCAAATCCATATTTTGCTCTGTCATATCCGATTTCTCTAATTGTCTCTCTTACAATTTTCTGGATATCTACATATCCCTTTGTTGTAATTTCACCCATTACCAAAACAAGTCCTGTTGTGATGCTTGTTTCACAGGCAACACGGCTCATGGGATCCTGTTTCATTAATTCATCTAAAATGGCATCTGAAATCTGGTCACAGATTTTATCAGGATGACCTTCTGTTACTGACTCTGATGTAAATAATCTTTTTTCCATTTACGTCTCCTTTACTTTCTACTGTGCATTTCTGCTTTAACTATAGTATCCTACAAATATTTATTTTCTTCTTTTGAGAATTTATTATTATAGTATACCTTTTTATATTTTATTAAAAAGAAAAGTCCACTGACAATCAGTGGACTTGAAATCAAGGTATCAAATCCTCTTATTGATCAAACTTCTGTCTGCTCAGGTTGGCACCTTCCTGACTAATGTCGGGGTTGCCGTAGCTTCTTAGGTCCTTGTACCTCCACTACTCTGAATAAGAGAAAATATTTATTTGCAATGGCTATACTACTATTATAGTTGCCATATGTCAAGTAGTAAATTTTGACATCATAGTATTTATGTGCTCACTATCCCAATTTAGCCATTATTTTTTCAACATTATAATCAGGTGCAAACTCCTTTGCTATGTCATAAATTTTTCTAATCTTAGAAACATCTTCTTCCAACTCATCAGCAATCTGTTCTATAGATTTATTTTTAATCATTTTTTTACAAATATTAGAAACAAGAAGCTGCAATTCGCCTTTCACAATACCATCCTCATATGCACGCTGTTTAAAATATTCCATTGCCTCTTCTTCATCATATTCCGTTAAAAGTGTATGCATAGCTTCAGCCTTCCTTTCCAGCAGAAAATCTTTTAAAACATTACAATTAATACACTCTTCAATAGCTTTTTCGATAGCAACATTTTTATCATCATATTTCTGCCTGTACTCTTTTATTGTTTCTATTAATATAGCATATTCCTTTAAAGGTTTACAAGCAGATAGAAGTTTTTCGTTATAACCCGGATTGATGTTTAAGACAGTGGCAGTCCATTCGAATATCCCATCTTTAGGCGGTGCGATAAATGCGTCAGAAAGTTTCAAGATTTGTTTGTCAGGGACTTTCCTGGAACCATTATATAACACATAATATTGCGGCGTTGGAATTTTTATGAACTTATCATCATAAAGTCTAAAGTGATATTTTGATACATATTTGTTAAACAAATCACTGAAATACATAAATCCACGTAGTGGCATGTTAGGATTCCATGTGCTCTGCTGTTCAAACAAAGCCATGTTGTTGGCAATGATACAGGACACATCATTTTTCATACTCATATACACTGCGTTTTCCATTGTGGTAATTTCTAAATCGTCTAAGTTTGTATAATTTGTTTCATTTAATGCATTATACAAATCCAATAAATTGCCCTTGTACTTTTCATACCCAAAAATCATGCAGAATATTCTATCCTTGTGTTGTCTGTTAAAATTCATACTTTCTTTTCCTCCTTAGCAGTTAATTGTCCCTTATAGTTTATATTAATTCACATAAACTGTAAGGTTGCTTTTTATTATACATACTATTTGTGTACTTTTCAAGTGTAAAATAAATATAAAATGGTTATTTTTTGCAATAAAAAAAGGTGTCACCCTAAAGGTTCCACCTTTTTTATTGCAATACACATCCTATATTAATTTTAACTATTTCTAAACTGTACCGGTGTCATTCCGTATTTCTTTTTGAATAAGCGGTTAAAATGTTCTACATTTTGGTAGCCGACATTTTCAGCAATTGCTTCAACTGTCATATTACCGCCTTTCAATAAAGTTCTGGCTTTTTTCATTCTTACCGCCTTAACCAGTTCTCCAAATGTTTTTCCTGATTTATCTTTTATGTACTTTGATAAATATGGTTTTGATAAATGGAACTGGTCTGCTAATTCATCAAGTGTTACTGTTAAATAATTTGTATTAATATAATTAATGATTTCTGTTAATCTTTCATCTTGAAGTGCTGTATCACCTGTTGCCTTTACTAAATGGTTAACTGCTACAGTTAATGCATGAATTGATGACTTAATAATATCTTCATCAATTCCAACACCCCAATACATTGTTCCATGATAATTAATTCCTACATATGAAACAGCCTTTGATGATGAACCTCTTGATAATGAATGTTCTTCATATACAGCAAGTTCATAGCTAATATTGAAGTATTGTTTAAAAGCATTACTTACAGCGTCTAAACGTCCATTACCTGTGCTTTTTACGATACGAACTGTATCATTCTGTGCAATAGTAACTTCTGCAACGATTCCGTTTGTCTGTTTAAAATGTGCTTCTGGAACTGTAAATACACTGCTTTCATTAATATATTTATCTTCAAATATTTGGTATACCCATTCAGGTGATAATTCCTTATGTTCTTCATCTGATACATGTTTTACACTATATCCGATTTCTTCTCTCATTTTTTCAGGTATGGCTAATCCGAAGTTCTGTTTTAAAATATAGCTTACGCCACCCTTACCTGACTGGCTATTAATTCTAATAACATCAGAATCATATGTTCTTCCCACATCAACAGGATCAATTGGAAGATATGGTACATTCCACTTTCCTTCAGGATCCTTTGCCTTACAAGCCATTCCTTTTGAAATAGCATCCTGATGTGAACCTGAGAAAGCTGTAAATACTAAATCACCTGCATAAGGCTGACGTGGACCAACATTCATTCTTGTTACTCGTTCATATAATTTTACGATTTCAGGCATGTTACCAAATTCAAGCTTTGGATCTACACCATGTGATAACATATTCATTGCTAATGTAATAATGTCAACATTACCTGTTCTTTCACCGTTTCCAAATAATGTACCTTCAATACGGTCAGCTCCTGCTAATATTGAAAGCTCTGCTGTAGCTACGCCACATCCTCTGTCGTTATGTGGGTGAACTGAAATTGTAACTGCATTTCTGTATTTTAAATTCTTGTGCATATATTCAATCTGTGTTGCAAAAACATGTGGCATTGCATTTTCAACTGTTGCCGGAAGGTTGATGATAACTTTGTTGTCTTCCTTTGGTTCCCATACATCAAGAACTGCATTACATACATCTAATGCATAATCCATTTCTGTGCCTGAGAAACTTTCAGGACTATATTCAAATGAAAAGTTTCCATCTACTTCGTCTGCTAATTGTTTTAAAAGTACAGCTCCGTCAACAGCAATCTTTTTGATTTCTTCTTTACTCTTCTTAAATACCTGCTCACGCTGTGCAACAGATGTTGAATTGTAGAGATGAATTACTGCATGTTTTGCTCCCTTTACAGCTTCAAATGTTTTCTTAATAATATGTTCTCTTGCCTGTGTTAAAACCTGAACAGTTACATCATCAGGAATCATATCTCTTTCAATAAGAGCTCTCATAAAATTGTATTCTGTTTCTGATGCTGCAGGAAAACCTACTTCTATTTCTTTGAATCCAATGTCTACAAGTAACTGGAAAAACTCTAATTTTTCATCTAAGCTCATTGGCTCAATTAAAGCCTGGTTTCCATCTCTTAAATCTACGCTACACCAAATTGGAGCCTTATCAATGTACTCTTTTTTTACCCAGTCATATGTGACTTCCGGTGGCATAAAATACTGTCTTGTATACTTTTTGTAATTCATAGTAAAACCTCTTCTTTCTTTATATCTAAAAACCAATATATATCCTATACTTTATGGTACTTTTTTTCAAGTAAAACCTGTTTAAATAAACTGAATAAGATAGAATGTCGCTTGCGACCTTCTATGCACTGAACGCGGTTGCTCCAGCAACTATTTTCCTTTCGCAGGAATGTGCATCCCTAGCGGAACGTTTTTTATGTATTAGAACTTCCTAAAGAATTTCCTAATACATAAAAACGTCCCTGTGCTTTTCCAGCACAGAGACGTAAGCTTTACATACGCGGTACCACTCTGTTTCATGTGTTACATGCTCTCAAGATGCTAATGCATCCAATTCCTATAACGGGGAAAACCGTCCCAACCTACTTGACGTTTTCAGCGGGAAGCTCTAAGGCGAGTTCATTGTTTCGTGCCTGGCATTTTTCACCAACCAATGCTTCTCTAAAGGTCACTCTACAATTACTACTCCTCTTCACTGCTTTTATAATTCTTAGGATGAACATATATTAACATAAGCCATTTTCTTTGTGTAGTGACAAATTTAATCAGTTTTATTGATTTTTTTTAATACATTATCCTACTTTTAATTTAAATTTCTGTTCTTCTTTATCCGTGTCCACTTCAGTAATAATTGCACCAAGTCCTGCTAATTTCTGATCAAATTTCTCATAGCCTCTCTTAATATATACAATATCTGTTACTGTTGTAAATCCTTCTGCAGCTAATCCTGCAATAACCAATGCTGCTCCTGCTCTTAAATCAGGTGCTGCCACACTGGTTCCTTCTAAACTGCCTACCCCTGTTATAATTGCTGTATTTCCTTCAACCTTATTTACAGCACCCATTCTTCCAAGTTCTGACATATATTTAAATCTGTTTTCGAAAATACTTTCTGTAACTGTACTTACACCGTTTGCCATTGATAAAACTGCCGCCATCTGTGGCTGCATATCTGTTGGAAAGCCCGGATATGGTAATGTCTTAATATTTGCACATCTAATGAATTCACCTGATTTTACCTTAACGGCATCATCATATTCTTCTACTGAACAACCCATTTCTATAAGCTTTGATGTAATACATTCCAAATGTCTTGGAATTACATTTTTTACAAGAACTTCTCCCCCTGTAGCTGCTGCTGCACACATAAATGTACCTGCTTCAATCTGATCAGGAATAGTTGAATAAACTGTTCCATGTAATTTTGGAACACCTGTAATTCTAATCTTATCAGTTCCTGCACCTCTAATATCAGCTCCCATGCTGTTAAGCATATTGGCAACGTCTACTACATGTGGTTCTTTTGCAGCATTTTCAATAACAGTTCTACCTTCTGCTTTTACTGCTGCTAACATTACGTTAATAGTAGCTCCAACTGATGACACATCAAAGAAAATGTGATTTCCTTTAAGCTGTTCTGAAAATGCATTAAGCATTCCATGGTCCTGAATTACTTCAGCGCCTAAAGCTCTAAAACCTTTTAAATGCTGGTCAATTGGACGTGCTCCAATTACACAGCCACCCGGTAAAGCCACTTCTGCCTTGTGGAACTTACCAAGTAAAGCTCCAAGCAAATAATATGAAGCTCTAATTTTTCTCATTTGTTCCTCTTCAACAATGTGAGAAGTAATTGTTGCTCCGTTAATAATAACTGTATGTCTGTCTACTCTGTTAATAGTAGCTCCTATTGTTTCTATTGCATCTATTAATTGATTAATATCACTTACATCAGGTAAGTTTTCTATTGTTACGTTCTCGTCCGCCATAATTGCTGCAGCAATAAGGGCCAATGCTGCATTCTTTGCACCACTAATTTCTACTTCACCTTTTAAGGCAACTCCGCCTTTAATAACATACTTTTCCATTTATGCACCTCTGGTTATATGTAAAATCTATATCTAAAAAATGTTAATTATCGTTTTTTATTTTTACGCGCACTAATACAAATATATTTTTACGCACTTTCATTTATTATAACATAAAGTGCAACTTTGTAAACTGTATAAGTAACACAATTTCAAGGCAAATTCTTCCAATTATTATCAATTTTCACTATTAAATAATATATATTGTTATATATATGTTTTTTTTGCAAATTATGTTACCTATACAGCATGCTTAAATTAAGTTTAAACTATGCGCTATGTTTCATTTTTGTTTTACTCTACATATTTCAAAGGATTGACCTTTATTCCTTCTTTGATTACTTCAAAATGTAAATGTGGTCCTGTGCTGTCACCTGTATTTCCTGAAAAGCCTATTAACTCTCCTTTGTTTACAATGTCACCTTTTTTGACACACAAAGAACTCATGTGTGCATACCTGGTTTCCATATTATCTTTATGCTTTATTAACACGTTATAACCATAGCTTTCACTATAATATGCAAGTTCTACAATGCCAGCCTCTGCTCCATACACCTTTGTTCCAACGGGAACTGCCCAGTCGTGTCCTTTGTGGCAGGCATTTCTGTCAACAACGTCTCCGAAATACGAAGATGTAATTCCACCCTTAACCGGTTTTATAAAAAATAGCACAGATGATTTCTTTAATTTGTCATTTGTGCTATCTTTTAAATTCTTTTTTGATGTTTTGTTGGACTTGTTTTTTATTTTCTTTTTATAAATTTTCTGGTTAATCTTTTTTTCATTTAAATCTTTTTCTCTTGTGTTTCTATTAATAACGTAACCGTATGCATATATTTCCATTGTAGTTTGTTCAAAAATTATGATTCCTATCATAAGTAAAACACATAAAATCGGCAGAAACAATATTTTCATCTGCCTGTTAAAAAGTTTAAATCTGTTAATTTCTATACCCCCAATTTTGCTTCAATTAGTTTTACTGTCTGTTGTATTGTATATCCATGCTCATTTATTATTATATCCGCATATTTTTCATATAACGGTGTTCTTTCATTAAATAAATCTTCTAATGTTTGTCCGTCCTTTAGAACTACCCCTCTTTTTTCCAAGCTTCCTAGTCTTTTTGAAAGTGAATCAAGATCAAGTTTTAAATAAATAACTGTTCCTATTTCTGACAAATGCTCCATTGCTTCTTTTCCATAAACCACACTGCCGCCTGTTGCAATAATTGATTTTTCTGTGTTAATTGAAGCATTAACCTTGTTTTCTATATTGATAAATTCATCAATTCCCTCTTCTGCAATAATATCCTTTAACAAACGGCCTGTCTGTTCTTGAATAACTAAATCTGCATCTATGAATTTGTAACCTAAAACCTTTGCAAGCACTACTCCTATTGTACTTTTTCCAACTCCAGGCATTCCTATTAATACAATGTTTTCTTTATTCATAATTATGTCCCTTTCCATTAAGTATACTATTTATTTTTTGTCCTATTTTCATTAAGCAGGCTTGCCCTTTTGACAGCACCGCTTCCATACTTTGCATTAATTAAATCTAATGCCTTGTCCAATTTTTTCATTTTCTCTCTGGATATATTGTTTTCTTCTTTGTTCCATGAATCAATATCCATAAAAGTCAGTTGTTCCGGCTCGTCTTCTTCTATTAAATTAGCTGTTCTCACACCTAAAAGCCTAACCGGTCTGCCACTCCACAAACCTTTAAACAGATTTTTTGAAATGTTATATATTTCTGTTCCGGAGTCAGTAGCAATATCTACTGTAATTTGTTTTGAACATTTTGTAAAGTCATTATATTTAATTTCAACAGCAACTGTTTTTGCCTTTTGTTTTCCCTCTCGTAACCTTCCTGAAACTTTTTCTGAAAGTCTTAGAAGAATTCTGTTTATTTCAACAATATTGTCTAAATCCTTTGGAAGGGTTGTGGAATTTCCTACGCCTTTTAAATCTTCCCTTTTGGTATTTACTACGCTTTCGTCAATTCCGTTAGCATATTCCCACAGTACCCTGCCATGACTTTTTAAATGAGCATCTAATATGGTAACAGGGCTTTTTGCCAACTGACCAATTGTAAAAATTCCCAGTTTATGTAACACATTCACGCTGGATTTTCCTGCCATAAATAAGTCTTCCACAGGAAGCTTCCACATTTTCTCTTCGATTTCTTCTTTGTAAAGAGTGTGTACCTTATCCGGCTTTTCAAAATCTGATGCCATTTTTGCCAAAACTTTTACATCTGAAATTCCTACATTTACAGTAAAGCCAAATTGTTCTTTTACTTTGTTTTTTATTGTATATGCAGCTTCTATTTCGTTAGAAAATTTGTTTCTTATTCCTGTATAATCCATATAGCACTCATCAACGCTTACCTGCTCTATATCCGGTGTAAATGATTTCAAAAGTTCCATTAACTTATGACTTTGTTCAGAATAATAATCATGCTCCGGTGGAACAATTTCCAAACTGGGGCATTTTTTCAAAGCATTTACTACAGGTTCTCCTGTAACTATACCGTATTTTTTTGCTGAAATTGATTTTGCAAGAACAATTCCATGACGGTTCTTCTTATCTCCACCTATAATACAGGGAATGTTTCGGATGTCTTTTGGATAACCGTTCTTTAACATCTTAACTGCTGTCCAACTTAAATACGCTGAATTTACATCTATATGAAAAATTATCTTATCATGCTTCAACACTATTCTCCTATTAATAATTTTTCATTAAACTGTCTATATTTCCTTGTTGTCTATTTCTTTTCTGTCTACTTATTTGCTGTCTACTTATTTTTCTTTCTTTTTGGTTTTTGAGTTTTTCTAACTGCAAATCCAAATTTACCAAGTTTCTTGCCTGTGCTGTAATATTGACCATGAGAATAAACTATAGGCTTTGCTTTTGCCAAATCAAACTTGCCTTTTTCATCCATATATTCTTTATCCGCATGAACGCAAAGAACTTTTGCAATAAATATATCATGAGTTCCTAAATGCTTAATTTCTGTCACTTCACATTCAATATTTACAGGGCTGTCTGTTAAAAGTGGTGCCTTAACATACTCAGCCTTTTCAGTCTGCAAATTCATTTTTTCAAATTTGTTTTCATCACGACCTGATTTCACGCCACAATAATCTGTAGCCTTAGCCAGTTTTTCTGTTGTAAGATTAATTACAAACTGACCTGATTCCTTAATCATATCGTAAGAATATCTTGATTGTCTTACTGAAATATAAACCATTGCCGGATCAGTACATATAGTTCCTGTCCATGCTACTGTAAATACATTTTCGTTGCCACTATTGTCAGCCACTGTTACCAAAACAGCAGGAAGTGGGTATAACATATTGCCCGGTTTCCAAGTTTCCTTTGCCATATTTTTCTCCCTAAAAATTTATTATTTTTCTTAAACTTTATTGACTCTTTTTAGTCTTAGATTGTTTTATTTTTCCTTATTCTTTAATAAATTTATTAATTGTTTTCTTTATTCATTAATAAAATTTATTGTGTTGTGCCTTCATTTTTTTAATCTTATTAAATCTTATTGACTCTTTTTATCCTTATTTTTTAACTTAATATTCTTTATTTTTACCTGATTTTTATCAGCTGTGTAAACAACAGTTAATTGGCTGTCACATTTACCTGATATGCTGTATATGTAACTGCTTGTAAGGGATGTGTCTGTTGATGATACATAGCTGTAAGAATATTTGTAAGTTAAAGTATACTCTTTGTTTTTCTTATTATAAACGATCTTGCTGTCCTTTTTATTAATTTTCATATCAATTACTTTTAGCTTTGATACGTTTCTGTCATCAGATGGATATGTGATTTCCATTGATTGGTCAACAAGTGATGAAACTTTATTTTTTGTTTTCTTTGTGCTAAATAACTTCAACAGTTCTTTTCTTTTACTATCTTTTGTTCTAACAGCTTTGTAGAACTGGTCTACAAAACTATCACAATTTTTGTTAATTATCTTAGTGTAATTATCATTAGCTACAGGTTGAATCTTTGACAAATCAAGTTTTGTATCGTCTTTATTTACATTCAAAGTTTTTACCATAGCGTAAATTGCATTTGTAGCTACAGCTTTGTAGTTTCCTTTTAAAGTTTTATTAAAAAGATATACTTCCTGGCCACTTGAATTTTTTGAAACTTTTGCATTGCTGTTTGTAATTGTAATGCCATTTAACTGTAATTCATTACCTGCCGGTAAAGTAACCTGAAAATTGTTGGTTAAAATATCATCTATGTTTACATAAAAGTCAGGTACAATATTTAAACCTTTTCTTTTGGATGTTATTTTTACTACAAAATCTTTTGTTTTTCCTGTTTCGTCGTTTTTGCATTTAATTGTTACTGACTTCTGCCCATCTTTTGTTTCAGGCTTATTTATATCATAAGAATCAATGGTATATTGTTTTCTCAAATTTTCCATTTTCTTAGTGTATAATGTTTTTTCCACATACGCATCTTCTTTGTCTATGTAACTGTACATTTTGTTATAATCCATGGCAACGAAAGCTCTAAAATAATTAGATGCCACATCTGTTGGATCTGATTCATGGTTAATATATGCTGCCGCTGCCCCTATCCCAAAACATATACTTATAAACAATAAAATACATATAAGGGAAAAGATTCTGCTTTTTCTTATTTTATTAATTAATTCTTTCATATTTACTCCTTTTTTGCCTTCAAGGCATACACCTTAAATGTTACCCATTATCCTTGATTTTTGCAAGGCTTTTATGTATCATTTACATAAGTATAATGTAATATTTTAAAGACGAGGTTATAAAAAACATGGATAAAAAAACAATGTTTAATGAAGCTTTAGCAAAATTAGTTTCTTATGCTACAGCTCACGATAATTTAATTACTATGGAGGATGTTAAATCTTTCTTTAATGGTCTTATTGACGATGACAGTCAGTACAAACTTATATACGACTATCTATCAATTAATAAAATAGAAATTAAAGGCTTTACTCCTAGTGACGACAATATTTTTGACGACAGTCATGGAATGAATGCCATCTCAGAAAACATAGCAAAAGATGAAAATGGGCAGTCACAGGAAGAGACTGATTTTATAAAAATGTATATGGATGATATGGACGCTCTTCAAACTGTATCAGATGTAGAACAGGCTGCGCTTGTAAATAAACTAATAGCCGGAGATGCATCTGCATCTACTCCACTTGTAGAGTCTAAACTAAAGAAGGTTGCAGATATTGCAAAAAAATATTGTGGAAAGGGAGTTACTTTTGGTGACTTAATTCAGGAAGGTAACTTAGAACTTATGGTTGCCGTTTCTGAATACACTAAGGAATGTGGTGATTTTAATAATTATATTGATAAACGCATTGAACAGGGTATCCGCAACGTAATTAACAGTCAGATTAATTCTGATCGAATCGGACAGCATCTTGCTGACAAGTTAAATCAGCTTGACAACACAACAAGCAAGCTTAGCAAAGAGCTTGGTCGTGTGCCTGAAATTTCTGAACTTGCTGATGCAATGGGAATTACAGAAGATGAGGCTTCTTTATTGCTTAAAACATCACTTGATACTTTATCAGTTAATCAGGATACCCAGATTACAGATGCCAAAACAGCTGAAGAAATTGCAAAAGAAGGTACTGTTTCCGTTGAAGACTTAATTAATAATAATTCTGTTTCTGCAGATGGATTTATGGGACAAAGCTATGCTTCTACAGATGACTCAATGGATATTACTAAACCGGCAAGTGGTAGTGATCCTTTAACCTGGAGAAAACATACAAGATAATTCAGTACAGTAATTTATAGTATTTTGTAATTTATTATTTTAAAAGAGTTATATTTTTTCATAAACGTATTTGGTTATCAAATAGCAAAAAGGTTGTTAACTTTGAAGATATGTATCTGAAATTCAGGACATATACCTTCAACTGTAACAACCTTTTATTCTTTACATATATTTCTTAAATATTCTGTTAAATATAAAAGAATTCAAATATGCAAGTACCGAAAATCCAACAAATGACATTACATATATAACAGAGGATGCTGCGCTTCCTAGTGTTACTAGTAGAATAATAGGGAGTAATGTAATGGTCACAATTAACAAAGTCCATGGAAAATGACCTATTCCCATTAAGAAGGCATTTTTCAATGTATTTTTCACTGTGTTTTCAAAAGTGCTTTGTAATGCCATGGCATAAAGAAATACGAAAAGTATTGCTAAAGCTGCTGCTAACATAAACCCTCTTAATACTGTAGGTAGCAGACCTTTTGGCATATAATTAATTATATATAAATCGGCTGTTGGGATTAATGAAAGCACCAATAAAATAATCCACATTATTGTTGATTGTTTGAAATTTTCCTTGAACAGTTTAAAGTATGACCTAAATATGTAGCCTTCACTGTTACTTGCCATTTTTTTTGTTACTCCATAAAGAGCTGTTGTTGACGCTCCTATAGTAACAATAGGTAACGAACATATAATAAATAGCAGGTTTACTATTATTAAATCTGCTATTTTTGATAAAAACTCATATAGTTTGCTGTCAATTCCAAACACAAATATTTCTCCTTACAATTCTTTTACTGATTCTTTCTCCAATAATTCAGCTTCAAAAATCAGTTGTTTCTTTTCATCGTTTCCATTTATGGCATCCATTAAAAGTTTTATTGACGACTTAACCATTTGTTCACAAGGCTGTTTCATTGTTGACAATGATGGTTGAAAATATCTTGACATATCAAGGCCGTCAAATCCTAAAACCGAATAATCCCCGGGAATTGTTTTACCTTCTTCCATAATTGCCTTGTACGCCCCAAAAGCTGTTAAATCTGAAATTGCATATAGCGCTGTGAAGTCTACATTAGATTTAAGCAATTCTTTAGTTACTTCATAACCATTTGCTACTGAATATTCCGGTATATCATCCTTCATATATCTTATTAACTCATCTTTTATTTCAATGCCGTTGTCTTCCAAAGCTCTCTTATAGCCTCTTAAACGAAGACCACCAACTGCCTGATCAGTGCGTCTGCCTGAAATCATTGCGATTTTCTTATGGCCTTTTTTACATAAATAATCAACTGCTCTATAGCTTTCCTTTTCGTCATCAATTGATACAGATGAACAATTTCTTTTTGGTGCCATCATATTAACTGCAACTGTACACAAAACATAAGGTACACCGATTTCTTCCAGTCTGTTGTCTAGAGAATCCATCTGGCCCCCAAGAAAAATAAGGCCTTTTAATCTTTTTTCTTTAGCAAGCTGTATAGCTACACTTACATCATCCTGGTCTTCTCCAAGCGCATGAATTAAAAATGTATATTCTAACTTCTTCAATTCTTCTTCAAATATCTTAAGCATTCCTTGAAAGAACTGATTGTCAATTCCTTTTATTAACAATGCTATTGTATTTGATTCTGTCATTTTTAGATTTCTCGCACTGTTATTTGGAACATAATTATATTCTTTAATTACTTTTAGTATTCTATTTCTTGTATTTTGATTAATTCCCGGGTCATCATTAATTGCTCGGGAAACAGTGCTAATTCCAACCCCACATATTCTTGCTATGTCTTTGATAGTAAGATTTGCCATGTCTTTCCCCTTTCATTTAGCATAAATTAATAAGTTTCATTTCTTCCACAATTTAGCATTTTACCACATAGCTGTACTTTATGCAAAAAGCTGCGAAAGTTGTCCCTTCGCAGCTCTTTTAAGAAATTATTATCTGTATTCTGTTATTCTCTGCCATAAAGAACAGTCAACTTTTTAATTTTGTTGTTTAATCTTTTTGTTAATTGTGTAGATTTCAAACGCCAGCTCCAATTGTCTCCTAAGGTAGATGGTGTATTCATCCTCGACTTATTGTCTAAATGTAAATAGTCCTGCATAGGAATTATGCAAGTATTTGCAGTTGAAGCCTGAGCCATTCTTATAATCTCATCCACTAACTGTGTTTTTGTTTCAACTTTTCTTCCTATGTATTCTTCTATCATTTGTACTTCTTCAGGTTCAATATCATCAAGCCAACCCTTTAATGTTTCATTATCGTGGGTGCCTGTATAAACTACACAATTCTTATCATAATTATATGGCAAATAATCTCTTGGTCCTGATGAGTCCCTACTATCAAAAGCGAATTCTAATACCTTCATATTCGGGAAACCTGAGTCTTTAACTAACTGTCTTACTGTGTCAGTTATATAACCTAAATCCTCAGCAATAATATTAATATCTCCCAAACAATATTTAATTCCATTGAACAAATCTATACCCGGGCCTTTTTCCCAATGCCCACCTGTAGCATCTTTGTCCTTTGCCGGTATTGAATAGTATTCATCAAAACCTCTAAAGTGATCAATTCTTACAACATCATATAATTTCACACTTCTCTCTATTCTCTTTATCCACCAGTCATAATTAGTGTATTTGTGATAATCCCATTTGTATAATGGATTTCCCCAAAGCTGTCCTGTTGCTGAAAATCCATCCGGTGGACATCCTGCAACTGCAATTGGATTTCTCTCATCATCTATTTGGAATAATTCAGGATGTGCCCACACATCAGCACTATCATATGCAACGTATATTGGAATATCACCAATAATTTTTATTCCATTATCGTTTGCATATTTTTTCAGTTTGTACCATTGTCTGTAAAACTCATATTGAATAAACTCATAAAAAGTAATTTCATCAGCTAATTCACTTTCGTAATATTCCATGGAATATTCCCATCTGAGTTTTATGTCCTCTGCCCAATGGTCAAAACTCTGCCCATTAAACCTTTCCTTAATAGCCATGAACATTGCATAATCTTTTAACCAATAAGCGTTTTCAGCTTTAAATCTTTTAAACTCTTCACGTTCGCTTATATCACTTTTTTCATAAGCAGTTTTTAAAAGTTCAAATCTGCCATTATACAATTTCTCATAATCTACTTTATCTGTTTTGCTACCGAAATCCACTTTATCACATTCTTTTTCTGTTAGAAGTCCCTGCTCTATTAAGTCTTCTAAACTAATAAAATAAGGATTTCCCGCGTATGTTGAAAAAGACTGATAAGGTGAATCTCCGTAGCTTGTAGGTCCTATAGGCAATATCTGCCAGTATTTCTGGTCAGCTTCTTTTAGAAAATCCACAAATTCATATGCTTCTTTTGAAAAGCTTCCTATACCATACTTTCCAGGCAAACTTGAAATTGGTAATAAAATTCCACTAGCCCTCATAGTTCCTCCTTAAATAATCTTTAACCCTTTACTGCTCCTGCAGCTACACCTTTTATAATATGCTTCTGACATGTGAGATAGAATAATATAACAGGTATAATACTTAATATAATAAGTGCCATTATCGCACCTAAATCTACTGAACCGTAACTTCCCTGTAAGTATTGAATATGAATTGGAATAGTTCTGTATCGATCTAAGTCAAGAACTAAATATGGAAGAAGATAATCATTCCATATCCACATAATCTCAAGAATACCTACTGAAATTAATGTTGGTTTTAACATTGGTACAATAACGATGAAAAATGTTCTGATAGGTCCGCAACCATCAATTGCTGCTGCCTCCTCGATTTCAAGTGGCAAACCTTTGATGAATCCCGTAAACATAAACACCGCCATACCGGCTCCAAATCCCAAATATATAACCGGGATTGTCCAAGGTGTGTTAAGTCCCAATGAATCTGCTGTATTTGACAATGTGAACATTACCATCTGGAATGGCACTACCATTGAGAATACAAACAGATAGTAAACAATCTTACAAACTATACTATCAACTCTGGCAATATACCATGCTGCCATTGATGTACAAACTAATATTAAAGCCGTTGATAAAACTGTAATTACAAAACTGTATAATACTGATTTAAAAAACGGATAATTTCCAAATGTAAAACCTTTGATGTAATTAGCCCAACCTACTAAAGCTTTTCCTATAGGCCATGCAAATGTATCTGTTTTAACAAAGGTATTTGCTTTAAAAGAGTTCATTAAAACAACAAATATCGGACTGACATAAATTAATGTTACAATTGATAATATTATTAAAAGCTTTCCATGTTTCAATGGAATTTCATTGTTCTCTTTTAATTTTTTCTTCTTTGTGGCAGCAACTAATTTTGTATCTTTTAAATTTCTATTTGTTTCTTTATTGTTCATTATTGCTGCACCTCCTTTGATCTAGTTGCCTTAAGCTGAATAATTGATATTCCTGCAACTAAAATAAAGAATATAACGGCTTTCGCCTGTGCCACTCCCTTACCTGTAAGTGACTGTCCATAAAATGTGTTGTAAATATTAAGCGCCAACATTTCTGTTGTCTTTACAACTGAACCATCCTTTAACTGTTCAAATGGCTGACCATTTGTTAATGCTAAGTTTTGGTCGAAAAGTTTAAATCCATTAGTTATTGTTAAGAACAAACAAATTGTAATAGATGGCATAATATTTGGAATTGTTACTCTTGTTAATGTCTGCCATTTGCTTGCTCCATCGATTTTTGCTGCTTCAATTAATTCTCCGGGAACTGCCTGTAACCCTGCAATATAGATAATCATCATATATCCAACCTGCTGCCAGCACATTAATATGATTAAGCCCCAAAAACCATATCTCGTTTCCATTAATATTGAAGTGTTCATTTTTCCTAATACACCATTGAAAATCATACTCCAAATATATCCAAGAACAATACCACCAATTAAGTTTGGCATGAAAAATGCTGTTCTAAATAAGTTTGCACCTTTTATACCTAACGTTAATAAATATGCTATTGCAAATGCCAGTATATTTATCAAAAATAGTGATACTATTGCATACAATGCTGTATACCAAAATGCATGTATAAATGACGCATCGCTAAATGCATCCATGTAATTTCTAAAACCTACAAAAGAAGCATCTCCGATTGTAACAAACTCACAAAAAGATAAATAAATTCCTCTTAAAAATGGATAAATAAATCCAATACAAAAAGCTCCAAAAGTAGGTGCTAAGAATAGAAGAAAGCATCTTTGAATAGGTCTGCGAAGAAGTTTAGAATTTACAGATGTTCCACTGTTATGTTTTTTCTTTTTTCCTTTCACAGCAATCTCCTCCTTATTTCTAATAAGAAGGGGCGGGCTATGCCCGCCCCCTAAATATCAAGTTTCTATATTTATTTTCTATAGAAATTAATAACTATTATTTAGTTAATAATTATTGTCCAATCAATAATTATAATTCATTGTTACATAATTTATTTATTGGCTAATTTATTTGTTAGCTGCCTTATATTGTGTAGCCCAGCCTTCTACAAATGCTGTTTTAACATCATCCCATGAACCGCCTGCATCATATTTGTTCATTGCTGCTACAAGGCTTGCTCTCCATTCATCTACATTTGGTGTGTAGTTAAATGTCCAGTCAACATTGTAATTTCCTGCATCAAATAAGTCGTTTGCATTCTTTAAGAATACATTTCCACTGTCTGCTGCTTTCTTATATGGAATAGCGCCAAACTGTTCAGCCATAACTTTTGTACCTTCATCTGAAGTTACTAACCATTTCATAAAATCAAGTGTTGCCTTCTGATCAGCTTTTGAAGCTTTTGCATTAACTGCCCAGCAGTTTTCTGTTCCTGAGCAAAGGCCTGCTTTTTCTTCACCATCAACTCCACAGTAAATTGGAATCATCTGCATATCATCATCTGAAATTGATTTTTTTAAAGCATCATATTCCCATGTACCATTCTGGTAGAATACTGCTTCACCATTCTTGAATTCTGCTTCTGCATCATAACCACCTGTTGCTAAAGTGTTCTTATCGTATTTGCTGTTGTTAATGTATAAATCCCATGTTTTTTTGAAGTTATCTAAATATGTTCCTTTAATTGTTGCAGGAGCTTCTTTCCATCCATCATCTCTTCCTTCATAGAATAATGGCATATTTGCTAAGTGTCCTGTAAATCTCCATGATGATGCATCATCCATTCCTGATGATGTAAATGCATCAAATCCAAGTTTGTCAGCTCTCTTATGAATATCTTCAGCAACTGACTTTAATGTATCAAAGTTCTTAATGTCTGAAACTTCATATCCTGCCTTCTTAAGTAATTTCTTATTTACAATTAATCCATAACTTTCATAGCAATAACCGATTGATGCAACTTTGCCTTTGTCATCTTTCAAGTTAAATGAATCTGTACTTAATTCCTTGTAAATATCTGTACCCTTAAGATCTAAGCAATAATCATCCCAAGTCTTAACTGCTGCCTGGTTACCAACTACAAATAATGTAGGTGCTGCTGATTTTCCCATTTCAGAAGTTAATGTTGAGTTATAGTTTCCTGAAGCTGCTGTAACAACCTTTACCTTAACTCCTTTTTCCTTCTGATATGTCTTGGCTATACTCTGTAAAGCCTCATCAGCTTCCGGTTTAAAGTTTAACCAATAAACTGATCCTTTTTCTGAGCTTGATTTATCGCTCTTAGAACTGCTTCCACATCCTGCTAATAATCCTGCTACCATTGTTGCACACAATGCTACACTTAATAATTTCTTACGCATATCTTTGTCTCCTTTTCTAAAAAAATAACTTAGGTTATCCGATATTTCCATTTCAAGTGTGGTACTCACTTTCTTTGGAAACGTTTCCTATGAACTGATAGTAACACTTTTCGGAAACGTTTTCAATAATATTTTCACAAATAGAACACATTTCGACCTTTTATACAATAAAAGCTTATCTTTTTGTGCATTTTGCACATATACTGTAACGTTTTTATGCGTTTTTTATCTATTTACTATAGTTTTATTTTTTTTATGCAATGAATCTTCTGAAAGAATTTTCTATTTTTGAAAGCCTGTTACTTATGACATTCTTTCACACCCAATGGGTACCCGTCCGTAACTATTTTCTTTTCGCACTAGTGTGCATCCCTAGTGGAACGTTTTTTGGACAATGAGAAATTCTTTCCAAATTTCTCATTGCCCCAAAAAAATGAGCCGGTACTTAAGTACCGGCCCTTTAATGAGATTAAGTAAAATATATATTTAAGAACAGAGTTCTAAAATATCTTTTTAATAAATAATTGTTAATTACTGTTAATTATTTTTCATCATATTTCAATGCATCATATCCTGTATCACCTGTACGAACTCTCATTACATCTTCGACACTAGTAACGAAAATCTTACCATCGCCATAGTGTTCTGTATTAAGAGCTTTTCTTGCTGCTGCAACTACAAGTCCCGGATCAACCGTTGATACAACTATATCAACCTGAACTTTCTTATAAAGGTTCATTGTTGTTGACACACCTCTATATCTACCTGTCTTACCTTTTTCAGCTCCACAACCCATTACCTGAGATACTGTCATACCCATTACTCCAATGGCATTCATTGTATCTCTAAGAACTCCAAATCGTTCTTCAGGACATATAATAGAAATCTTAGTATATCTGCCTTCTGACTTATCACCTAATGTAAGTGGTGTAGGTTTAACATCTGATAAATCAACTGCCCCTTCACTTTCACCTGCATATGATGGTGCTGCTGGAAGGAAGTCTGCGTATGCTGATGCAAGACCATGTTCTGAAATATCCATACCAATAATTTCTTCTTCTGCTGTTGTTCTAAGTCCAATTGTATGTTTAATTAACTGGAATACGATTGTCATCATAATCGCTGCATATACATCAATTGCCACAATACCTAAAATCTGAATTCCTAATAATTTTGCTCCACCACCGTAGAATAAACCTGCGTATGCTGAACCATCTGCAAATGCCTGTACTGTATCACCTTTTCCTGTTGCAAATAAACCAACTGCGATTGTTCCCCAAACACCATTTGCCAAGTGAACACCAACTGCACCAACAGGATCATCAATGTGGAATTTCTTGTCTAAAACTTCTACAACTACATCTACTAAAATACCTGCTACAGCACCAATGATTAATGCGCCAATTGTATCTACTGAAGCACAACCTGCTGTAATTGCTACTAAACCTGCCAGTGAAGCATTTAAGCACATGCCTACATCAGGCTTACCATCTTTAATCCATGTAAAAATCATACATACTACTGTTGCTGTTGCAGGAGCAATTGTTGTATTCATAAAGATTGAAGCTAAACTGTCAACATTTGTTGCTGCTGCACCGTTGAATCCGTACCAGCCAAACCAAAGAATGAAACATCCTAAAGCACCAAGTGTAATTGAATGACCGGCAATAGCATTTGATCTGATTTTTCCATTTGATCTCTTTGTATATTTACCAATACGAGGACCTACAATAATTGCACCAACTAAAGCTGCCATACCACCAACTGAGTGAATTACTGCTGAACCGGCGAAATCTACGAAATTTAACTGCTGTAACCAACCATGTCCACCAAGGTTCCAAACCCAACCTGCTTCAATAGGATATACTATTAAACTGATTGCTCCTGAATAAATACAGTAGGCACTGAACTTTGTTCTTTCAGCCATAGCTCCTGAAACAATTGTTGCTGCTGTTGCACAGAACACTAACTGGAATACAAACTGTGACCAGTTGAAGTTACTGTAGTTTGTGAAAATATCAAGATTTGGAATACCAATAACACCCATTACATAATCCTCTGACATCATAAGTCCAAATCCTAATACAATGTACATAATAGTACCAATACAAAAGTCCATAAGGTTCTTCATAATGATGTTACCAGCGTTCTTTGCTCTGGTAAATCCTGTTTCAACCATTGCAAATCCTGCCTGCATAAAGAATACTAAGCCAGCACCAATTAAGAACCAGATTGCAAAACTACTGTCTGTAGCTGCCTGAATAATTTCTTTTGCGTCCATAATTTTTTCCTCCATTCTTTCAGTCATATTTTTTCTCTTAAACATTTGAATTGACTTTTTTCAAATGTTCATCACAAGATTTCTCTTGTGGGGAAACATTTTAAAGGGGTATGTTTTCCTTCTTACGAAATTCTTTTATTCTCCTAAAAACAAAAGAAAAAGGGAGCTAGACCTTTACGTCTGCTCCCTTGCATTTCGTTTAACAATGGCTATTATAACATCTGTTTTTTGTTTTGCAACAGTAAACCTGTCTTAACTAAAATTATTAAGACATTGTTTTAAGTATTTAACCATTTGTTTTATTTTATTAGTTTAGTTCTTTCTAACTTTAAGTTTGGGAATTATATTTCCTATTTCTTCATAAGAATCTTTTTATAACTATGCTCTATTTGAAATTATGCTAAAGTTTCCTTTACCTGCTGGTAAATTCCTTCTCCATCTAGCTTAAATTCTTTAAGTAATTCTACTGCAGGACCTGAATGTCCGAAAACATCCTGTACACCTAATTTTGTTACTTTTGTAGGTAATTTACTGCTTAATGCATCACATACAGCGCTTCCAAGTCCACCAATTACAGAATGTTCTTCAACTGTAACTACTTTTCCTGTTTTCTTAGCTGATTCAACAATAATATCTTCATCTAAAGGTTTGATTGTATGAATGTTGATTACTTCTGCATTGATTCCATCTGCTGCAAGTTTTTCTGCTGCCTCTAATGCATAGCCAACCATAAGACCTGTGGCAACAATAGTTACATCGCTACCTTCTCTCATTTTTACACCTTTTCCAATTTCAAACTTGTAGTCTTCCTTGTTAATAACAGGTGCTGCTAATCTTCCAAGTCTTAAATATACAGGGCCATCCATTTCATAAGCCGCTTTTACAGCCGCCTTTGTTTCAATATCATCACATGGACAAATTACTGTCATGCCTGGAATTGTTCTCATAAGTGCAATATCTTCGTTGCACTGATGTGTAGCTCCATCTTCTCCTACAGAAATACCTGCATGTGTAGCTCCAATTTTCACATTTAAGTGTGTATAACCAATTGAGTTTCTTACCTGCTCATATGCTCTTCCTGCTGCAAACATTGCAAATGTACTTGCAAATGGTACTTTTCCGCAAGTTGATAAACCTGCTGCAATACCCATCATATTTGCTTCTGCAATACCACAGTCAATGTGTCTTTCAGGATAAGCTTTTTTGAAAATACTTGTTTTTGTAGCTTCCGCTAAGTCAGCATCAAGAACTACAATATCATCATGCTCTTTGGCAAGTTCTACTAAAGCATTACCATAGCTTTCTCTTGTTGCGATTTTCTTTACTTCTGACATAATGCTTCACCTACTTTCTTTAAATCTTCCATTGCCACTTTGTACTGCTCATCATTAGGAGCTGCACCATGCCAATTTACTTTATTTTCCATAAAAGATACACCTTTTCCTTTTACAGTATTCATAACGATTGCTGTTGGCATACCCTTTGTTTCTTTTGCTTCATTTAAAGCCCTTCTGATTTGGTCAAAGTCATGTCCGTTAATTGTAACTACATGGAAATTGAATGCCTTAAATTTTTCATCAATCGGATAAGGTGAGCATACATCCTCAACTGTTCCATCAATCTGCAAATTATTGTTATCCACAATAAATACCATGTTATCTAATTTTCTGTGACCTGCAAACATTGCTGCTTCCCAAACCTGTCCTTCTTCGATTTCTCCATCACCTAGCATTGCATAAACACGATAGTCACTGTTATCCATCTTTCCGGCAAGTGCCATACCTACTGCTGCTGAAATTCCCTGTCCAAGAGAACCTGCTGACATATCAACTCCAGGTGTGTGCTTCATATCAGGATGTCCCTGCAAATATGAGTCAATCTTTCTTAAAGTTGTTAAATCTTCCTTTGGAATAAATCCTTTTTCTGCTAATACACCATATAATCCCGGTGCTGCATGTCCTTTTGATAAAACAAATCTGTCTCTATCCGGTTTGTTTGGATTTTTTGGATCAAGACCATTCATTTCTTCAAAATAAAGAAATGTAAGCATGTCTGCTGCTGATAATGATCCACCTGGATGTCCTGACTTTGCACTGTGTAATGCTGTCACAACATTCTTTCTCACTTCATTTGCAATTTTTGCAAGCTGTAAATTTTCCATTGTTACTTCCTTTCTTAAATATGAAAATTTTATATGTCTGAATTATACTAAATTTCAAAATCTGATTCCTGTAATAAATTAAGTCCGTCATTTTTTGACTTTGAACCAAATATACCTTTGAACTTTCTTCCCAACTTCTTGGTATGCGCAATGGCATTGTCGATTATTTCTTCAACATTGTCCTGTGAAATTCCCTTATTTGCTCCAAAATAATCATCTATTGCCTTATAAAATGCCAAATTGGCAAGTTCGTCCATTTCGTATCCTTTGTTCAATGCATAACGCTTTCCATATTCTACCCATTCCTCAATGTTGTATTCCTTGATTCTAACAATGTGATTAAATGTAGTTTCAAGTTTTGGATTCTCCTTAAGTAACTCTTCCATGCCATCTTCATTTCCTTCAAGAATAATAAGCATGTCATCTGTAAACATTCCACATCCATCTAACAGGCTAATAACAGTCATTTTTCCAAGTTGGTCTGCATTTTCGATAATTAAGTCACTGCCTACTAACTTGCCTAATACATATTTAAAGCCTTTTCTATTAAGCACTCGTGCATCAACTTTTGCAAGTTTTCTGTTTCTTCTACCACGTTTTCTGTTTACAAGTTTAATTAATTCAATGGCTAATGTTGTCTTTCCTGTTTTTTCATTCCCCATTATAATTACATTTCCATGTTCTGACTTACCATTTGGAGAATAATTAACAATCAATTCCTGTAAAACTTCTCTTATGTTAATCTCAAATCCTTCAACATTCAAGTAGTTTTTAAATTCTGTAAGTTCAGCTTCTGATAAAACATTCTCGCGAACAATATTATTATCCATTGTCTGGTCTTCTTTCTTTTCTGTCTTTTTATTTTCTGTTGCTTCTTCCAGTTCTGCCTCTGCTGTAGTAACTACTTTTTCTTCCGTTTTTGCTTCAGTAGCTGTAGCTGGTTCTTCCACATTTGCTTCTGTTTCTGCAGCTTCATCCGCCTCTTTTTCTACTTCAACGGTCTCTTCTATCTTTGCTTCTATATTATCAGCTTTTTCTTCTGTTCTCGTTTCAGTGTTAATGCTTTTGTTATCTGCTTTTTCTTCTGCCTCAGCAGTAGTTGCTTTCTCTTCCGATTCAACAGACTCTGCTTTTGCTTCTGCCCCAACTGATGTTTTCTTTTCAACCACCTGTGTTTTAGGAGTATCTATAATCCTATCTTCGCCTACCGGTGTGTCAAACTTTTGTTTGCCTTGAGCCTGCTTTTGCTCTTTAGACTCAACTTCAAATTCACCTTCCGGAACAATACCAGCACCTGCTAATATTTCAACTTTAGATGTTGGGTTTTCTTTAACTCTTACATCTGAGTCTTCCTGATTATTTGATACAACTTCCTCTGCTTCTTTTATTGCTTTTTGCAATTCATCGCGGGTTGGTAGTTTATCAGTCTTATATCCCATATCAGAGTTAGCAGCAATATTTTTGTACATCTTCTTCTGTCCTAAGTCATTGCTTTCATCTCTTGTTGGTGTTTTGTAGCCTAAATCAAGTGCCGGAACTTCACCTGTTTCCTCATGTAGTCCTTCTTCAATTTGTTCCTCTACCTGTGGTTTTACAACTCTGCTTACATTTGGTTGTTCTTCTTCACTTGAAGGAATCTGAATTTTTCCAAATATACGTGTGCTCCCCAAATCGTCAGGAACGATATTCTCAGTTGACTGAGCGTTTTTGTTTTCTTCTAAATCTTCTTCTAAAACAATATCGCTTTCATCAATTTCTATGTTATCATGAACACTTTCTTCTACCTTAATTGCATCATCAATTTCAGTGCCATCAACTTTTTCTTCTGTTTCATTTAATTCTTCTTTAGAAACCAGTTCATCATCAGACTCTTCAATAACACTTTCATCAATTGGAAGTATGCTGTCTTCTTGCTTTGCTTTAGAATTGCTGTCACCAACTTCTGCTGCCTCATTAATAATGTCAACTGCTTCTTTTACAGTTTCAGGTTTAAGAATTCCTCTTTCCTGAAGCTGTCTTAAAATATCACTTACATCATTAATGCCTGTTAATTTTTCAGTTCTTGATTCTTCCGGTTCAACCTGTTCTGAAACTTTCTCATCTGCCTGTGACCTAGGCTGTTCTTCATCGTTTAGCAACTGACCAACTGTAATGTCACCGTCATGTAAATCCGGTTCAAATTCGCCATTTTCAATTGTTCCCTTAACTGTTTCAGTATTGTCACTGTTTGTAACTTCAACCTGATCATCATTAGTTTTTGTTTCCTGCTGAGCTTCGTCAACAATTTCAGGTACCTTGTCATTCTGTGATGTTACTGAATCGACTGTTTCAGGTTCATCAGAAAGAATAATTTCTTCCATATCATCATCTTCACTTGAATTCAAATTAATAAATTCTTCTATATTCTTCTCTTCATTTTCAGCCTGCTTTGGTTCAACTTCTTCTGGAACACTCTCCTCTTCTTTTTCCGGTTTGATTACAGAAGCTGTGTCTTTCTGTATCATGTCAGGATTAATTTCAAAAGGTCTAAAAGTTCTTTTCTGTTTCTTATGTGATTTTTCTTCTGCTTTAGAAATAATTTTCTTTTCTTCAACATTTCCGTCTTCATCTAAGAACTGGATTTCATCCACAGTCTCTGAAGTTTTTTCAGGTTCAGGCTTCACTTCTTCTTTTGTCTGACCATTTTCATTACTTACTATTTCAGCAATAGTTGGTTCTTCAGTCATTTTTGGAGCCTCAACAATTTTAGCCTTCACTCCATCTTCTGAAATATCAGTAATTTCTATAATTTCATCCCCACTGTTTTCCGCCAGTGTTTTAGCCTTTTTCTCTTTTTCTTTTTTTATCTTTGCAGCCTTTGGATTATTGATTTTTTCTTTTAAGTCAGAGGCTTTCTTTACATATTTTCCTTCGGAGAACCATAAATTAATCTCATCGCATATATCAAGGCATTTGTCCTTTTTGCCGGCTTTGTAATAAAGTTTTGCCAACTCGTAAGCCCATTTTTCTTCCATGTCAAGATTTACATATTCTTCCAAAATATTAATTAACTCTTCAATAGGTTTTCCCTGAGCCTTTGCCATTCTATATCTTAGAATATATCTTGCAGTATCTCTTGGTGCCATTTCAATAAAGTCTTCATAATAGCTTCTTGCTGCAGCAAAGTCTTTTGTTTTAACAGAAATTAAACATAGCTTGTATGCAATAAGTCTACCTGCATTTGTATTTTCATAAGCAATTGTTAAAGCTTCTTTTGCCTCTTCAAAATTATGTGTCACCTCATAGGCATCTGCAACTAAACTTAAAATATTATTGTCTTTTATTCTCTTTAAATCTAAAGAATCTGCAATGTCAACTGCTCTGTCAAAATCCCTGCGTTTCATTGCATCCCTTAGCTCATCCATTTTTTGTATCTGTTCATTTCTATCCATTTGAATACCTCTTTGTTTTGACTTGTTAAACTGTTACACGTCCTTCTAATGCCCTTAGCAATGTAACATTGTCAATGCACTCTAAATCTCCTCCAACGGGAACGCCACTGGCTATTCTTGTAACTTTAATTCCCAAAGGTTTAACCACCTTGCTAATATACATTGCCGTAGCCTCACCCTCTACGCTGGAATTTGTAGCTATAATTACTTCATCAACATCATCTTTTAGTCGTTGAAATAATTCTTTTAATTTAATATCATTTTGCCCAATGCCGGCCATTGGATTAATTGCTCCATGTAAAACATGGTATACACCTTTGTATTCTCCTATTTTTTCATAGGCTGCCATATCCTTTGTTGTTTCAACCACCATAATTGTCTTGTGGTCTCTTTGATTACTGCTACAGATTGGACATACTTCCTGATCTGTAAGGGTACAACAGATTTTACAATATTTTACATTATTCTTTGCCTCTACAATTGCAGACGCCAAATCATGTACCTGTTCGCTAGGCATGTCTAATATGTGGAATGCAAGCCTTCCTGCTGTTTTGGGACCAACTCCCGGCAATGCTGAAAGCTCTTCTATTAACTTTGTAATGTAACCACTGTAGTAATCCATTAGAATAGACCACCCATTCCACCGGTAATTTTAGACATTTTCTGTGCTGATACTTCTTCGATTTTTCTAATAGCTTCATTAACTGCTGCCATTGTTAAATCTTCAAGCATTTCAATATCATCTGGATCAACTACTTCCGGATCAAATTTAATACTTGTAATTTCTTTCTTACCTGATATTGTAACTTCAACGGCACCGCCACCTGATGTTGCAGTGTAGCTTGACTCTTCAAGCTGAGCCTGTGCTTCTTCCATCTGCTTTTGCATCTTCTGTGCCTGCTTCATTATATTATTCATGTTTCCAGGCATGCCTCCCGGAAATCCTCCTCTTCTTGCCATTTAGAAATCCTCCTCTTCAACTTCCATTTTTATTTTTGAGACTACTTCCATAAAATAATCACCAAAACTCTGATTATTTTCTAATATAGTCATTTCAATTCTTACCTGTTTTTGTATTTCTTCACTAATCACATTAGTAAGCATCTCTATTACCTCAGGTTTATTACAACCTTCATAACCAATTGAACCTGCGTTAAATACAATTAGCAAGGTGTCTTCACCTTTGACGCTAAATCTTGCATCATTTAAATAAATCTTATATGGATTAGAAATGTGTCTCTTGATTCTTCCCCAATTATCCACAACTGCCTGTATGTCAGCCGGAACCGGTTTATCAAATACCTTCTTTTCCTTTGGCTTCTCCTGTGCCTGAACAGTAGGTTCAGATGCCACTTGCTTTGAAACAAAATCACCATTTTCTATTTTCTTCTCCATTAAAGCAATTCTGTTATTTAATGAACTTATGTCTCTCTCCATGGCAGGTTTAGTTAATTTAATAAATGCAATTTCTATTAACACACGTTTCTGTGATGAATATTTGATTTGTCCTGCCAATTCAGAAAAAATTCTAATATATCTCATAATTACATCTGTATCCACCATATCCGCTTCTTCTTTAAGAGACTGTATTCTCTCCTGGGAAGCATCTATAATTTCACTTGCTTCATCAGATGTTTTAATAAGCATCAAATTTCGTAAATACCAAATAAAATCATTAACAAACTGTCCTAGTTCACGTCCCTGCATAATTATTTCATCTAATAAATTAATACATGAAACAACATCACCGTTAATGATTTGTCTTGTAAGTCTGCTGAAAATCTCGTTATCAACAGCTCCTAAAACCTCTAGAACATTCTCGTATGTTAACTTCTGTCCTAAATAAAAGGCTATGCACTGTTCCAAAAGACTAAGTGCATCACGCATGGAACCATCTGCAGCTTTTGCCACATATCGAAGTGCCTTTTCTTCAACTTCAATATTTTCTTTTTCCATAAGTTCCACAAGTCTGTTTACAATAGTATCAATGGAAATTCTTTTAAAATCATATCTTTGACATCTTGATAAAATTGTAATTGGGATCTTATGTGGTTCCGTTGTTGCCAATATAAACAATACATATGATGGTGGTTCTTCCAATGTTTTAAGCAAAGCATTAAAAGCTCCAATTGACAGCATGTGAACTTCGTCAATAATATATACAGTATATTTTCCACTTGACGGAGTATACTGTATTTCATCTCTGATTTGTCTTATGTTATCTACACCATTATTTGAGGCAGCATCAATTTCTATTACATTCATGGAACTGCCTGAATTAATCCCCTTACATACATCACATTCATTGCAAGGACTACCATCAACAGGATGTTCGCAGTTTACGGCTTTTGCAAAAATCTTTGCCACACTGGTTTTACCTGTTCCTCTTGTTCCACAAAATAAGTAAGCATGTCCTATTCTGTTTGCATTTATCTGATTTTTTAAAGTTTGCACAATATGATCCTGACCCTTTACTTCATCAAAAGATGTTGGTCTGAATTTTCTATACAATGCTGTGTAAGACATGTTTTCTCCTTTACTGTAATATTTTTGGGCATAGTACACCCATTTGCACCTTTGGATACTATTATAAACTAAAAAAGTTTTCCATACAAGATGTTGGAAAACTTTTCTTTCTATAAAATATTTCAATTATAAATTAATACATTACATCAAGCCATGCAATATATCCCAGCTGTGTGTGGGCAAATCCAAATTTGTTATTCACCTTGCCGTCCACTACCATTTTTAACATAACTTTTTTTGCGTCATTGTTTGACTTACATGCAGCAATACAATTTTTAAGTCCGGACTTTAACTGTCCACCTAAGACATAACCTAATCCATACTTACAGAAAAATTATTCTGTAATATTTTTAAACTATTTTATATAAATGTATATTTTATATAAATCACATTGTCTCAAATTATCACTTTATTAAAGTCAAAAATTCTAAATTCAATTTCAGATAAAAAGAAGCTGAAACTTCTGATGTGACCCCAAAAAGTTAGACTTTTATTGCGTAACAGGTTTTAATATCTGTTACGCATTTTTTATGCAACCAAGAGGCTGAGTCTGTATTGGACTGGACTCAACCATCCTAGTTTTTCTTTAATTCTTTTTTCATTGTAATATCTTATATATTTTTCAATTTCAGTTTTCAATTCTTCATAACTGTAATAAACAGTTCCATAGTATATTTCTTGTTTAAGCAGACCAAAGAAATTTTCCATGACTGAATTATCAAGGCAATTACCTTTTCGTGACATGCTTTGAAATATTTTCTCTTCTCTAAGTCTATGTGAATAAGCTTTCATCTGATATGCCCATCCTTGATCTGAGTGAAAGGTCCTTCGAAATGGGCAGTCAGAAGTTACCTCAATGGCTTCATTTAGTGCATTCATCACATTTGCTGCTGAAGGACGTTTATCTATTCCATAACTTATTATTTCACCATTGAACATATCCATGAATGGATCTAAATATAGCTTATGCATTGTCATTTTACCTTTAGAATCTACTTCATAGTATTTAAACTCTGTTGTATCAGTTGTAATCTTCTGATGAGGTATATGTGTATTAAATCTTCTTTTGATTCTATTAGGAGCAACCGTTCCAATTCTACCTTTGTAAGAACTATATTTACGGCTCTTCCTCGTAAATGACATCACCTGAAGATTATATTTCTGCATAATGCGTTGAACCTTCTTCTTGTTCACGATATAGCCTTGATTACGGAGTTCACCACACATGCGACGGTAGCCATAATCTTTGTTACGTTTATGTATTTCATGAATCTTTTCTTCTAATTCTATATCTGGATTTTCTCTATCAAATCTTTTTTGCCAATACATATATGTTGCCTTTGGAAAACCAACAACTGCGAGAATGTCTTTTAGTTTGAATTCTCCCCGGAGGCTGTGGACGATTCTCGCTGTTTTTTCAGAAGAGCTTCCTCCTCTAAACGCAGCCTCCTCAGTTCTTTTAAATATGCATTCTCTATTCTAAGCTTAAGAATTTCATCTTCAAGTTCTTTTACATGTTCAGTACTGGTATCAACTGGAACTGTAGTTGTATCTTGTTCAATATTTAACTTTTTGTTTGATGTACCCAATGTTTTCTTGCGACCTTTCTTATGTGGTCTCAATGCATCAGGACCGGCGATCTGGAAATCATTTACCCACTTACAGATTTGAGAGGGATTATATATTCCTTCACGAAGAGCCAGCTCCTGATATGAGAGTTCACTTGTTAAATATAATTCTACAACAGAAAGCTTCTTTTCAAAAGAGTATTTATCTTGTTTTCGCGAACGCATAAGTCCTTTGTCACCATGAGTTTCATAATTCCGAACCCATTTCTTAATGTTTGACCAGGCAGGTACACCATATCGTTTGGCTAAGTATTCATAGCCACCTTCACCACTAAGATATGCTTCAACAACCTGCTTTTTGAATTCATAACTGTATTTTGCCATAAAAATACCGACCTCCAATCGTTAGATTTTTAGGTCTAACTTTTGGGGGTCGGTACATTCTAAATTAAAAGTTTCAGCTTCTTTTATTATTAATCCGCGCGATTTGCTTTGTGAATATCCCATAAGCGTTACCTTTACAGTTAGCTCGGTCTAGGCTTCCTCATGTCACACAAAACGATCTGCTTAGTGCTGCTTCATTCCTGACCTGACACGGTTCACAGGATTCTGTTGCATAAGACCCAAACGTCAACACCACTTATAAAGGGCAGCCCTACAAAATATCCCCTAGGCAAATCATCACCCCTGCTGTAGCGGATTGCAGGTACAGGGCGCCGCTATCTCCCCGGCTGCGCGGAAGTGTTATATCGTATTTTTTTACAATCGAGTTTAAGCATACCCTACAGGCATTTTTTTGTCAACCGCGATTTCTTAATTTTTTAAAAAAATCTTTCAACAATGTACTACATTCTTCTTTCATTATTCCTGACTCAATTTCAACCTGGTGGTTAAACTTATCTACCTGAAGAAGATTCATAATGGAACCTGCACAACCTGCCTTTGGATTCATGCAACCAATATAGACTTTTTTAATTCTAGCCTGAACTATTGCACCTGCACACATTTGGCATGGTTCAGTTGTTACATACATTTCGCAATCATCCAGTCGCCAATCATCCAATTTCTTACTTGCCTTCTTTATGGCATTTAGTTCGGCATGACTTAATGTATTCTTATCTGTCATTCTTCTGTTGTAGCCACGTCCTATAACCTTACCATCATAAACAATAACACAGCCTATAGGCACTTCTCCAATTGCCAGGGCTTTTTTCGCCTGCTCAATTGCCTGTTTCATATATTTTTCTTCCATTTGTAACATTCCTTACAGTTGTAATATTCCTTGCAGTTGTAGCATCCCCTACAGTTGTAATACTCCTAAAAGCTTATCCCAACCTTCTCATGTGTAGTTTGATTACTTACGTTTAGGTTATTCAAAATACTGATCTATTATGTTCCATATATCAGCTTTCTCCTGACCCAATGACCAATAAGCTGCTCCTGCTAAATTATATTTTTTCATCAATTCAAGTCTTGATTTAACTGATGTTTCATCTTCAAGCCAAATTGAAACTGTCGTATGTCCCTTTTGATATGTTACAAAATTCTGACCTGTTGTTTTATCAAAAGACGGCTTAACGCCTGCTCTATTATATGCTTTTTCTGCTGCTTCCATTCCAAGAGCTTCACTTGCCAAATAGTAATTACCATTTGCCGCATCTTCTACAAAAACGCCTGTTCCGTCGCTGTGCTCTTCAGGAGTTTCCTTCCAAGCTCTTGTGTAAAATGGTATTGCCCCGACAATTCTTGAAGAATCCTTTGCCTGATTAATAGTCTCTTTAATTGAATTCTCAGCGTATGACATAGATGACACTGAACCTGCTTCTTTACTGCCTGAAGTATGTTCATCATAATTCATTATAATAAGATAGTCAGCTAATTTCAGTTGCTGTTCCCTGTCAAAATAACCACTCCACTCTGATGGTGCATAATTATCAATTGACAATACAATCTTATTTTTTCTACATTCTACTGAAAGTTCTCTTAAAAACTGCAAATAATCATCGATTATATCTTTTGATATATATTCAAAATCAATGTTGACTCCATCAAGTTCGTAACTGTCTACATAATACATAATGTTAGTTACAAGTCTTTGTCTAAGTTTTGTAGATGTAAGCACCTTTTTTGTTAAATTTCTATCTGTAAAATCATTAAACAATGCCCACACCTGTATATTTTTCTTATGAGCTTTTTCCACATAATCCAAATCTGCCAATGTTGATAAATTACCGTTTCTATCTACAAGAGAAAACCATGTAGGTGAAACTACATTTATGTCTTTTGTTTTAGAAAGAAGTGATTCTAAATTCTTATTAGCTGTCTGGTTATATATCTGATTCCAGGCTAAACTTACTTTTCCATCCATAGCGATATGTGTATATTCACTGTCATCATTTTTGTAAGATACCTTTTTCTTACTTTCATCAGTTAATTCCTTAACCGGTACATAACCAATATAGCCGTCATCTGTTCTTACTTTATCCCAGTTTTTCCCTGAACCAAGAAGTGTAACAGTTGTGCCTTTTGAAAGTGTCTTAACAATAAGGTTCTGATAATCACCTTTTGTTCTCATTTCAATTTCGCTATCTGTCTTAAAAGTAGTCTTCTCACCGCTTGTATATTTCAAACTGATAATTGCCGGTGCCTTGCCTGACTTCTTTGTTATCTTTGAGTCTAAGTCAACGAACTTCTGGATAAACTGTAAATTAACATAACATTTCTTCTTTTCTTTTAAAAATACTTTGTAATTCACTGTTTCATCTGTATTGCCATGAATAATTGTCGGTTGGCTTTCATCTACATAATATACTTCTGTTGCATTTGTAAAAAACAGTTTCTTATCTTTCTTGTCCCAATAAAATCTTTTATCAATATTTGACTTAACAGTGTCAATATTAACATAAGCCGATGTATCCTTGATGATTCCGTATTCATCGCTGTATTTATCTTCCAAAGCTACTGCTGCTACCTGGTCACCAACAGATGTCTTATAGGCAACGTCGTTCTTGCTGTCATCTTCATATGTAAGTCCCATGTACCATTTCAAGTCAACGCTTCCTTTATTAGTTTTTATAAATAAATCACATCCGCTTACTACAAACATAGACAAAGTTACAAGGGATGTAAGTAAAATCACTTTTATGTTTCTTTTCATTTTTTCCTCCTTCGTCATCCTACGTTTGTTATCATAACACATCAGCTAATGTATGTGAAGAAAATAGCTGTGGACAAATTGTAAAGATTCTTGAAAACTTTCTTAACATTCTCTTAAATCTATTCATAACAATCTGCTCACAGCTATAGCTTTCATAGGGAAACTCAACCTTATTAATTATTTAGTCAAGTTATGCTTTTCGTGAAAAATCCCCTAATGTATATGATGTTTTCATTATAACATATTGTTTTAATATTTCAACATATTTTTTTGTTGTTTTGCTTTTTATGCTTTTTAATAATTATTTTTATAAATTTGTCATATTTTATACACTTTTAGAATATATATTGTATACTGTTATTTGTTATAATTTTTTATATACAAAGTAACTGTTATATATTACTAATTGAAAAACTTTACACTTCTAATTTTATTGGATATACTATTAGAAGGAATATAAGTAATCAAATGTGAGGTGATTTTTATGAAGATTGAAAAAATAAATGAAAATCAGATTCGCTGTACTTTAACAAAAGAAGATCTTGCTGACCGCGATATAAAAATTAGCGAATTAGCATATGGTTCGGGCAAGACCAGAGAGCTTTTTCAGGATATGATGAAACAAGCCAATGACGATTTTGGTTTCGACGTAGGTGATATTCCACTGATGGTTGAAGCAATTCCTGTTTCACCGGAAAGCATTATTTTGGTAATTACCAAAGTTGAAAATCCTGAAGAGACAGAAGAACATCTTTCAAAATTTTTCTCAAAAGAATTTAAAGATAGTTTTCTTTCTCACCTTGATGACTTAGAAATCGATTTAAACGAAATTGAACAGATTGACGACTCAAGTGATGGCGAGACACAAAAACCATATTCAGAAGAAAACGGCGATGATGATTCATTACTATATAGTATTTATTCTTTTGACAACTTAAGAGATGTAATTTCTGTGGCTAACATGATAGCTTCTGCATATAAGGGTGACAGTTCATTATACAAATCACCTTTTAACAATAAATATTATTTGTCTTTATGCATGCCGGCAACGGATGAACATATTCTTAACAAGATATGTAGCATCTTAACAGAAAATGGACACAGAGAGACTCCAACATACGCAAAAGAATTATTTTATATGGAACATTTTGAAGAAATAGTTGCAAACAAAGCAATAGAAAAATTAGGAAAAATATAACACATAAGAAAATGGAAGGTTTGTTTATGAACCTTCCATTTTCTTATCTTATCAACTATCTATTCTGTATTTTTTAATTATGTTTAATATACGCATTCCTAACACCATACCTTTTTGTAGCAGTATATTGGCTTTCAGCAATATACTTCCAACTCTAATTACCATCTATACAAAATAATTATACATCTCTACATTGATACATTAAAATTGCTGTAGCAATGGCTGCGTTTAAAGACTCAACTTTTCCTTCCATTGGAATCTTTATTAATCTATCAGCCTTCCCTGACACTTCATCGCTTAAGCCTTTAGCTTCATTGCCAATTAAAAGGGCAACGTTTTTTTCAAAAACTCCTTTATTGTACTCTTCACCTTTTAAGTGAGCTGCATAAGTTGTAATACTGTTTTCTTTTAAAGTTTCAATTGCTTCAGGCAAATCTGAAACAACAGTAAAAGGCACTCTGAAAATTGACCCCATTGTTGAACGGATTACTTTAGGATTATAAATATCAGCACACCCTGAGCTCATAATTATACCAGAGATTCCTGCGCCTTCACCTGTTCTTACAATTGTGCCCAAATTTCCCGGATCCTGTAATCTGTCTAATACTACAACACAGCTACGACCTTTTTGAGTAATATTATTGTTTACATTTTCAATAATATCATCTAATGTGTAAGCATTCTTCTCTACAATTGCCATAATGCCCTGTGGAGTTACTGTATCTGATATTTTCTTAAAAACACTATCACTTACGAGTTCAAAGTTTTCTCCCTTAAAGGCATATTTATTTTCTTCTGCAAAAGACTCCGACACATAAGTTGCTACAAGCTGGTCATCAGGAATTTCTGAAAACATCTTGATTCCTTCAACAACAAACTGATTCTTCTGTTTTCTAACTTTCGATTTTTCTTTCAACTGTATTATTTGTTTAATCTGCTCATTTGACGCGGATGTTATCACTTATTTCACCTACCCTTACAAATTGTCTAATACTCTGGTTAGTATCTAACCTTATAAATTGTCTAATATACGATTACTTCCTACCCCTACAAATCTGTCCCATATACGATTACTGTCTAACCTTTACAAAGTCATCACCGTACTTTTCTTTTAATAACTTTATTAATCCTTCTGTAATATTTACAGAATATTGTGGTGGCATCATTTTTCTTTGACGCTCTTTTGCCAAAGCAACAATAACCTTATCGTTGCCATGGTTAGCAAGAATTATTTCTGTTAATTCCTGTGCTTTTTCCATGTAAGTTTCCTTATCCTTAAAAGCTATCCAAAGTTCTGAAGGCACTTCACTAAAATCACGAATCTTATTTGCCATTACTTTTCCTGCAGCATTTTCCTCAATGCTCACCTGACCTTCCACAAATACTTTTCGTCCTTCTTCAAGAAGCCTTCTACTGTTGTCAAACTGCCTTGGAAATACAATAACTTCAATTGTACCAACCAAATCTTCCAAAGTAATAAATGCCATTTGAGCACCTGTCTTTGTAAACTTTCTGGTTACATTACTAATAATTCCACCAACTACTACTTTACTTTTATCCTGAACTTTTGACTCTTCGCCCTCTTCCGGTTCTGCAAAGTCCAAAGTCATGTTCGTTATAACTCTTCTCCACTTTTCTTCCTGGTCCTGAAGCGGATGTCCACTGGCATAAATTCCTATAACCTCTTTTTCGAATTCTAACTTCTGGGCTGTATCATATTCCCCAACATTTGGCATTTGAACCTTGTAAGTCTCTTTAGCCTCATCATCAATAAAATCAAAAAATGAAGTCTGACCTGCCATGGCATCTTTTTTCTCCTGATTTACACCATCCATAATCTGAATATAAACCATCATCATCTGTTTTCTTGTGGCTCCAAGAGAATCAAAAGCCCCAGCTTTTATAAAGTTTTCAATAGCTCGTTTATTAACACCTATTGAAGATGTTCTTGTGATGAAATCTTCTAAGTCTTTAAACTTGCCATTTCTTTCACGTTCTGCAACTATGCCATCAATAACTGCCTTACCCACATTTTTGATAGCTGTTAAACCATAACGGATACATTTATCCCCTGCTGAAAAGCCACTCTCTCCTTCATTAATATCAGGCGGTAAAATCTTAATGCCCATTGAACGACAGGAATAAACATATTCAGCTACCTTGTCTGAGTTGTCCATTACCGACGTAAGCATTGCTGCCATAAATTCTTCGGCATAGTAATACTTCAAATAAGCTGTCTGATAGGCAACTACTGCATAAGCCGCCGCATGAGATTTGTTAAAAGCATATTTTGCAAAATCAGTCATTTCATCGTAAATTTTGTTTGCGATTTCTTCACTGATTCCATTATTTATACAACCCTTTACTCCTTCTTCCTCGTCGCCATATACAAACTTCTGGCGTTCCTTTGCCATTACATCAGCCTTTTTCTTTGACATGGCTCTTCGTAGCAAATCGCTTCGACCTAATGTATAACCTGCCAAGTCCCTAACAATCTGCATTACCTGTTCCTGATAAACAATACAGCCATAGGTTGGCTCAAGAATTGGCTCTAACTGTGGGCAATCGTATGTTACACTGTCCTTATTATTTTTTCCTTCTATATACTTTGGTATAAAATCCATTGGACCCGGTCGGTACAATGAAATACCCGCAATTATATCTTCAAGACTTTGTGGTTTTAACTCCTTCATGAAGTTTTTCATACCGGCACTTTCAAGCTGGAATATACCTTCTGTATTTCCTGTTCCAATATAATCCAAAACTTTTTTATCTGAATAATCTATTTTGTTTAAATCTAAATCTATGCCTCTGTTTTTCTTAATATATCTTTGAGCATTCTGAATAACAGTTAAGTTTCTAAGGCCAAGGAAATCCATTTTCAAAAGCCCCAGTTCTTCCAAGGTTGTCATAATGTACTGAGTTGTTATTGAACCGTCTGCTGCTCTTGAAAGCGGTACATATTCATCTACAGGTTTTGCACAGATAACAACACCTGCCGCATGCATGGACGCATGTCTTGGCAGACCTTCAAGTCTCATTGACATGTCTATTAAATATTTAACTTCAGGGTCTGTGTCATAGAGATTCTTTAATTCTTTATTTTGTTTTAAGGCAAGTTCCAAAGTCATGTGTAAATCATTTGGAATCATTTTTGCAATCGCATCTGCCTGTGCGTATGGCATATCAAGAACACGCGCCACATCTCTGATTACACCTTTTGCCTTTAATGTACCAAAAGTAACAATCTGCGCCACATGGTCTTTTCCATATTTTCTTCCTACATAATCAATTACTTCCTGACGTCTTTCAATACAAAAGTCCACGTCAATATCGGGCATGGATACACGCTCCGGATTAAGGAAACGTTCAAACAGCAAATTGTATCTCATTGGCTCAATATCTGTTATTTCCAAGCAATAAGAAACAATACTGCCGGCTGCTGAACCTCTACCCGGGCCTACTGCTATACCATTTGATTTTGCATAATGTATAAAATCCCACACAATCAAAAAGTATTCTACATACCCCATACTTTTAATTGTATTTAATTCATAATCTAATCTTTCCTGTAACTGCTCTTTTGTTAATTTACAGTGTTCATCTACTTCTCCGCTAAAAACAGGATATCTTCTGTGAAGACCATCCTCGCATAATTCTTTTAAATAAGTCCAAGGCGTATAGCCTTCAGGCACTTCAAAGTTGGGAAGTTTTGTAACACCAAATTCAAATGTTACATTACATCTCTCAGCAATCTTGTGAGTATTTTCCAATGCCTGTGGTGCATATTTAAAAAGAGAAGCCATCTCTTCTTCTGATTTTAAATAAAACTGGCCCCCTTCATAACGCATTCTATCTTCATCAGATTTTTTCTTACCTGTCTGGATACACAGCAAAATATCATGTGCTTCCACATCATCAGCGTATGTATAATGAACATCATTTGTACAAACTAAGTCTATATCTAATTCCTTGCTTAATCTTAACAAAGCCTGATTTACTGTTTTCTGTTCAGGAATTCCATGGTCCTGTAATTCCAAAAAATAATTATCTTTTCCGAAAATATTCAAATGACGAACTGCTGCCTCTTTTGCCTTCTCGTACTCGTCTCTTGCAAGATATCTTTGAACCTCACCTGCAAGACAGGCACTAAGACAAATAATACCTTCAGAAAATTTTTCAAGAACTTCATAATCTACTCTAGGCTTATAATAAAATCCGTCTACAAACCCTTTCGATACAATTCTACAAAGATTCTCGTAACCTGTATTATTTTCCGCAAGCAAAATAAGGTGATAGTATCTGTCCTCACCTGCATTTGCCTCTTTATCGAAACGGGAACCCGGAGCCACATAAACTTCACAGCCAATAATTGGTTTAATATCATTAGCCAATGCAGCTCTGTAAAAATCAATCGCCCCATACATAACTCCATGGTCTGTTATGGCAAGGCTGTCCATACCAAGCTCTTTTGCTCTTTTTGTTATTTCTTTTATTTTACTTGAACCATCCAACAGACTGTATTCTGTATGGACATGTAAATGTGTAAATGCCATCTTTTATCCTTCTCTATAATCTATATGGAACCAATACTGTTCCTTACAACGTTCTCATCTGATAAGCGTTGTCTCTCAACTGTTTTCTTTTCACACCAGAATGTATACATATTGAAACATTCATTACTCTATAGGGAAATTCTAAATCATTCCATTGCATAACAGTAATTATACTTCTATTTTTTGTTTGTTACTATGGCATTTGGATAAATTCTCATCATTTTTTCGTCGTCGTAATGTTTATCCAGCCAAACCTGCCATGACTGTTTAGCATCTATACCCTTTTCTCTCTGGTCATATCTTGTTAAAGCAAAACATGACATAAGTACATTTGCAATCATAAAAACAACCAAAATCCAAGTTGTTATTTTACCAAACTTAACAGGAATTTTTTCTATTACTTTTGAAAGTCTTGTGTAAATCAACTTAAACCACACTACCGCTGCGATTCCCCAAAAGAAACAATAAAGTAAATTAATTCTACCACCTAAATTAAAAGGTATATCGCTGTAATCCCAAAAAACTTTTCCAAAAACTATTTCTGTAAACACGCTGCACAAATACTCATAAGCCCCACCTAATCCGGTTCCTATAAGAAAAAGAAAACCGTCACTTCTGTCCTTATACTTGTAAAGCATAAGAGTAGCTGCTGCAATTGCCAGTCCCCACACAATACTAAAAGGGCCCCACACAACACTACTTCTGCTCATCCATTCTCCCATGGTAATTCGGCAAAAAATAGTTTCTATAATATCTCCTACAAAGGCACCTACAAAAAACAAAACAACCAACTTGTAAAAACCACACCCATAGGCAAATACTGTTTTGTCCTTTGCTTCCTTTTCTACTTTTACAGTTTTAGGATAAGCCTTATTCTTTCTATTATTAACTCTACTTATTAACCATTTTTCAAGTTTTCTGCTTAACTTAGTAAAATTATTGTTTGCACTCTTAACCTTCTCAATTCCTCTACCATTATAGTAAAGAATCAGAAGTGAGAAAATCATATCCGCAGCTAATGCAATAACTACAACAATCAATATAATTCTTACAACCATAAAAGGTATAAGTTTATAAGCATCAATTAACAGGCTATTCGTAAAAGTAACCGCTATAAATCCTAACGCTCCCCAAAGCACCGAAGTTTGAAGAGAAATATAGCCACCTAAGTTAAACTTATTATTTTCATAGTTCCACCATCTTTCATGGCAGATTTTTTCAATAATCTTTCCTGCTACCCATTCAATTACAGAAGCATATATAGCTGAGAAAAGAAACAACCATACACCTGACAAATCTTTAAGTGCAACAGTAATCAGCACTCCCGTAAAACCATAAACGGTACAAAACGGCCCATTAATCAAACCTCTATTAATAATTTTTCTCTGCTTGGTAATTGCAAAAATTGTTTCCAAAATCCATCCCACAAAAGAATAAATCAGAAACAACCATAATAATTGGTATATTGACATTACTTAATCCCTCTTCAGTATTTCTATTTTTAACTTTTATTTATACATTATAGTTTCTAGCAACTTCTCTTAAGTACAAATTATAGTTCAGCTCTTTTAATAATCTAAATTAATTTACATCATTTCTAAAACATACTAAAAAGTATATTTTAAATTCAACACATTTGTCAACACCCCGGTGCCATTCTCTACTGTTGCCGGGCTGACGATTAAATTAGAACATGTTGTATTTCTATCTTCGCTGCGCCGCCTATTAACAATCGCTATCGATAACTCAACCGCTACGCGGTTTCAAACAATCTCTCGCGATTGTAGCTAGGCTAGCTCAGATAACGAAATACTGCCTATCGTTCTAATTTAACCGTCAGCCCGGCAATAGGAAAGAAGCCTGGCAACAGAAATTAAGCCCGGCAACAGAAATGAAGCTACTCCACCAAATTGATGAAGTAGCTTCGCCCTATAATATATTGAGAAAAACATCGAAAGGTTTGTGTCTGTCTATATTATTACCATTTAAGGTCAAGTATCAATGCTGTTGGGTTTGTGTAATGAAGAAGTGTACTCTGATCATTTACATCATCATAACAGAAACCATATGAGAAATTATTTACAGAATGTTCATGTAAGAACTTGCTATAATAGTTGTATGTTCCATTTTTGTAATAAGCACTTGGATTCTGATAATTTGCAGGATCTGTTGCAACACCTCTGTTAAATGCTGCACAAAGCTGTGCTTCAATTACTAATTCTGTTGAATTTCCTCTGTTAAAGTTTCCTTTTCCTTCTAACACATCCTGTGTTGTTGGTTTGTAAATTGTGTATGTTCCACCGTCACCATCTTTTGTAAATGTCATGTGATCTCCACTAACTCTACCTCTAAATGTTCCGGCATCACACCTGAATACTAATGTTTCATTTGAGTATTTATTCCAAAATTCATTAATATAGTTGTCAAAGTAATGTCCGTTTTCTTTTCCTTCATTGAAAGTTGTCTTACATGGAGCCATAATTCTCTTTCCGTCGTAAAGACTCTTCCATGCTGCAGGTGCACTGTTCTTCCATGCATTGAAAATCTGATCTCTTGTTCCTATATCACCAACTGTCTTATCATATGTTGGGTAATCTCCCGGACGGTTATCAAATCCACCCTGTCCTACTAATCTTGTTACAACTGGAAAGCTAAAGAAGTCAACTCTTGTTGTATTGCCCCAATATTCTTTATTTGTTACTGTAAATTCTGCAAATTCAAATAATACGTCACTGTTAGGATCTGATGGATTATTTAAGTCAGGTCCTGCATAACCTACTTTTCCATCAGCACCATTAATGAATGTTACGTAAACAGGTTCACCGTAACTTAAATACATTCTTCCTGATTCAATATCCGGCAAATATACATATTTTGCTTCTGCCATAGAATGGGCAACATTTGCACATTTTCTACCATTCTTTGTAACTGTATTAAGTGATTCGCTTGCTTTAACAAGGTTTCCCTGTGCGTCTAAATAACAAATTTCATGATTTTTATTTCTTCCAAGTACAATCCAATAGATTTCACTATCTTTGTACTTTCCATTTGTTTTGTTGTTAAGCTGTAAGAACATTTTGTCACTTCTTACAGGAATGCTTGAATCAAGCTGTGGCACATCTGTTCCTATGTTAGTACTTGGTGTTGTTGTTGATGGCTTTGTTGCAGCAGGTTTCTTATTTGGAGTCTGACTTGAGCCCTGTGAAACATTAACTGACATTGTTGTTTTTTCTGATTTTTTATCACCTGATACTGTAGTAATTGCTACTGTATGTGTTCCCTGTGAATAGCCTGTATATGTATAGTACGCACAACCAACTTTACTTGCTACTTTCTTTCCATCAATATATACATTGTATGAATTAATATCTCCACGTCCCCATACAACTCCAATTGTTCCTGCTGATGGATTGCTTACTACCAAGCCAAATGGTTTAGCAATACCTGTATCTGTATTTTCTTTTTCTGTTACCTTAACTGTTGTAGTTGTTTCAACTGTCTTTTTCTGTACAATAATTGATGATGTTCTGTCGTTAAAATCTGAACCAATCCAAGCAGTATCTGACGTAATTCTTCTTGACTCTCCCTGGAAGTTGTCATCATAATAAAGAATTGCTTCATATCCACTTGCAACCTTTAATGAAGATAAATCATCATTTCTAAATCCTTTTGCCTGTAATGCTGCAAGGTTGTATCTTCCTTCATTTAAAGCTGCAACTCTACCGCCATAATTAATATCCTGATAAATATATACAACACCTTTTTCTGTTGTTGTAGTTGGTGCTGCTGTTGTCACCTGCTGTTTCTGTCCTTTTACAGTTACTGATAATGAAGTCTTTGCTGATTCCCTTGAACCTGAAACTGTTGTAACTGAAACTGTATGTGTACCTGCTGAAATATTGCCATATTCGTAGTAACCGCAAGTTACTTTGTTTGCAACCTTGTCGTTGTCAATGTATACATTGTATGAATCAATATTTCCACGTCCCCATACAACACTAACTGTATTATCTTTTGGACTGTTTACTACTAAACCAAAAGGTGCCTGTATGTTAGCATCTGTAGAACTTGTACTACCTGTAACATATGTCATTTCACTTGTGTCATACTGAGCATTGCCCTTGTTATATGTAAATACACATGTAAGCTTATCGCCCTTCTTTAAACCGTTAATGCTGTACTGGAACTGCTTATCACTTCCACTCATTGTTACATTCTGCTGTGCTCCATCATTAACTTTATAATGAAGAATTGCATATGCAGCATAGTTTTTACTGTTAAAATTTATTTTACATACGCTAGAAGAAACATCTTCAGCTGTTACCTCATAATCCCCACTGCTTCCAAGAGAAGCTGCTTTTGTTGTCTTACTTGTGTTATTTATGCCCAATCCCGTTACTACCATGGCAATAGCTAACACTGTTGCTAAAAGTTTTTTTGAAATTTTAAATTTCATCAAAAAAATCCTCCTTTTTTCTTTTTTTACATTAATCTAAACCGTTCTTCCTATGATTATATTTTTACAATATAAAAACAGTTCAAAAAAGGAGTGCTTTTTTATAGAAGGTACACTTTTTCATAAAATTATTTTTTATGGTATTTTTATTCAAAAAATAAAAATAGTTTTATACATTTCTTATTACATAAAAAAGTCATAACAAATAAGTTCAGATTGCAAAAAACTTATCATTGTTATGACTTTTTATAAAAATATATTAGATTTTTCTATAATTAAAATTGTTATATTTTTCTCAATTGGAAATTTCTAAATTATTTATTCTCTTTCTAATAATTGTACTAACTATTTGTTTCCTAAATATTTTTCAATACTGTCAATAGCCTGTGTCTCATCTTCTCCGTCTGCTGAAATTGTAACTGTCTGTCCTGCTGCAATTCCTAATGCCATCATTCCCATAATGCTTTTAGCATTAACCTTCTTTGTTTCGTACTCCACATAAATCTTGCTTGTAAACTGGCTTGCAACCTGTACACATTTTGCTACCGGACTTACATCTGATCCCTGTTTGATTTCAATTGTAACATCTCTAGTTGTCATTTTAAATCTCTCCTCCTTAGGGCTATCCCCTTAATTCCTGTGCAATCTGACAAATTTTTCTCAATCGATGGTTTACTCCTGACTTTCCAAGGGGAGGATCTAGCATTTCTCCCAGCTCCTGCAAAGATGCATCAGGATTCTCTTTTCTAACCCATGCGATATCTTGTAGTTTCTCCGGCAAATAATCTATGCCCTTATTTTGTATAATAAAGTCGATATCGTCGATTTGTCTCACCGAAGTTGCCACGGTCTTCTTTATGTTGGCGGTTTCACAATTAACCTGTCTATTATAATAATTGCTCATACCTTTAAGTATTCTTACATTCTCCATTTCCATTAAGGAAACATGGGCTTCCATAACATTTAACACGTCAACGATGCCTTCGCCTTCTTTGATATATACCACATAACCACCTTTTCTTGCAACCATTTTTCCATCAATATTATAATTTTCTAGTAATTCTATAAGCTGCTTTGCCTTTTTTTCACTGTTACATTTGATTTCAAAATGATAAGATTTATTAGGATCACTAATGGAACCTGCCGCCATAAAAGCCCCTCTAATAAAGGCTCTTTTGCAGCAATCTTTCATAATTACAATATTATTTGTAATTGAAAAATTCTCTCCAATTTCATTATTTTCGTTAATTAGCTTAGTAGCCTGTAATATTTTAAGCGCCTGCTGGTGGTCGCCTACTAATAAAGTATATGTTCTTCCCACTTTTGAATATGCATTTTCTCTGGTAGAAATATCAACATCTACTTTAAATGTTTTCCACAACAGCTTTTTAATTTTTTCTGCTGTAGGTTGTGTTTCTGTTTTTATTCTTATTTTGTAATTATTATTTTCGTCAATTATAACACTACCACACATGGAGATTAGTGCAGCTAATTCTGCTATTCTACAATGTGTGGCATTGCTTATATGATTGGCTAATTCATTTTTTACTTTTATCGAAAAACTCATATATTTAACTTTCTATTCTAGTCCCTTTAGTTTCTTAAAATATCCCTATGAGATATTCGTATGCCGTAATTTGCATCAATATTGTTTAACTGTCTATACAGTTCATTTGCTACAGTAACAGATCTGTGATGACCACCTGTACAACCAATACCAATTACCAACTGATTCTTTCCTTCGTCAATATAATTTGGTATCAGGAACTTAATCATGTCGATTAATTTCTCTAAAAACTCTGTTGATACAGGAGATGCCAAAACATAATCTCTTACTTCCTGCTGCTCGCCTGTTTTATGCTTAAGTTCAGGTACATAGTACGGATTTGGCAAAAACCTTACGTCAAAAACCAAGTCGCAATCTGCCGGTACTCCATATTTAAAACCAAAAGACATTATTGTTACAAACAAGTTTCTGTAATCTTGATTCATAACAAATATTTTTTCCACTTCTGCTCTTAAATCGCGCACTAAAAGATTACTTGTATCAATTATGTAATCTGCATTTTTTCTAAGATATGCAAGTTTCACTCGCTCTGCTTCGATTTCATTTTCCACGCTGTCTGCATCACCCATTGGATGACTACGTCTGGTTTCCTTAAATCTTTTAATCAAAGTGCTGTTATTGCAGTCCAAAAATAGTATTTCATAATTTTGTTCCTTTTTCTTCATGTGAGTAAGCACTTCATTTATACGATCTAAATTCTCACCACTTCTAATATCCACACCTATTGCCACCTTGTTTTTTTCACTTGTTTGTGCAAACAATAGGTCTGCAAAATTTTCAATTAAATCTATTGGAAGATTATCTACACAATAGTAGCCGTTATCTTCGAATATTTTAAGTGCTGTTATTTTTCCTGCCCCTGACATTCCTGTTACAATAACAAAACGCATACTGTTTCCTCCAACTAGCTATATAATTTTAACTTCAGGTTCTAATTCTACATCAAATTGTTCTTTTACTGTTGCTTTTACATCATCCATTAACTGTAAAATATCTGTTGCTGTTGCATTGTCATAGTTAATCACGAAACCACAATGTTTTTCTGAAACCATTGCGCCACCAACCTGATAGCCTCTAAGACCTGCATCTTCAATTAATTTGCCTGCAAAATAACCTTCAGGTCTTTTAAAAGTACTACCGGCACTAGGATATTCAAGAGGTTGCTTTGCTCTTCTTTTCTGCATGAACATTTGCATTATAAGTGCAATTTCTTCCTGACTTCCTAAATCTAACTTAATACACATTTGAAGAACTATCATGTTTTTCTTTTGAACAATGCTTGTTCTATAACCTAATTCTAATTCTTCTGCATTAAGTGTAACAACTTCTCCATCTTCAGTAAGGACTTTTGCCCATTTTATAACATCCTTTATTTCTCCACCGTAAGCACCGGCATTCATTACAACTGCGCCACCTACATTTCCCGGTATGCCATGAGCAAATTCAAAACCTGCCAGGTCATTTTCATAGGCTACCATTGCCACACTTGACAATTTAGCCCCGGCATCAGCAACTATTTCATCACCAATTACATCAACTGAATTAATTCTGTTATTTACTTCAATAATTGCTCCCTTATAGCCCTGGTCTTTTACAAGAATATTACTTCCATTTCCTATAACCATAAATGGATAATCATTTTCTCTACATGCCTTAACTACTGAAGATAACTCCTCAATTGAACCGGGCATTACATATAAATCTGCATTACCACCACATCTGAAAGTGCAATGCTTTCCCATTGGTTCATTTTCTCTTATATAATCTTCACCAACAATATTTTTTAAAATTTCAAACAATCTAACACACTCTCTTTCAATTTATTTTACAAGAGCTGCTGCTCCATACATTCCTGCATCATTTCCAAGTTCAGCTAAACATACTGCTGCTTCTGAACAGGCTTTAAAACTTACATTTCTATATGTATCAGTAATTGCATCAATAAGGAACTGACCGGCTTTACTTACACCACCACCGATGATAAATGCCTGTGGATTAACAGTTGCCGCAATAAAGCCCATTGCTCTTCCTAAATATGTTCCCATCTGTTTTACAACAACATTTGCTCCCTGGTCTCCTTCTTTTGCAAGGTCAAATACATCTTTAGCTGTAATATTGTCGCCAAATTCTTTCATCTTTGTGTCATCATTGTCTGCCATGTATCTCTTGGCAAGTCTTACAACACCTGTAGCTGATGCGTACTGTTCAAGACAGCCTTTCTTACCACAACCACATACATCTGTTTCTTCGTCGTTCATATGGAAGTGACCTATTTCTCCTGCACCACCATTGTAACCTGTTAAAATATTGTTTCCAATAATAACGCCACCGCCTACACCTGTTCCAAGTGTAATCATAACAACATCATCGTAATCTTTTCCGCCACCTTTCCATGCTTCTCCTAAAGCTGCAACGTTTGCATCATTGCCGGCTTTAACAGTAACTCCATGGAACATAGATGAAAGTTTCTCTTCCACATTTAACTTGCCCCAGCCAAGATTTACACACTGTAAAACAGTTCCATCTGAAAGAACAGGTCCCGGAAGACCAATTCCAATTCCTTTTACTTCATCTATCTGAATGTTTTCTTTTGCTAATTTATCATCAAGAGACTTACAAATGTCTCCTAAAATAGCTTCTCCACCGTTGTCTGTATTTGTTACGATTTCCCATTTGTCTAACATAGTGCCATCTACGTTAAAAAATCCGATTTTTACTGTTGTTCCTCCAACGTCTACTCCAAAACAATATTTTTTCATTATATATCCTCCATTTAAAATTATTAATCACCTTTTTCCATGTTTTCCTGTACTCTCTTGTACAATTCTCTTGCTGCATTGTATCCCATACGCTTCTGTCTGTGGTTTACAGCAGCCGCTTCAACTATAACAGCCAGATTTCTACCTGGTCTGATAGGTATTTTATGGCAAATAACCTTGTTTCCTAAGAACTCTGTATACTGGTCATCCAAGCCCATTCTGTCATAGTCCTTGTCTCTTCTCCATTCTTCTAACTGAATAACCATGTCAATACTTGCAGAATCCAAAATACTTTCTACACCAAACAAAGCTTTTACATCAATAATTCCAATACCTCTTAACTCAATAAAATGCTTTGTAATGGCAGGTGATGTTCCTATAAGCGTCTCTGCACTTACTCTTCTTATTTCTACAACATCATCTGTTACCAGACGGTGTCCACGCTTAATAAGTTCAAGTGCTGCTTCACTTTTTCCGATTCCGCTTTCACCCATTATTAAAACGCCTTCACCGTAAACATCAACTAAAACACCATGTCTTGTAATACAAGGTGCAAGTTCAACATTTAACCATCTTGAAAGTTCTGCGTTGAATCTTGATGTGTCAAAATGTGTTGACATAATAGGCACGCCATGTCTAAGTCCTGCTGCCACCATATCTTCATCAGGCTTGTTTCCTCTACATAAAATAAGACAAGGTATACCGCTACTCATTAATTTTTCGTAAACCCACTGTCTGTTCTGACGCTGCATGTTATCCAAAAAAGCATATTCAACATTTCCTATAATCTGAACTCTTTCCTTGTCAAAATGTTCAAAGAAGCCGGCAAGCTGTAGCGCCGGTCTGTTTACTTCCGGAATATTAATTCTGATTTCATCTGTGTTAATTTCCGGTGTATGGTTAATTAATCCATAATTATCAACAATTTTGGTTAATGGTATATATATATCCTGATTTGTTGCCATAATCTACCTCCTTATAGGTCTTTTTATTTTCGTTCTCTCTACGCAAAAATGCGCAATTACCCACTGCTATTCTATCATTTGTGAAAAAATTTGTATATATCTTTCGCCACTTTTTCATTAATGGAAGTCACTTTTAATAATTGGTCTACATCAGCCTCTCTTATTGCCTCTATTGATTTAAAATAAAGCATTAAAGCTTTTCTTCTTGATGGACCAACTCCCGGTATGTCATCTAATATTGATTTTACCTCTTTTTTGTTTCTAAGGCTTCTATGATACTCAATTGCAAACCTATGGGTTTCATCCTGAATTCTTGTTATCAGTTTAAAAGCCTCAGATCTTGTATCTATTGGTATTTCCAAATTATTGTAATATAAGCCTCTAGTTCTATGATTATCATCCTTTACCATACCACATACAGGTATGTTTATTTTAAGTTCATCTAACACACGAAGCGCCACATTTACCTGACCTTTTCCACCATCCATTAAAAGAAGGTCCGGAAATTTTGAAAAGCTTCCCAGCTCATAATCACTGTTGCCTTCCTTATCCATTTTTTCTCTTTCATCCAGACCATGTTTAAACCTTCTTGTTAAAACTTCTTCCATACTTGCATAGTCATCAGGTCCCTGTACTGTTTTAATTTTAAATTTTCTGTAATTATTTCTTTTTGGTTTTCCATCTTCATAAACAATCATGGATGCAACTGACTCGTATCCGTTGGTGTTAGATATATCGTAAGATTCCATTCTGTGAATGTTGTGAACATCTATTAACTGTTCTATTTCTTTTACAGCGCCAACAGTTTTCTTCTGTTCTCTTCTATATTTTTCTTTGTTTTGTTCCAAAAGATTTTGTGCATTCTTTGCAGCCAATTCCACAAGTTTTTCCTTGCTTCCTTTTTTAGGATTAACAATTTTAACTTTATAATTCTGATTTCTGCTTAACATTTCAGACAATAGCTCCGGTTCATCCACTTCTTCTTGAACAAGCAACTGATTAGGAATAAACGGAGTGCCAATATAATACTGCTTGATAAAACTTGTAATAATATCTTTTCCCGTATCTCCCGGGACTGTTGTTAAATAAAAATGTTCCCTGCCTATGAGCTTTCCGTTTCTTACAAAGAAAACCTGTACTACTGCATCACTTCCTTCTTCTGCGTATGCAATAATATCTCTGTTTTCAAATTTGTGGGTTGTAATTTTTTGGTTGCCGGCTACGTGATTGATGCTGTTAATTAAATCTCTGTATTCCATTGCCTGTTCGAAATCTAATTCTGCTGATGCAGCCTGCATTTTTTCTTCAAGTTCCTTGATTGTCTCTCTGTAATTGCCTTCAAGAAATTTAATTGCCTTATTAACATTTTCCTTATATTCTTCCACTGAAATGTAACCCTGACATGCCCCACCACATTGTCCCATGTGGTAGTAGAGACATGGTCTGCCGTTTACAGTTGGTATTTCTTTTGTTGCTGTATTATTTGAATTTGCTTTATAGTTTTCATCATGTTTTACTATAATTGATTTTCTACAGCTTCTAATGTGATACATTTTTTGTAGCAAATCAATAGTATCCCTTACTGCCCCGCCACTTGTAAAAGGTCCAAAATATTTGTTACCATCTTTTTTCATTCTTCTTGCCATGACAATCCTTGGATAGTTTTCCCTTGTGGTTACCATTACGTATGGATAAGTTTTATCATCCATAAGCATTGTATTATATTTAGGGCGGTATTCTTTTATAAGGTTACACTCTAAAATCAAAGCCTCTAATTCTGAGTCAGTTAGGATATATTCAAAGCGGACAATCTGTGTTACCATTGACTGAATTTTCAGACTTTTCTTTGTGCTTTGCCTAAAATAAGAGCTTACACGTCTTTTTAAATTAATCGCCTTCCCAACGTATATTACATCATCATGCTTATCATGCATTAAATATACTCCCGGTGTATCCGGCATTTTCTTCAATTCTTCCTGTATGTTAAAACCACTCATTTCTTACCCTTCCATCAAATGTTTTACTTTTATCATTGTATCATATATAGCTGTCCTAACAAAGATTAATAAGGTGGTCCCAAACATATACTATTGTTTGCAACCACCTTATTTAATTTGCCCTGGAACATCTGATTATTAAATTAACATAATTCTGCTAATTTTTCTTAATGTTCCTGTTGTGGGCTATTATCTTTTTATAATTATTTGTTATTACTTTTCTGTAGTATCTTCTTTTGCATCTTCAACAGTTTCTACAGTTTGTGTAGTCTCTTCCCTTGTAGTAGTTTCTTCTGCTGGCTGTACTGTCTCTTCCTTTGCTACAGTTTCTTCTGTAGGCTGTACTGCTTCTTCCCTTGCATTTTCAACAGTTTCTACAGTTTGTATAGTCTCTTCCCTTGCTTCAGGTTCATCACATTTATGGTAAATATCCATAAACTGTTTTCCGGTAATTGTTTCCTTTTCATAAAGGAACTTGGCTATTTTATCAAGCTTATCTCTGTTTTCCTGAAGAAGTTTCTTTGCTTCTTCGTATTTCTGTTTTAGAAGAATCTTAACTTCTTCTTCAATTTCTGTTGCAGTCTTATCGCTACAGTTTAACTGAGAATGACCACCTAAATATGGGTCACTAATCTGTTCAAGACTCATTAAGCCAAATTTTTCTGACATACCATACTGAGTAATCATTGAGCGGGCAATCTTAGTTGCCTTCTCCATATCATTTGATGCTCCTGTTGTTACTGAATCAAACACGATTTCTTCTGAAGCTCTACCTGCAAGCAATGTTACAAGTTCTGCACTTAATTCATCTTTTGACATTAAGTATTTTTCCTTTTCAGGTGCCTGTATAACATAGCCTAATGAACCCATTGTTCTTGGAACAATTGTAATCTTCTGTACAGGTTCTGCATGTTTTTGTATTGCTGCAACTAGTGCATGTCCAACTTCATGATATGACACAATCTTCTTTTCTTCTTTACTTAAGATTCTGTCTTTCTTTTCTCGACCGGCAATTACAACTTCAACAGCTTCCATTAAGTCATCCTGTGAAATTGCTTTTCTGCCACATTTAACAGCATTGATTGCTGCTTCATTTACCATATTTGCAAGATCAGATCCAACTGCACCACTTGTAATGTTTGCAATAGCATCTAAATCAACTGTCTCATCTAACTTAACATCTTTTGAATGTACCTTTAATGTTTCAAGTCTGCCCTTAAAATCAGGTGTGTCAACTATAACTCGTCTGTCGAAACGTCCTGGTCTTAAAAGTGCCGGATCTAAAACTTCCGGTCTGTTTGTTGCTGCTAAAATTAAAATACCTTTTGATGAGTCAAAACCATCCATCTCTGCAAGTAATGCATTAAGTGTCTGTTCACGCTCATCATTTCCACCACCGTATCGTGAGTCACGACTTTTACCAATCGAGTCAATTTCATCAATGAATACAATACATGGTGCATTTTCTTCCGCCTGCTTAAATAAATCTCTAACTCTTGAAGCGCCAACACCTACAAACATTTCTACAAAGTCAGAACCTGAAAGCGAGAAAAACGGTACCTTTGCTTCACCGGCTACAGCCTTTGCAAGAAGAGTTTTACCTGTTCCCGGAGGTCCTACTAACAAAGCGCCCTTTGGAAGTTTTGCACCAATTGCTGTGTACTTGCCCGGATTGTGTAAGAAATCTACCATTTCCACTACTGATTCCTTTGCTTCTTCCTGTCCTGCAACATCTTTAAATGTAACACCTGTTTCTTTCTGTATATAAATCTTTGCATTTGACTTTCCTACGCCAAATACACCGCCACCGCCTTTTCCGCCTGTGGTCTTTCTCATTATGAACATTAGCATTGCCCAGAAAAATACAAGTGGCAATACCCATTCAAGTAGCATATATAAAATACTAGTACTTGCACTTGACGCTTCTGCCTTAAATGACACGCCGGCATATTTATCCTTTAAATCTGTAATTAAATCAGGATCATCTAATTTTGTTGTCCAAAATGTTGTCTTAATAAGGGGTGTTCCATCTGTTTTTGGAACTATATAAATCTTGTTTGCATCAAATGTAACTTTCTCTACCTGGCCCTGATCCAGCAAATCAATAAACTGATTATAAGTTATTTCTTTCTTTGTTGCTGAGTCAAACATATAAGACATTAAACTTGTAAAAATCAATGCCACTATAAGAGTTACAACTACTGATATTATTTTATTTTTCTTTTGATTGTTAGGTCCACCCTGATTATTACGAGGGGGTATGTTTCTGTTGTTATCCATTTAGTCTGGTATCCTTTCCACCTTTGATATTTTTTGTCATAGATTTCCGTATAAATTACAATATGCTACAGGTGCTTTATTTTATACTTAACAATATACCATATCGTGCTTAATTTATGTTAAATTTTGTTTAATATTTCATTAATTTTTAACAAAATTTATTTTGTTATGGAATCTGAATCTTGATTGTAGTACACTATTATGGTGTGTTTTATAATACGAAATATTAATTAAAATCAATATTTTGGTTATACTACATATTTAGGAATTTATTAAAAAAACAATTTTTAAAAAATTTATAAATAATACAGTGGAGGAAAAATCACATGGCAGTGAAGTACGTTTTTGTAACTGGTGGTGTAGTTTCAGGTCTTGGTAAAGGAATTACAGCCGCTTCTCTTGGAAGACTTCTTAAAGCTCGTGGTTACAAAGTAACTATGCAGAAGTTTGATCCATATATTAACATTGACCCGGGTACAATGAATCCTGTCCAGCATGGTGAAGTTTTCGTAACAGATGACGGTGCTGAAACAGACCTTGACTTAGGACACTATGAAAGATTCATTGATGAAAGCTTAACAAAAAACTCAAATGTAACTACCGGTAAGGTTTATTGGTCTGTTCTTGAAAAAGAAAGACGTGGTGATTTTGGTGGTGGAACAGTTCAGGTTATTCCTCACATTACAAACGAAATTAAAAGTCGCTTCTACAGAAGTTTAAGCGAAGAAACAGAAATTGCAATTATTGAAGTTGGTGGCACAGTTGGAGATATTGAATCTCAGCCTTACATTGAAGCCATTCGACAGTTCCAGCATGATGTTGGTCGCGAGAACTGTATTTTAATTCATGTTGCCCTTATGGTTTACTTACCTGCATCTGAAGAAATGAAAACAAAACCAATTCAGATGAGTGTTAAGGAGCTTCAAAGACTTGGCATACAGCCAGATGTGGTTGTTTGCCGTACAGAACATGAAATTGATGACAACTTAAAAGACAAAATCAGCTTATTCTGTAATGTGCCTGCAAGTAACGTTGTACAGAACCTTACAGTCGACATGCTTTATGAAGCACCTCTTGCAATGGAAAAAGAGCATCTTGCAGAAATCGTTTGCAACAGCTTAAAGCTTGATTGTCCTGAACCTGATTTAGATGACTGGAAAGCAATGGTTAAGGCTGCTAAGAATCCTACAAAGGAAGTTACAGTTGCCTTAGTTGGAAAATATATTGCTTTACACGATGCTTATATCAGTGTTGTTGAATCATTAAAGCATGCAGGCTATCCAAACAGTGCTACAGTAAATATTAAATGGGTTGATTCTGAAACAGTAACAAACAAAAACGCTGCTGAAGTATTTTCAGATGTTTCAGGAATTTTAGTTCCCGGTGGTTTTGGAAGTCGTGGAATCGACGGTAAGATTGCAGCTATTAAATACGCAAGAGAAAACAATATACCATTCTTAGGACTTTGCCTTGGAATGCAGTTATCAATTGTTGAATTTGCAAGAGATGTTGTTGGATACAGAGATGCACACAGTATTGAACTTGATCCTTCAACTACTCATCCTGTTATCAGCCTTATGTCTGATCAGGAAGGTGTAACAGATATTGGTGGTACATTAAGACTTGGTTCTTATCCATGTAAACTTGACAAGAACAGCAAAGCTTATGAATTATATGGAGAAGAATTAATTCATGAACGTCACCGTCACAGATTTGAAGTAAACAATGACTTTAGAAAAGTTTTAACAGATAATGGTATGATGCTTTCAGGTATTTCTCCTGACGGCAGAATTATTGAAATGGTTGAAATACCATCTCATCCATTCTTTATTGCAACTCAGGCACATCCTGAACTTAAGAGCCGTCCTAACAGACCTCATCCATTGTTCTTGGGATTTGTTGAAGCTGCATTAAATAACAAATAATAAAAAAAATACAAAAGTAGCGATAATGTAATGGGAACATTTCCAAATTATCATTATCGCTACTTTTTTTGTGTATTATTAACATTATTTCCATAATTATTCATCTGTGTTAATAATTATGATTAATTACAACATCTACTGTTAATTATCCCCGTTGTCCGCCGGCTATTGTTAGGGAATTTTTATGCTCAACTTTCTATAATCCCTTACCTGACATCTGTGATGAAAGCATTGTTATAATAGAAGTTAAGTCAGTTACGTTTTCTGTTGGAACTAAATCCTTAACTGAAGGCTTTCCTTCTGTTATGTTTAATGTTAATGAAATATTCATTGATGCATCATCATTCTTGATTTCTCCTGTTTCAATAGAGATAGTTCCTTTTCTGCTACCCTTGTCACCTGTTACTTTTGCCTTTGATACAATATTAGCATTTGAATCTTTAATTGCACTTACAATTTTATCTTTGTTGTCTTTAACTTTCTTAATTGCATTGTCAACATCCTTTGTGTCTTTTTTCATGTCAGCATACTGTTTTCCAATAGTTGAATCTGCACCAAATGCTTCAATGTAAACGTCCATTAATTCATTATAAATATCCTTTAATGAATTGTCACAGAAGCTTACTAAAGCTGTAACTGCTGCATCAGCGTTTTCACCATTTACTGTAAGCGTATAGTCATTTCCGTCTTTTCCCTGTAATGATGAGAAATCTTTTTCTAATGAATCATATACCTTTGTATTAATCTTTGTAGATGATGTCACTGCCTTAGCGAAAGCTTCCTTGTCTATTTCTAATAAATCCGCAACCTGATTTAAATTAAGTGAAACATATCCTGTGGCACCAATCTGCTTTAAGGAGCTTTCAAACTGTTTTCCTGACTCACTGTCAATTTTACTTATGAATTTAGATATTGAACCCATATTCATATATAATTTTGAACCATCAATTACAACTGTTGTCAATTCTTCATAAGTATCTGTTAAATATTGAAGTGAGATTTTAGCGGCAAGCTTTGATGTTGATTCTGTTGTTGTCTCAACTTTTAACTTGCCCTGTATCTTGCCATCCTTCTTGAACTTGGCAGGTATAGTTTTATCTTTCTTGATTGAATCTGCACTTACATCAAATGAAAGTTCTACTTCCCCTGTTCCTGTCTTAATTTCCTGCATCTTCTTTACTTCTTTAAAGTAAGAGCCATTATCTTTTGTCTTTGCGTTTTTGTTGCTTCCGCAACCTGTGAATAGTGCCATTATCATAACAAGTGATAAGGCAATTGATAAGATTTTCTTCATATTCATATCCTTCTCCTTTTTGATATTTACAAGTAGGTAATATGAAATATAGATTATTAAATCGGTATTTCATTAAGATAAAATAGTTTTTGTTTTTCATATTTGCCTCTTTGTCTAAGTTTAAGTATAGCATAAAAGTTACATAAAGTGTGAAACTTTCACAATTTTTCTGTTTTTTCGCACTTCATGTAACTTTATTATATGCATTACTATTTATTATTTTTATAACTTTAAGTTCTTCTATCTTAATTTCAAAACTAACTATTATTTATAGTTATTCTTCTTCTCCCCAAAAATCTACAGGTTCATAATCCCTTAATGCAACCAAATATCCATGTTCCTGCAATTGCTGTTGAATTATGTCTAAAGTTTCCTCTGAATCTGCCACTACTGTGTGATAATGATATTCAGATGTTATCTGCTCTAGGGGAACCGAAACGCCCCCTTTAATGGACTCAACGTATTTTTTTGCATCCATTCTTGACTTGATGTTCATTGGCACACGCACAACATTATATAGTTTATGATAAACAAACACATCTTCAACTTTTCCACCACAATCCACAATAAGATTTAATTCATCAAGCATTTTTTCTTCACTGTGCTTTACCTTAAACACTCGTGAAATATGATCTTTATCTTTTAAAACATAGCCTTTGTGCGTAGAAACAATATCATGATTTGATGCACGAAGTAAAGCAATATCCTGTACAACAACCTGTCTGCTAACCTGAAATTTTTCAGCTAACTTTGTTCCTGAAACCGGCTTATCGCTTTCCTGCAAAATCTTAAGCAAATTTTCCCTTCTTTTTTCTCCGCTCATTTGTTCCTCCTAATGAGTTCAATACTATATTACTTAATTAATGCCACTTTACTATATTTTCTATTACAAATTAGATTCTGTGCAAATTCTTAAGAGATATATCAAGAATTGGAGATGAGTGTGTTAATGCTCCACTTGAAATATAATCAACACCTAAATCAATTAATTTAGCAATGTTTTCTCTTGTAACATTTCCTGAGATTTCAATTTCAGCTCTTCCATCAATAATGTCAACAGCTTCTTTCATTACATCATGTTCCATATTATCTAACATGATAATATCAGCCCCTGCTTCAACAGCTTCCTTTACCATATCAAGATTTTCTACTTCCACTTCAATCTTTCTAACAAATGGAGCATAATCTTTAGCCATTTTTATTGCTTCCTTAACACCACCTGCTGCTCCAATATGGTTGTCCTTTAATAAAACTCCGTCTGTTAAATTGTATCTATGGTTGTTTCCACCACCAACTCTAACTGAATATTTTTCAAAGATTCTGTTGTTTGGAGTTGTCTTTCTTGTGTCTAAAAGTTTAACCTTACTTCCTTCAAGTAATTTTGCAATTGAGTTAGTATAACTTGCAATACCACTCATTCTCTGTAAAAAGTTAAGACCTGTACGTTCTCCAACTAAAAGAACTCTAATGTCACCTGTAACAGTTCCCATTAGCTGGCCTGCCTTAACCTGGTCACCATCTTTTACAAAAAGTTCTATCTTTGTATTTTCATCTAAAAGCTGGAATGCTCTTGAGAAAACCTGTAATCCACAGATTACACCATCTTCCTTACAAATTAAATCTACCTGTCCCATACATGACTCAGGCATTACTGCATTTGTTGTTACATCCTCGCTTGTAACATCTTCCTTTAAAGCACTTTCAATAAGCGGGTCTACTGTTAATTTTAATGTTATTGGATCAAACATATTTTCCTCCTCTTGTCTGGTTCTTTTCTTGTTTATTCTTTTTCTAATTAAGCATCTGTTTGTATTTGCATATATTTTTTATCTGCTATTTTTCATAGCTTTGCATCTACTTTTGCTCTATTTTTAATTAAGCATCTGCTTTCTCTCTTTGTTTTTTGCTCTCTTCAATTAAGTCAAGTATCATCTGTTTATTTTCTTTATTCCATGCATGAAGATCTTTGTATTTATCAAAATCTACAGTCTCTTCGTTTCTGTCGAATTCTCTATCATTAAACTGTTCAGACATTTCCACCGCTGCACGTTTTGCAAAAACCATACTTTCAAGTAATGAGTTACTTGCTAATCTATTTCTTCCGTGAACGCCGTTACATGCTGTTTCACCAACTGCATAAAGTCTGTCCATTGAAGTTTTACTTTGAAGGTTTACTTTTATGCCACCCATAAAATAGTGCTGTGCAGGCACAACAGGTATCATTTCTTTTGGCACATTGTAACCATGTTCCTTACAGTGTTTTACAATGTTAGGAAAATGATTTGTTAACTGCTCCTCATCAATTGATTTCATTGAAAGCCAAACATGATTAGTGCCATCCTTCTTCATCTGCTCTTTAATTTTTCCTGTTAAAATATCTCTAGGTAGAAGTTCATTTGTAAAGCGTTCCTTATCCTTGTCAAACAACTGGGCGCCTTCGCCTCTTACAGATTCTGAAATTAAGAAACTTCTCTCTTCTTCTTTTTCTGAATAAAATGTTGTTGGATGAATCTGAACATAATCAATATCTTTTAACTCTATATTATGTCTTATTGACACTGCCACTGCATCACCTGTTAAATGTCTGTAGTTAGTTGAATATCTATAAATTCCACCAATACCACCACTGGCAAGTACAGTATAATCTGCGTAAATAGTATCTAAAGTTCCGTCATCTTTCTTTACTACTATACCAAGGCATTCATTTTGTTCTTTGCCATTTTCAGTTTTTGGAATAATGTCAACCATGGTCCAATGTTCCTTGATTGTAATGTTATCTCTCTTCTTACATTGTTCGTAAATATGGCTTGTTATTTCCTTGCCTGTAATATCTTCGTGATAAAGAATACGATTTCTTGCATGAGCACCTTCTCTTGTGTAAGCCAGATTTCCATCCTCATCTCTTGCGAAATCAACACCGTAACTTAATAAATCTTTTACAAGATCCGGTGATGAGTTAATCATAGTTTCAACTGCTGCTGTATCGTTTTCAAAATGACCGGCTTTCATTGTATCGTAGAAATAGCTGTCAAAATCTTCTTTGTCCTTCAACATGCACATACCACCCTGTGCTAAAAATGAATCGCTATGTTCTACAATGTCCTTTGTAATAATTAAAATATCTTTGTTTTTTGGCAGGTTTAATGCACAATACATTCCTGCACATCCGCTTCCTACAATTATAATATCTGTTCTCATTTTAATTTCACTTCCAGTGTAAAAACACTGCCTTTTCTTATTTTTGTGTATATTTGCTTTTTTACAAACATTGTTTGAGATTATAGCACATGTTTTTACATCTGACAAGACAGTTGTAAATACAATATTTTCACCAAGTTTAACAGATTATTTTTGTCATACACCATAGGTTCTTTGTTTGGATACCAGAAAATCATTCTGTATATGTAAACAGCAATGACTACAGCTATTGTTGTAAAAATCATTATATCTATAAGCTTCAAAAGCCTTTTTCTTTTTTGGAATGCCATTTCTACATAACGATAAAAAAACACCATTACTATAATTACCAAAATAAAAATCCATATAGGATTAACCATTGCCGCCTCTGTTATTTTTCCTTTTAATAAAAGACCTACTGCTCTTGTGGTTCCACAGGTTGGACATGGAATTCCAATGAGCATTCTTAAGGGACAAATTTTTCCAAACTTACTATTAATTATTATTATAAACAAAGAAATAGCGACTATAGGAATCGCTATTTCGTTCATGTCTTTTTTTAATTTTTTTATATCAAATTTCATTTTCTATTTTAATTTTTCAAGAATCTTTACAATAAGTTCCCATGTTCTTTCAGTTGATGAGATGCTTAACATTTCATCTGTTGTATGAACATTTTTCATTGTTGGGCCAAATGAGATTGCATCTAGATCTTCAATCTTGTCTGCAAACATACCACATTCAAGACCTGCGTGAATAGCTTCGATAACAGGTTCTTCATTGTATAATTCCCTGTAGGCTTCCACTGCAGTATCTCTTAATTTTGAGTCTTCTCTGTATGCCCAACCAGGATATTCTCCTGAAACAACAATCTGACCACCAAATATTTCTGTAAGTGAACGCATCTTTTCAATTAGGAAATTCTTCTCACTTTCAATTGAACTTCTTACTGAATATGATAATGAAACGTTGTCTTTTTTGGTTCTTAAAATTCCCAAGTTAAGAGAAGTCTGTACCATGTTTGGCATTTCAGGATTCATTCTCTGAATTCCATTTGGCATATTAACTAAAGAAATAATTGTTGCCAATGTGGCTGCACCTGATAATGCTTCTGAAATTCCTTCATCCATAACATTGATTTGAAGCTTCATGTCAGGATCTGTAAACTTGTATTCTTCCTTAACATCTTCAAAAGTTTTTTCGATAATTTCTTTTGTTTTATCTACAACTTCAGGTAATACTGCAATTGCAGCTTCGCTTTCCTTTGCAATAATGTTATCTTTTTCACCACCGTTAACTGCCATTATACGCATACCAACATTTTGAAATACATTTAATAAAATACGACCTAAAATACAGTTTGCATTAGCTCCCCATTTAATAATTTCCATACCGGAATGACCACCGGCAAAATCTGATAATCTAAGTTCAATAATTTTTGCATTAATAGGTTCTGTGTTATAAGGTAGTAAACATTCTACTGTAGCACCACCTGCACAACTAATTGTAAAAATTCCTTCGTCCTCAGAATCAAGATTGATTAACTCTTTGCCTTTTAAATCTGATGTATCAATGAAGTCTGCACCTAAAAGACCAATTTCTTCATCAACTGTAAATACAGCTTCAATTGGTGGATGTGCAATGTCGTTGCTATCTAAAACTGCCAAAGCATAGGCTACAGCAATACCGTCATCACCACCAAGTGATGTACCTTTTGCACTTAAATAGTCCCCATTAACTTCCAAGTCAAGTCCATCTTTTGTCATGTCCTTGTCACAGTCATTTGTTTTTACAGCAACCATATCCATGTGTCCCTGTAAAATAACAGGCTTTGAATTCTCGTAGCCCTTTGTGCCACCTTTCCAAATGATTACGTTTTTCTTTTCATCCTGACGGCACTTTAATCCTCTATCATTTGCAAACTTTACTAAATAATCACTTATCTGTTCCACATTTCCTGAACCATGAGGAATAGATGCTATCTCTTCAAAAAATTTTAATACATTTTCAGGTTTCTTTCCTTCTAAAACTGACATATCCTTACACCTCGCATTATATATTTTAATTATTATTTATTTTCAATCATTAATTTATAATAATGATATTTAAAACTCTGTTATTCTTATACTTTTAGTTTGCTCAATACTTAATTCAATTACTTTGATTTTTTATAGCTTCCGTTTTCTTCTTCCACCTGACCGGTTTTAACCATATACTGAATAAGCTGTTTTGCAAAATCATTTTTGTCTTTTACAATTGCCTTGTTTTTTGAAAAAGGAAGCTTCGCCTCTATGCCATCACAAAGCTCTGCAACCTGTGGCAATGTAATATACTCATTTTTCTTTAAATATTTTTTTACTTTACTATTGCCCTTACTAAAAAGCATGTTCATCAAATCAGATGACTGGTTCTTCTGTTTAACCAGTCCCCAGCCATAAATAATCATTGTAGCTATGGCAAATAAAATTATCCCAATAACGACTGTACTAATTTCCATTATTTTTCCTCATCTATAAATCTTATATATTTATTATGTTCTAATATGCCGAAAAATTTTGCCAATCTTTCATATAATTGCGTTGAAGCTTTTTTGTGTTGTTTCTTTAAAACGGCTCCAATTTCATACAATGTTTTCCTGCCGTCTATCTGCTGCCACACACAACTGCCATACTCATCTAATTCAATAAAACTATATCTTGGTTTCTTAAATACTTTCTGTGCAATTACATTGAAGAACCCAGTATTTTCAACTGTAACTTCAACTAAACCTTTTTCATTTACTTCCCATTTTTTCTGTATCACCGGCACTTTATCCAAATAATTTTCCTGTGATTTTTTATTTTCTTTTTTCATTTAATACCGCCTTCTTTAAATCTAACCATTAGTATACCACATCTGTTTATACAAGCACAGTATAAATCTTTCTATAGAAGAAAGTGGAAGCACCAAAAATCAGCACTTCCACCCCTCTAAAAAACATTCTAAAATTATAAAATGTTTAAATTATTATTCATATCAAAAATTTATTTGTCTGATGTTTTCTTTCTTCTGCAGAATAAGAAAATTGAACCTACTAATAAGGCGAATACTACAAGACCAACCCAATTACCAACTGTGTTGAAGTTGTCTCCGTAAATTCCTGATAAATTAATTTTGCCATCTAATTTTGCTACTGCAAATATTGCAAGTAAAATTCCTACGATTCCTTCACCTGCGATCATACCTGCAGAGTAAAGTACACCCTTGTCAACAGATTCTTTCTGTTCTTTTTCTGATGAATATTTTCTCTTTTCAATAATCCATCTTACGGCACCACCAAGCATAATTGGTGTGCTTAAGTGAATTGGTAAATATAAACCAATTGCAAATGCTAATACAGGGATTCCAAGGATTTCCACGACGATTGCAATAAATGCACCAACAATAATAAGAACCCAAGGAAGAGTTCCACCCATAACACCTTCTACTACCATTTTCATCAAAGATGCCTGAGGAGCTGGAAGTTGTGCTGAACCGAATCCACCCCATGCCTTGCTTAAAATGTATAATACGCCACCGATTGTTAAAGCTGCAACAACTGCACCAAGTAATTCACCAATCTGCTGTTTTACAGGTGTTGCACCAACAATGTAGCCTGTTTTTAAATCCTGTGATGTATCACCAGCCATAGCTGCGATAATACAAATAACTGTACCAATTGAAATAGCTGCTAGCATTCCTGCTGAACCAGTTGAACCTGTAGCCTTTAATACGAAAGATGTAAGTATTAAAGTTGCAATTGCCATACCTGATACAGGGTTGTTACTACTTCCTACAATACCAACCATTCTTGATGAAACTGTAGCAAAGAAGAAACCAAATACAACTATTAATAATGCGCCAAGTAAGCTAACAGGGATTTCAGGGATTAACCAAATTCCAACAGCGATTACTAATGAACCAATTAAAACTACAGACATTGGTAAATCCTGCTGTGTTCTATCTCCACCTGATACATTTTTTCCAAAACCTTTAATAGCTGACTTAAATGTTCTAAACATAGTTGGTAAAGTTTTAATTAAACTAATGATACCACCTGCTGCTACTGCACCGGCACCAATATATCTAATATATTTGCTCCAAATTGTTCCCGGATCTAACTGGTTAAATGGGAGTAAATTTCCTGCATCATCTGCAACAGATGATAAGCTGTCTCCTCCAAAGAACGCAATTGCAGGCATAAGCACTAAGTAAGATAAAATACCACCTGCAAAAAGGTAACTTGAAACCTTAGGTCCGCAAATATAACCTACACCTGATAATGCCGGTAGCACATCCATACCAACAGCACATGTGTAGCTTCCCTTAAATGAGAAGTCAACTTCACTTGGGAATAAACAAAGACCGTCTGCGATAAATTTATATACAGCTGAAATTCCTAATCCTGAGAAAACAAGTTTTGACTTACTTCCTCCTTCTTCTCCTGCAAGAAGTACCTCAGCACAAGCTGTTCCTTCAGGATATGGTAATGTACCATGTTCTTCAACAATTAATGCTGTACGAAGTGGTACCATGAAAAGTACACCAAGTATACCACCACATAATGCGATTAATGCAATTGTAATAAACGATGGTGATGTTGCCTTTCCTTCTTTTGCCCACATAAAAATTGCAGGTAATGTAAATACTGCTCCTGCTGCTAATGACTCACCAGCTGAACCAATAGTCTGTACCATGTTATTTTCAAGAATAGAATCCTTCTTCATAATAACACGAATAACACCCATTGAAATAACAGCTGCCGGTATAGAAGCAGAAACTGTCATACCAACTCTTACACCAAGGTAAGCATTGGCTGCACCAAATATAACTGCTAAAATAAGACCGATAATTACAGATGCAACTGTAAATTCAGGCATAACCTTATCAGCAGGAATAAATGGCTTAAACTCTTTCTTGTTATCCATTTTTTCTCTCCTGTTCTTTTTTATTTTGTGTTAGCATACTTTGTTACCGAAAAAATACAGATGGCGCGTATTTTTCCCGTAATGGATTTCATACTATTTTACTTAACTTGATTAGTATACCTAAAAACTTAAAAAAAATAAATGGCAATTTAATAAATTAAAGTAATAAATTAATTTTTTTTACAATTTATGGAAATAAGAATGTCGCCTGCGACATTCTACGCACCCAATGCGAGCCCGTATGCAACTACTTTCTTTTCCCACGAGTTTGCATCCCTTTCAAGATTATTATTTAATCTCAAAAGGGATGTTTATGTTTCTTTTATAAACTTTTATTCTCCTGCTGTTTCTCCACCATCTTCATTGTTGTCCTGTGGTGCATCTGTTTCAGGTGCTGCTGTCTCAGGTTCCGGTGCTTTTGTTTCCACTACTTTCTTTGTTGTTGGAGCCTGTGTCTTTGGTGGCTTTGTTTTTGGTGGATTAGTTTCAGGTGCGTCTGTTTCAGGTGCATCTGTTTCAGGTGCTGCTGTCTGTGGTGCATAAGTTTCAGATGCTCTTGTGTATTCTTCTGTGCGATTATTATCGTCGTCATTATTTACTTTTTCTTTTGTAATTTTCTCAACAGTTGTTGTTTCCTCTGCTGTTGTTTCTTCCGTCTTTGTTTTACCAAATGTACTTGATAAAAATATTGCTGCCACTACAACCACAATAATAATTCCTGCTGAAACCGCTATTGCAATAATGTTCATTTTTTTATTTTGATTAATTATCTGACTGTCCGGTATTTCCGTATCATATTCATCCGAATCATCATCATAAAATTCTTCATCTTCGTCAATTTGATTCTCATCTTCAAAAACAAAATTTTCATCTTCCATTTCTTCTGGAAAGTCAAAAGAATCCTCTTCTTCATATTGGATTTCGTCAGGCAAGTCTTCAAACTCATCATCCACTGTATCTATTCCGTCGAAGTCATCTGATACTGTTGGTATTTCTTCAACATTGTCATCATCAATATCCAGATTTCCAAAGATTTTAGTTTCACCGAAATCTTCTTTTGGGGCATCAAAAATCTTAGTTTCTCCAAAATCTTCTGACGCATTTCCTGTACCATTGTCAGTCTGATTATTCACAGTATCTTCCATTATTTCTCCACAATATGGGCATTGTTTTTCAGTTGGCTGTACATATTTACCACACTTTTTGCAAAACATATTAATGTCCTCCTTGTTTTTTCTTTTTGTTTTATGTGTTATATAAATTCACAGGTCTTATTTTCCCTGTTTAATATATAACGTATATTTTTTATCATTTATTTCACATTATAATTCAATTTTTATAATCAATGCAAGTAAAATGTAATTCTATTGGTGTTTTAAACTTTTATACACATTATAGTTTTATCAAAATTCCTTCTATCACGCCATCATCTAGTGCCACGAAAATATTCCCTTGACTTCTTGTGTCTTAATATCGAAATCTAAACAAATATATGTTCCATTAACAACTAGACTACCATCAGTGCTACAATCTGATGTGTATAAACTCAATTCGTCCATGTCGTATATACACACAAATTCGTCCTGATACGAATTATATGATTTAAGCGAAAACTTCATATTTTTCTATTCCTTCATTCTAATATTCATTTTTTATACAGCATAAATAATTATTTTTTCTTTGCACATAAATATGAAAAAGCCTTGCCGACTTCAAAAAATCAGTAAGGTTTTTTCCAAAAATCTAATATTTTATTTAAGCTTCCTGTTCTACAATCTGAGCTTTAATGTATTTTTCAACTTCTCTTGGTTCAATACCAAGGGCAATTGAAAATTCGTCATTTAAATTCTGCTTTGCCTCTTTTAAATATCTGTCATCCACGTATGTGATTCTTTTTCCTTTGCCAATACGCTCTTTGTTTCTTGCATACATAGTTTTGATAATGCAAATAAGTTGTTTGCAGTCACATGAAACTAACGCTTCTTTATACTTTGCCTCACGCTGTCTGTCGTTTTCAATCCTCATTGGCTCAATATCTTTTATTTCTGAAACTAAGTCTTTAGCCTGGTCTTTTGTTACAACTGAACGCATAACTACTTTGTCACTGTCCACAGGATAGAAAATTTTGCTATCCTCGGATTTCATTGGAACTAAAGCATAATATAACTGGTCTTTATCAACTCCTGACATATCCAGGTGTGTTATGTCAACCACTTTACATACACCATTTCTTCCATGCACAATATAGTCTCCAACTTTAAACAATTCCAACACCTCTATTCTTTTTTTTACTATTAGTGCAATACAAAACTTCACGTTTTTACGAAAATATTCAGTCATTGAATTTAACATCGTTTTAAGTGACTCGAAATTCTACAACAATGCATAAAATAATTTCCTACTATACTAAGATATTATCTCAATATATGTTGTTTTGTAATACTAATTATGTATAAACATATAGGTACAAATTTAAGCTGTACCTAAACCGATTTTCCCACAATATAATTCTACTACTTTTAAAAATAAATTGTTATAGGCAGAATAAACAAGATTTTTAGGTGTGTAATTGTCTAAATCAGTCAACTTTTATTGACATATTTTATTCTCCAGAGAACATTTCCTGGTCATCATCTTCTTCTTCTGACTCATTGCTATCCAACTTTTCTGCTTCAACCACATGTCTTATATACGCTGATTCAGCAGCCTTTTCGTCCTCATCTATAATTCCATTATGGTTGTAGTCAAAGTCTTTATCGTATGGTCCGTAAGAATCCCCACCTGCAATGTACAACACTCCAAGTGTTCCCGGTCCACAATGACTTGATATTACGCTTCCCGCTCTTGTTTCAACAATCTTCTTAAATCTGTTAAGACTTTGAAGATATTCTCTTACAGCCTCCACGATTTCTGCGTCACAACCTGAATGCGTAATAAAAACCCTGTCTTTTTTAGCATGTCTTAGTTCCTGCTCCTGGTCTTTTACATACTCGAGAATTACCTTCTTTATTGAACCACGATATTTCTTATCAGCATCCATCTTACCATTTTTAACAACAATACAAGGTTTTACCTTAAGAATACTGCCGAATAATTTTGATGTTGCTGAACATCTTCCACCTCTATGAAGATAAGTTAATGTGTCCACAACAAAACTTGCTCTTACGTAAGGCTTAAGAGTTTCAATTGTTTCAACTATCTCTTCCGGCTGAAATTTCTTTCTTGCCAAAATAGCTGCCTCAACTACTAAATGTCCAATACCTGTTGAAAGGCTTTCTGAGTTAATAACAAAAATGTGTTCTTCGTAATAAAGCTCTTTTGCTGCAAGTCGCATTACATTTGCTGTTGTTGACATGTCTTCTGAAATAGCAAACATAATTACATCGTCGCCTGCTTCTTTGTATGGTTTTATCGCATTAATCGCATCTTCAATTGATGGCGCTGCTGTTTTTGGTGTTGTTTTATTTTCATCGCTCCATTTATAAATATCATCCGGTGTAATATCCACACCATCCTTATATTCATTGTCACCCATGTGAACATACAGCGGTAAAACATCAATATTGTATCTTTCTAATATTTCCTTTGTTAAATCACTTGTACTGTCTGTAATAATTTTTACCATAGTTCCTCCGTTGTTATTCGTTTTCTACCTCATTAATATCGTAAGGTGTTGTCTGGTATACATAATAGTTAATCCAGTTTGTCCACAAAAGCTGACCTGCCGCACGCCAGTTAACAATTGGCTCTTTTGTTGGATCATCGTCTGGGAAATAATTTACCGGAATAATCGGGTCCATACCTTTTGCTAAATCTCTTTCGTATTCCAACTTCAATGTATCTGCATCATATTCTGAATGATATAAAACAAAGAACTGTCTGCTGTCTACTGATTTTACAACACCAACTCCTGCTTCATCTGACTCTGCCATTAATTCAAGGTCCGGACATTCAAGAATCTGTTCTCTTGTAATTTCTGTTGCTCTTGAGTGTGGTGCATAATACACATCATCAAAACCTCTAAACAATGGTGACTTTTTATTTAAAATATGATGTTTGTAAATACCTGATAATTTAGGCACTCTGTCTCTTTTCTGTATTCCATAATGATAATATAAGCCTGCAAAAGCTCCCCAGCATAAATGGAACGTACAGTGAACGTGTTTCTTTGACCACTCCATTATTGTACAAAGTTCATCCCAATACTCCACATCTTCGTAAGCTACAAAGTCAAGTGGGGCGCCTGTAATAATTAAGCCGTCAAAATGATGGTCTTTTACTTCATCAAATGTTTTGTAAAATTCATCCATATGACTTGGATCAGTATGAGTTGAACGGTATGTTGCTGTCTGCAAAAATTCCACCTCTATTTGGAGTGGTGTATTTGATAATTTTCTTAAAATCTGTGTTTCTGTTACTATCTTTGTAGGCATTAAATTCAATACCAACACCTTTAGCGGACGAATGTTCTGAGTCATTGCTCTGTTCTCCGTCATAACAAATATATTTTCATTTTCTAAAATATCCCTAGCAGGTAAATTTGATTTTACTTTTATTGGCATGTTTATATCCTCTTTCCTACATTTAGTTTAATAATATGAAATAATACATGCAAGTTTCTTAATTCTACATTATGTATTGTGCAATTATATTTCATAATTTTCTCTTAATCAATCGTAAATTTCATTCTAACATAATAGTGAGATTTGTTCAAATTTTTGTATTATACATATTTATACATATTTTTACAACATGCTTATTAACATATCTAAAACATGCTCCACGCTTTTCTCCCTGACCACGTTTCTTCCGAGATTGCCAAAGTGTACTGTCTCCGTTTTTGTTTCACCATTAATTGTATAGCCAAAACATACAGTACCAACAGGCTTTTCCACAGTGCCACCTGTAGGACCGGCAATTCCTGTAATACCCACTCCTACATTTGCCTGATTAGCTTTTGCTACGCCCTCAGCCATTTCCTTTGCTGTCTGTTCGCTTACTGCACCTAATGTATCAAGTGTCTCCTTTGAAACATTTACATATTTCATTTTTGCCGCATTTGCATAAGTGACAAAACTTGCGTTTAAAACCTTTGACGCATCTGCCACATCAACGATAGTCGCTGCCATCTTTCCTCCGGTGCAGCTTTCTGCAAAAGATATTGAATATTTCTTCTCAATTAATTTTTTTACAAGTATTTCCTGTTTGTTCATTATAAAAACTTCCTTTCTCCCAAAGTCTTTAATCCACTTTTGTTCAAACACAAGTGATTACGAACTTTTTTGATTTTGAGTTTTGATTCTGGGAATTGTTTCGCAATTCGCACTCCCACAATGATTATACCTTATTTTTCTATGTTTAAAACATTATTTTTCGGACAATATACTAATACTATGTTTTATAAATTTAATGATTTTAAAAATAAGTTAGATATACAGCCCGAACATGACTTCGTAGGGATTATACCACTATCTTCTGCTAATAATTACCATATTATTAATAAGTATGTACCAAAAATACCTAATTTATTTATGGATTTCCATTTTTCTAAATTAGAGAACTCTAAAGATTTTATCTATGGGTACATTAATATACCGGATATTCTTGTTACGACCCGTTCTATTATTTCTTTTATTTTGACTAGGGACTATGTTGTGTTTATTGACAGGGACGAGTATGTTGCTAAGGCTTTTCAAAAAATGTCTGAATCCAGCAAGAACCAAGATGCTTTTCGGGATAGCGGGTGTGTTTTGTATTTTCTTCTTGATTATATTATGGCTAAGGATTTAGAGAAGATTAACAGCCTTCAACAAAATCTTGTACAGTTGGAGTTGGAAGTTTTAAATGAAAAAAATTTAGATATTATAAAAGAAATTACAAATTATCGGAGCCGCACCATGAAGCTTCACCATTACTATGTACAACTTGAGGGAATTCTTCAGGATTTGGAAGATGATATTTCTGATTTAATTAGTAATGAAGCAAAAGAATATTTCAATATTCTTATAAGAAAAATTACAATGTTTGGTCACGAATCGGAACAGATATGGGAATACACGTCACAAATAAGAGATATTTATCAGCAACAGTTGGACGTGCATCAAAATGCGGTTATGAAATTTCTCACTGTTGTAACCACGCTATTTATGCCTTTAACTTTAATTGTTGGCTGGTATGGTATGAACTTTGAACACATGCCTGAGCTTGAATTCAAATACAGCTATCCTATAGTTTTTGTTTTTAGTCTTCTTCTTGTTATTATTATGTGTGTAATTTTCAAAAAGAAAAAATGGTGGTAATATGCCACCATTTTCGAAATTACTCTTTATATTTTGTGCCTATTTTTCTGCCATATAGAACTCTTGTCTCAATATCTTTTGAAGTGTTATAGAAATATGTTTCAGGAAGTTTTACTTTGTCCTTTTCAACTAAAACAACAATAGTTGAACCGCCATATAAAAACATACCCTTTTCTTCGCCACGTTTTATCAAACCTGATTTTTGGTGGTTTTTGATTTTTCCAATCATCATTGCACCCACTTCTATTTGAGCAACTGTTCCAAAATTCTCAGTTTCAATAATTGAATATTCTCTGCTATTTTGTGCAAACACCGGATATTTATTTACGGCAATAGGTCGCACTGTATGAAGTATTCCCTTAACCGGCTTATTTTCCACAATCTCGCCATTGTCAACATAGCCGTATCTGTGATAGTCATCCACACAAAGTCTGAACACCATACAAATTCCACCATTATAGTCAGGCGCCTTCTTACTGTCCGGTATTAAATCTGCCACTTTGTAATGACTTCTCTTAATATTAAAAGTTGACTTTTCATCAATCCTATAAACGGACAATCTGCTGTCGCAAGGCGAAATAAAAGCATCGCTACTGTATTCCACCGGTCGCTTCTCCGGTAAAATCTTTCTTGTAAAACATTCATTAAAAGAATGGTATTTTACCTTTTCATAATCCCCCATGTTTATACCGTTGTTTTTGATGAAATTTTTAATATGAATTTTAGATATTGGAGAATCCATATAAGCCCCACCAATTTTTGAAATGATGGGGCTTGTAAGTATTTTCAGCACCACACGACCTGGCACTGTATTATATAAAAATTTTAAAATTCCTGATTCGTTATTATTTTCCATGTTACTCTCTATTATTAATAAACTAATCTATTTGTTCTATGCTTACCGCATTAACTCATTTATAAATTATCTTGCAAAATGTTTTACAACTATCATAGCTATAAATTCTAATGCACCTAAAAATACCATAAAATACAACATTGCAGTTCCCGGTTTCTTAAGCTTGAATTTCAAAACAAATAAAACCGCTACAATTATAAGAACTATGTAGTATGCAAAAGAAATATTAACACTGTTAATATATAAAATATGTCTTAGTAAAAGAAATGCCGGGAAAATAAGTGCTGTAGATGTAACAGGTAAACCATAATAATACTTGTTATCTCCTACGCAATCTCCCTGTGTTTCTTCAACAGTAATGTTAAAATATGCAAGTCTGATTAACGCTGCTAATACAAAAAATGCACTTGCAATAACGATAACTGCTTCAGGTATTGTGCATAAAACACTAGGTGGCTTAACCATTGTTGCACCAGCCACTCTGCCTGCGTCAAACATATCTCTTTTCCAAAGTCCCATACCTATACAAACCGGTAAAACACCAAATGCTACCAAATCTGACAATGAGTCAATCTGAACACCAAAATCTTTTTCTTTTTTTGTTCTATTTTTCTTTGATCTTGCCACTCTACCATCAAAAGTATCAAACAATCCACATAAAAGTAGAAACAATACTCCAAAATAAGGGTGACCATGTCCTGAAAGTGATACCAAGATTCCCATTACTGCAGAAAGTAGTGAACCGTATGTAAGTATCACAGTATAATCCCAAATTCCTATCATTTTATCTTGTGTTTCATTCCTTTCATTCCTCTTAACAAATATGCAACTAAAGTAATCAATCCACAAATTAATATACAACAGTAGAAAGAAATTCCTCTACTTAAAAGTTCAATGCTAATACTGTCTTTAACCAAATGTCCAAATCCGTCAATGAACAAATAATCTGCTGCTCCAACTGCTCCCGGTATTGGCACGCTGTTAGAACCAATTACAACAAATCCCTGAGCTGCAAAAGCATCTACCACCTTTGTTCCACCAATTCCAATAAACACACAAATAGAAACACCAATCAGTGACAATCTTTGTAATAAGTTGTAAATAAATGCCACGAAAATGTGTTTCTTATGACTGCTTATTGCCTGAGCACACTCTTTATATTGCTTTTCAACATGCTTTAATTTTTCCTGTCTTTCCTTAATGTTCTTAACTAAATGTAGTTTCTTAAACAATCTTAAGAAAAAGTCAGCGCACTTTGTAATGATTTTTTCCTTATAAACTAACAACAAAAAAGTTGTTAATAAAACAAATTGTACTAACGCTCCAATAAATATCATTATTTTTGAAACGATACTAAAATGCATAACCATAGTTGGTCTTAAAATGAAGCAAAGCACTCCTATAACAATAATTGAAACTGTATATAATGTCAAGTTTACCAGCAATATGATAGTGGTTACAGCCCCAGGAACCTTGTCCTTCATCATAAAATATGCTGATGCCGGCTGTCCACCTGTTGCTGATGGAGTAATTGCTGAGAAATAAATGTCTGATGATGAATATACCAAACATTTTCTAAAAGGTCTTTTGTAACCAAATGTTCCACACAAAACCTTAAGTGCCAAACCTTCGAATACAAAAAATCCGCACATACACACAAAAGCCCCAAAAATCCAGCCTGGGGAAGCTGATTTGATATAGGAAATAAATCCATCTATTGTGAAAGATTCATTTGTTCCAACAATTGCGTATATTGTTAATCCAATCAGTGCTAACAATACTAATGACCATAGCACTTTACTTTTCATATCTTTCATAAACACCTTTTCTATTAATAGTAAGCCTGCAAAGGCTTGTTTACAGTTACCTAACTAGTTTTTTTGAAAAGCCTATCTTCTATTATAAAATAAATCTTTGATAAATTAAACCTTCTTGATAAAAACAATCCAAGTTCCACTACCACAATGGCTGCCACAACATCTAAAACTACATGCTGTTTAACCATAAGTGTTGAAGCAAACACAAGAATTGCTGCTACAAACATAAATATTTTGTAGCCCTTTCCAACCTTTTTGCACTTCATTGCTCCTCGAAAACAAATCCAGTTTTCAAGACAATGTACTGATGGCAATAAATTATCAGGACTGTCCATACTATATATTAATCGTGATAACCACTGAAAAAATCCTGTTCCTGTTACCTCCGGTCTTATAATTGTTGTAGGTATTGCAATGAAAGCAACTAAACAACATAACTTTGCAATCTGCTCTGCCGTCAAAACTTCATAACAGACCTCTCTGCTCTCTCTTCCTATTACAATAAATCCCACAATCCAAACCACGTATGCCAACACATAAACTGACATCATAAACGGTGTAAACGGAATCATGTGATCTATTGGTAAACTTAAATCATAATGATACAAACCCGTTGTAAACAATCTGGTACCAAAATATGTAAACGCATTTAATCCTAAACATATTATTAAAGGTAAAAACGCATATTTTGGCAAAATCTTATATATTCTTTGCAAAATCCAAACCTCTTTCCTTTTAGTTTATACTTCTAAGTTTTTGCCCTTATGGTAAAGTAACACACTTTATCTATAACCGCAAGAAACTTAAGAATTTGTTTACAATTTATTAACTTTTCAAAGTGGCAAATTTCTAGTTGAAATTCCCCTAAAAATATTGTATTCTTTACTTGTAAATTGAAAATCGTCCATGCGACTGGCGGATAAGTGGAGTTCACCACAGGGAGCATGGTTTTAAGAATGTAAGTCGACCGCCTGGGCAACCTCTCTGGTTACCCAGGTGGTTTTGTTATTTTAAGGAGGATTTATTAAATGGAAATGTTATCTCTTGAAAATGAATTAAAAGAAAATTCATATCCGGGACGTGGAATTGTTATTGGAAAGTCTCCAAACGGAAAGTTTGCAGTAACAGCTTATTTTATTATGGGTCGTAGCGAAAACAGCCGTAATCGTGTTTTCGTAACTGAAGGTGAAGGAATTAGAACACAGGCTTTTGATCCTTCAAAGTTAGTTGATCCAAGTCTTATTATTTACGCACCTGTTCGTGTTCTTGGAAATAAGACAATTGTAACAAATGGAGATCAGACAGATACTATTTATGAATTAATGGACAAGCAGCAGACTTTTGAGCAGTCACTTAGAACTCGTGAATTTGAGCCTGATGGTCCTAACTACACACCTCGTATTTCAGGAATTATGCATGTTGAAGACGGAAAGTATAACTATGCAATGTCTATTTTAAAGAGCAACAACGGTAATCCTGATGCTTGCAACAGATACACTTTTGCTTATGAAAATCCTGTTAATGGAGAAGGACATTTCATTCACACTTACAAATGTGATGGTAATCCTCTTCCTTCATTTGAAGGTGAACCAAAGTTAGTTCCTATGATGGACGATATGGACGAATTCACTAACATGCTTTGGAACAGCTTAAATGAAGACAACAAAGTTTCTCTTTTTGTAAGATACATTAACATAGAAGACGGAACTTATGAAACAAAAATTATTAACAAAAATAAATAATCAATTATGCTTATTATCATAAAATTATAATTTATTAATATTTTGTTCAGGCTCTTTCTGAACAAATGCTGTTAATGATTATAATTATTAGTAGCCATTAAAATTGTAACTAAAGAATTTAATAATTATAACTAAAGAATTTAATTAGGAGTGCTTATGAAAGAATTAGAATTAAAATATGGATGTAACCCAAACCAGAAACCTTCACGTATTTATATGGAAGAAGGTGAATTACCAATCAAGGTTTTAAATGGAAAACCTGGATACATTAACTTCCTTGATGCTTTTAACGGCTGGCAGTTAGTTAAGGAATTAAAGAAAGCTACAGGTCTTCCTGCTGCTACTTCTTTTAAACATGTTTCACCAGCCGGTGCTGCTGTTGGACTTCCTTTAAGCGAAGTTGAAGCTAAAATTTACTGGGTTGATGACCTTGGAGAATTATCACCACTTGCATCAGCTTATGCAAGAGCCAGAGGTGCTGACAGAATGTCATCTTATGGTGATTTCATTGCTTTATCAGATGTTTGCGATGTTTCTACAGCACAGGTTATTAAGAGAGAATTCTCAGACGGAATTATTGCACCAGGCTATGAACCTGAAGCTCTTGAATTATTAAAGGGTAAAAAACGTGGTGCTTATGCTATTATCGAAATTGATCCTGACTATGTACCTAAGAAGCTTGAAAGAAAAGAAGTTTTCGGTATTACTTTTGAACAGGGACGTAACGAATTAAACATTGATGATGATTTCTTTAGCAATGTTGTTACAGAAAATAAAGAACTTACAGAACAGGCAAAGATTGACATGGCTATTTCAATGATTACATTAAAATATACTCAGTCAAACTCAGTATGTTTTGTTAAAAACGGACAGGCTATCGGTGTTGGTGCCGGACAGCAGTCACGTATCCATTGTGTAAGACTTGCTGGACAGAAGGCTGACAACTGGTTACTTCGTCAGTGTCCAAAGGTTCTTAATCTTCCATTTAAAGAAGATATGAAGAGAGCTGATAGAGACAATGCTATTGACCTTTACATTGGTGATGAATATATGGATATTTTAGCTGATGGCGAATGGGAAAGAGTATTTACAGAAAAGCCTGAAGTATTTACTAAGGAAGAAAAGCAGGCTTGGCTTGCACAGGCTGAAGGAATCACATTAGGTTCTGATGCATTCTTCCCATTTAGCGATAACATTGAAAGAGCTGCAAAGAGCGGTGTTAAATATGTTGCTCAGCCAGGCGGTTCTATTAGAGACCAGGATGTTATTGATGCATGTAACAAACATGATATGGTAATGAGCTTCACAGGACTTAGATTATTCCACCACTAAATCACTAAGATTTGATTAATTTATAGATATTTACAAAATTCCACCCCTTTATGATTTTATTAGTTGCAAGGGGTGGAATTTTTTGTTTTTGCCATTTTCTGTTTTTATTTGATTTGAATTTTTCCACCCCTTTTTGATTTTATCATGCTCAAAGGATGGAAAATTTTGTTTTTTCGTTTTTCTGTTTTTACTTTGTTTGAATTTTTCCACCCTTTTTAGTTTTTATCAGCCTCAAGGGGTGGAAATTTTTGTTTTTGCGTTTTTCTGTTTTTACTTTGTTTGAATTTTTCCACCCCTTTTAGTTTTTATCAGCCTCAAGGGGTGGAAATTTTTATTTTTGCGTTCTTCTGTTTTTACTTGGTCTGAATTTTTCCACCCTTTTTAGTTTTTATCAGCCTCAAGGGGTGGAAAATTTTGTTTTTACGTTTTTCTGTTTTTACTTGGTCTGAATTTTTCCACCCTTTTTTGATTTTATCATGCTCAAGGGGTGGAAAATTTTGTTTTTGCGTTTTTCTGTTTTTACTTTGTTTGAATTTTTCCACCCTTTTTAGTTTTTATCAGCCTCAAGGGGTGGAAAATTTTGTTTTTGCGTTTTTCTGTCTTTACTTAGTTTGAATTTTTCCACCCCTTTTAAATTTTATTATGCTCAAGGGGTGGAAAATTTTGTTTTTGCGTTTTTCTGTTTTTACTTTGTTTGAATTTTTCCACCCCTTTTTAATTTTATCATGCTCAACGGGTGGAAATTTTTGCTTCCTTATTTTTCAAACTTTTCTTTTGTCTAAATTCGTTAATATTTTCCATTTATTTCTTAATTCTTTGTTAATTTTTTGTGTATTGTATGGATTTACCATTGTTTTTTTGGTATGATGTTGTTCGGTATGAAAAAGAACTACGGAGGGATTTTATATGAATATTTTATTTTTTTTAACACCAAAAGAAAAAGTTGCACATACAGATACTGATGATACATTACGTCAGGCTTTAGAAAAAATGGAACATCATGGCTACTCAGCCATTCCACTTTTAGATTTAGATGGTAAATATGTTGGTACTATCACAGAAGGTGATATGCTTTGGTATATTAAAGATAATGATTTTCCAAGTTTAAAAGATATGGAAGATATTTCGATTTTGGATGTGGAACGTAAAAGAGATAATGAAGCTGTTAATATTTCAGTTTCCATGGATGAGCTTGTAAACAAGATTACTAACCAGAACTTTGTACCGGTAGTAGATGACCACAATGTATTTATAGGCATTATTACCCGTAAAGACGTTATTCTTTACCTTGCCAACAAGGAAATGATTGAAAACAAAATCGTCAGCTAATAATTCGAAAAGATAATAATTCGAAAAGATAATAATTTGAAAATGCTGATTTAACCTGATGCTTCAATATGATAATAGCTAAACAGCTAATACATAATTTAATTTATGGATATTAATAAGTAAAAAGTTGAACAGCTTATACATAATTTAATTTATGGATATTGATAAAGTAAAAAGTTGAACAGCTTATACATAATTTAATTTATGAATATTGATAAAGTAAAAAGTTGAACAGCTTATATATTTCAGTTTATGAGTACCAATAAACAAAGAGCTAAAATTTGTTTGAATATGATACGCAACCTATGCAAATCTATGCAGGAGCAATATCAAATTATCAAACATTTTTAGCTCTTTTTTTTAACAACTTAACAATTTATTTTAATTTATTTATTTTAATTTATTTTCTATTTATCTTATTTTTTTTCTATTTGTTTATTTGTATTTATTATTTTTCTCTTGTATCTTTTTAGTGTCTTTCTTTTTTAAAAAACTCTCAGATCACGTTAATATTTTTATAAATTATAAATGATTATTATAATTCTTTATGCTTTTTGAAATACTCTTTTGTTTCTTTTGCCACAACACCACTTAATACAAACAATGCGATTATGTTAGGAATTGCCATTAAACCGTTAAAGATATCGGCAATTGTCCAAACTGCTGCAACAGTCATGTATGGTCCAATGAATACTGCAAGTATGTATAACCATCTGTATACTTTTACTGCTTTTTGATTTCTATTTGTTAAATATTCTAAGCATCTTTCACCATAGTAATTCCAACCAAGGATTGTTGTAAAAGCAAAGAATACTAAACATACCATCAATATAAATGCTGAAACTTCTGCAGGTAAGAAGCTTAAGCCCTTCTGGAATGCATCAGTTGTAACCTGTACACCTTCGATTCCTTTTACCTGATATGAGCCCATCATTACAATTGATAAACCTGTTAAAGTACATACAATAATTGTATCAATGAATGTACCTGTCATTGTTACTAATCCCTGACGTACAGGTTCGTTTGTTTTTGCTGCAGCTGCTGCGATTGGTGCTGAACCAAGTCCTGCTTCATTTGAGAAAATACCTCTTGCAATACCTTTCTGCATTGCAATACCAATTGCTGCAAGCACACCACCTGCTGCTGCTTTTGCACCAAATGCATATTCAACGATTGTTGCTAATGCACCAGGTAATTTTTCTATATTTGCAATAATTAACACAAGTACAGTCACAATATATAAAACAGCCATAAATGGAACTACTACCTGTGATACTTTAGAAATTCTCTGAATACCACCAATTACTACCAAACCTACTACAAAAGCTAAAACTAAAGCTGTAATAACTGTTACGATTGAATAATCATTTCCAATTATATTAACTGCATGTTCTTTGTTTGGATCAAAGAATGATAATGTTGCTGATGCAATTCCGTTTACCTGTGTAAATGTTCCGATACCAAATAAACCTACGCAAGCTCCAAAAAATGCAAAGATTTTTGCAAGCCATTTCCATTTGTGTCCCATACCACTTTCAATGTAGTAGAAAGGTCCACCAAGAACATGTCCTTCCTTATCAATTGTTCTGTATCTTACTGCCAAAAATCCTTCTGCGTACTTTGTTGCCATTCCAAAAAATGCCGCAACCCACATCCAGAATAATGCACCGGGACCACCAACTGCTGTTCCAAGTGCTGTACAACCAATGGCTGTAGCTACACCAACAATGTTACCTGTTCCTATAGTCGCTGATAAAGCTGTACAAAGTGCTCCAAAACTACTTACTTCCCCTTCACCTTCCTCTTCATTTAAAAACATAAACCTAAGTGCCTTTGGCAAATGCACTATCTGTAAAAGTCTTAAACGAAAAGTAAGGTAGATGCCTGCTGCGAGAATTAACACTATAAGTGGAACTCCCCAAACCAAATCATCTACCTTAGTTAAAAAGTCTCCTATTGCGTTCATAACGTCCTCCTGTCCTTTTGCCTGAGAGATTAACAGAATTCATAAAAGATTTAAATTCTGCCGTACACCTTCGGCGTCTGAGTCAACAAAAATCTCTGTCATCAGACCTCTCCAGTTGTTGTCTATACTCCTTTTTGACAACGCACTTTCTATTGTAAGACTATAGAGGAATTAATGCAATAACATTTTTTACATTTTTTTCATATTTTCGACACAAACGCTAACCTAATGCTACATCTAATGTCATCATTACCGTAAATCCTAATGCGAAAAATATTGTTCCCCAGTTAGAATGTTTTCCTTCCGCCATTTCCGGAACAAGCTCTTCCACAACAACATACATCATTGCTCCTGCTGCAAAACTTAACAGATAAGGAAGTGCCGGAATTATAAAGCTTGCCGCCAATATTGTAATTACTGCCGCTATTGGCTCCACTGCCCCGGATAAAACTCCATACAGAAAAGCCTTTCCTTTTCCATTACCTTCTGCTTTCAAGGGCATTGACACAATGGCACCTTCCGGAAAGTTTTGAATTGCAATCCCAATGGAAAGTGCTAAAGCACCCATTTCAGTAATGCCACTTTTCCCTGAAAGCACACCTGCAAAAACAACACCGACTGCCATTCCCTCAGGTATGTTGTGAAGAGTTACCGCCAACACTAACATGGTTGTTCGCTTAATCTTCACTTTGGGGCCTTCTGTTTCATTACTGCTTACGTGTAAATGGGGAATTGTTTCATCTAATAACAATAGAAACAGGATTCCTAACCAAAAGCCTATAAAAGCCGGTAAAAAAGCAAATTTTCCCATATTTTCCGACTGTTCAATTGATGGAATAATAAGACTCCATATTGACGCTGCCACCATTACGCCAGCTGCAAAACCTGTTAATATTTTTTGAATTTTTATATTCAAATCTTTTTTCATAAACAATACACAAGCTGCTCCTAAAGACGTTCCTAAAAAGGGTATTAATATACCCTGAATGATTTTTAAATCCATATTTTTCTCCTCATATAAGTTATTGATTTCATACACTAAAATACACTTATACTAACCTGTATTAATTTCTACTTACATAAATTACATTAATTTATTTTTTAATCCTTTTATCATATAAGTTTTTATAGTATATGCATTTTATTTCATTCTTTTGTATAAAACTTATATGATTTTACATTTATTAGCATACCACATTATCGAAATTTTTGTTTTGAGTTTTTTGTATGATTAATTATTTTTTTGCAATACTAATATAGAAATTTATTTTTAGGAGGTCATTATGGAATTATCAGAAAAAGAATTATCAGTAATTCAGGATTTATTAAATGAAGAAGAGCTATTAGTGAAAAAGTTTACAATGCTTGCTAATCATAGTCAGGACGAAACAGTAAAACAGCAAATGCTTGATATTGCCCAGAAGCATCAGGGACATTTTAATGGAATTTATTCTTATTTGAATAACTAATCAGAATTTGTTTGATACTCAAGCAGAATTTATTTTGATGGCTAATCAAAACTTATTTCATTAGCTAAATAATCAGGAGGTTTTTATGGAAGAAATTTATACAGAAAAAGAAATTTTAGGGGATGCCCTTAACACTGAAAAGAACGCAACTGCATTATATAATCTTAGTGCAAATGAATGTGTACACGAAAATTTAAGATCCACAATGATGGATTTGTTACAGAAGGAACATGAAATCCAGACAGATGTATTTAACCAAATGCATACAATGGGCTTTTATCCTACACCTGCTGCTGAGTCAAAGAAAATTCAGGAAGCCAAAACCAAATTCCAGTGTGGATATAAAGCTGTGTAGTAGATGATAGCATTGTAATTGCAAAACTATATTGCATATAAACAGTCTAATAATTCCAAAGCTACATGGCATATCAGCTGTAGCGTAATTAACAAGCTATACAGTAGCTATAAACTACATGGTAATTACAAAATATATAATAAAAAGAAACCTTCTCATATATTCCCGAAAAATCATTACTGTAATTTTTCAGAATCGCTATGAGAAGGCCTCTTTTTTATTTTTAAAATCTTTTATGCCTTTATGGCTCTTTTATTCTGTCGGGATATCATCTGCTAGCATTATGGTCACTGCATTTTGTTGGGATGTCATCTGCTGGCATTGTGGCTCCTGTATTCTGTTACCATAACGTCCACTACCATTCATATTCTACAATCTGGCAGTTTTTAATTCCAAAAGCTGCGAATTCTTCATTGCTCATATTATAAAAATATGACTGCACAATTCTTGAAATTCCATTATGAGCAACCAACAAATATGTTTTGTCTGTCTGTTCCTTTAGTTCATCCAAAAGACTATATATTCTTGCTGCCATTTGTAGCATTGTCTCTCCACCATCAAAATCGTAAATAAAATTTTGTTTTGCCTCTTCAAATTCTTCTCCATGTCTTGGAGTTGATTCATACTTGCCAAAATTCTGTTCTTTCAAACGCTGTTCTACACGTAGTGGCACACCTGTGATTTCTGCTATGTGTTTTGCAGTGTCAGCCGCTCTTGACAAAGGAGAACATAGAATTTCATCTATCTGTAAATTTTCTGATTTAATTTTTTCTCCAAGTTCAATTGCCTGTTTGTGTCCTAATTCTGTTAGTGGACTGTCTGTTGCTCCACAAATCTTGTTTTCAACATTCCAAACTGTCTGACCATGTCTTGTAAAATATATATGCGCCATTATTTTTTAATCTTCACTTTCTTTGGTTTTGACCATTTATTGCTGCCTACAGCTTTTACTCTAACATAAAGTTTTGATTTATTTCTCAAAACTGTCTTCTTAATTGTAAGCTTTGTCTTTTTAACTGTCTTCTTTAATATTATCTTTTTAAACTTTTTGCTCTTAGAAAACTGTACCTGATACTTTTTAGCGCCTTTTACTTTCTTAAACTTTAAGCTTACTTTTTTAGAATTTTTCTTCTTTGTTGCCTTCTTTACAGTAGTTTTTCCTAACTGTTTCTTTGTAGCCTGTATGCCCTTAGCGGATGTAGCCTTATTTGTTGTACCTTCATTTGATGTAACGTTATTTGTTGTACCTTCATTTGATGTAACGGTATTTCCGTTACCTGTAGTTGTTGGACGATTAACTGTTTCTGATTCAATTACTTTTCTTGTTGTTGAAAAGCTTACATTTGAAATGCTAATTGTATTCTTTGCATTAGAATCTACAGTTTCTTCGTTTCCTTTTCCAAGACCGTAATATAAATACAACTCTGAAGTATAATCCGCAGGTATTGTTACGTCAAGACTTAAATGGTAAGGGACACCTGCTTTTACATTAATTGTTCTGTTTTCTAATACAGGTGAGTCATGCTGTCCATCATCATTTCCTACTACTTTAACTACAAGCGTTCTGTCTATGTCTGATGTAATAGTTGCATTGTATTTGTATGTATAGCCTGGATAATATTTAAGAGTTCCCAGTGATGCCTGCGCAGCCCATCTGTCAGTTCCTAATTTATCCAAAGCAACTGTTATTCCTTTGTTTGTTGCGTCAGTAATTGTACCTGTAACTCCGCCACCCCAGCTATTATTTTCTGTATCAAAATAAGTTCCGAATTTTTTATCTGTATTAGCAACTAAGTCTGTATCTTCGTATGAAACTTTTGTAATTGTTTCAACGGGACTTGTTGCAGGTGCCTTAGTAGTTGTAGCCGGCTTTGTTGTTGTGTTAGCTTTTGTTGTTGTACTAGGAGTAGTTGTATTTGTTCCATTTCCCTGCTGATATACTCTCAAATAATCAACATACATTGTTGCTGTCTTAAATGTTGCATCATTAGCTGTAACATTGTTAGTAAATCCTGTACCCGGTCCGGCAATAGCAAGGTTAAATAAGAAAAAATGTTCTTTCTGGAAGCAATATGCATTATTACTTGTAATTGACTGACTTAAGTATGTCTTTCCGTCTAACTGCCATTCCATATGATTAGCATCCCATATTAGTGTATATGTATGCCAACCGTTAATTCCATTATTTTCATTGTCAGTGTAATATCCAAAAGCTTTTTCTGCACCTTCAAAACCACTTCCATATGAGCCATGTGAATAGGCACCATTTAAACCGTTTGTATTCCAATGAAGACAACCACCTACATAGTTGTTGGAATTGGCATGTTCCATAATGTCAATTTCCCCACAATATGGCCAACCAACTCCTTCGTTCATGTTTTCGCCCATCATCCAATATGCAGGCCAAACACCATCCTGATTTCCGTTTTCTACTTTTATTCTGGCTTCCATTTTTCCATATTTAAAATATTTCTTGCCCTTTGAAATAATTCTACCTGATGTATATTTCTGTCCACCATAATTTTCTTTTTTTGCAATAATCTGTAATGAACCGTCTGCTACTCTAACATTGTCAGTTCTGTTTGTATAATATTCAATTTCTCCATTACCCCAGCCCCAGTTTCCGTTTCCAATTTCGTATGACCATACAGATGTATCAAGAGATGTGCCGTTAAACTCATCTGACCATACCAAGTTCCAATTGTTTGCAGCTTTTACACTCTTTGTTTTTGTTTCGCCAATTGTAATTCCTGATACAGCTACTGCCAGTGACATTACAACAGCCCCCACTTTTTTCGCTATTCTTTTCATGTTTTTGTCCTTGTACTTTTGCTACCTGATATAATGTAACAAATAACTTCCTTTCCCAATCATAATTGTTAATTAAAAATTACTTTCCGCCTTTTCTGAATTATCTGTAAAATTCATTCAACAAAACTTTTCAATAAATTTCCCATTAAACAAAAATTATATTTCTATATAAACAAAGAAAAATGTTTTTATCAAGTATTTTTATGCAATTTTTCAAAAAAAAGCAGCTACACTTTTGTGTAGCCACCTTTTTGTACCCTATATACATTTAAGAAACAAATATAACAGGGAGTGTGTTATTTATCTGACATCAACTTTTTAATTCCTGCCTTTAAGCCATTAACTGTCAATGGATACATGTCTATGATTTCCTTAATGGCTCTTTCTGATTCCATCCAGTAATTCTTTGTTAAATCACCATGGAATGATGGATTAAGCCAAATGGTATGTGGATATTTCTTCTTAAACAACTGAATCCATTCGTGTCCTGAAAGTCCGTTATTAGGCCCGCTGTAATTTCCGTTTTTGTCGTAGTATTCTTCCGGCGCCATTCCAGCATCACCTACAACTATAACCTTGTAATCCTTGTCATAGTTATTAAACGCATAAGTTGTGTCAATCCATTCTCCCGGAGCACACTCAGGTGTTTTGTATAACTTTGCGTAAATACAATTGTGAATGTAGAAAGTTTTTACGTCCTTAAAATGATTTGCTTTATTTACTGCCTGAAATAGCTGGTTGCATAATTCACTGTAAGGATACATTGACCCACCACTATCAAAAATTAGCATAAGTTTAACAGAATTCTTTCTAGGCTGCTGAAACTCAAGTTTCAGATAACCACCCTGATTACAGGTAGAAGAAATGGTCCCGTCAATATCTAACTCTGTCTTTGGCAAATCCATTTTTCGTGAATACTGGCGTAATTCCCTGAAAGCCACCTGAAACTGTCTCATTGTAAGTTTAGTGTCTCTTCTGAAATCTCTGTAACGTCTCTCACCCATTACGGCAAATGCTGTTTTCATTCCGGCTTCATTTCCAAGTTGGATTCCACCTGCTACATGACCGTTTTTACCAAAAGCCGAACCACCGCCTGTACCAATCCAGTGATTTCCACCGTTATGCTCAGTGTGTTGCTCGCCTAATCTTTCACGAAACATTCTGTGAACTTCTTTTGCCTCACGCTCTGTACGTTTATCTACAAAATCTTCAGGATTAGTTAAACGAACTCTGTCACTGTCGTTATGGAGCCATTTGTTTAATTTTTCCATATTTAATTTATCAGTTTTGATATTTTTAAAATACTCTAAAAAAGCAGAATCTAATTTATCATAATCAGCTTCGCTTTTTACAAGCACTGTTTTACACAAGTAATAAAAGTCAGTAAAATTGGAATGTGCCAGCCCCTTATCTAAAGCTTCCATAAGAGTAAGCCATTCTGTTGTAGATATATCCAATCCATTACTTTTCAATGTGTAGAAAAATGGTGTAAACATATTTCCTCCATATTATCTGCTAACAAGTCTTACTGTTTCTAAATCTTCATCTTTTTTAATAAGCACACCTAAATATGGCAACTTGACGCTTATTGTTTCAGGATCAACGCCACCAATCATTAATGCTCTAATCCAGTCAATAAATTCCGATGTACTTGGTTTCTTTCTTAAATCCCTAATCTGTCTGATTTTATAGAAAGTATTCATTGCCTGATCTAATAGATTCTCTTCTAAATTTTCAAAGTGAGCATCTACAATCTGCTTCATTAATGCCGGTTCAGGGAATGTAATGTAATGGAATACACAACGACGTAAAAATGCATCAGGCAATTCTTTTTCCGCATTAGATGTAATAATAACAATTGGGCGAACCTTTGCCTTTACTGTTTCCTTTGTTTCGTTAATATAAAATTCCATTTTGTCCAATTCCCAAAGAAGGTCATTAGGGAATTCCAAGTCTGCCTTGTCGATTTCGTCTATTAAAAGAACAACCTGCTTATCCTTCTTAAAAGCTTCACCAAGTTTTCCAAGCTTAATATAGTGTCCAATGTCATCTACTCCTGCTTCACCAAACTGGCTGTCGTACAATCTCTGAATTGTATCATAAATATATAAGCCATCCTGCGCCTTTGTTGTTGACTTAATGTTCCAAATAAGTAACTCCATGTCAAGAGCCTTAGCAACTGCCTCCGCCAACATTGTTTTTCCTGTTCCTGGTTCTCCTTTAATAAGAAGAGGTTTCTGCAATTCTCTTGCCACCTGCACTGATGCCATTAAATCATCTGATGCTACATAAGTATCTGTTCCTGTAAATCTTGCTTCCTTTGCCATTTAAATTCCTTTCGTTTTTAGTTTTTTATTATAAAGTCGGTTCTTATATTATTTCTTAACTATAAAATTAGATTAATCCCAAATTTATTATTAAAAAATTATATATTCAAACCATTATTATTTTCCAAAATATTCTGCCACTTTCTTTAAGTCTTCAATAATTGGTAAGTTCTGTGGACAAATTTTCTGACACTTACCACAGGCAATACAATCGCTTGCCTTACCAAAAATTCCTGTTAATCTGTCATAATATTCCCCCTGTGGTGTCCAGCCTTTTTCTTTTACTTCCTGTTTATCTGCATTGTATAAAGAAAAATACTTTGGTATAGCAATTTTCTTTGGACAACCCTCAGTACAGTATGAACAACCTGTACATGGAATTTCTATATTTTCATTTAAAATATCTGCAGCTTTCATAACAAGGTCAACTTCTTCTTTTGTTAATGGTTTAAAATCCATCATATAATCAGTGTTATCAAGAAGCTGTTCCATATTACTCATACCACTTAAAACCATCATTACATTATCAAGACTTGCCACAAATCTAATTGCCCATGATGGCACTGACATTTCGCTATTGTATGCCTTGAAATGTTCTTCAACTGCCTCAGGCACATTAGCTAAAGTTCCACCTTTTACCGGCTCCATAACAATAACCGGCTTCCCATGTTTTGTAGCTACTTCATAGCATTTACGTGACTGAACGCCTTCACTTTCCCAGTCAAGATAATTAATCTGAAGCTGAACAAATTCCATTTCCGGATGTTCTGTTAGAACCTTGTCCAACAACTCTGCATTATCGTGGAATGAGAAACCAATATGCTTAACAAGTCCTGCTTTCTTTTTATCAACCAACCACTGAAAACATCCAAGGTCTGTGTACTTCTTGTAATGGTCTAAACCAATATCGTGAAGTAAGTAGTAATCAAAAAACTCTACACCTGTCTTTTCAAGCTGCTGATTAAAAATCTCATCTGCTTCTTCTATTGTGTTAAAAAATCCACCATGCAATTTGTCAGCCAAAGTAAAGCTGTCTCTTGAATGACGTTTTACCAAAGCCTCTTTTGTAGCATTCTCACTTTCGAATCCACAATACATCCAAGCTGTATCAAAATATGTAAATCCACGTTCCAAAAATGTGTCCACCATTTTGGACATTTCTTCTATATCAACATCTGCTGCTTCATTTGGGTCTACAAGTGGTAATCTCATCAAACCAAATCCTAACTTCTTTTTAGCCATATTTCCTCCTTATTAAAATTGTAGAAATCATTCTTTAGCCATAAATATTTCTACTAATATTTTTCCTAGACATTTACTTTTATATTCTAATAATTTATGAATTATTTGGCAAGCAAAGTTGCAAAAAAGTAAGAAGTCCTTACTAGACTTCTTACTTTCTAAATAAATTACTTTTTAATTTTTACTTTTTTAGGTTTTGACCATGTTTTGCAACCAACAGCTTTGGCTCTTACATATAATTTTTTCTTGTTCTTAAGCTTTTTGCTCTTAATTGTAAACTTAATCTTCTTTACAGTTTTCTTAACAAGAATCTTCTTGAACTTCTTGCTCTTAGAAACCTGTACTTTATATTTCTTTGCATTCTTAGCTTTCTTTAATAAGATGCTAATTTTCTTTGCCTTACGCTTCTTAGTTGCTTTCTTAACCTTTGTCTTGCCAACAGTCTTCTTAACAATAGGTTTTTTTACCTGTGGCTTTGTTGTTTTTACTGGAGTCTTTGTTGTTGATTCCGGTGTTGTTTCTGTTGGTGCTAGTGTTGTTTCTGTTGGTGCCGGTGTTGTTTCTGTTGGTGCCGGTGTTGTTTCTGTTGCTGCCGGTGTTGTTTCTGTTGGTGCCGGTGCTGTTTCTGTTGGTGCCGGTGTTGTTTCTGTTGGTGCCGGTGTTGTTTCTGTTGGTGCCGGTGTTGTTGGTTCAGTTGTAGGATTTGTAATTATCTTTGTACCTAACTTGTAATCACCATATAAGCCATCGTTTGCACCATCAGTTTTTACATTTGCCTTCTTATCATTCTGTTCATCTTCATTTGATGCAACTTTTCTCTGATATACTCTAACATAATCAACTTCCATCATGGCCGATGTGAAATTGTCATCAGGTACATAACCGCTATCAAAAGTTCCGCCTGCTGCTAAGTTTAAGATAAGGTAAAATCTCTGATCAAATGGTGCATATGTATTACCTCTGTCTGAACCTGAGTACCATTCTCCAGCTGTACATTTGAAGTAGCATTTACCATCACAGTAAATCTTAATATTTTCTGCATCCCAAACTACGCTGTATACATGCCAATCATCAATACCTGTTTTAACATTTCCATTTTTAGTCATGTTAAACGCATCAGATGAGTTAATGTTGTTTGGCCACTGTGAACCATAATGTAATGTACCAAATACCATGTTTGGTGTACGTCCACGTCCTTCAAATACATCAATTTCTCCTGATAAAGGCCATGAACCATATACTGAATCATTTGGAAGCATCCACATTGCAGGCCATACACCTGTACCTGTTGGCATTTTTGCTCTAAAATCTACTCTTCCGTATTTAACTGAGAACTTGTCCTTTGTTGTTATCTTACCTGAAGAATATTTTGCTTCTGCTTTCTTAGAAGAATCGTTTTTCTGTGTAAATATCTTTGACTGTTTTTTCATATTGATATTTAATTTACCAGCATTTACTGATACATTATCTCTTGTATAATATTCTAATTCCTGATTTCCCCAACCGGCTGTATTAATATCATCTTCTTCGAGGAGGAATCCTTCGTCGTATGACCACTTATTAGTATCAAGCTTGTCTCCGTCAAATTCATCATGGAAAATCATTTTCCAGCCTGCAGGAGCATAATCCTCTGAACTGTTTTCTACTTTAATATCTGTCATGTCAGCAGGTAACTGTGCTTTATATTCTGTGTTACCCTTAATTGTGTAGATTATTGCATTGCTGCTTGCATCGCCACCTTTTTTGCCATCAATAGGGTAGCTGATTCTGATTTCTGTATCTTCTCTTACAGGCTGAAACCATAAGCCATAAACATGATCAATGAAATATCCCCACTGACTGCTTAATGAATATTTGTTATAGCCATTTCCTTCGTAAACCCAACCACTAGTTGCTACGTCTGTAAGGGCAATCCATTTTCCGTCGACTTTTACTTCATATTTGAATAAGTCTAAATCATCCTTAATTGCTTCTGTTCCACCAATCTTTGGAAGTGGAATACCAACTGATGCTGTTTCAACTTTGCTTGCATCGTATGAAGTTCCCTCATAAGCTGTTAAAGCATAACTTGTTCTAACAGGCTTCTCATAAACAACTTTTACATCCTGCATTACATCAGGATTTGACTTTGATTTGAAACGAAGTGTAAATGACCAATTGATATTTGTAAACCAATAACCGCCATCACCATCTGAATAATAACCAAAGTTCTGATCCCATTTGAAACCTGAATTTGCATTGCTAAGGAACTGTACAAATCCTTTGCCATCGTTATTGTCAACTAAAATTTCAACATCATCCTGAATCTGTTCATACTTAATATTTTTGTCACCGTTAAAAGTCCATGCTCCCCAATGTGTAGCTGAACCACCTGTTGTGTCTGCCTTAATTGTTTCTTCTGTAGTAGAAATACTTGTAAGCTTATAAGTTGCAAGTTTTTCTAGTTCTAAAGTGTAATCCAAGTTTACACCACTTGATTTGCTATGAAATCTGAATTCTGTAGTTTCTGAAACTTTCAACCAGCAAACCCAGCCATCCCAGCTAAGCTGATGTTCAATACCCCAAGTTTCATTCCATACAAAAGACTTAACTTCTTCAATCTTCTTCCATTCGCCGCTTGTGCCGTTCTCCTGTTTAACGTACAACTGAATGTCATCTCTTACATTATCATAATTCAATTCTTTTGGTTCTTTTCCATTAAACTTAGGTAAAACAAATCCAAAGCTTACTGCACCTGTTCCTGTTCTCTTAATTGTTGGTCCCTCTTCACTGTTATAATAGTCCATTGATGTAACTGCTGTTGCGGCTGAAACCTTTGAACTCTTACTTACTGAGACAACACCGATTGTTGTAATCATAAGTGCAACAGTTAATACCATTGAAACAAGTCTGTTAAACCAATTTTTCTTACTAAACCCTCTGTTCATAATAACACGTTCCTTCCTTTCTCAATATTCTTCTGCCCAAATACTTTAAAATGTTTATTCGAGCTTCCCCATGTTAAATGTTCTTTTATTATATCGCTCACATTTTATTCACAAAACTCTTTATTTTTTATTTAGTCCACTTTTTTTATAAAAACATTTTTATTTTTTAAGTTTTAATGCTTTCTCCATAAACTATTCCCCAATTTATATTGTTCTTACGGAATTTCTTATTTTTTAAGTAATAAAAAATATTTTTGGAGAAAAAAATCTGTATTAAGTTCACTGGTAATCTACCAGGTTAACCTAATACAGATTTTTAAAAATTTATGTTTTTATTTTGAAAGCTTATACTTGGCTTTTACTCCAATTTTATGCTATTCTTTATCTTCTTGAACAATGTTAATTAAAGCAATTACCACAATCATCATAAGAATTGCAATCGGTAGCACAATCCATGCATTGCGGACAAAGCCTGCAATTATAAATGAGAAAAATGAAACTACTGCCGCCACAATAGCATAAGGTAACTGAGTGGATACGTGATTTACATGGTCACACTCTGCACCCGCCGAAGCCATAATCGTGGTATCTGAAATTGGTGAACAATGGTCACCGCAAACAGCACCTGCCATGCAGGCTGAAATTGAAACAATCATTAACTCATAATTGCTGCCCTCAAATACTGCAACTACAATAGGAATAAGGATTCCGAATGTTCCCCATGAAGTTCCTGTTGCAAACGCAAGGAAACATGCAACTAAGAAAATAACAGCAGGCAATAATGAAATAAAATCTCCTGCAACAGATTTCATTGACATTGCAACAAACTCTTTTGCTCCAAGAGAATCTGTCATTGATTTTAAAGTCCATGCCATTGTAAGAATTAAAATGGCTGGTACCATTGCTCTGAAACCATCAACTAAACAATCCATGCAATTTTTAAATGGAAGAACTCTTCTAATTACATACAAAAGAATTGTAATAACCAAACCAAAGAAACTTCCGATAGCAAGACCTACTGAAGCATCACTGTTTGAAAATGCTGTAATAAAGTCTTTTCCTTTGAAAAATCCACCTGTGTAAATCATTCCAATTACACAACAAACCACAAGACATAAAATCGGAATAACAAGGTCGATTACTTTACCTTTCGAGCTACCCTGCTCATCTTCCTGAATGTTCTGTGTTCTATCGCCCATTGAAAATAAGTCACCGTTGTCAGCATTCTTCTCATGTTTTGCCATTGGGCCGAATTCAACTTTTAAAAGAACCATAGAAACCATCATTACAACAGTTAAAATTGCATAAAAGTTATAAGGAATGGCTCTTACAAATAAAGTTAAGCCGTCCTCCCCTTTTACAAAACCACTTACTGCTGCCGCCCATGAAGAAACCGGTGCAATAATACAAACCGGTGCTGCTGTTGCATCTATTAAATATGCAAGTTTTGCACGTGATACGTTATGCTTGTCAGTTACCGGACGCATTACACTACCAACTGTAAGACAGTTAAAATAATCATCAATAAAAATCAAAACACCCAATAAAATAGTTGCAAGCTGTGCACCTGCTTTTGTTTTAATATGCTCGCTTGCCCATTTTCCAAATGCTGCCGAACCGCCGGCCTTATTCATCATAGCAACAATAGTTCCCAAAATAACAAGGAATATTAAAATACCTACGTTGTATGAATCTGTTAAAACACTTACAAATCCGCCATTGTCATCTCCGAAAGCATGGAGTATTGTTCTTTCAACATTGCCACCGCCATAAAGAACAGCACCAACAACAATACCTATAAACAATGAACTGTAAACTTCTTTAGTTATTAACGCCAGTGCAATAGCTACAACCGGTGGTAATAACGCCCAACCTGTAGAAAAAACTACAGGGGAATACTTTGCCTTGTCTGCGCCTAAAACAACTGTGGCACAAACAACCACTAAAAGTGCTGAAACACAAAAAAGTGCCATAAGCCTTCTAGCTGTTAAACCTTTTCTTTTTTCCATAATGTTTTTTAGTTAAATTAGCTTTAACTTTCTCCTCCGTTTTCTATTTTTTACCTTTGCCTTTTTATATTATCACTTTTTTATTAATAAGAAAATTGTTAAAAAGGAATTTATGTGTTTTTCCTAAAGTTACCTGTTTCATAACTAGCTCCTTTCATTTAAAAACTCAAGAAAACCTCTGCAACCTTTCTCTACGTCCTCGTATGTAGCGTCAAAATTTCCTGTGTACCAGGGATCTGCAATATCTCCTGTCTCCCCTGCAAATTGCAAAAGTTTATAAACTTTTCCCTTATAATCATTTCCAACAATACGTGCAATATTTTTCATATTAGCACTGTCCATGCCGATAATATAATCGAATTGGTCATAGTCTGACTTTTCTAAATGTCTTGCCTTGTGATTGCCACAGTGAATGCCAACCTGCGCAAGTTTTTTTCGTGTACCCGAATGCACACCGTTGCCGATTTCTTCGAAACTGGTTGCCGCCGAGTCAATATAAAATTGTTCTGCCATTCCTGCCTGCTCTACCATGTGCTGAAGCACGTACTGTGCCATGGTTGAGCGGCAGATGTTGCCGTGGCATACAAATAAGATTTTTGTCATTGGTTGTTCTCCTTTTTTCCTACAACTCATCATATTTTTTAGCATTTCCCTTAGCCTTTTCAACGGGATATTTAGCTTCGTTTTTGTCCATTTTGCTGTTCACAATTTCATCTACATCTAATTCTAGCTTATCCAGCATATCCTGACAATAAACAATCACATCTGCCAATTCTTCTTTTACATGTTCCAAATTATATTCTGTATCACTCCATTGAAAGCATTCCAATAGTTCGTTTGCTTCGATTGATATTGATTTTGCAAGATTTCCAGCAGAATGAAATTGTCCCCACTCTCTATCAGTTGTAAATTTTCGTATTCTATCTATTGTTTCCTGTTTCATAATTGCTCCTTTATTTTGATGCCTTTATTAATGCTTCTCTCAGTTCAGAATCACATGCATATATGTACATTCCATTAACGCCACGTGTCATTAAAACTCTCACTTCATGCCGAATCAACATTTCACCAAACTTCTTTTTAGTACCATCAGATAAGGTTCTATTTCTTATAGCCTTTTCATTATGGCTTTCCGATGGGTCAAACACTACTTTTCCATTACGATATTTTACAGATGGTCCGAGAATTACCCCTACATAATTTAAATCAAAACCTTGAATAGTAAATGTTGATCCTACTTCATTGATTGTTTGTGGCTGTTCTGCCCATGCTAAGCCTTTAATTTTTCTCTTTTCTTTTCTAGAAAGTTCTGACTCTAACTGACGATTCCATGGTTTATGCCAATTTCCAATAAGCACTTCCCAATATTCTTTCAATCGGTCGTCAGGTTTATGATTCGAACTATAATTCCAATCATATGTTGCTATCACACGTGATAGAGCAGAGTTACCTTCTTTGGCCTTTTTCTGAATCTCTATATCAAGATTTTCTGGTTTATCAAATATTTTTATTGAATATCCACCAAATGTATTTGGTATCTTCTTTACAATTCCCTTCTTTGTAAAAGAGTCTATCCAATCCATTGTTGCAGAATCTGCCTGCATGCGAAGTTGTTTATCTAATACAATATGTGTATTGTTTGTCTTTGCCTGATTTCTATATTTTTCAAGAATCTGCGCTTCCCAAAATTGTTCTGTTGTAAGAATCTGATTTTCATCAAACATTACTACTGTCACACGTGCTCTATCAATAATGTCTTTCAACTGATTTTCTCCACGGTATGATTGCTTGCCTTGCGTAAGAAGCAAATGTGCCTCATCTACAAATACCACATCCACTGGATTTTCTATGGAATGATTGTTAATAAAAGTTGTTGGTTTACTTACAACTTTTCCATATCTTTCCGTCAAGCCAAGTTTCTCTGCTATCTGCTCATAAACAGTAATTTGTTCATCATGATTAACAAGTAAATAACATTTTAAATCTTTTTTGTTTTCCTCTGCCTGACAATATAATTCATAAAATGTGCTACTATTTAACACAGTCTTTCCGGTTCCCGCTTCACCATCTACAAAAATAAGTTGTTTCTTTGAATCATTCTCCAGTGCTTTTGAAACTTTTTCAATAATTAACTCTCTTACATTTTCCTGTTCTTTTGTAAGTTTATGAAGTGGGGATGCTTTATATATTGCCGAATCTTTTATGGCTCCTTCAGTAGGAAATAAATCCTTGTTTTCTCTTCTAAGTCCTCTCCATATTTTGCTAAATATTTCATCTAATTCTTCCATTGGATAATAACTAGCCTGTGGATTATCCCTTAAATTATGTACATGCTTTACACTCTCTACACTCATCATATAATGCATTAATCGATTTTCTATGTCTAATGTTAATGATTTGTTAAAATGTTCATGACCTATAATAAAAAGCTTTGCATCCTTTTTCAACAGCTGACTTTGCCATTTTGAATTATTCAATGCTGTCTCGTAATGTTGACGTGTTCTCTTAAAAATATCATTTGATTCACCAACATATACTTCATAATTTCCTGATTCCTGCCAATTATGAATATACACTGTTGGGAACTTTGCAATAATTTCCTGTGTATTTTCATTTTCATTAGGCAACAACACTTTTTCAAAATAATCTAAAGCATTACTATTATCATCAATTTGTTTAATAATTGGCTGTGCCACGCTACTTTTCATCTTTTTTCCTTTCTTTTTTTCCACTGTATTCATTAGTTTCTATAGTATTTAATTTGGTCATTTTCCGGCTTCAATTTAGTCATTTATTACTAATATGACTAAATTAAACTATAACTCAACTCTCTCCATTCCCCAATATGCAGATGCTCAAAATTGATTTCATAGCCCTTATTCTGATTTTCAAATTTTGATACATGCTCATCTGTCTTTCCCTCGTACAAAACTGGGAACATTCCAACTTCCTCTAAGCGTCTCATATGGTGCAAGAAGGGTAAATAAATTTTCAACATGACCATCCAGATATGTTGCGCTGATATAATTTTGCACACGTCCTTCGGCTATCTATAATTCTCTTATATTTTAGCCAAAACACACTTGTCTTTAACACCATATTATATGTTTTATTATTCCGTTTCACTTCCTACCCAGCCGGCAATGTCCCCATCCTCAAAGGCATAATCCAATTTTTTGCCGTATGCCTCCTCGTAAGCCTGCTTCTTCTGTTCGTAGTCTTTTTCCATCATGCGGAAACTGTTTTCTCTTGTTGTTAATTCTGGTTCAGGATAAATTGGTGGCAGTACATGCACTACATATTTTACCTTGTAGAATTCTTCTGTTTCCTTTTCATCTAAATTCTGAATTTCTACAAAGATTGGTACAATTGGTACGTTGTTTTTTGCAGCGTAATAGTATGCACCACGTTTTAGATTTCTAGGTTTACGGTAGTTGAACCACATTTCCTGTTCCGGGTATATTAGAATCCATTTTTTTTACGAAGCATTTTGCAAATCATTTTGTTAAACTGCTTTTTCATGTAGTCCTTATCTTTACTGCAAATTGGAATTATGTCTGTGTAGCGCACAAGAAAGCCAACCCAGACTTTCATTGCCAAATTAGTAGTCTGACTTATGATATAAAGGCGACCTCTTCCAGTTTTCTTTACAGCCGTACGGACAGCTGTGTTGTCTAGTCAACAACATGTTGTTAATCATCCTTTTCTATTGTAAATGTTGAATAAAGAATTTTCATTACATAACAAAGAATGTCGCTTGCCATATTCTACGAGCAGATTATGTATTGCCGCCAAATAATTTCACATTAAATAAAAAACTTCAGCTAATATTCTGTCCTATTTTAGACATATTATATTAACTGAAGTTTTTTATTTATCTTATATATTGTAATTTTTCTACTTATTTTTAGACATTTATTGTAACAGCAAATTGGCATTTGAGCTATAATACCTTATTTACTCTTTTTGCTATATTACTACGTTTTATTTTTATTAAAACAATGTCTCCACACTTTTTATAAAGCCTTCTTTATTGCATCCATCAATTCATCGTATGTTTCAAATGCTGGAAGTTCAGGATATTCTTTCTTAATTTCGTCTGTACTTCTGAATAAGAATCCTGCCTTGCTTGCCTTAATCATGCCAAGGTCATTGTGGCTGTCACCGCTGGCAATTGTATCATAGCCGATTGACTGTAATGCCTTAACTGTTGTAAGTTTTGAATTTTCTATTCTCATCTTAAATCCTGTAATTTCGCCATCATCAGCAACTTCTAATGAGTTACAGAAAATTGTAGGATAACCTAACTTTTTCATTAAAGGTCCTGCAAACTGTGTAAATGTATCACTGATAATAATTACCTGAGTCATTTCTCTTAATTCATCTAAGAACTTCTTTGCTCCTGGCATTGGATCAATCTTTGCGATTGTTTTCTGAATTTCCTTAAGACCTAATCCATGTTCTTTTAAAATATTTATTCTATAATTCATAAGCTTATCGTAATCAGGCTCATCTCTTGTTGTTCTCTTAAGTTCACTTATTCCTGTTTCCTCTGCAAATGCAATCCAAATTTCAGGTACTAATACTCCCTCTAAATCTAAACATACAATGTTCATTTCTCATTTCTCCTATCTGTTTATAAAAAAGTTTAAGGCACGCTGTACCGCAGATATTGTACCATAATTTCATTATTTTGTCTAAAATGCCAAATCCTTTGTCCAAAATATAAAGCCATTGTCATTTTGCTTTATAAACTAATGTTTACGTTAGCTTCCTAACATTTCTTTTACAAAATACTGTACAATTTTGTAAATAACACTTACTTTTTCACTATCACATACTTTCTTCCTGTTTTCTATATCTTCTTTGGTAATAGTCAAGTGCACGATAGTTTATTGCATCTTTTACTTCTTTAACAAAAATTGGATTAGTAACTATATCTATCATTTCATCTCGAAGAGCTAACGCAAATCCATCCTTTTTTACAAAAAAGCCTTTGCCTGATTCCTGTAAAAAATGAACAGGCATTTTCATAATTTTTTTAATATGCTCCTTATCTGATATATTTTTATATTTTTCAAAAGAGAGGTCCTTTTCCAAATCCTTCCAATTGGTCCCTGTTCTAAAGAATTCCTTCCAACTTTCTAAAAGTTGTTGTTCTGTAACTTCCATAAGGACTTTATCTTTTCTAACAAATGCCATTAATACAGGCATTTTGTAAACTTTTGTCATGCTAGTATTCTCGATAAAACTAATAAATTCTCTTCCCATTCCCTGAGATAATTCATTTTCTTCCTGAGATAATTCGCCTAATTCTTCCCTATACTCAAGATATCCTTTAAAAGGATTATCTTTTGAATGTTTTATTGCTAACTGGTACACATCATCTTCCATATATGTAAATAATTCTATTCTTGATGGAGACTTTCCTAGCAAGCCCTTCACTCTAAAATATTCATTTTTAATTCTGTCTTTAAGCTTTGCTTGCTTTTTATCTATTTCTTCAAATAAATCAAGTAACTTCATATCAAAATCTATCAGGCAATCATCCGGTAAATTAGAACGGTCTGCCGGATTATAATGTCCATTTTCAGATATTGTTTTCTCTGTGAGTAAAAATCTTACCCTACCGGCTTTTTCATAGTTTCCGATAAAATCTAATACATTAAGATACTCTTTTCCACGACTTCTTCTAAGTCCACGCCCTAATTGTTGCAAAAATACAATTGGAGACTCAGTTGGACGTAAAAACATTACCATATCAACTGAAGGTATATCCACACCTTCATTAAACATATCAACTGAAAAGATTACTTTAATTTCACCCTTAAATAATTTTTCAATTGCTATTTCTCTTTTTTCTGAGTATGCACCAGCAGCATTGCTATAAACAGCCACAGAAGGAATTCCTCTTTTGCAAAACTCTCCTGCCATTTCCTCTGCATGTTGTCTTGAGCAACAAAACCCCAGTGCTCTTTTTGAACCATACTTGCAATAATATTTATAAATTAAATCATGACGATGTACATTTCCAATATATGTTTCGTTTAATTCTTTCTCATCATATTTTCCACGTACAATATGTATCTTTGAATAATCTGTATCATCATAGATTCCGTAATAATGAAATGGTACAAGTATCCCCTTGTTTATAGCCTCTTGTAATGAAATTTCATATGGAACATTATAATCACAAATTTCATATATATTTTTACCATCCATTCTTTCAGGCGTAGCTGTAAGTCCCAACAAAAATTTAGGTCTGAAATATTCTACAATACGAAGATACTGGTTATTTACTGAATGATGAAATTCATCAACTACTATATAATCAAAATAATTTGGTTTGAAATATTTTTCATTTAGGTAACTTTGCTTTCCTAAACTTGCAACAGATGCAAATATAACAGACTTATCTGTGCATTTTTCCTTTCCACTAAAGAATCCATAATCTTCCGACTTTCTTACATTTTTAAACGAAACTGCTGCCTGTTTTAGAATTTCTTCTCTATGTGCCACAAAAAGAACCCGCTTGAATTTTTTAGAATCAAATGCTGCAAGATAAGTCTTTCCCACACCGGTTGCAGCTACAACTAATGCTTTTGTTGCCCCTTCAGTTCTTGTATCTTCTAACGCACACAATGCCTCTATTTGCGCCCCTCTTGGTTCATACATAACTCTTACATTGGTGTCAGCCGGCTCCTCCATAATTTCATATTTTTCTAAATCCTTTGATACTGCCGGTCTGTGCCAATTTTTAGAATATCTATGTAATTCTTCATCATCAACTATAATTGAATGATTGTTAAATAAATCTTCGAAAGTATGAAAAAATTTTAAATAATTCTTCTCATCTTTTTTGCTACTAAATCTGTAATTCCATTCAATTCCTGAGGTTAGTGCACTTTTAGATATATTTGATGAACCAATATAAATTTCGCTATGTTCTTTGTAATGAAAAATATATGATTTAGGATGAAATGAACGATTCTTTTCATTATAGAATCTTAAGTCCACTTGATTTCCTAATTTTTTCTTTATAAGATATAATGCTGATGGCTGAGTAATTCCAAGATAGTTACCTGTTAAGATTCTGATTTTAGCCCCTCGTTCCAAAGCCTTTTCTAAGTCTTTTAAAAGCATTTTCACCCCTGACTCCATCAGAAAGGATACTATAATATCCACAGTTTCTGCTTTTTCTATACTTAATGCCAGCTGATTATACAAATACATTCTCTTGTTTCTATCACCTGTCATTACATCTGTAGAATAATTATGAATATCGTGATTTATTAAATCTTTCGCAAGATTATGTTCAACCATTTTTCTCCATCCCTTCCTTTTCGTACATCATTAGTTATCCAACATTCTTCTATTTGTAACTCTTCAATATCTTTAATAAATTTTCTAAATTCCTTTACAGTAAAATCTACAAAAAATCTTCCATTTCTTACACCTTCAAAATCACCGTATTTAAATGAAGTATATATAATTCCATTGTTCTTTAAAGCTTTTGACATTTTTTGAAAAACTAATTTTAATTCATTTTTTGATAAATGAAGAATAGATGAACATGCCCAAATACCATCATACTTATTCTCTTCATTTAAATCCTTAAAGAACATGTTCTTAATTTTCATTCCTGTATAATCGCTTGCTATTTTGCATAACTCTAATGAACCATCTATTCCTTCAACCTTCATTCCCTGTTTGGCAAAATATTTTGTATCCCTTCCTGAGCCACAACCGAAATCCAGAATATAGTCTCCCTTGTTAAGTAAATTCAAAAACTTATCCTGGGTTTCCTTAAAGTCTACACTAACTGTTCCTTTTACGAACTCTCTCGCATTTTTATTATAAAACTCTATAGTTTCTGATACATCGTTTTTCATATTATCCATATATTTTTATTCCATCCTTTAGTATTTCCTCTGTTAATTCTATATTATCATTTAATTGATTAATGTCCAAAACATCAACTTTCTTATTCAATTTTAAATGTATTTCCTCAACCAACCCATAAAACTTTAATCCCTTAACATTTGCAGAAATTAACAAATCCACATCGCTAGTTGGTTTTGCTTTTGCTTTTGCATAAGAGCCAAATAGATAGCAGAAATTAACATCTCTTAATTCTTTTAATTTATTCATTTTGCACCTCTGTCTTAACATTAGTGCAAAATTTGCACTTTATCAATCATAGGGTGTAAAAATTGCACTTTATCAGTTATACAAATGTAATTCATTCTTATTTTCCCGCTTTATCTTATCCCAAAAGTTCCAGCAATTCTTCCTTATTAAAACTTGCACTTCCTATTCTTTCTCCACCAAGTACCTTATCAGCCAATTCCTGTTTTCGTTCCTGCAAATTAACAATCTTTTCTTCTATTGTTCCTTTTGTTATAAGTTTATAAACGTTCACAACATTCTTTTGACCAATACGATGCGCCCTATCTGTTGCCTGATTCTGAACAGCCACATTCCACCATGGGTCATAATGTATAACAATATCTGCTGATGTAAGATTAAGTCCTGTTCCACCTGCCTTAAGTGAAATACAAAATACTGACGTTTCATCACAATTAAACTGTTCAACCATTTTAGCTCTTTCCCTTTTGTCAGTAGAGCCTGTTAATGTGTAAAAGCTAATGCCTTCCTTAATCATTCTCTTCTGCAGATTTTCAAGCATTGATGTAAACTGGGAAAACAACAAAATCTTATGACCATTCTCTGTTGCATTTTTTATTAATTCAATACACATATCTGCTTTTGCCGATTCCCCTTTGTACTTATCAAATAAAATTGCCGGGTCACAACATAGCTGACGCAGTTTTGTTAATTCAGCAAGGATTTGTATTTTGCTTGTATTAAATTCTACATCATCAGTTTTCTCAAGCATTAATTTCATACGTTTAACATGAGCATCATAAAGTTTTTGCTGTTCGCCTTCTAATTTCACATACATATTTTCTTCTACCTTGTCCGGCAAATCTTTTAGTACATCTTTCTTTAATCTTCGAAGTATAAAAGGACTTATCATTTTCTGTAACCTTACCATTGTTTCCTGGTCGTTATCCCTTACAATAGGCTGTTCAATCTGTTCTTTATATCTTTTATAATTAAACAAAAAGCCGGGCATTAAAAAATCAAACTCACTCCACAATTCACTAAGTCTGTTTTCAACCGGTGTTCCTGTAAGTGCAAGTCTGAATGTTGCATTAATAAGTTTTACTGCCTTAGCTGCCTGTGTTGTACTGTTTTTTATATATTGTGCTTCATCAATTATCTCAGCAAAGAATTCCATATATCCATAAACTTCAATGTCTCTTTTTAGCAAATCATATGAAGTAACAAGAATATCTTTTTTGCCTGATTCCATAATCATTTCATGTCTTTCATCCACATTTCCGGATACCGTTTTAACAATTAAATTAGGAGCAAATTTTTCGAATTCACTTTTCCAATTGTAAACAAGGGATGCGGGACAAACTATTAATGTTCGTTTATTTTCAGACTTTTTTGCCTTTTCCATTTCAGACAAAATAAAACAGATTACCTGAAGGGACTTTCCCAATCCCATATCATCTGCCAATATTCCTCCAAAACCATTTTCATGCAAAGCTTTTATCCATCTAAAGCCTTCCTTTTGATAGTTTCTCAAAATACCGTTAAGACTTTGTGGTATTTCAAAATCATATTCTTCTACACTTTTTATATTATCAACTAACTTTTTAAAATCAGTACTTTTATTTGTTTTAAGAAATTCTTCGTCCTTAACCTGCTCATCTAAATATAACGCCCTGAATTTTGGCACCTTAACTGTTCCTTTTTTCATTTCCCTGTCAGTTAGTTGTAAATTATCTTTTATGATAGAAAGTCTGTCCAACTGCTCACTATCTGCATAGAATATGTTTCCGTTTTTTAATTTGTAATACTTTTTCTTTCTGTCATATCTGCAAATCAAATCTACAAGTTCATCCATTGACATTTCATCTGATGTAATATTTAATTCCAGCAAATCTCCTGAAAGAGAAATTCCTACAGTAGTTTTTGCCGACCGAACTACCTGTAATTTCTTTATTGCATCAGATACGAAAACCTCGCCGACCTGTTGCAATCTCTCAATCCCTTTTGTTAGCAGTAAATATAATTTTTCCTCATCATTATCTAAAACCATTAATTTATTTTCATTATCATAAGCATTGCTTACAGTTTTGATAATATCTGATACTATTTTCTCTGTTTGTAAGTCTCTAAGTGCCACATTTTCCTGATCAAATACAGAATATTCATTCTCACCATAAATTGCCTGTGCTTTAAATGTAATCATGTCTTCCTGTGGCATATCCAAATATGTTTTTAATTCAGGTTTTGTTACAACGTATTTACTCTCATCAAAATCTACTAATTCCACATTGCAACATCCTTTTATTTTAGGTAACAGGATATTGCAGAAAGAAGGTAAATCTTCTTTGCTTACATAAATATCGCCTGCATATTCATCTGCACAAATCATTAATTCATCTAAAAGTTTCCAATTTTCTAAAGGTTCCATGTAAACACAATTTTCTTTAAATATCATATATTTATTGTTACCTTTATATGCAAACAATTGCTGAATTTTTATATTTGCACCGCTATCATCACCTTGTATTTTTAAATCAAAGCTGGCATTTTCATTAAAGCTCTCTTTTGCCACTTTATACGTTGTTTTGGCACCATCTACATCTAATGCGAATTCTTTATATTCAGTTGCCATAAGAAACTCTTCAAGACTGTTCTCGTCTAATGGAATATGTCTGACCTTTTGATAAGTATTTCCATAAAATCCAAATATAGAATATGTATTTTTGTTTCTGGCAACCCAATCCTCAATGAACTTTACCATCTTTCTTGAGTCAGGCGAAAACGCCTCCATTATATGAACAAATTCCAAATTTTTTCCATAGGAATGATTTTCTTTTTCTTTTATGTTTTTGACAAATTCAATTAAATCTTTTAAAACATACTTTTTATCTGTTCCAATTTTAAATTCAACAGACATTCGTCTGTACCCTTCAATTGAAAGAAATGGTTCTAACTCTATTTTTCCATACAAATCCCCATTTAGAATTGGTAGCATTTTCTCATTTGTGTATTGGTCTAAAATATTTTTAAGTAATGGATTAGTTGCAACTTTTATTCCTTTAGTAATTCCCTGCATATTTTGTAACTTATACAATGCTTCTTCCTTTGATGTAAATTTCTGTATCTGATTTTCACATTGATTGTTATATTCAAAAGCTACTGCTACACAATGCTTGCACATAGCATAATAACTTTCTGCAGCAGGACATGAACAATCTGATGCCATAATATCTCCATCCTCAGCATCTACTTCTAATTCTATGTCATATATATTATGTCCACTACCTTTAACATCAGCATGTATAATAATCCAATCGCCGTCTTCCTGAACATCAATATTTAAGACTTTTCCTCTATAATATAAATCTTTGCCTCTCTCATAAAATCGACTATTTGTACACGCTTTAATTGATTTTACATCTATCATCTATTTCTCCTGTTCACATCAATGTTCTGAACTCGTCTTTAGCAGACTCTACTGCTCCCCAATCCTTTTCGCCAAGTCCTCCAAATATTCCCATCTGTCCATTTTCTCCATTAAAAGATTTTCCGTTTCTTCTTTAGCTTCCATTAATTCTTTTAACTTAACAGAATTAGTTGCATTTTCATTCATCTCTTTATCCAGTCTTTCCAGCTTTTCTTCAAGGTTAGCAATATCATCTTCTATGGTTTCATATTCTCTTTGTTCGTTATATGAAAATTTTAATTTTTTATTTCTGTGTTTATAGTCATCTTTTTTTTGACTATTCGATGCTTCTCCTGTATTTTGTTTTCCATTCCCCTTAATACTTCCTGTGCTCTTTGCATTACCTATATTTGCAGATTGCACGGCACCTGAACCACTACCTGATTTTCCAGTATTTTTTTCTCTTAAAGTTCCGGCATTTCCCGCAACCTCCTGCTGTTTCTTCTTATTAATATAGTCTGTATATCCACCTTCATACTGACTAATCACTCCATTACCTTCAAAAGCAAAAATCCTTCTTACTATTCGATCAAGGAAATATCTGTCGTGGCTTACTGTAATTACAATGCCATCAAAACTATCCAAGTAGTCTTCTAAAATTGTCATTGTTTCAATATCCAAATCATTTGTAGGCTCATCTAAAATCAAAACATTTGGTGCTTCCATAAGCACTCTTAAAAGATTAAGTCTACGTCTTTCACCACCTGAAAGTTTTTCTATTTTGCTATACTGCTGGGAAGATGGAAATAAAAATCTTTCAAGCATTGCTGATGCAGAAACCAACCCATCCTCTGTACGAACAAATTCCGCTGTATTTTTTATGTAATCAATAACTTTTTCCTGTGGATCCATGTAAGCAATTCCACCTTGTTGGTCTGTCTCAATTTCCTGTGTATAGTAGCCGATTTTGATAGTCTGTCCAATTGTTACAGTTCCACTGTCAGGTTTAATTCTACCATCTATAATTTTCATTAAAGTTGTTTTACCACAACCATTTTTTCCTACGAAGCCAACTCTGTCACCTTTTAAGAAGTTGTAAGTAAAATCCTTAATTAAAACCGTATTCGCACCATAAGCCTTTGAGATTTTATCAAGCTCAATTGTAGTTTTTCCCATTCTTGACTTAATACTGCTTAATTCAATTTTATCATCTTCAACTATTCCTTTTTGATTCTTAAGATTTTCATAGCGCTGTATATGAGCTTTTTGTTTTGTTGATCTTGCTCTTGCGCCACGCTGCATCCACTGAATCTCCTTGCGGAGAATACTTTGTCTTTTGCGTTAACTTGCCTTCTGACTGTCTTCTCTTTCTGCCTTACGCTGTAAAAATCCAGAATACTTTTCGTTATAACTGTAAATTTTTCCTTTGTCTAACTCGATAATTCTATTAGTAACACTATCTAAAAAATATCTGTCATGAGTTACCATAACTAAGGCCCCTTTAAATGCGCGCAACTGATTCTCCAACCATTCTGCCATTTCACTGTCTAAATGGTTTGTAGGCTCATCTAAAATCAAAATATCACAAGGTGTAATAAGCACAGAAACTAAAGCAAGTCTTTTTCTTTGACCACCGGACAATTCACCTGTTTTCTGTTCAAAATTATTTATACCAAGTCTTGTCATCATGGCTTTCGCCTTAACTAACTCGTCTTCGTTTGCATGATGATGTACCATATTCTGCACACTTTCAATTACTGTGTCGTCTTCATTAAACTTCGGGTTCTGTGGCAGATAATGTATCATCAAATTAGATGCCTTTATGACATTTCCACTGTCAGGTACTTCTAAGCCTGCCATAATTTTTAGCAGTGTTGATTTTCCTGTCCCATTTATGCCAATGATTCCGACTTTTTCGCCTTCATGAAGGTAAAAGCTTGCGTCATCAAATAATTTCCTTTCTGTATATGAATGTGTAATGTTTTCTAATGATAAAATATTCACTTAATGCCTCTTTCCATAAAATTTTTGTTGTCTATAATTCGTTAAACTTTTTTGCTATTAGTATAACACATATGTAGAAAACCGTAACAATAAACAGAACCGTTTTAGCTTAATTTTATGCTGGGAAATATTTAGACAGTTGTATGATTTTTGACAAATTCTTCAGGTGCCCTGTATGTTGTCCACAAACATACGGAGCACAAAAAAACCTAGGACACATTACTGTAGTCCTAGGTTTTTTCATTTATTGCTTATTCTCTAAACAACCATATGAATAATTTATTTATCCTTCAATTTCTATAAATTTTTCTTTTTCTTCAACCTGTTTGTTTTCTTTTGGAACTGTGAAAGACAAAATTCCGTTTTCATATTTAGGATGAACATCCTGAACAGTTACATGATCACCAACATAGAAACTTCTTGTTAGGCTACCTGCATAACGTTCACGTCTTACATATTTACCCTTCTTATCTTTCTCGTCCTTGTCTAATCCTTTAGCTGCATTAATTGTTAATACACCATTTTCAAGTTTCATCTTTATTTCGTCTTTTTTGAATCCTGGAAGATCCATAGAAACTTCATAGCCATTCTCTGTGTCCTTAACATCAGTCTTCATTAAATTCTTAGCATGTTTACCATACAATTTCTTGTCAACATCTGGGAACTCTGGGAAATCAAAGCCTCTTGAAAAATCATCCATAAAGTCATCAAATAAGTTTTCTCCAAAAATACTAGGCATCATCATAAGTCATCTCTCCTTCCATATTACATAACTAAAACTTAATTTGTCATGCGCTACGGCGTAGCGACTAATTTGTTGTGCGCCATCACGTTGAGACCTTTTAGCCTTTTTGTATTTATCTTTGTACCTTTTTCTTTGTACAACTATGTTATAGTCCTTTTTGTTAGCACTGTCAAGAGGTGAGTGCTAATTTTTTGTGAATTTTTTGTGAATTTTTTGTGAACTTTCCAATTTGTGCTTTCAGCCTGTGAGTCTATTTTCCGTAAACTGACACTAAAATGTCATACGCCTTTCCGTATGCAGCTTCCCAGTTAATTACAACCTTGTTAATCATATATGTTTTTTCAAGGTCAATTATAAGCCATGCATCATCTGCAAAATTTGATGACCATCTTGAATCATTATTTCCACTTCCCTCTGCCCCATAATCCTTTGCGTTATAGGCATAAAAAAAGCACTGGAACGCCCATTTTATGATATGCTCCCTATATAGTAGATTTTTAATTATTCAATCTGTCTACTATATAGGGAGCATATCATTATAAGGTTTTTTCAGTGTTTTTATTAATAAATTTGTATCCTAATATGCCCGTCAAATCCGATAAAAACCAACCAATTGGTATGGCTACCCAAATACCAATTACTCCTATAACCGGTATTTTTGATAAATAATATGCTAAAACAACTCGTGTTCCAAGAGAAATTATTGTAAGAATTACTGACATTAATGGCTTATTTATAGCCCTATAAAAACCGTAAAGCATAAATAAAATTCCAATTCCTACATAAAAGGCACCTTCTATTCTTAAATAAGTCACTCCCGTACTTATAACTGCTGCACTCTTACTGCTTACAAATATTGACATAAGTGGTCTTGCAAATATAAATACCAAAGCACTTATTCCCAGGCAAAATAGGACTACACTAATACCTGCTTTTTTTACACCTTCTTTAATTCGCTGCTTTTGATTGGCACCATAATTTTGGGCTACGAAAACAGAAAAGGCATTTCCAAAATCCTGTGCGGGCATATAGGCAATGGTATCAATTTTCACCGCCACCGCAAATGCCGCCATTACATTTTGTCCAAATCCATTAACTATTCCCTGAACCATAAGTATGCCAAGGTTCATCACCGACTGCTGAATACAGGTGTAACCTGATAGTGACAGGATATTTTTAAAATTGCTTTTGCTCCACCTGCAATCTTCTTTTCTGACTCTGTATTCCGGATATTTTATTATGTAATATATCAATATTCCAAGCCCTGCAATATACTGGGAAATTACCGTAGCAACTGCTGCTCCAATTATTCCCATACCAAGTCCAATTACAAAATATAAATCGAGTATTATATTTAACACCACAGAAACGCCAAGAAAAATTAAAGGTGTTACAGAATTGCCAACTGCCCTTAACAGGTTGGAACAATAGTTGTAAATATACGTTGCAAAAAATCCTATAAATACATAAAACAAATATGTACGCATATCAGCAAATGTGTTATCTGGCACATTTAAAACCTTTATAATTTTATCTAAAAAAGTGTATGAAATTATTATCAGTATTATTGTCAGACCACAGGTAATTTCTGAAGATATAACAATTCCGTTTCTAATCATTCTATTATCTTTGTTTCCAAACGCCATTGAAATAAAAGTGCTGCTTCCCAAAGATAACCCAATAATAATGGATGTAAGAAACGTCATTAAAGTATATGACGAGCCAACTGCTGCTAAAGCGGTGTTGCCAATGAATCTTCCCACTACCCATGTATCGGCTAAGTTGTAAAACTGTTGCATTACATTTCCCAGCATCAACGGAATTGCAAACGCCCACAAGCCTTTTGAAATATTACCTTTTGTTAAATCTATGTTCTTTGCCATTATGTGTTCCTTATTTATTTTTAATATCTATAATCGCATACTCTGAATGCTTTTCAGTTCTTATTGGATACCCCCAACCTGCAATTCCGGATGTAACTATCTCATTAAGATTGCTCTCTTTCACATAGCCATAATTCAAATCATTCATATGGAACAATGGCGAAATCAAACCTATTGGTAAAATCTGACCAGCGTGTGTATGACCTGACAAAATCAAGGCTGTTCCAACTATTGCTGATATGTTCTTTTTAGACTTTTTCATTTCACCTTTAAAGAAATCAACTGCCCTGTAGATTTTTCTAAAAAGGTAAAATCCTACTGCTCCAATTGCAATAATTGGAAGCACAACCCAAATAAATATCATAAATTCTCCATTCCTTTCTGGTTAATCCATATTGTTGTATTTTACCATTCCATAGTTGAACTTTATTTATGCAATAGAAATCCCAAGAGATTTCTATTACACAAATAATTCTTTAACTTTGGCAATTAAAACCAAGCCTTAACACTTCCGTTTAATAACTTGCCTTTTCCCCAATTAATGTTCGGGTATTCTTTCTGTAAGTTCTTTTCTACATTTTCGATTCCACTTCCGCCTGATGTAGCAAATGGTATTACTGTCTTTCCTGCAAAATCATAACTATCTAAAAATGTGTCAATAATCTTTGGTTCAACGTACCACCAAATTGGAAATCCAACTAATACTGTATCATACATGTCCATATTTTCAACCTGCTTTGCAATTTCAGGTCTGCTTGCAGGATCATTCATTTCTACAGAACTACGACTTTTCTTGTCCATCCAGTTTAAATCTGCTGATGTGTATTTTTCCTTTGGTTCAATTTCGAACAAATCACCATCTACTTCTTTTGCCAACTTGTTAGCTGTTTTTGCTGTTACTCCACTTGCACTGAAATATGTTACTAATACTTTACTCATATGTATCACTCCTTCTTTATAACTTTATTTACAATATAACACTAGCTTCTTTACCATGTCTAATACCTATTATGCATATATGGATATGCCTTTTATGTATCTTATTTGTAAACATTTTTTATGCAATAAACATTCTTCCATAAGAATGTAGAATAAGAAATTATAAAGAATATAGTTTACTAACTTACAGGTCAAATGCGTGTTTGCTAGTGTAATTATATTTTTAAACCATAAGCAGCCATAAACTACTAACAATAATGGTTAAGTATTCATACCATTTTAGTAATTTATGACTGCTTATTTTTTATCTATTGTATTCTTCACATTTATGAATTAACAACCTGACCTATTTTCTTATTTTCATTTATAACAGATTAACAACCTATTCTGTTATCTTTTCATTTATAATAAATCAACAACCTGTCCTGTTTTACACAATGTTTCCTAATACAATATTAATTAATTTCTTATTTAGCATTATTGTTTTGTTCCATGGATTAAAAATTACACCTTCAATATCATTTGCACTTAAAGATGATTTCAACAATTGATCCATGTCTGCAAGGAATGTGGACATTACCTGATTTCCACCTTTCATTTCCTCATCAAAACTTGTAAACGCTGCCCACCATTTCTTGCCATCAGGAGTTTCCACAACCTGTAATCTTATCTGATTATCTCCCCTTGGTGGCTCCACAGCTATAATCATCTGTGCTTTCTTTGTCATTGTTCTACGAATAACCGTAAGAGTATGTGCCAACATTTCATAGCTGCTTTCTTTTTGTAGTGCCTCAATAGCTTCCTCGATTCTATAGTTTTCTTTTAAACCTGCATCGATTTTTTCATTGTCCCTGTGCATAAAATTTCACCCCTTTGTACTTTCATTTCTTCCGAAATTTACCTTTGCTATTTAAATTGGAATCCGATAAAATCCAATATTTTTGCAACATTATTGTTTAAAATTAAATCCTGGTTTAAATTTAAATCATACTTTTTTTATTATGATTAGTATACCACCAACAGATGTTTTTTTCAGCAGAAAATCTCACTATTTTGCATTTAGGTTGTAATTATTTTATGCATTTTTTTAAATTTGTAAATTAATATTATTTTATTTTTCTAATTAGATTTACCATTTCAATAGCGCCAAGTGCACACTCGTATCCTTTGTTTCCAGCCTTGCTTCCTGAACGTTCAATTGCCTGTTCAATATTTTCTGTAGTAATTACACCAAACATTACAGGTATGTCATTTTCCATTGAAACTGCTGCAATACCTTTTGATACTTCATTGCAAACATAATCATAGTGACTTGTGCTTCCTCTAATAACAGCTCCTAAACAAATTACAGCATCATATTTTCTGCTTTTTGCCATTTTTGATGCCACAAGTGGAATTTCAAAAGCACCTGGCACCCATGCAACGTCTACATCATCTTCGTTTACATCATGTCTTACCAAACCGTCAATTGCTCCACTAAGCAATTTTGATGTAATGAACTCATTAAATCTTGCCACTACAATTCCAACTTTCATGCCTTCTGCTACTACTTTTCCTTCTAAAATATTCATTTTCTTTCCTACCTTTCATATCTTAATATATCAACACTATCCCCTATTCTCTGCCCAACTAAATACTTTATCGAAAGCACGCTCCCGCTGCGTTCCGCTCGTAGCGGTCCTATAAAGCCGACTACGCTGCCTTTATGGACCGACGGCTCCACAGCACTTTCTTATAAAGTCTTTAGCTGTGCAGAGAATATTTTTAGTTGTTGTTTTTACTTATTTATTTTTGTCTTTGATTATTTATTAATCTTCTCTTTTATTATTTGTATTGGAGAATATGTCCCATTTTAAATTGTTTTGTTTTTAAATAATATAAGTCATATTCTGTTGCGTCCATTTGAATTGGAACTCGTTTTGATATTTCCATTCCAAATTCTTCTAGTTGGTATACTTTGTCCGGATTGTTTGTTAAAAGGTTTAAATCTTTTACACCTAAATCTCTTAATATCTGAGCGCCGATATAGTATTCTCGCTCATCTCCTTTGAATCCTAGTGCTAAATTTGCTTCCAAAGTATCCATACCTTTTTCCTGAAGTTCGTATGCTTTTAATTTATTTATCAAGCCAATGCCTCTACCTTCCTGTCGCATATAAAGTAAAATTCCTCTGCCTTCTTTTTCGATTTGAGTCATTGCGGCAGCAAACTGCTGTCCACAGTCACATCTAAGTGAACCAAAAGTATCACCTGTAAGACATTCTGAATGAACTCTGCAAAGAACGTCTTTACCATCTCCAATATCACCTTTTACTAATGCAATGTGATGTTCGCCATTTAATTTATTTACATATCCGTATGCTGTAAACTCACCATACTTTGTTGGCATTTTTGTAACTGTCACTCTATCCACTAATTTTTCGTGTACTTTTCTGTAGTGCTGTAAATCTTTAATGCTAATCATTTTGATATTCATATCCTTAGCCAACTGAACTAATTCTTTAGTTCTCATCATGGTACCGTCTTCACCCATGATTTCACAGCAAAGACCACATTCCTTTAAACCTGCTAATCTGCATAAATCAACTGTGGCTTCTGTGTGGCCGTTTCTTTCTAACACACCATTGTCTTTTGCCAAAAGGGGAAACATATGACCTGGTCTTCTGAAATCTTCCGGTTTTGCTTTTTCGTCAACACACTTCATAGCTGTCATTGAACGTTCTGCTGCTGAAATTCCTGTTGTTGTATCTACCCCATCAATTGAAACTGTAAAAGCTGTTTCATGATTGTCTGTATTATTTGTAACCATTTGAGGAATTCTAAGTTTTTCCACATACTCCTTTGACATTGGCATACAAATAAGTCCCTTTCCGTAAGTTGCCATAAAATTAATATTTTTAGTTGTGGCAAACTCTGCTGCACAAATAAAATCTCCCTCATTTTCTCTGTCAGGATCATCTGTTACTAAAATAATTTTTCCATTTCTTAATTCTTCTAAAGCTTCTTCTACTGTATTAAACTGATACATTTTCTACCTCTCTTTCTACTGAAAAACTGTTAATAGATTTCACTTATGATACTTTGTATGTTAATCTCATATTGCTCTAGCAACTGTTTTCTTTCTGCACGAATGCACATCAATAGTAGAACGTTTTTTATTGCTTACTTTGATTAAACATTCCGTCAAAAACCATGCTTACTTAAAAACTCCATTGTTATTCCTGAATGGCTTTTTGTTTGCTTATTGTCTGATGACTCATTATTTTTTAATGATTGATTATGACCATCAACCACATCTCCGCCAAAGCTAAGGAACCGTTCCACATATTTTCCAATAATGTCATTTTCCAAATTAACAACATCACCAACTTTTTTATCTTTTAAAATCGTTACCTGAACTGTATGTGGAATTGCTGAGATTGCAAAATTCTCATTACTCACTTTTGCAACAGTAAGGCTGATTCCGTCTATTGTTATGGAACCTTTTTCTACGATATATTTAAGTATTGTAGGGGCTGTCTTAATGGTGTACCAAATTGCATTATCGTCTTTTTCTATTTTTGCGATTGTGCCTACACCATCCACATGACCTGAAACTATGTGACCACCAAATCGTCCATTAGCAGCCATTGCTCTTTCCAAATTTACCCTACTGCCGGTTTTCAGATTATTTAAAGATGAACGTTTCAAAGTTTCATGCATTACATCAGCTTTGAAAAACTGACTTTCTATTTCAGTTACTGTTAAGCAAATTCCATTTACCGCAATGCTGTCACCAATTTTTGTTTCTTCTAAAACTTTTGTAGCACCAATAGTTAATATTGCTGAGTTGGCAGATTTTCTTATGCTTTTAACAGTCCCCATTTCTTCTATAATTCCTGTAAACATTAGCCTCACCCCTTTATGTAACTTTCAATTAAAATATCTTCACCAAGAATGCTGACCTTACTTTTTTCAAGATTTAAACTTTCGGCTGGCAACTTAAATCCCTGTCCTTCAACCGGTGTCTTGGCATCTTTCCCACCAAAAATTTTAGGTGCAATGTAAATCTCTGTTTTATTAACAAGTCCCTTAGCTACCATTGACCAGTTAAGAGTTCCACCACCTTCAACAATGACACTGTCAATATTCATCTCTCCTAATTTTTTCATCAGGCTTTCCAAATTTACCTTGCCTTTTTCATCAGGTAGCTGAAGAATTTTGCATCCTAGTTTTTCATAAGTTTTTACCTTTTCTTCTTCAACCTTTCCTGTTGCAATTATGGTTGGTATGTCTTTTGCTGACTGTACAATATTTGACTCAATGGGAGTCCTTAGATTTGTGTCACATATAATCCTTGTTGGATTTACGCCCTCTGGAATTCTGCAGGTAAGCATTGGATTATCAGCCAACACTGTTCCAACTCCTACCATAATTCCACTGTATCTATGTCTGTTATTATGTACATGCTCTCTGGCTTTTTTCCCTGTAATCCACTTAGACTCGCCAGTGTAAGTAGCAATTTTTCCATCAATGGTCATTGCATATTTTAAAATTACATAAGGCGTTTTTGTTTGAATATAGTGGAAAAAAACTTTATTTAAGCTGTCACATTCCTCTTTTAAAATATGAGTTTCAACTTCTATTCCATTGTCCTGTAAAATTTTAATCCCTTTGCCTGCCACTAATGGATTAGGATCATCTGAACCTACAAAAACTTTCTTTATACCTGCCTGAATAATTGCCTCCACACATGGTGGCTGTTTCCCTTTGTGGCAACAAGGTTCCAATGTAACATACATGGTAGCTCCTGTCACATCATCAGTGGCGTTTGCAAGAGCATCTCTTTCCCCATGCAAATCACCATACTTGTGGTGGTAGCCTTTGCCAATAACTTTTCCATTTTTCACAATAACGGCACCTACCATTGGATTAGGCGATGTGTAACCCATTCCTTTTTTTGCTAAATCCAGTGCCATTCTCATATAATATTCAGAATTCATTTTTCACCTCCTGATTTTGTGTAAATAATGAAGAATGTCGCTTGTGACATTCTTTGCGCTGAGTGCGTGCCCGTCTGCAACTATTTTCTTATCCCACGAATACGCATCCATGTGGAACGCTTTTTATGTAATAGAAATTCTGAAAGAATTTCTATTACATAAAAAGCCCTGAGCATATGCTCAGGGCTTTTTTCAATCTATGTTATCTAATCAATTCCTGTTAATACCGATTAACATTTCAATAAATTATTGAAGTAATTATTAACATTATTTCATTTCAAATTCACTCTATGATAATTATTAATTTCCTTTCGCACCAGTGGGCATCCATAGTGGAACGTTTTTTATATAATAAGAAATTGTGAAGGAATTTCTTATTATATAAAAAAGCTCTGGAAATACATTTCCAGAGCTTCTAATTATCAATATAAATTTTAAATTTATTCCATATCTTCTTTCATCCAGACTTTACTGTCGGCTTCGGAGTTTCACCGAATCATGCCTTGCGGCTCGTGGGCTTTACCACCGGTAGGGAATTTCACCCTGCCCTGAAGAGTTTATTTTGTTTTCGTTTAAAACTATACTCTACCTAAAACTAAATGTCAACTTTATATTATTAGTTATTAATACACTCTCTTTATAATTTCACAACATTGCTCCATTTTGTGTACAATGTCTTACCACCTTTTTTTCTATACGCCCTATATTGGAATGTGCTTTTTACGTCTTTAGGTGCAATTTTATTTTTGCTTACAAACTTGCCCATTTTTCTGTCAAGTTTACCGTAACTTGGAATGTAACTTTTTTTAGTTTTCTCCACAAAAGTCTTTTTGATTTTTTTATTCTTTTTACTACTAATAGTTATTTTTATCTGGTAACCTTTAGCTGTGTCAACATCATTCCAAGTAAATGGATATAACATATAAGGCTTTATCTTTTTAAAAGATTTAGTATAGCTTATTTTTGTAACAGTATTCAATGCTCTTTCAGCCATTTTCACTGAATTTGGCAAATAAATTTTCTTTACTTTGGCTGTGTAGAAAGCATTTTTTCCAATGTTTTTTACTTTAGGACCTTTAACTGTCTTAAGTTTGTTGCAGTTTGCAAAAGCCTCTTTTCCAACATCTTTAACATTTTTCAAATTGATTTTTGTTAGATAATTACATTCTGAAAATGCATAGTCTTTTATTTTGTTTACATTATTTAAGTCGATATTCTTTATGTAACTTCCTGCAAATACATGTTCTGCTATCACTTTTACTTTCTTAGGAACCGTTATATCTACGACTCCGCAACCGGCAAATGCATAAGTACCTATTGAAGTAATGTTATCTTCCATTTTGATAGTTTTCAACTGTGCATTATTAAATGCATGTTCCGCTATTTTCTCAACTGTTTCAGGGATGGTATAGCTACCACCAATATTCTTTTGTCTTGGATAATAAAGTATAGTCTTTTTGTCTTTTGAAAATAAAATTCCATCTTCTGACATATACTTAGGATTGTCTTTATCAACATTTACACTTTCAACGCTATTCATTGTCCAATGCCAAATTTCATCTATACTTCCGGTATAATTTTTGTCTATTGTTATTACTCTGTAATCTGAGCCATGCTGAATTTTATCTATGCTCACTTCACCGCCTGCATTCTCGCTGGCACCTACAATATTTACCTGAAAACACATAGTAAGCGCTAATAATATTAGTAAGAATTTTTTCATAACTTTCTCCTCCTTTAATCTGCATCATGCCATGAATCATAAACCATATAATCACTCCACTTTGTATACACTTTTTTATTCTTTATGTATTTATAGGCCCTTACCTTTGTTTTTATAAAATAGTGCTTATACTCCGAAAAAAAGTCTATTTTTAAATTTTTGTCATATCTAAAGTCGTAATTTAATTCTCTAAATTTATTTAAAACTTTTTTTCTTATTTTCTTGTCATAGACATTTTTTGATGTTTTTGCCCTTACAATTTTCTTGTCTTTTGGTTTAAATCCACTATATATTACGCTCTTAACATCATATCCTTTTGCTTTTGAAATCTTATACCATCTATTACAGCTATATACATATGGCTTTATTTCTTTAAATTTTTTATTAGTTTTTATTAAAATATTGCTGTCTACAGCACGTATATCCAGCTTTGCCTTCTGATTTAACTTTATTTGCTTTATTGCGGTATTATTTATACCCTGTTCTTCAATTCTGCTAATATTATTTGACACAATCTCTTTTAGATTTTTGCATTGTGAAATTCCATTAGAATTTATTTTTTTTGCTTTATTTAAATCAATCTTTTTCAATGATGTACAATTATAAAAAGCCTTATTTTCTATAACTTCAGCACTTGTAATTAACTTGTATGACTGTGATTTACTTCTTGGAAAATAATATAAAATCTTTCCATCTTTTGAATAAAGCGCCCCGTCTATAGCCTTATATTTTGAATTTCCTTCTGCCACTACAAACTCTTTTTTACAATCTACATATTGGTATTTTGTGTTGTACACTGCATCACCACGATAATTTTCATCAATATAAATCTTATCGTATGATGTTCCATGTCCTTTTACATCTTCAATATTAGTAATATTATCATTTGCACTAACACTAATCCCAAATAATATTGTTGTTACCAATATACTAAATATCATTGTTACTTTACATAGTTTTTGTTTCATAAAAAAACCTCCTTTGAAAAAAAAGAAAAGATTACTTGCTAAATATGTAAGTAATCTTTTCTTCGCTTAAATTGTTCTACATTGTTTTAATTACTTCATACTAACGGCGCAAGAGTTTTCACATTATTTTATCTATATACTTTTAAACGTAGGATTTTTACTATTTATTGCATTAGCAAATAAAAAAAGTTGAATGCAAAACTAACTTCTGGTTTCTTCATTTTTCAATTGTTTAGCTGTTGTTTTTCCTTTGTCGACTCTATAATTAAGTTAAATCAATGGATTTTTGAGCATACTAACCAGGCTCCTGGAAATCACAGTGCAAGAGTAACTTCTGGATGCCTTTGGATTTGGCTATCCTTTTCGTATCCTCCTGCCTGTTTTCCCAGGTTAAGTGTTGTCCTTTTTTTCTTTTCTCAGGCATTTTTTCCTCCAATCTCAGGAGGATACATACCTATTATATCATTGCTGACTAACTTATGGATTGGATATAAAAAACAGAACTTTGAAATTCATTTAACTTATTTTTCAATGTTGCCAGATACATATGTAGACGAAGAATCAATTTTTTTCTTAGTTGTCAAGTTTCCCATACACATATCATTGTTTACTATAACATTATTTTTAGATACACTTTGAACCCATATATTATATCCCGAAGTTTTTTTATCACAGAAGGTATTTCCGCTAACATAGTTTTTTTGAGCATATCCTGCACTGCTCCCTCCAATTAGCACATCTGTACCACCATTGTTTAGAAATATACAATTTTTTATTATTGTACTAACAGAGTTAACTGTTGATGTAATGCCATAGGATGCATTTTCTTTTATAGCGCAACCTTGAATAATGGAATTTTCACAATCATGAACATACAATCCATGTGAACCATTATTATAAACACTGCATCCCATTACCATAGTATTATTTGAAGCTACATTTATTCCAATAGTACTCCCATTATATATACTTATATTGGACAATTTAACATTACTTCCACTTGCATTAGCTATTCTTCCACTTTCTGTATTAACCGACACACCTGCGCTTTTGCATTCTTTAATTTCTCCTCCAATCACTTCAATATTATTCGAGTTTATTAGTTTAACACCATTTCCGCTAATTCCCTTCAAAATACAATTCGAGATTATGCTGTCATAAAGATTTTCGGCTTCAATTGCGCTCCCATTAACAGTATTTAATACTATGTTTTTATCAAAATTACATCTCGTCCAATTAAATGGTTTTATAGCACTATACTTTATATTATAGAAGAAGTTATCCTCTATTTGAATTGATTGATGTTGTGAATTAACTGTACACGCATGACTTCCCACACCATCACCTGTTTCAGCAAAATAGCACTCCCTTACATTAACGAATGTACATGGTTTATTATCCCATCCTCCAAATAATGGAAACACCTGTATATTTTTAGCTAAATCAATTTGAATCGCTTCACTGTGGCTTCGTTTATTTGAATCGACAATAATGTTATGGTGATTATGAAATTTGCAATTTACAATTGTAACTAATGAACACGAATTAATTTCAATATGATGTCCTGACCTAACATTTTTTATTGTAATATTACTAATATGTATATTCTTTGCGTGTGCAAAACATATGCCATTGCTTGGGGTATCTTCATTTTCACCATTGCAATCTATTACTCCACCACTAATTGAAATATTACCATTTCCATTATAATCATAATATACATCTGTTTTCTCGCCATTTGTAAAAATTGCATATGGTCCAGATGTGTAAAGTTCAGGACTAGTTGCCTGTTGATTAATTGTTACACTCCCACTTCTTTGTAATATAGTATCTTCATCCATTCTTATATGTGTGTTTTTATAAATTACTAATGGACTACTTATAAGATATTCTCCTTTTGGTATATAAATATTTCCACCTTCATTGAGCGCTTTCTGAATTTCTTTAGTGTAATCTATTCCGTTTCCTAATGCTCCATAATCCTTAACATTTATTTCCATAGTTTTTCTCCTCTTTTAATACAATTCCTTGTTTAATATTTTTATATTCTTTAATTTGCTAATTACTACCTTATTCAAAATTTTTTCACATATAATGTCTATGCACGCACATACAATATAAATCAAAATAACACTTGTGATTGCACTCACTATTAACATTGCTCCACCTTCCAAATACTTTTCCGGACATTTGATAATATCATTCCATAAAAAGTATCTCATCGTGTCACTGTTAGCATGTATCAATAAAATACCGAATGTTGTTTTTGACAATGTATTAATTATTTTGCTATTTTTAATATTTATGTTCTTAAATAAGATAAATAACATAATTGCCATTGTAATAGCCATAAATTTATTAGCTCCAATGACAAAATGATATATATCAATTTTCATTGTGTAATTAAACACATAGATGCTAATACATATTACTACAGCAGAAATAATTGTGCCTACTAATCCCACTCTAAAATTATCCCATTTTTTGTTACCATATTTTCTTATAAAAGCTCCAATTAAATATACTGTAATGTACCATCCCAGTCCTTCAAAATTGTCTCTAACAAATAAATATCCCTCACTGTCTATCTGAAAAAAGAACGTGCTAAAAATAGAATATAATGCTATTAAAATAGATAGTAATATAATCATTTCCTTTTTATTCATAGCATTTATAAGCTTATTAATAAAAGGAATCAACAAAAATAATGCCAAATATAAAGCTACAAAACTATCATATCCTGTTCCATAGTTTTTTATAAAAGGAACAAATCCATACAACAGATTATATTTTCCCAAAGGATAATATCCTACAATCAGAAAAGCCCCATTAATTACCAGAAGGTAAAAAGCATATTTCACAAACAAATTACACCACTTTAATAATGTGACTGATTGTTTACACATAAAAAAACCTGTTATGATTATAAAGCCATCAATAGCAATCTTTCCACCACATCCGAATATTTCTATCCCTATCATTTTTGCTGACATTTTAGCTGGTGTAAAAAACGCTTTTATGCCGGAATTTATCACATAATGATGTGCTATTACCATTATAATCAAAACAATTCTCAACAACTCGATATTTGATTTTCTCATTTTTTTTATTTCCATTTTTCGCTCTTTCCTCCTAAATTTTGACAATCATCTTTGATTATAACACACAATAGTCTATATTCAATAAATTCATCGAAACACCAGCTGTTAATTTCAAATTTCTAAAATAAAAATCTTCCCACTTTTTGTGAGAAGATTTTCGTTATCACTATTACTATTATTTTTATTATAATTCTTCACCATTGGAAGCTATTACTTTTTTATACCAGTCAAATGACTTCTTTTTGCTTCGTTTTAGTGTGCCATTACCTTCATTATCTTTGTCAACATAGATAAATCCGTAACGCTTTTTCATTTCTCCTGTTGTAAATGAAACACAGTCAATACAGCCCCATGGTGTGTAACCCATAAGGTCTACTCCATCATCAATTACAGCTTTTTTCATTTCTTCAATGTGAGCTTTTAAGTAAGCTATTCTGTAATCATCATCGATTGTTCCGTCTTCATTTACAGTATCAATTGCGCCAAATCCATTTTCCACAATAAATAGTGGCACCTGGTATCTTTCATATAACAAATTAAGTGCATATCTAAGTCCAATTGGATCAATCTGCCAGCCCCAATCACTTGTTTTTACATAAGGATTTGGAACGCTTCCAGGGAAGCCATCTACACCATTTCCATCTGCAACATGGTCGGCTTTTACAGCATTTGTCATATAGTAACTTAATCCTACAAAGTCAACAGTGCCTTCTTTTAATATCTCCCTGTCTCCTTCTTCCATTTGAACGTGAATGTTTTTCTTTTTCCACTCAGGCCATACATAAGATGGGTATTCGCCTCTTACATGAACATCACCAAATAGGTAGCGGTCATGCATTGCTTCAACTGAATACATCATATCTTCCGGTTTACATGAATATGGATATAATGGAACGCACGCCATCATACAGCCAATCTTAAAATCAGGATTAATTTTATGTCCTTCTTTTACTACCATGGCACTTGCCACTAATTCGTGATGTACCACCTGATACATACATTCTTCCGGATGCTTTTCATTATTGAAAATCACACCTGAGCAAGTATATCCGAAAAGTGGATACTCATAGTTCTTCTGGTTATTAATTTCGTTAAAAGTCATCCAATATTTTACTTTGTTTTTATATCTTTCCATAACGGTTAGTGAGTACTTTACAAAAAAGTCGATAACTTTTCGATTTTTCCAGCCCCCGTACTCTTTTACAAGATGATATGGCATTTCGAAATGAGATAGTGTTACCACCGGCTCAATTCCGTATTTTAGTAGTTCATCAAAAAGATTGTCGTAGAATTTTAATCCTTCTTCATTTGCCTGTTCATCATCCCCATTTGGGAAAATTCTTGTCCAGGCAATTGAAGTACGAAAACACTTAAATCCCATTTCAGCAAATAACTTTATGTCTTCCTTATAGTGCCCGTAAAAATCTACTGCTTCATGATTTGGATAATAATATCCATCTTGTACTCCGTCTGTGATTTTCCTATCTACACCATGAGCTCCGGCTGTTAAAACATCGGCTATACTTACGCCTTTGCCTCCTTTATTCCATCCACCTTCTACCTGGTGCGCGGCAACAGCTCCACCCCATAAAAAATCTTTTGGTAACATGCCCATATCTAACTCCTCTCAATTATACTGTTAAAAATGCAATATCCTTAACAGCTTCCTTTCTTCCTGATAAAACCTGAACATCCTTTGATGTATCAGTTGTTATAAACATAACTGTTGTATCGTAGCCTTCTTTCTTAAGAAGTTCCACGTCAAATTCCACAAGTAAGTCACCTTTCTTAACTTTATCTCCCTGTGAAACATAAGTTGTAAAACCTTTTCCTTCAAGCTTTACTGTATCAACACCAATGTGAATTAATACTTCTGCACCATTTCCATCTGATAAGCCTACTAAATGGCCTGTTGGAAATACTGCGTCAACATTGCCATCAAAAGGTGCATATACTTTTCCATTTTCAGGTTCAATTCCTACACCTTTTCCCATTGCTTCAGAAGCAAAAGCTTCGTCTTTTACCTGATTTACAGGAATAACATTTCCTGTTACAGGTGCTACAAACTCACTTGTAGCCTCACCATTTGTTTCTGTTGTTTCATTTGATGTTTCAATTTCCTTTGTTTCATCATCTGCTTCATCTTCAAAACCAACAATGTATGTAAGCACTGCACCAAGCACGAATGCTACAACAATTGAAATTACCAAACCGATAAATGGTGTTAAATGGCCAACCTTAAAGTAAGCAGGTAATGTTGCGATACCAGGCATATTATAGCTCCATGACACTGCATGGAAAGCTCCACCAATAGCACCACCAACTGCACCGGCAATACAGCCACAAATCATTGGTTTCTTTAATCTTAAGTTAACACCATAAATTGCAGGTTCTGTAATACCGAAAAGACCTGTAATTGCTGCTGATGCTGAAACACCCTTCATGTCTTTATTTTTTGTCTTAAGGAAAACTCCAAATGTTGCACCTGCCTGTGAAAATACGGCTGATGCCTGAAGTCCTGTAAATGTGTCATAACCTAAGTTCGCGTAGTTTCCTACTGTTACAGGTGTAATTCCCCAGTGAACACCGAAGATTACAAGCACTTCCCATAAGCCACCTACTACAAGTCCGGCAACTATAGGACTTAAATTGTATAATGTATTGTAAATGCCACCAATTGCTCCACCGATTGTATTTCCAATTGGTCCAAATGCTAATAAAGTAAGTGGAACCATAATTGCTATTGTAAACATTGGTGTAAATAAGTTTCTAATAACGATTGGTAAATATTTATCGAAAAATTTCTGTACGTATGATGCAATCCAAATTGATAAAATAATTGGGATTACTGATGATGTATAGCTTAAAAGCTGTACTTTCATGCCTAAAAAGTAAACAGGTTTTGCTGCATTAACCATTGCAATGTAATCCGGGCAAACAAGTGCACAGGCAATAACTAATGCAATAAATGTATTAACACCAAATTTCTTTGACGCTGTAACTGCTATGAGTACAGGTAAAAATGTAAATGCTGTCCATGAAATAAAGTTTAAAATCTGATATGTACCGCCGGCTGTATCAATTGCATTTAATGCAACTAAAACACCTAAGATACCCTGAAGAATACCACATGCTGCCAATGTGTATAAAAATGGAGCAAATATTGCAGAAATTACATCAATAATTCTACTTACTATACCTACTTTTTTGTTTCCTGTTCCTTTTGCTGCTTCTTCATCAATTGTAACCATCTTAATCATGTGCTCATAAGCGTCCTTTACATGATTTCCAATTACTACCTGAAACTGTCCCCCAGCCTGTACTGTAGTAATTACTCCCGGAATTTTTGCTACTTTATCTTTGTTTACTATTGATTCATCTTTAAGTATAAATCTAAGTCTTGTAGCACAATGAGTTACGTTGGTAATGTTGTCATTACCGCCAAGTTCTTTTAACAGCTCCGTAGCTGTCTTGTGATAATCGATTGCCATGTTTTTCTCTCCTTCTCTTCTATATTTCCGTCAATTCTTTATCAACTAAGAATATTTTATCATACAAGATTTTTATTTCTACAAATCTGCGTTTTATGTAACGTATGAGGACGAAAAAAATATGTTACAAAGTCGTAACACCTTGTAACATATCCTTGATTAATTTTCATTTATTTAATTTCTACGATTGTGCTCCTATTTTTCTCATGATTTTCGTTTAAATAATATGATTTATCTGCTTTCTATCTTTTGTTTTCTTTTGATAAAATCTACAGCCTTCTATCTTTTGTCTTTATTTGATAAAACCTACAGCCTTCTTCCAATTGCCTCTATCAAATAAATGACAGGTATCTGAGTTGTTGTATTAATATGATTACCATGTTCATGGTCCGTAACATAATAGGTCAAATTATAATCAGAAAGATTTGATAAGGTTGATGTTCCCTTATTTGTAATACTGATTATTTTACACTTGTTCTTTTTAAAATCATTTGCCATTTGAACTATCTGTTCTGTTTCTCCTGAAACGGAAAGTGCAATTACAACCGCATTCTTTATGCCTTCCATAATAGGAAAATATGGATCCTCTATGTACTGACTGAATTTTCTCAAATTTGAGAAGAATCGTGCACCGTATTTTCCAAGGATACCTGACGTACCAAGTCCAATAAAAATAACCTGGTCAGCCTGTCTTACAACCTGGGCAATTTCATCCAATTCCTTTTGATGTATGCCGGAACCTATTTTATAAAAATACTCCTGTATCTCCTTTACATCTTCGTTATTCTTTTTGTTTTTCTTTGTCTCTTCTTCAAGATACATTTTGAATTTCACTTTAAATTCAGAATATCCATCAAAACCTGCTTTTCTGCAAAAACGCATAACAGTGGCTGTTGATACATGAACCTCATCTGCTAACTCCCTTACAGTCATGTATTTTACTACATTTTTGTTCTTCACAATGTAGTCATAAACCAGCATCTCCATATCATTAAACGACTTAAGAATTTCGTAATTAAACATATTGTACCTCTTTACAATCTAATTAATCGCATTTACTCTTGTATTATATCATAAACACCACTTATAAGGGATGTTTTACTCATCTAAAATTAAAAAAAAGAAAGCACCTGACCTTTTACAATCAAATGCTTTCCCTGTATGATTAAAACTTAATCTAAAGGAGATTAACTATTTTATGACTGTTCTTCCTTTCTCGTTAGTGTTCATCTATAGTGAAAAGCTATTTATATGACAAAAAATTCCATAGAAATTTTCCATAACACAAAGAAAAGAAGTTGTAGCTAAACAACTACATCATGTTTAACTACAACTTCTTCATATAAATACTAAATTATAAAATTTTAATTTGAATATTATTTTTTAATTGGATGCTTTTTTTACGTTTATGCCAGAACTTTTCCTTCAGGGAAAACTGTTCTGAAAACTTTTCTTACTAATGGTCCTGCTACGATTAACTGTAATGGCAATGCCATTATAAAGTTAAATGGTATGTTATGTAACCATATAAATAATACATTTGACCACTGACCTGTAGTAACTGAAACCTCTACAGCTCCGTATAATGACATGATGATTACCATAGGTACGACCATTGAAACTGACACACAAATTGCTGTTTTTAATGGGCCATCACCCGGCTTTACAAGAAACTTAAAGGCAAAACCCTTTGCTAATCCTGAAACAACAAACCAGTCACAACACATTGCAAAAATATAAGCAATTGGAAATCCCAACCAGGCTTCCTTTATCGACTCTGCTGACAAGCCTCCCATATTAAGTGATACGTTATAAATACTCATAACAAACACCATTGTAAAACACATCATGACTGTAAAAATCAAACTTTCTCTCTTATTATGTGGCATATTTTCCTCCTTAAACTCTGTAGCTTATTTCAGGAGCCGTTTCAGGCTTCGGGGGGGATTTTCCACAGTTTAATTATTTGTAATTACCTGCCTTGATTTCACTACTTTTCAATTATTTTTTTACCGCAAAAATGTTAGCATAATAATTTTTTGTTGTCAACTGACTTTTTTTGAATTTTTTCCTATTATAGTGTAAAATATTAATGTACTTATATGATTCAGAAACTTCTATATAATAAACGATTATATTCAGTAAGTATTTTAAACAAACACGAATATGTTTTCTTGCTTTATGTTAAATATTTCTGATGATTTTTAAGTCACTACTAAAGAACAAGGAGTAACGATTTTGAAAAAATTATTATGCATTATTTTAACCCTTGTAACCATAACGCTTACAGGTTGTGGTTTCGGGGATAGCACTATTCGTTTTGGTGCTGCAGGACTTGGTGGCATGTACTATTCTTTCAGTACGGCTTTTACGGAGCTTGCAACAAAAGAAAACAACAAGCTAAAATTTGACATTAAGACTACTGCCGGTTCAGCAGCTAACTTACGTCTTTTGTCAAAGAACTATATTGATGTAGGTATTTCACAGATGGATTTAATTGATGATGCCTACTATGGAACACCAGAATTTAACGGCAAGAAATACAACGGCTATTCAGCAATTGCCGGTCTGTACAAGGAAGCCTGCCAGATTGTAGTCCTTGATAAGTCTTCAATTAAAACCCTTGATGATTTACAAGACAAAACAGTAAGTATCGGTGCTTCTGAGTCAGGTACGGAATTAAATGCCACACAGATTCTTAAAGCCAGCGGTTTGTGGGATAATAATTTAGTAAAAACAAAAAATCTTGATTACACAGATGCGGCAAAACAATTAGAAGATGGTGAGATAGATGCTTTCTTCTGTACTTCAGGTGTGCAGACAACTGTTATTGAGGAGCTTGCAAAACATGCCAATATCCGCTTTATTGATATTGACAGCAAGTGTGCCAAGAAGCTAAAAGCATCTTACAAATTTTATGATTCATTTACTATTCCAGCCAATACATATACAGGCCAAACCAAAGATGTTTCAACACTTTGTGTTAAGTCAGTATTGTTAGCCAGAGATGACATGTCAGAAGACACTGTAAAAGAATTAACAGCCCTTCTTTTTAAGCACGCAAAAGATTTCCAGTATTCACTACAGGCTGATTTGAATTTCAACGAAAGCGATGCTACAAAGGGTATAACAATTCCTTTCCATCCGGGAGCCTGTGCTTACTATAAGGAAAAAGGAATTACAGTTTCTTCAGAAGACAAGAATTAAAAAGAAAGGAAAATTATATTGATAAATAACTTTCATAATGAATGTTATTACAGTATATGGGAATAAAATGAATATACAGTTAGATATGTATCAGACACTTGCCATAGCAGTTGTAGTGTTGATACTTGGACAATTTTTAAAAAGCAAAATTGATTTTCTTGAAAAATTTTGTATTCCTGCACCGGTTGTAGGTGGTTTACTTTTTGCAATATTCACCTGCATCTGTTATGCAACAGGTTTAGCAGAATTTTCATTTGACGATACTTTAAGAGAAGTTTGCATGGTATTTTTCTTTACGTCTGTAGGTTTTCAGGCAAACTTAAAAGTTTTAAAAAGTGGCGGAAAGTCTTTAATAATTTTCCTGGCACTTGTTGTTTTACTTATTATTTTTCAGAACGGTTTAGCCGTTGGGGTATCAAAATTATTAGGACTTGATCCATTAATTGGTTTGTGTACAGGTTCTATACCAATGGTTGGTGGTCATGGTACTGCCGGTGCCTTTGGACCGGTTCTTGAAGATTTCAACATTTCAGGTGCCACAACAATTTGTACAGCTGCTGCCACATTCGGTCTTATTGCCGGAAGTTTGGTTGGTGGTCCAATTGGTAGAAAACTTATTGAAAAGAAAAACCTTATGGATACAGTTACAACAGAAGATGACAGCCTGTTAGTTGAAGACGAAATCAAGCATGAGAGACATACAAACATGTATGCCGCAGCAGTTTTCCAAACTATTTTAGCTGTTGGTCTTGGAACTATTTTCTCTTGGTTACTTACAAAAACAGGTATGACATTCCCAATTTATATTGGTGCAATGCTTGCTGCCGCTCTTATTAGAAACTTAAGCGAATACTCAGGAAAATTCACAATTCACATGGGTGAAATTAATGACCTTGGTGGTATTTGTCTTTCATTATTTTTAGGTATAGCAATGATTACTTTGAAGTTATGGCAATTAGCTGACCTTGCGCTACCTTTAATTATTCTTTTAGGTGCACAGCTTGTACTTATTTTCTTTTTCACATACTTTGTTATTTTCAATGTTATGGGAAGAGATTACGATGCAGCAGTTTTATCTGCCGGTACATGTGGGTTCGGTATGGGTGCCACACCTAATGCCATGGCAAATATGCAGGCTATTTGCGACAGATATGCTCCATCAATTAAGGCATACCTTTTAATTCCTTTAGTAGGAAGTTTATTTGCAGACTTTATTAACAGTTTAGTTATTACATTCTTTATTAATTTTGTTTAATTTTATCGGAGGAAAAAGTCATGAAAAAAGATAACGACAAAAAAAGAAAGATTAACCTGTCATTTGATAATTTAGCAATTCCTGAAGTTCACTTACCCAGAACTCACAAGGACAATGCAAATGCAGATACAAATAACGAAAACACTGTAGAAAAATCAGTGGATTCACAATCAGTTGAAGGAAATGAGTCAACAGATTCAAAAAAGGAAAAACCATCAATTAGTTTTGATTCAGTTGCAATTCCTGAAATTCATATAAAAAAGAAATAAAGATAAATCTTATTTCGTAAAACTGTTGATTTAATAGTAGTATTTTGCTATTATATCACAGGATTATATAAGTTCATAATACGGTTGAACGTTTCTACTAACTGCCTCAAATAGTTTGCTATAATCTCTTTATTAGTGTAACTATTTGTAGCAGTTTTTTTGTGCCCTGTACTAAGGAGGGACCCGGATGCTTGCATCCGGGAGGATACCTTAGTGCTTGTACTAAGGAGGGACCCGTTCTTTTAGAATGGGAGGATACCTTAGTGCCTGTGCGCAAGTAGGTAATCAATTCTCTTCGAGAATTGGTTACATTATAAGGAGGATTTTTAATGAAGAAATATGATGTAATTATTATTGGTGCTGGTCCTGGCGGTATTTTTGCAACTTACGAGTTGTCAAAGAAAATGCCCAACCTATCCATAGCAGTTTTTGAAGCAGGTCACAAGCTCTCCGGCAGAAAATGCCCTATCGACGGAGACAAAATACCTAACTGTATTCAGTGTAAAAGCTGTTCAATTATGAGTGGTTTCGGTGGTGCCGGTGCTTTCTCTGATGGTAAGTATAATATTACCAACGATTTTGGTGGTACACTTTACGAGCACATTGGTAAAAAACACGCCATTGAATTAATGGAATATGTAGATGAAATTAATATGAAATATGGCGGTGAAGGTACTAAGTTATACTCAACTGCCGGCACAGGTTTCAAGAAAATCTGCATGCAGAATAAATTAAAACTTCTTGATGCATCAGTGCGTCATCTAGGAACTGATATTAATTATATTGTTTTGGAAAATATTTATAAAGAACTTGAAGATAAAGCAGATTTCTATTTTGATACTCCTGTTACTTCTATTGAGCATTTAGATGATGGATATTTAGTTCATACAAAAGACGAAACTTTCCACAGTGAAAAATGTGTTGTTTCCGTAGGTCGTAGCGGAAGTAAATGGATGGAACATGTTTGTAATAAAATGGATATTCCAACTAAGTCAAATCGTGTAGATATAGGTGTTCGTGTGGAACTTCCTGCTGTTATTTTCTCTCATTTAACAGACGAATTATACGAAAGCAAAATTGTTTACCGTACACAGCAGTTTGAAGATAATGTTCGTACATTCTGCATGAATCCACATGGTATTGTTGTAAACGAAAACACTAATGGTATTGTAACTGTAAATGGTCACAGCTATGAAGGTGAAGAAATGCAAACAGAAAACACTAACTTTGCCTTACTTGTAGCTAAGCATTTTTCCGAACCATTTAAGGACAGTAACGGATATGGTGAAAGCATTGCCCGCCTTTCCAACATGCTTGGTGGCGGTGTCATTGTACAGCGTTTTGGAGATTTAGTCAGAGGCCGTAGAAGTACCGAAAACAGAATTGAAGAAGGTCTTGTAACTCCTACTCTTGCTGCAACTCCAGGGGACCTTAGCTTGGTTTTACCAAAGCGTATTTTAGATGGTATTATTGAAATGATTTATGCCCTTGATAAAATTGCTCCGGGTACAGCAAATGATGATACTTTATTGTACGGTGTGGAAGTTAAATTCTACAACATGGAAGTAGACATCAACGACCATCTTGAAAGTAAATATGACGGCTTATACATTATTGGCGATGGCAGCGGTGTTACACATTCTCTTTCACATGCCTCAGCAAGCGGTGTATTTGTTGCAAGAGATATTTGCGATAAAGTACAGGCTTAATAAACAAAAAGTACAACTATTTATGAGTTTAGCCATTCCTTGGCAAATCATGTTTCATAAATAGTTGTACTTTTATTTTTAATTATCTTTCAATTATTACAAATTTATTTTTTAACCATTTTCCGGCTCTGTCTGATTTTGATTTTCAACATTTACGATTTAACTTACTTTTATCCCAAAATTTTCTTTAAGTCTTCTTCCGGTGTGCTAATTGGTGATATATTGTAATTGTCTACAAGTATTTTCAACACGTTAGGAGAAATAAATGCCGGCAATGTTGGTCCCAGGAAAATATCTTTTATGCCCAAATGAAGCAATGTTAGTAAGATACAAACTGCCTTTTGCTCATACCATGACAATACCATTGACAATGGCAATTCATTAACATCACATTCAAAAGCTTCTGCTAATGCTATTGCTACCTTGATTGCAGAATAGGCATCATTACACTGACCCATATCCATTATTCTTGGTAGCCCATCTATGTCACCTAAATCTAAATCGTTAAATCTGTATTTTCCACAAGCTAATGTCAAAATAATTGAATCCTTAGGTGTTTGTTTTACAAAATCTGTATAATAATTTCTACCAACTTTTGCACCATCACAACCACCTACCAAGAAAAAGTGACTGATTTTACCCTGCTTAACACCGTCAATTACCTTGTCAGCAACTGATAAAACAGTGTTGTGAGCAAATCCTGTTGTTACGAATTCACCGCCATTTATACCTGTCATTTTGTGGTCTTCACTATAGCCACCCAGTTCCAGAGCCTTCTCAATTACAGGTGTAAAATCTTTATCTTCACCAACGTGTACCATTTCTGGATATGACACAACCTCTGTTGTAAACACTCTGTCCCTGTAGCTTTCCTTAACAGGCATAAGGCAGTTGGTTGTAAATAAAATTGGTCCCGGTACATTATCAAACTCTTTCTGCTGGTTCTGCCATGCTGTACCAAAGTTTCCTTTTAAGTGGCTGTACTTTTTAAGTTCAGGATAACCATGTGCCGGTAACATTTCGCCATGAGTATAAATATTGATTCCCTTGCCTTCAGTCTGCTTAAGCAATAATTCTAAGTCTTTTAAATCGTGACCTGAAATTATTATAAATGGACCGGCTTCAATTGTTAGCGGTACCTTTGTAGGAACCGGAGAACCGTATGCACTTGTATTTGCCTTGTCCAAAAGTTCCATACATTTTAAATTGACTTCTCCAACTTTCAATACTGTTTCTAACAACTTGTCCCCTTCTAAGTCATAGCTTATTACTGATAAAGCTCTGTAGAAAAAGTCGTTTACTTCCTTATCTTCCATCCCAAACATTAATGCATGATATGCGTATGCTGCCATACCTCTAATTCCAAACAATATAAGGGATTTTAATGAGCGAATGTCTTCATCTGCATTCCATAATTCTTCCATATTGTAATCATCTGTATTTCCACATCTGGCTACACAGGCAACACAGCCCGGTACAATTCTGTCTTTTTCCTGATGAACTTTTTCAATCATTTCCTCTAAAGTATTGTCATTAAAGTTTACGTTTGTAACTGTTGTAAATAAACCTTCGATAATAATTCTGTCTGTATTTTGTGTTTTCTGATTATTGCCGCATGCCTTTGCCAAGCCAATCAAAGAACCTGTCAATTGGTCCTGCAAGTTGGCTGTGTTGGCTGTTTTACCGCAAACACCAATACTCTTTGTACAACCACTACAACCTGCTGTCTGCTCACACTGAAAGCAAAACATGCTATTTAAGTTTTCTAAATTTGTTTTTGTATTACTCATTTTTCTCATTCTCCTGTTTTTAATTTTATTTTTATTATTTTCTTTTTTTGTTATTATTTCTTTAGTTAAACAAATTGTGTATTCAACTTATTACACAATTTGAAATTTATCTGTTTTTATTTCTTATACGCAATTTAAGATTTTCCTGTTTTTATTACTTATATGCAATTTAGGATTTTCCTATTTTTATTTCTTATACGCAATTTAAGATTTTCCTATTTTTATTTCTTACATATAATTTTATATTCAGCTAATCAAAGTTTTCATTAATAAGTCTTAATCAAGGATTTCTCCATTAATTGATACTGTTACAACTCTCCATGGAATGAATTTTCCACTGTTTTGAAGAGCATTTTTTGCAGCCATTTCCAAGCCACCACAACATGGAACCTCCATTCTAATAATGGTTACCTCCTGAATATTGTTTTGCTTAATTATCTCTGTCAGCTTTTCGCTGTAATCCCCTTCATCAAGTTTTGGACAACCTATAAGAGTTATTTTTCCTTTCATAAATTCTTCATGGATATTAGCGTAAGCATAAGCTGTACAATCTGCTGCAATTAAAAGTTTTGCACCGTCAAAATATGGGGCATTAATAGGCACAAGCTTTATCTGGCATGGCCACTGTCCTAATCTTGACTGTGGCTTTCCGTAAGAAGTTGCAACTTCTTCATTATTTTCATTATTGTTCAATTTTCTCATTCTGCTTCCCGGACAGCCACTGTGTTTCTCAGATTGAACTTTTTCTGTATTACTATGATTCAAAACTTTCATTCTACTACCAGGGCAACCACCTTGGTTTCCAGACTGTTCTGTTTTTTTCTTCTTCATATTTTCCATAACTGCCTCATGGTCATAAGCCTTTGCCTCCCGCTCTACAAATGTTATGGCACCTGTTGGACATGATGGTAGGCAATCCCCCAATCCGTCACAATAATCATCTCTAAGCAGTTTTGCCTTTCCATTAACCATTCCAATTGCACCTTCATGGCAGGCTGTAGCACAGGCTCCGCATCCATTACATTTTTCCTCATCAATGTGTATAATCTTCCTAATCATTACGACCTCCTAATATAATTTCTGATCCTTGTTTTGTAATTAAACTTTTCTTACAAGCTCCTACACAATTTTGAATTTCCATAAGCAATTCTGTTTTGCGTTCTTTTCATTTTTGTTTTTAATGTATTTGTTGCTTTACAATGGTTATTATATTAGAATAAAATTATTATTTACGTTGTTATAACCACGTTTTTTGATTTTTTTTGAAAGGATTTATTATATGAAATTATCTAATTTAAAATTTTTAAACGATATATCAAAATTAAAATTTTTCAAAAATGTCACTATGGACGAGTTGCAGGAATTAAATAATCTTGGGGCTTTTTCTGAAAAGAATTTTCCTAAAGGCGATATTATTTTTCACACCGGTGATGTTGTTTCAAAAATGGGCATTGTAATCAAAGGACAGGTTTTTATTGAAAGTAATGATTTATGGGGCAATCGAAGTATTCTTAGTGTTGTTGAAAAAGGACAGGCTTTTGGGGAATCCTATGGTTACACTAAATCACCTATGTTGGTAGATGCGGTAGCTGCGGAAAATTCTACTGTGGTATTTTTTAATTTGAACGTTTTGCTGGGGGAAATTTATCAGTCACATTCATGGCAATTCAAAATTCAAAAAAATCTTCTTTTAATTACAACAAACAAAAATATTATTTTATCAAATAGAAGTTTTTGCACTGCACCTAAAACCATACGGGAACGGCTTTCAATCTACTTTTCCCAACAGGTTATGATTAACAAAAGTAACGAATTTTCAATTCCTTTTAACAGGCAACAGCTTGCTGATTTTCTTAATTTGGATAGAAGTGCCTTGTCTAAGGAGCTTTGCAAGATGAGAGATGAGGGTATGATTGAATTTCATAAAAATTATTTCAAGCTAAAAGAATAGGCTGTCGCTAACGCGACAGCCTATTCTTTGAATTATATCAAAAAAGATAGTCGTAGCTCCACACTACAACTATCCTTTATATTTTCTCTTATATATTCCCTGTATATTTTTACACTTCAATTACTGCTGTAGCAATTGCGTTTGGTTCCACTGCCACTTCTGCGCAATGACCATTCAGTCTTAAGTATGCAGGAATTTTTTCTTCTGTTCTGTTAAGCATTACTACTGCAATCATTTTCATTGCTTATACTCATTGTTTATTTCAACTTCCATATGTCTTCATTGTACTGTTCGATAGTTCTGTCTGATGAGAAGAAACCTGCATTTGCAATATTTACAAGCATTTTCTTAGCCCATTCCATTCTATTGTTGTAATCTGCATAAGCTTTTTCTTTTGTTTCAACGTACTGGTCAAAATCAGGGAATGTCATGAACCAGTCTTTATTTAAGAGTTCATTTTTCAATCTTTCAAGATTTTCCTGATTGCCAACCTTTAGCATCTCATCACTTGTAATGAAATCAACAGCCTCTTTTATGTTAGCATTATTTTCGTAATAATTTCTTGAAACATAATCTGCTTTTGCATAATGTTCAATAACTTCATCACTTGACTCACCGAAAATATAAATATTATCGTCTCCAACAAACTGATGAATTTCTACATTTGCCCCGTCCTCAGTTCCAAGTGTTACTGCTCCATTAAGCATAAACTTCATGTTTCCTGTACCGCTTGCTTCTTTTGATGCTAATGAAATCTGTTCTGAAATATCACAGGCAGGAATAAGTTTTTCTGCTAATGTTACATTATAATTTTCAACCATTACTACATTTAAGTAAGGGCTAACTTCCGGATCATTGTTTACGATTTTCTGTAAACATAAAATCAAATGAATAATATCCTTAGCAATAATGTAAGCAGGGGCAGCCTTCGCGCCAAAAATTACTGTAATTGGAGTTTCAGGTTTGTTACCTTTCTTTATTTCTAAATATTTGTGAATAACATATAACGCATTCATCTGCTGACGTTTGTATTCGTGTAATCTCTTAATCTGAATATCAAAAATTGAATTTTCATTTAAATTAATTCCCTGTGTGTCAGCTAAATATTTTTTCAACTGATTCTTATTATCAGCCTTAATTTCAAGCAATTTGTTTAAAGCATCCTGATTATCCATAAGGCTTTCAAGTTTCTTAAGTTCCATTGCATCCTTCTTAAATCCATCACCTATCCATGCCTGAATCTGGTCTGATAATTCACTGTTACAATGAAGAAGCCATCTTCTAAATGTAATTCCGTTTGTTTTGTTATTAAACTTCTCAGGATAAATTTTGTAGAAGTTATTAAGTTCTGAATTCTTTAAAATTTCAGTGTGAAGTGCTGCCACACCATTTACACTAAATCCATAATGAATATCGATGTGAGCCATGTGTACAGTATCATTTTTATCTATAATAACAACACTTTCATCATCAAACTGTCTTCTTACTTTATCATCTAAAATTTCAATAATTGGTACTAACTGCGGAACAACTTCCTGTAAATAACTAATTGGCCACTTTTCCAAAGCTTCTGACAAAATAGTATGGTTTGTGTATGCACATGTTTTCTTTACCACATTAATTGCATCATCTATTGACATACCTTCCTGAACTAACAAACGAATTAATTCAGGAATTACCATTGTTGGATGAGTATCATTTATTTGGATTACTGCATAATCATAAAGGTCATATAAATTGCTTCCTTTTGCCTTGCACTCATCAATTATAAGTCTTGCTCCATTACTTACCATAAAATACTGCTGGTAAATTCTTAATTTTCTTCCTGCCTCGTCGCTGTCATCAGGATATAAAAATAATGTAAGGTTCTTAGCTATGTCATTTTTATCAAAGTCAATTCCATCACCTACAATATTTTCATCTACTGTATCAATGTCAAATAATTCTAACTTGTTAGTTCTATTCTCATAACCTGTAACTGAGATTTCGTACATTCTTGATGTAACTGTAAAATCCTTAAACTGAACTGGATATGTTACGTCTGTCTTCTTGAGCCATGTATTTTCACCAATCCAAGGATTAGGTGTTTCTTTCTGCATATTGTTTTCAAAAACCTGTTTAAACAATCCTAAATGATAATTAATTCCAATACCTGAGCCCGGAAGGCCTAATGTTGCAATTGAATCTAAGAAGCAGGCTGCAAGTCTTCCAAGACCACCATTACCAAGTGATGGCTCAACTTCTATTTCTTCAATTTCTGAAATATTCTTTCCTGCCTGTGCTAACATTTCTTTTACTTCATTGTAAATGCCAAGATTAATCATGTTGTTTGAAAGCAATTTTCCAATAAGAAATTCTGCTGAAATATAGTAAACTTTTTTCTTTCCTTCGTTGCTTTCTTTTTCATCTGCTAACTGCTGTGTAATGTTTAAAAGTCCATTATAAATTTCGCTGTTACTACTTTGTGAAATATCTTTTCCTAACTGCTGCTGTAATCTTTCTTTAATATTCATATATAAAACCCTTTCCTTAAAAAGCCTTTTAATTAAAATGCATTATAAGATGTGTTTATGCACTACCATAAAAGGTGTCAATAGTTACGTTGTTGTTTTACCTACCGGCGTTAATAGTTACGTTATTGTTTTACCTGCTGGCTTTACTGTACCAGTCTTTTGTTATTAGTAATATATCATCATTTTTTAGTGTATTCTTGCAATATTATCTCATTTTATTGTACAATACTATCATCAATATATTATTTCCGTAAATACTGGTTTCAATTAGGAGTTTTTATGAATACAATAGAGTTTCAAACTTATAAAGAGCAAAAATCACATACCACAGATGAGTTTCCATACAACACTTACCTTTGTACAATTCCGCTTGATTTTCCATCTGTGCCAATTCACTGGCATGAAGAAATTGAGTTAATTGTTATCCAAAAAGGAAAGGGACTTGTCACTTTAGATTTTATTGAATATGAAGTTGAAGCCGGCAATACCATTATTGTACTCCCGGGGCACCTACACTCTATACGTGAAATTTCAGGAGAACGTATGGAATATGAGAATATTATTTTTAAGAAAGAACTTCTGTTTTCTGCAAAAGAAGATATTATAAATTCAAAATTTTTTGAGCCTTTATTTAGAGGTGAAATTAATATCCAAAATTTTATTACACCGAAACTTTCTTTTTATGATGATTTTTCTAACATTATAAAAAATATGGATTCATTAAGTGAAAAAAGAGATTTTGGTTTTCAGATTATGATAAAAAGCAATTTATTTAAACTTTTTTATATTCTTATTCAAAATATGAAAGCTGCCCAATCCAAAGATAATAAGAAATCTGAAGAGAAGGTTAAGGAAATTATTTCTTATATTCATGAACATTATTATGAAGATATTAAACTTAAAGAAGTTGCTGATTTTTGTAATTACAGCACATCTCACTTTATGCGTTTTTTTAAGGAGCATCTGCACACAAGCTTCACTAAATACTTAAATGACTATCGATTAATTCAGGCAAAGAAACTTTTAAGTGAAAGTGATTTAAGCATTCTGGAAGTAGCCGGAAGATGTGGGTTTAATAATATTTCATATTTTAATAGGCTCTTTAAGAAAAAGTATAGCTTAACGCCTAGAGAGTTGCGGAGTTAAAATAAAATCAGTTAGAGATAAGGGGAATAAGCCCATTATCTCTAACTGATTTTATTTCAAAGTTGTCATTTATCGTTTCTCAAAAATAATTTATGTTAGTTGTTAATATATTTATATTCACTAAATATTGGTTTTAACTTTTTCTCCTCACAGCATGTTGGATTATCTAACTGTTCATTGTTATTCCTTATCACTATTTTTTCCGTAAGTTCCACCTAGGATGTCGTAAACATCGTCAACTGAAAGCTCCCCAATTGTCTTATCATCATATGGAAGATTATTTTCCTTCAAATATTCGATTATTGTATCGTTAAAGGAGTAGACCTTTCCTGTTTCCTTATGTTCTTCAATAACATACGGTTTTCCATAATCTGGTGTATCATCAATATATACTGCTCTATCCGTATATGTACAAGTATTACGTCTATTTTTATTAAAAGAATCCTCACTAACGTATTCTCTAACGTAGTCACCAATTTTTTCACAAAATTCCTCATAATCTTCAAAGTCATCCAACCACACCTCATGGAAACCTTCAGTTCGTCTTACAATAATCTTCTTATCTTTCTTTTCTATATTAAATTTAGCCATCTCACCACAGTTAAAATACTCTGTTATTCCGTCAATATCATAAGATACCTTTTCACATATTTCTCTTCGTTTATCATCCTCCCCTGCCACTTCAAGAAGTTGATCCCTCACTACTTTTGCAAGTTCAATAACATCATCCACGCTGGCAAGCCAATCTTCAACAACTATCGATAAACTTTCCTTATTATAACCTACTTCCTGCCATGGCTCTGCATCAAATATGCTTTTAACTATAATCTCCACCAACTCATAGTCTGTTTTTGTTGACATACACATGATAAAATTTGTGCTTACCTCACCCATAACTTATCCTCCTTTGTTGTTTTTATGGTTTCTTTATCATTACAATAATGACAGCATAGTTCTTGTTATGCTCTAATTCTCTGATATTCTCTTGTGTTAATTATATTAAGAGAGCTCTTTTGTCATTCGAAATATCTCTCATATTTTTTGAAAAACTCGTAATAAGTCCTTGTGTTTTCAAGTTCCCACCAATTCTTTATATCTACCGGTGTTTCATCTAAATCATATATTCTTGCCCCCTGTAAAGCCGGAATAAATGGGGAATGTGTCGCAATTATAAACTGACAGCCACAATAGTGAGATAAAGTTTCAAGATACATAATAACCTCCTTCTTACATTTATCACCGCTTATTATCTTCCGTTCTCTTTAGTTTTAACTTTAAAAAATTTCTTACAAGTTGTTTTCTTTTATATTTGTGTCATCTTTGCCTGTGTCAATTATGTTGCAAACAATTCCATCATCCAATATAAATACAACTTTTCCTTTTGCCTTATCACTAATTTTGTCATATAGTCTTCCGGCACTCATAGACTCCCCTTTAACTGTAAAAGGACTGTTTGCTACATACCCTATTTTGCCAAGTCCTTTCATCTTCACCAGAATTGCTTCCTTGTCGTACTCATTATCCGGCTCTTTTTCAAGTTCTACTTCCATCGCTTTTTCCATAAAATCACTACCACAATAATGACTGCAGCCTGCTATTGTAAAATACATCTCATCTCTCATTGTTATACCTCCTCGTTTTTCTATTAAATTTAATTTTTGTTAAATGTTGGAATGTTTGTCTCTTCCTGCTTCTGTTACCATTATACTAAAAAGGGTGTCCTATAAATGGGACTTATAACTACAAATTTCAAAATTTAATTGCAATTTAAACTGCTAGTTTTTCCATGCTACTACTTTTGCAAACTAGCAGTTACCTTTGCAAAAGTGTATATTTTAAGTAGTCTTTGTTTGATCAGAAAGGAGGCTTTTATGCCAAAACAATTATCCTTATCTGAACGAATAATTATTGAACGTATGATTAGTAAAGACTACTCTTTTGCCTCTATTGGTAGAAATCTTGAACGTTCAGCTTCTACCATTTCTAGAGAAGTAATTAAATATCGATGCTTTGTTGATAGAATTCCTCTCCCTGGCGAGAATGATTGTACTCACAAAAACTCTTGCCTAAAGAATTCTATCTGCGATGATGTTGGAGTACATGGATGTTATGGATATCGTTGTAAGCGATGTCCTGAAGATCGTATATGCACAAATATTTGCGCTTCTTATGAATCTTCTCAATGTCCTCTTTTAGATAAACCTCCTTATGTCTGCACTAATTGTTCTATGCTTAAACAATGTAAACGTAACAAGGCTTACTATACAGCTCACAGAGCTGATGCTGCTCATCACAAAAGCATTCGCAATGCTCATTCCGGTGTCAGAAAAACTCCATCTGAATTAAGAGCAATTGCTGATATAATTGAACCTCTTATTGCTAAAGGTCAATCTCTAAATCACATTTGTGCTACGCACTTAGATGAATTAGGTATATCAGAGAGAACTCTCTATAATTACATTGACCAGGGTGTTTTTAAGGTTCGTAATATTGACCTTCCTAAAAAGGTTGTTTACAGGCAACGTAGGCCTAAAAAGGTTCTTACCAAGCTTGAATACCAATATAGACAAGGTCGCACCTATGAAGATTTCAAATCCTTCATGGAAGCAAACCCAGATCTACCTGTTGTAGAAATGGATACTGTAAAGGGTGGTCGTAATAAGGGAAAAGTATTTCTTACTATGATTTTTAGAAGGACAAGTTTTATGCTTATCTTTCTAATGAACGATGGAACTCAGGATAGTGTAATTCAGATTTTTGATTCCTTAACTGAGATTCTTGGAGTGTCTCTATTCAAGAGATTATTTCCTGTTATCTTGACCGATAACGGCGTTGAATTCAAAAATCCTCAAGCACTTGAACACACAAGAACAGGGCTTTCCAGAACTCGTGTATTCTTTTGTGATCCTCAAGCTTCGTGGCAAAAACCACAGGTCGAAAACAACCATCGTTTAATACGAAGAATACTTCCTAAAGGTGTTAGTTTTTCACCCCGCACTGTTGCTGACGTAACGTTAATCTGTTGTCATATAAACAGTGTTCTTCGTGAAAATTTAGATAACAAAACACCTTTTGATTTAATGGACTCCAAAGACGGGAAAAAGTTATTGTCTTTGCTACAACTTTCACCTATTCCACCCGATGAAGTTACTTTGAGTCCAAAGCTACTTAAGCGTTAATTAACATTTTAATTGATCAAACAATGACTCCCATATCTTTTAAAGAAGCGGGGTTGCAGTTATTTTTTCAAAACTAATGTTATGCCGCTTATTAACTATGCACGAAAATATAGCAAAACAATAACTTTTTTATTATTATACACCATTTAAAGCTCAATTTTCACCCCATTTAAGGTTTAAAAAATTTGGTGTCAATATGTTCGTGCAGTTACTTTTTCATTTAAAGTACAAATTTCAAAATTTAATTGCAATTTAAACTGTTAGCTTTTCCCTGCTACTATTTTCACAAACTAGTAATTATTTTTGCAAGGTACATATTTAATTACAAAATAAAAAATCTACATTTCTTTATCAGAAACGTAGATTTTTTCATTTTTTATCTTTTTAATCTGACAGCATCAAGCTCAATTCGTATTGGAATGAATCTAACATATTATTATGAATATTTATCGCTTCTGCTGTATCATAGTCGATAAGCTTGTCATTTTTAATTGCAACAATTCGGTTTTGTTTTCCCTGAGTTAAAATTTCAACAGCATAAGCACCCATTAATGAACCATACATTCTGTCCTTTGCTGTTGGATTGCCACCACGCTGTATGTAGCCTAACACAGATACTCTTGATTCTATGCCTGTTTTCTCGCAAATTATTTCTGCCAGTTTTGGTGCATCTGTAACGCCCTCTGCAACTACTACCAAGTAACTGTTTCTTCCCTCTGCGTGTCGCTGTTTTATTGCATCAGTAATTGTGTCATAATTACCATTCCATTTTTCAGGAAGTACGATAGCCTCTGCAGATGTTGCCATCCCTGCCCATAAAGCAATGTAACCTCTTTTTCTACCCATTACCTCAACAACACTACATCTTCCATGGGAAATTGAAGAATCTCTTATCTTATCAATTGCCTCTGTAGCAGTATTTGCAGCTGTATCAAAACCTAATGTGTATTCGCTACATGAAATGTCTCTGTCGATTGTTCCAGGGATGCACACAACATTGACACCCTGTTCTTTAAAATCAATTGCGCCTCTAAGAGTTCCATCCCCGCCGATTGCAACTAACGCATCTACATTGTTTGCTCTAAGATTTTCTGCTGCCTGTTCTCTATATTTTGTTTCAAGAAATCTTTCACTTCTACTTGTTAAAAGAAAAGTTCCGCCCTGACTATTAATATTTCTCACATCATCTAATGTAAGGTCTTTTGTCTCCCAATCAATTAACCCTTCATATCCTCTGTAAATTCCCACAACTTCTATATTATGATGAAATGCACTAAACACAACTGCCCTAACAGCTGAGTTCATTCCCGGTGCGTCTCCACCACTTGTTAAAACTGCAATTTTTTTAATATCTTTCATGTTTTTTCTCCTGTATCTTTTTGATTTTTAGGCTTGTTTTCATAAATCATTACATACAATTATTTTCTCCGATAATTATTCTAACAACGAGTATTTTTCATGTCAATAAATTAAAAGTATAAGCCAGATTATCCAGATTATTTATAAATTCTTAAATAATTCTATATCCGCCTCTAATACTTTCCCTGTTTCAGCTTCCAACCAATTTTTTCGAGATTTGTTTAATTCACTAATATATATTTTATCACTAAAAATAATTTCAAGACGATTAACTATGTCTTCGATATTATTTACAGCTAATGTTTCATCATCATATATGTATTTTTTTATGCATTCCTTTAACTTTTTCTTATTGATATTGCTTTTCAAAAAATATATATCAAATACATCCTTATATCGTGTACTTCTTGTCATAAATCTAACTAATGATTTTAATTTTTCAGTTATTATCTGTTCCCTTGAATTCATTAAAAGACTTGCTCCGTCTTCTTGAAAACAAATGTCAAAACAATAATCTTCTTGCTCTACATCTAAATCCTTATGAATCCCAATATCAATTTTCCCCTCTATTTGATATCCGTAAACATCTCTTATATCAACCAACACTCTTTTTCCCTTATAATCCTGATGTTTTAATTCTTTAATTGGCTTCTTTAATTCAATTACAACACCATCCACATTATTCAATTTTTGTATAAATGCATTTATAGAATCATTCGAAATGGAATATCTTATAAAATCTAAATCAATATCTTGAGTCGCTCTTCTCACACTCTTTGACAAATTTCTCATTACAACTCCACCTTTGATTGTGACATTTCTATTTAAGCTACTTTCAGATATTGCTTTTAAAATTATATCCTGACAAAGTCGTGCTTCTGCATTATTTTCACTATATCCTTCGTTTTTCATTTTCTCTATCTCTTTTTGTAAATTCACTACATTACCTCCAACTGTATAGCGTTCATTATAGATCTTTTATTTCTAAACTTGCCAGCATATGTTTCAATAGTATAAAAATCTAATTTATGAATAATATCTCTATAATTGCCTATTATCTCCTTATAAAAGTCAAATGGTAGCTTTTTTTTCATGCGAATCAAATCAACCAGCACTCTCTCTAAACTGTAAATATTTATTGTACTTCCTCTATATTGCATTGTTGATTTTCCCATATCGAAAATATCATCCTTAACAAATATCTGATGTATTTTTTCATTTTTTATTCTACTATCTGAGCGTCTTGTTGCTAAAACATATTCATCCGGAATAGTATCTGTCAAACCATAATAATAGTAAGCGCTTGCTCCTGCAAAAACTGCTCTGGGATACTTAACAGTAATGATTTCCAATTCCGAACAATTTTCTTCTTCAGAATAAACTCCTTTACTTTTTTGAAAAAGTTTTCCTTGCTCTAATTCTTTTTTTATCATGTAATCTGATCCATATTTCTTTATACAATCTTTATATGTTAATATCATTTTATCCCTCCATATTGTAGTAATTATCCACTCTATTTATTATAGTGTGTACTTTTACTTTAATTATATGTATATAAATGTATTTTGTAAAGTAAAAATACACACATTAGAATATTATGTGTATTTTTACTTTTGCATCTATTTTCCAAAAAGAAAGAAAAGCGTAAATTCTTTATACCTTTCCAAAATCAAACTATTTTAAAATTTTGAAATTGGTATAGAATTTACGCTTTCGCTTATTATTTTATTTAATTATAACTGTTGCCCTATGCAACTGCTTTTTCTGTATTCTTTTGGAATAATTTCTTAACACCCTGTACTGCAACGATTACACCAAGGATTAAAAGTAAAATTGCGAAGATTAACTGCAATGTGTTTCCAAGTGTTAATCCTGTTGAAAGGAATGCGCCACCTAATTTGTAAATTGTCATTCCAAGAGCTGTAAATGTTACTGCCATCATGAAGAACATAGGTACCCATAACATCCAACCCTGACGTTTTGTTTTCTTCAAGAATACTGCACATGCTACTAAAGCAAGAACTGATAATAACTGGTTTGCTGAACCAAATAATGGCCAAATTTCTGCGTAACCAACTTTTGCAAGTAAGAATGAAAGTACCAATGTAATGATTGTTGCAAAATATTTGTTTGTTACTACCTTCTGGAATGGTGTCATATTTTCTTCTGTTACTCCTTCATCTAAGAAGAATTCCTGGAATGAAAGACGACCAACTCTTGCTACTGAGTCAAGTGATGTTAAAGCAAATGCTGAAACTGCTAAGTTAATTAATGTAAATACTAAGCTATGTGGCAAACCAATAACTGATAAGAAGTTTGCGATTGCACCTGCAAAAATCTGAGGCTGTGTTGTTAACCCCTGTGCTGCTGCTTCGCCTTTTGCAAATGAAGCAACTGCGATTAATGCGATTACTGCAAGCATACTTTCCATAAGCATTGCACCAAATGATACTGGTAACATGTTCTTTTCATTTTTAATCTGCTTCGAAGCTGTACCTGATGAAACAAGTGAATGGAAACCTGATACAGCACCACATGCGATTGTTACAAATAAAATTGGGAACATATACTGTCCATCTACATTAAAGCTTGTAAATGCCTGTAAGTTACATGATGGATTTGAAACAAATACACCAATAACAGCACCTACAATCATAAATATTAACAAATAACTGTTTAAGTAATCTCTAGGCTGTAATAATGCCCAAACAGGAACTACGCTGGCAACAAAAATGTAAGCAAAAATTAAAATGTGCCATGTTTCTCTTGTTAAGTAAATTGGGAAGTTTAAGCCAATTACAACTGCTGCTACTAACATAACAATTGCTATTGCTGTGTTAATCCATTTATGTAATTTTCCATATTTTAAAATCATACCTAATGCAACAGCTTCAAAAATAAATAAAATTGATGTTGTTGCTACTGCACCGTTTGCTGCAACTTTCTTTACAGCTTCACCTGCTACTGTAGGTACTGTAAAGCCGTTAAATGTTCCAGCTACAACGTCTGCGAATGCTGCAACTACTAAAATACAGAATAACCAGCAGAATAATAAGAATAATTTCTTTCCTAATTTTCCAATATATTCTTCGATAATATAACCAATTGTACGACCTTTATTTTTTACTGATGCGTACATTGATGCAAAATCCTGAACAGCTCCAAAGAATACACCACCTATAAGTATCCATAATAAAACCGGTAACCATCCGAAAATTGCTGCCTGAATAGGACCGTTAATTGGGCCTGCACCTGCGATAGATGCAAACTGATGTCCAAATACTACGTTTGTATCAGCTGGCACATAGTCAACTCCATCTTCCATTTCATACGCTGGAGTTTTTGCGTTAGGATCAATTCCCCACTTTTTCTGAAGATAGCGACCGTAGAGAAGATATGCTCCTCCAAGAACTACGATTGCAATCACCATCATTAAGATTCCATTCATTTGTATTACCTCTCTTCTTTTTTATTATTTAGATTGCTTTGTGCAATCTAATATTTTTTATTACTTGGATTGCTACGTACTTCGTACTCCCGCAATCCAAATAACATACTTACATTATTTTTTATTACCTTGGATTGCTACGTACTTTGTACTCCCGCAATCCAAATAACATACTTACATTATTTTTTATTACCTTGGATTGCTACGTACTTCGTACTCCCGCAATCCAAATAACATACTTACATTATTTTTATTACCTTGGATTGCTACGTACTTCGTACTCCCGCAATCCAACCCACACATTCGCATATCGCCCGACTTCGTCGTGCTTTTATGCTCATTTGTGGGGCGTGTTGTCAATAGGTAAATGCACCTTTGTGCAAGCACAGGTGCATTTACCTATTGCAACACTGTAATAAAAAAATAAAAACGCCTTTGTTGTCCTAGGACAACAAAGGCGGATAAATCATTTCCGTGGTACCACTTTGTTTGAGATAACTATTGCTAATTATCACCACTTAATACTGTCTGTATAAACAGCTTCTTCTGTAACGTGAAGAACACGTCCCTGCCTACTAACTAAAAGCTTTAGGAGAGATGCTCCAGGGTGATGTTACAACAAGGCTTTTCTTCCGATTCTCAGCTACCTCGGTTCTCTGTAATCAAGCTACTCTTTGCAATGTATCCCTTTCAACGCAACTTGTTATTTGTTTGTCTTTTTATGTTTTATCACTTATTGTCGAATCTTGCAAGGTTAAATTTTGCACAGATTTTTTTGATATTTCTTAATATTTTTGTGACAATTTTTAAATAATGTCCCTTTATTTATCGTAGTAAATCCTTTTCCATTAAAAATTTCAGTTTCATTTTGCTTGTTTTATTTTCAAATTCAACTTCAATTGTATCCCCTGAAATCCTTTTAACTACACCTTTTCCCAAAGTTTTATGCTCTATTTTTCCTGTATTTTTTATTTCTTCATACTTATCCCAGTATTCTGACTCTGTAATAATTTTACTTGATGTTTTATAACATTTTTTTGAATTATTGTAGGCATAAGGTTTGGTTTTTCCTATATTATTCGTCCTTTTTCTTTCCGTTTTTGTAACTATTGGTGTGCTTTCGCCTTTACCAATTGGAGCTATTGGTGCTTTTGTCCCTAACAATTCACAAATAAAAGTATTACTGCCTTTTTTTGAAAAAATACAAAGATTATTTTTTGCCCTTGTTACGGCAACATAAAATAAACGTCTTTCTTCCTCATATATTTTTATTTCTTCATCTGTCGCTTTTTTCCCTGGTATATATTCAGGAAAAACACCATCTATCGCATCCATTATGTACACATTATCAAATTCCAGACCTTTGCTGGAATGCATTGTGGAGAAAATCAGATTACAGCTAGCGTCATTTTCTTTATTTCTTATAAGTTGTTCCAATTCCTTCAAACGAGCTACAAAATCAAATACTGACGTTTGATTCTGTGCTATTGTCTGCAATATTTCCAGCTTACCATCTTTTATATGATTTTTTTCAAGGTAATCTTTATAACCCATTGCATTTATAATTCTAAAAAGACCGCTGGCACCATTTTCGTTTGCGAGATTTTTCATGTGCAACTTAATCTCTTTTACGCTTTTCACCGTTCCTTTAGGTGTCTGTGGACACTGAAGAACTGCATCTAGTACGGAAATATTTTTTTCTTTGCTAATTACGCAAGCTTTTTCAGCAACGACTTTTCCCACGTAAGTATTTATTTTAAAATAAATCTGCATAAACATCTCTGTATTTGTCTGGTCTTTTGAAAAATTAATTATGTTTTCAATATCCATTACAACTTTGTTAGTAAAAAAAGTTAAATCTTTATTTTTGATTTTGTATGGTATGTTATTCTGCTCTAGCAAATCTATTACCGGCAAAATACTTTCATTATCCCTGTACAACACAGCTGTTTCATTTTCACAATCTGTTACTACTTTCTCTAAATATTTGTACTGCCCTTTTCTTGTTTTTATGTCGATTAATCTAATTTTATTATTGTTTGGTCTAAAAGCCTTCATTTTCTTTTTATGTCGCAGAGTATTTTTTTGAATAAACCTGTCTGCTGCCACAACAATTTCACCATTAGATCTAAAGTTTTCTTCCATTAAGAGAATCTTTCCGTTAGGATATGTTTTTTCAAATTCCAACAACGCTTCGGGATATGCAGCTCTGAAACCGTAAATACTTTGATCCTCATCTCCTACCATAAAGATGTTTTTGTATTTGCCACCAAGTATTCTAATGATTTTATGTTGAACTTTTGAAGTGTCCTGTGCTTCGTCAACAGAAATAAACTGATATTTTTCCTGAAAATATTCAAGAATTTCAGGTATTGATTTAAGAAGATTCAGGGCGTAAACCATTTGGTCATCATAGTCCATTAATGATTTTCTGCTTAACTCCCTGTTATACATTTCATAAATTTCTAATAATTTTATCTTCTCCTGATTTCCTAATTTCTCTATCTCTTTTTTTGATAACATCATGTTTTTTGCATAAGTAATCAGTGTTATAAGATTCTGAACATCACTTTCAAGAGGATAGCTATCCTGTATATGTTGATAGATTGCTGTTAAAAGCTTCACTTTAAAACCTTCATCTGGAATTAAATTATATGGCTTAATTCCCAGTCTTACTCCACAATAATGTATTATTTTGGCACATACACCGTTAATGGTCCTAAATTCAAGTCTTGATGCCATTTCTTCGCCAAAAATTCCAGCAAATCTTTTTCTCATTTCAATTGTAGCTGCCACTGTATATGTAAGTGTGAGAATTTTTTTCGGCATTATGTTTTTGCAATATATCATATAGCCCAATCTGTATACTAAAACAGTGGTTTTCCCACTTCCCGGCACAGCTAAAAGAAGGGTTGGCATCTCAATTGATGTAACCCCTTCAAGTTGTTGTTTTGTTAAATTTATTTGATACTTCCCGATAAATTCTTCTAATATCATATTTTCCTCTATTTATTATTAGTAAATATAAATGCCTAAAATATAATTTGGTTATCAATGCAGATTTCCTTATTTGCAATCACTTAATTGTCTATAGAAATTTTGTTATACGAACAGTCTTAATTGTCTATAGAAATTTGGTTATACAAACAAACTTAATTTCCATACCAATTGACTATACATCTGAATTTAATTATCCATATAACTTAAAATAATTTCTGCCGCTTTCTCGATTCCAATTGTGGCTGTGTCAATTGAAAGGTTGTAATCTCTTGCATCTCCCCACACTGCATCTGTACAATATTTGTGGAAAGATGCTCTTTTTTCGTCCACTTCCTTGATGTTTTTAAGTGCCTCTCTTCTGCTAACACTATCACGCTCTGCCACATAATCAACTCTCCAAGCCTCGTTTCCATGGAGAAAAACCTTCATAACTTCAGGATTATCTTTGTAAATAATGTTTGCACAGCGTCCAATTATAACTGCGTTTTTATCCTTGGTTACTTCTTTTATAAAATCAAGTGCCTTAGACATTGGCTTTTCGTTTCCAAAACTCATGGCTATTCCATACAAAAGACTGTTTACCGGTCTTTCATTAAAAAAGTCGCTAAACTCATCTTCCTTCCCAAGTTTTCTTGCTTCTTCTAATAATCTATTTTTATCAAAAAGTTCCAGACCTAATTTGTCAGCTAAAATCTGTGCCACTTCGTGACCGCCACTTCCACATTGTCTTGCTATTGTAATAATCATGTTTTACCTCCCAGAATTTGATTTTTGCATATAAATATTTTCATTTTTTTAACGTTATGTTTAGTATGTCCTGTTTTAATTTTCAAGATATTCATGCATATATTATTATTTTTTTAATATTAACATATAAATTATTGCGTAACTTTTGAGATATTCACGTATTTATTTTAATTTTAGAAATAGTCGTATGTTTACAGAAAATTAGCGAAAACTGATGCTCCTATCATTGTTAAAATTCCTGCTATTACTATGGACAAACTACTCATTGCCCCTTCTATTTCTCCCATTTCCATTGCCTTTGCTGTGCCGATGGCATGTGAGGCTGTCCCAATTCCAATTCCTTTTGCCACTGGATTAGTTATTCTGAAAATTTTACAAACCACATCTGCAAGCATGTTTCCAAGAACTCCTGTTATGATTATAACTGCCACTGTAATTGTTACATAGCCACCAAGTTCCTCTGAAACACCCATACCAATTGCTGTTGTAATTGACTTTGGAAGTAGTGTAACATACTCTTTATGGTTGAAACCAAACAATAACGCAAAAGCCAAAATACATCCCAGACTTGTTAATACCCCTGATAAAATACCAAGAAATATAGCCCAAATATTTTCTTTTAAAAGTCTAATCTGCTGATATAACGGTATAGCAAGGCATACTGTTGCCGGTGTTAATAAGTAGCCTAAATATTGGGCACTTTTATTATAACTCTCATAATCTACGTTAAATATCCCCAAACATATAATTACAAAAATAATAGAAATAAGTAGTGGGTTAAAAACGGCAAGCTTAAATTTTCTTTTTAGAAGCATACCTAATTCATAACCTAAAACACTTATAACTATCCCAATTGTTGTTGAATTAATTACTACCTGATCCATTTTTTTTGCTCCTTTTTTTAATTACAAACTGTGTAACTTTTCCAGCTACCACTATTACCAGAATTGTTGAGATAATGGTGATTACAATTAACGGAATTAACATGCCTTTTAACTGATTCCAGTAAACAACAATTCCCACACCGGAACCAATAAACATAATGGGCATGATTTCTATTAAAAATGAACCTGATTCTTTTACGCTGTCAACTTTTACAATTCCTGTTACAAGAAATAACATCATCAGACAAAGACCATATATACTTGATGGAATTGCCAATGGAATCAAATATTTTAAAACCTCTCCCAAACAGGTAACAAACATGATGATTCCAAACTGTCTCATGTACTTCATAATTTTGCTTGTCTCCTTTATTCTTTTATTTTATTATTAGCATATTTGTAGAAAATAAATTTTATGGTGAAACAGAAAAAGCCTGCATCATTGTAAAATTCTAAACTCTATTGGCAAATTGCAGATATTGCTCTGCAAAGCCACATACAATGATACAGACTTTTTTTAATTTTATCTAGTACTTAATGCAATTTGTAAATTTAATTTTTGCATTATCGAAAATAACATTACCTTTAAAATGCTCTAGCTGGGAACTTTTTTTTCAGTTTTTTACACCCTGCAAAAGCTTTTCTTCCCACTTTAATTTTTTTGTTCTTATAATACTTAACAGTCTTAAGATTGCTACATTTATAAAATGCCTTTGTGCCAATTTTTGTTAAATACTTTGATTTAATAGCAACGGTTTTTAGTTTTTTGTAACCCTTAAAGCCACTTGCATTAATTTCAGTAACTCTACATTTTTTGCCTTTAATATTTACAAATGAAGGTATAACAAGTTTCTTAATTTTCTTGTTTTTACCAGAAATTGCTACCTTTGTAATGCCCTTCTTTGTAGATTTTACTTTGTATTTAAACTTACCAACAGTATATGTTTTTCCTACTTTTATTGTCGGTTGTGCTTTTACCTTTAATGTTTTTAATGTTTTAAAGGTATTAGCATTTGTATAAAATTCTTCACCATCACTGTTAGTTACTTTTCCATACCAACTATATTCGCTATCCGCTTTCAAGCCTGAGTATGTACATGAAACTTTGCCTGTTTTCCCATTTACACTCTTAATTACGTCAGCTGTCTCCACAAAGCCATTAATTGAATTTGTTATCAGGCTTTGTTTTTTATCAACATAATTATAATTTAATTCTACAATATCCTGCTTATAAACAACTGTTCCCTGGTTGTAATTTTCCAACTTAGGATTGTCATAATAATTGAAATCCTTCTTATATGGAGAATATGAATTAACATAAATCTTGTTGTTTTTCAAATCAAAATATAACAGTTTAACGTATTCGGCTCCGCCCTGGTCGTTCGATTGATAGTCGGTACAAATTTCGTAAACAGTTCTTTCTTTTACGCCATCCTTGTCGTCATCAAATCCCATTACATTCATGCTGGCACCACTGTAATGTCCGTTTAACACTGCTATTACGTTAGGGTTCTTAGCAACAACATTAGTCTGAATCAACTTTCCTGCATAGTCTGTAATCGGTGTGTTTGCTTTTTCAGAACCTCTTGTGTAACGGTGAAGGGCAATGATTGCTTTTCTGTTAGGATATTTTTTCAACACCTTATTCATCCAGTTAATTTCATTTGTGTAAATATCCCAGCTCATATATAAAATAATAAAATCCTGTCCATTCTCAGTAATTAAATCATAATGACCTAAGTTATTCTTATATGAACCACCGTAATAATCTTTGTTTTTAAATCTGTCTGCACCAAAGTATTTTTGATAATTTGTGTAATTTTCCAAACCGGCGCCAACATCGTGATTTCCAGCCAAAACACCATATGGCATGCCTGCATCATCAAAAATCTTCATTGCAGTGTCGGCATTTTTCCACTGAGTCTCCATGTCATAATCATCGGTAATATCACCTGTATGTAGGACATACTTGATTTTCCAATCTTTCTTATTGTCCACAATCCACTGATTCATGTTTTTATAATGATATGGAAAACTTTCTGCATATATCTGTGTGTCTGTTTCCCATGCAAATGCAAAATCATAATTTTCAGGTTTTCCTGTTCCATCCCATGACGTCTGGTTAGCAACTTTTGTGACTTCACTTTGCTCTATTTCAGGATTGCCGTCTTTAGCAATTACCTGTACTGCAACTATTGCCTTACCGTCTTTTACATAGTCCTTGGCTACAAATTTACCTGTTATTTTTCCTGATTTTTCCTCGCCAATAGCTTTCCACTTGCCTGTATTTATATTTTGAACAAACATTGTAAGCTTATGGTCACTGTCAGTTCCTGTGGTTTTTCCACTCCAATTAACAACAACTTTCTCCTGAGCTTTAACACTTCCTGTGTTCACCTTAAAAATTTCATAGGGAGCTTTGCCATTGTTACCTGAAACAACCTGTCCTTTCACTATACCGTTGTTTGCCACATTTAAGGCTTTGCCCTTGTAAAAAGTTACATTAGTTTTTTTACTGCCCACATTCACTGATAATGTAGCAGTATTTTTTGTAATCTTTTCTGTTGTACTTGTAATTGCAGAGTTTTTAACATTAAAAGTTACTGTTTTTTCAGTGATATTACCTGCCACATCTTTTGCCACAACTGCCAGCTGATGTGAACCTTCTTTTAGGTCGTCAGGAGAAATCACCCCTGGAAGTTCCACGTCTTTTCCATCTAATGTTACTGCAACGCTGTCTATGCCATTTGCATCTTTTGCCACATCACCTTCAATGATTACAAGCTGTTTATTTAAAGTTGCTTTATCTTTTATGTCTATATTAATTGTAGGTTTTGTGTTATCAACTACGAAATCTACTTTTGTACTTTCCGGAATGCTGTTTGCTTCCTCCGACTGGTCATTGCTGTTTGCGATATTCGCTGTAGTTGTCTGCTGGCTACTATCCTGTGCATTCGCTGTAGTTGCCTGCTCGCTGCTTTCCTGTGCATTCGCTGTAGTTGTCTGCTGGCTGCTTTCCTGTGCATTCGCTGTAGTTGCCTGCTGGTTGCTTTCCTGTGCATTTACTGTAGTTGTTTGATTGTTGCTACTCTGATTCTCCTGGGCAACTATTGTGTACTTGCCGTCTTTTAGTTTAGTTGTATCAAGTAACCAGCCAACTGCGTCAACTTCTTTTTCAGGAATTGAAAATGAGACTGTCATTTTGCTTTCCATGCCCTTTGAGTCACCGATTGCATGAACTGCTGAAAGTTCAGTTCTTGTATTTATTTTTGAATTATCCGGTACAATCTTTGTTGGCAAATATACCGAACCATTTGGCAATTTCATCTGTAGTTGAGACACCTTGTAATCGTCCCTGTTTTCGCCAAAGACTTCCGGATACAATGTTTCTTCAAAAGAAGTTCCTGTGTTTCCTGCCCAAAGAGTAAGGTCAACATCGTAAGCCTTTGTCTGCTCATTATATTTAAAATATTTATTATCCACCCTGATTACTTTCGTCATTGTGGAATCTCGCCAAGGATTAAGCAAGGCCAAAATATCTTTTTGTCCATTACTTGTTGCTGTAACTGCATTTTTGTAGCCATTTGCTGTGTCTGCTGTCTGTACAATAAAATAGGCCCCATTTTCCAACATAGCTTTAGTGTTTTGTTCCTGATTATTTAATTTAACAGATATGTTGTTTTCTTTTCCGTCATTTACGGTAACAGTTTTGCTGCCTGAAATAACTTCTCCGTCATTAACATTTAGTCTTATTTTTCCTATATCATTTTTTAATCTGTTAATTTTTACAGTCTTTGCCGCCGACTTGCTAACGCCATAATATGTATAAGCTCTAACTTTAAAAGTAACCTGATCATGTCCAAACAAAATATCTGCCGGGATTTGCATAAAATAATGTCCCAGTCTTTTTTGAGTTTTTTCAGGAACCTTTGTCCACTTGATTGCATCATCCAACTTGTACCATATTTCAGTTCCAATTAAATATGGTCTTTTTTTAAGTCTTGCCCCACCACTTGGTGTGTTGTGTGGGTTGCTTTCGTCTACATAATCTTTAAAAGCCTTGACTCTGTTTGCTGAAGTTGCGCCCACCAGCAAATCCACGTCATACATAACCTGAAGAGTTTCTCCCTCATTAATTGCCTCTGGTATTGTGTAATTTTCATCAGGACAAATTTTGAGTGTTGGCTTCTTGCCATCATCAGCAGGATAATTTGCATTGCCATTTGCCAAGATTTCCTCGTCAATTTTGTTCCACGCATTTTTAATTTCTGCTGTTACTCCCGTAAAGCCTTCCGGTAAAACTTTTTCCACCGTTCCGGGACTTGCCTGAATTTGTATATCATTTTCCTTTGCCGGGATTTGATTTGGTGCGGTAGCTACCATTGCTACTGCCAAGGTTATTGATAAGATTCTTTTCGTTTTTAGTACCATAATAAACTTCCCCTTTTCTTTAAATATTTTCACTACCTGTCTATTATAGCACTAAAAACAATACATTTTACTTTAAATTTTTATCTCTGGAAAATCGTTCAAAAAAAATCAAACGTAAAATTTTGCGTTTGATTTTACGTTTGATTTTTAGTCGTATTTTCAGTTTTCGTTTGGTTTTACGTTTGGTTTTCTGTCGTATTCTCAGTTTTTGTTTTGCGTTTGATTTTCGGTCGTATTCTCAGTTTTTGTTTTACGTTTGATTTTCAGTCGTATTTTCAGTTTTCATTTGGTTTTGTGTTTGGTTTTCGGTCGTATTTATAATTTTTTGTTCCATATTTACTTTCAGTTACTTTACTTTTTTCTGTTTTAATATTTCCAATTTATCGTTTTACTTTACATAATCTTATTTCTTTCGTTTACACTTTTCATTTTATTAAGTCTCTCTGTACTTAACAGCATTAGTAATGTAAAAATTAAAATATACACAGGGAATAACGCTATTGTTATGTGTTGCGAAATTATACCAAATAGTGGTGGCATAAAAGTTGTTCCCACATATGCAAATGCCATTTGTATTCCAATAACCGACTGCGAATTTTCTTTTCCAAAATTGAACGGCGTTGAATGTATAATTGATGGATAAATTGGTGCGCATCCAAGTCCTACAATTATTAATGCAATAAGGGGTATCGTATCTAATCCTGTAGGAATAAACATAAGTGCTAAGCCAACTACAATTACAACAATTCCCATTCGAATCATTTTTCTGTCACCTAGTCGGTCTGCTACAAATCCGCATAAAAATCTGCCTATAGTAATTCCTATGTATACAAATGAAGCGAACTTCGCCGCCGTCTCATTGCTTATTCCACGATTGATTACAAGATAACTTACACACCACAAAAATGTTGTCTGCTCATAAGGGTGGAAATTTGACTTATTTTCTTTTTCTTGCTTTACTACTTTCCCAGGATTTACACCCCTTTGCTTGTTTCTCTGCTCATAGGGGTGGAAATTTGACTTATTTTCTTTTTCTTGTTTTACTACTTTCCCAGAATTTCCACCCCTTTGCTTGTTTCTATGCTCATAAGGGTGGAATTTTGACTTATTTTCTTTTCTTGCTTTACTACTTTCCAGGATTTCCACCCCTTTGCTTGTTTCTATGCTCATAAGGGTGGAAATTTGACTTATTTTCTTTTTCTTGCTTTACTACTTTCCCAGAATTTCCACCCCTTTGCTTGTTTCTATGCTCATAAGGGTGGAAATTTGACTTATTTTCTTTTTCTTGCTTTACTACTTTCCAAGATTTCCACCCCTTTGCTTGTTTCTATGCTCATAAGGGTGGAATTTTGACTTATTTTCTTTTTCTTGCTTTACTGCTTTCCAGGATTTCCACCCCTTTGCTTGTTTCTCTTCTCATAAGGGTGGAATTTTGACTTATTTTCTTTTCTTGCTTTACTACTTTCCCAGAATTTCCACCCCTTTGCTTGTTTCTCTTCTCATAGGGGTGGATATTTGACTTATTTTCTTTTTCTTACTTTACTACTTTCCCAGGATTTCCACCCCTTTGCTTGCTTCTCTGCTCATAGGGGTGGAATTTTGACTTATTTTCTTTTTCTTGCTTTACTACTTTCCCAGGATTTCCACCCCTTTGCTTGTTTCTCTTCTCATAGGGGTGGAATTTTGACTTGTTTTCTTTTTCTTGCTTTACTACTTTCCCAGGATTTCCACCCCTTTGCTTGTTTCTCTTCTCATAGGGGTGGAATTTTGACTTATTTTCTTGTTCTTGCTTTACTTCTTTCCAGGATTCCCACCCCTTTGCTTGTTTCTCTGCTCATAGGGGTGGAATTTTACTAAAAAGGGCATCCCCTTCGGCTTCTTACTTGCCTTTTGGGATGCCCTTTTTCTATTTTCTAATTTTTCAATTTCTATAAATGTGTGGCAGTAGCCACAAACACGCCTTACTTCTTACAATAAGTGTGCTCTTAAATCTTCATCGCTTGCTTCGCAAAGGTATGCTGGTGCAATGTCTAATACTGTCTTGCAACCTTTCTGACCTTCGTCATAAAGACGTTTAACTGCTCTTGCGTATGCGATTAAAACGCTTGTTGTAAATTCTGGATTTGAATCCAACTTTAAGCTATATTCGATAATGTGATTATGTTCTTTGTTCATTCCTGTCTTTCCTGAACGGATTACAAAACCACCATGAGCCATACCGCTGTGGTTCTTTTCTAATTCTTCTTCAGAAATGAAATGAACTGTTGTATTGTAATCTGAGAAATAGTTTGGCATTTCTTTGATTTCTTTTTCTACAGCTGCTGCGTCAGCACCTTCTTCTAATACAACAAAACATTCTCTCTCATGTTTTTCTCTTGTTGTAAGGTCTGGATTTTCTCCTGATCTAACTCTTTCTAATGCACTTTCAATTGGGATTGTGTACTGTTTAGCATTCTTAACACCTTTGATTCTACGAATAGCATCTGAATGTCCCTGGCTTACGCCCTTACCCCAGAATGTGTAATCTTTTCCATCTGGAAGAATTGCATTTGCATATACTCTGTTAAGTGAGAACATTCCAGGATCCCAACCTACTGAAATAACTGCAACTTTTCCTGCTTCTTTTGCAGCCTTGTCAACTGCTGCGAAATGTTCAGGAATTCTTGCATGTGTATCAAAACTATCAATTACATTAAACATTGATGCGAACTGTGGTGTCTGAACAGGAAGATCTGTAGCACTACCTCCACATAAAATCATAACATCAATTTTTTCTTTCCAATCTTCTACGTCTTTAACGTTACATACAGGAACATTTTCTGTAAGGATTGTTACATCCTTAGGATCTCTTCTTGTAAAAACTGCAACTAATTCCATGTCAGTGGCTTCTTTTACAGCACACTCAACACCTCTTCCAAGGTTACCATAACCTAAAATACCAATTCTTGTTTTCATTTTCAGTCTCCTTCGTTTATATATTTACCTAATCTCCTAATAAGTACATGCCACATTTACCATACAAAATTACTATCCCAAAATAAACACAACGCGTTAAATATTATATCCTGAAGCTTATAATTCTATAGATATCAAACGCTTTCTTCAATGGATATTTATTTCTGCCTTGTAAATGTATTATACTCATTGCCGATGCTCTCAAACACCAACTCTAAAAGTATATCACAATTTATTCTATTTGTTTATTACAGATTTTAATCTTTACATTCCATTTACTTATTACAGATTTTAATCTTTACATTGTATTTGACTTTTCAAACTTTTAGCCTTTACACATCTTTGATTTTTCCATTTTTTCTGCACTATGTTTTCTTTGATTTTTCCAGCTTTTTAGCACTACATTATCTTTGTCTCTTCCAGCCTTTCAGCACTACATTATCTTTGTCTCTTCCAGCTTTTCAGTGAATGCGTCATTCATCTTTATTATTGGTCTTCGCAAAACCAAACCTACAAATAAAGAAATCACAAGGAATATTCCAAGCTTTCCAAGTTCAATCCAATATGTCATTTCGTACATGCCGCCAACTGCTTCTCTTAAAGCTGTCATACTGTATGTAAATGGAAGTAGTGGATATACTGCCCTGAAAAATCCCGGTGCCACTTCAATTGGGAAGGTGCCGCCTGCGCCAGCTACCTGAACAACAAGTAAAATAACGCTTATGGCTTTTCCTATGTCCCCAAAAGATACTGTTAATGTGTAAATAATATTTACATAAACAATACTTGAAAACCAGCACGCAAATACAAATAAAAATGGATGTTCGCACTGTATTCCTAAATAATACAAATCGCCTAAAGCAATTAACGTGCTTTGCATCAAGCCAACAATTAAGAAAATAATGTATCTTCCACAGTATGCCTGATAATTCTGTAAGTTCCTAAGAGATTTTTTCATTTTTTCAGAAATATTTACTTTTAACATTGCTACCAATACAATTCCGCCTATCCATATTGATAAGGTTGAGTAAAATGGTGCCATTGAAGAACCATAGTTATCTATTGGATACAACTTGGTCGTTTTTAACTGTACAGGTGTTGCCAAAAATGAAGTTAAATCTTCTTTGTTACCCATGATTAGTGATTTCAAATCTGAATTGTCGCCATCTTTTGCATTTTTCAACTTGCCTGTTGTTTTTCTGATTTTCTTTGCTGCTTTTGATAAAAGTTTACCTGAGTCTGACAATGTTTTCTTTATCTGTGATAAATCTGAATCAACAGAATCTGATAACTTATAAATTCCTTTTGCGCTGTTATCAATTTTTGTTAAAAGACCTGAAATGTCATTTTCAACATTACCTGCTGAATCTGAAATTTTCTTTAAAGCCTCTTCCACGTCTTTTGAGTAATCTGTTTTTACTGATGATACAGATGTTTTACTTTTATCAACTAATTTCAAAATATCTGCTTTGTCCTTGTTTAACTGACTTTTCCCTGTAGTAAGATTTTTTTCAGCTTCACCTAATTTGTCATTTAATTTCTCCTGTGTTTCTAATGATGCATCTATTTTTGAAATTAAAAACTGAGTGTACTTACTTAACTCAGGGTGACGACTTTCAATTGATTCTAATGAAGACTTCAACTTGGAGTAGTCGCTAATCATTGAATTAACTTTTGATGATGTCTTGTTAAGTGTGGTCTTAACGTCTGTAGTATTCTGACTTTGACTGCTTAGTGCATCTTCAATAACATCACCCATTTCTCCGTAAAATTTCTTTCCTGAAGAAAGTGCGCTGTTAATGGCATCTGTTGTAGCAGTTAGTGTGTCTTTAATGCCACTAAACTGTTTTTTAATTCCGCTAAATTCTTTTTCGCTACTTTTTGTGTTGCTTTTTGTATCCTTAAAAAAGTCTGTAGTTGTGCTTAACATGCTTTGTGAAGCATCTGCCATGTTGCCAAAAGTTTCCAGCGTGCTTTGTGTAGCTTCAAGATCATCTGCGATTTTATCCAGATTGTTCCACAAATTATTAACAATATCGTCTGCATCTCCTGCCTGCGCAAGATTTGATACACTTTGAAGAGCTGTTAAGGCTGTATCAGATACTGTCTCAATAAATACCTGATTTACCTGCTTTTGAATTGCCGAAGCACCCTTGTCAGTAACCTTAGGTGCAATGGCATTTTCTTTAGCATTTGAATAATATATAATATTAGGCTTCTTTACATTTTTTGAAAAAATGCTCATCATTCGGTTACTAAAATTCTCAGGTATTACAATTGCTGCATAATATTTTCCGGATTTCACACCGTCAACCGCTTTTTTCTTTGACGTAAAAACCCAATCCATTTGAGTGTTTTCTCTTAATGCTGACAAAACCTGATTACCCACATTTAGTTTAATAGGAATCAAAGTTCCCTCATAACCGTCATCTACACTTGCCACAGCCACCTTAAGATTTCCAGTGTTGCTGTATGGATCCCAACTTCCTGCAATGTTAAACCATGCGTACAGGCAAGGTACAATCGTAATACCCATGATTACAATAAGGGCTATTACGTTTTTATGGATGCGAATGACATCTTTTTTGAAAATTCTTAAAATATTCTTCATGTGTCCTTCTCCTCCTTTAATACTTTTACAAAATCTTCTGAAGTGAATCCACTTACCTTAATTTGCTTTTGTATTTTGTTGTGAATATATTCCACGCAAATCAAGTAAACCGCAAGAATTATTATTGATAAAATCCACAATATTAAAAATACCAATTTGGATTCTAAACTAAACATTAATATTAAAAATACTAAAGGAATTATAATTATATTAATAAATCCGATTTTAATTTTCTTCTGATAATTCTTTTCAAACTTAGCAGACTTTTCCAGGAATTGCTTTCTTCCATATTCATCCTGCAAAATTGCTCTCGCTATCATTTGAAGTTGTTTGTTTTTATTTGTAGCTGTTGCAGTTTCACATAACATCAAATCTGTTTTTGCCAACTCTTTATCAAACATATTGTTCAAATTAAGAATTAACGGTCTGATTACCAAGCCTACAAACAAAGCTAAAATTATAAACACAACCAACGCTATCATGTTTTCCAAATAAATATGACCGTAATAGCCTGCCACACACTCACGCATAGCATTAATGCCGTATGTAAATGGCATTAACGGATGTAGCTTTTGGAAAAATTCCGGCATCATTTCAATAGGATATGTTCCTGACGAACCTGGTATCTGCAAAATAACAAGTAATACCGCAACCGCTTTTCCTATGTGCTTAAATGTTATTGACAGTGCAAAAATAATATTTACATAAACGAATGATAAAAACATACCTGTTAAAATAAATACAAAAGGATGTACGCACTGTGTTCTAAGTATTACTAAATCTCCAACGCACACTATGAATCCCTGCACAACGGCTGTGCACACATACAAAAGCCATCTTCCGAAATAGCCCTGTGTTGCTGAGAATTTTTCTTTTATTCCTTCTCTGTCAACTTCCTGTTTTAAAATAGAAACTAAAATCAAACCACCTACCCACAAAGCAAGGTTTGTGTAAAATGGTGTCATGCCAGAGCCATAATTTTTTACTTCATATAGCACTTCTGATTCCATATCAACAGGTGATGCCATAAAATCTGATATTTTTTCAGTGTCAATTCCCTTTAATGAAATTAACTCTTCGTATGTTCCCGTACTACTAATTGCCTGAAGGTCTGTTACAATTCCTTCTAACTTTTCATCAACTTTTGCTAATGTTTCTTTTGCATTATCCATTGTTGTTGAAATGTTGTTGAGACTTTTACCAAACTGTTTTAATATTTTCTTTGCTTCTTTGACTGTTGGTTTTATCCCTTTCAGAGTTGAGCTTAAATTGCCGTTAATGGTAACCATGCCATCCAAAGATGCGTATACATTAGGCAATGTTTTCTTCTGAAAATCACTTTGGTAACCGTCTAAGGATTTCTTGCCATTTGTAGCCACTGAACCAATTTGTTCTCTTGTGGATTTTGACTTAGCTATAGTCTTATCAAGTGTAGAATTACCGCTGTTTAGGGATGATTGTATTTTTCCTAAAGCTGTATCTACGTCATTAATTTCACTAATCTGCTTTTCGATTTTTGTTGTGGCACTGTCATTTCCAAGCTTACGGTTAAGCTGTGCAAGCTCCTCTAATATTTTTGAATTTCTTTTAACCAAAGAATTAACCTGGTCAATTCCTACCTCCAACTCTTCTTTTGCACTTGTCCCTTTGTTTTCAAAATTTGTTAATTTTGTTGAAGTTGCTATTGCAATATCATTAAAATCACTCTCTATATTCTGTAGTTTATTTGAAAATGTGCCGTTAAAAGTTCTTAGCTTTTCTCTTGAATTTGTAATTCGTGAAGATACACCTGCAACAGAATCTGATGTAGAATCAGCCACCTTATTAACTTCATTTAAAATATCGATTGTATCATCAATTATTTTTTCCGAACTCTTTGCTGTTTTCTTAAAATTCTTAAGAACTTTATTATATTCTTCAATATTTTTATGAACTAAAGAAATGTCATTAATGATTGTTTCGTTTGCATCATCAACATCACCCTTTATCTTTTTCGCCGCCTCACTTACCATTTTTGATATTGCTTCTGAAGCTGTTGACGAAAAAGTGTCATTTATCTGTTGCTGTATTGTTGTAGCGCCTGAATCTGTAATCTTTGGTGCAATTGCATTTTTCTTTTCATTTAGATAATAATCCAGCTCCGGCTGTTTAAGCTTGCCGGACAAAATACTAAGTAGGGATTCACTGAAATCTTTCGGAATTACTATTGCCGCATAATATTTTCCGGATTTCACCCCTTCCTTTGCCTGACTTTCACTTACAAAAGTCCAACCCAGCTTGTCATTTTTCTTTAGACTCTCTACAATATTTTCTCCCGCATTCATTGACAGAAGCTCTGTTTCTTTTCCCACATCACAATTTGCTATTGCAACTTTTACGCCCTGAGTATTTGCATAGGGATCTATGTTAGCTGCAATATTGAACCAGGCATATAATGAAGGAAGAAGACTTACTCCCACCATAATAAGAGCCGCCGCTCTGTTGCTAAACGCCCTGCGAAAATCTCTTTTAAAAATCTTTAAAACTGTTCTCATTCAACTCTCCTATTTGCCACTTTTTACTATTTTCATAATAAAATACCATAACATAATCATAGGTAAAAAACTACGTCAGATTGCACAAAAAAAGGTAATTATTTTTATTTCAATAATTACCTTTTTTCCCTACATATATATTTACTTTCTTATAATTTTTGACCATTCACTGTAGTATTTTTTTCCACCTATTTCAACATAAGATTTTATTTTCAGAAAATACTTTCCTTTTTTTATCTTTTTAATAAGCTTACTTTTCTGTTTGCCATTTACTTTTATTGTTTTTACATTCTTCTTGAACTTTTTATCTTTGCTAATCTTTATTACATAACCGGTAACATTTTTCTGTTTCTTCCAACTAATCTTCATACCTGATTTTTTTCTAGTAGCTTTAAAACCTGTTACTTTTTTAGGTCCTTTAGTTACCTTTAAACCAATTTGAACATTATAGAAATCAGCATAGTAATATGTTGTTCCCACTGGTATTTTGTTTGCATAAGCTTTGCTAAATGTAACAGTTATGATTTTCCCTTTCTGAACTATTTTATAATCTTTTGTATTAATGATTTTTCCATTGTTAAAAATATTTTTGAACAGATTCATATCAACGTTTGTCCCTAAAACTGTTGTATCAATTTGGGCTACAATTTCACCATTTTTTTCAGGCTTACTAAAATCAAAATACAAGTCCTTTATTTGCGTTTTGTTATTTACCACATATAATCTTGTTGGCACAACAACCTTTTCAAAAACAATATCAAAATTATAAGCTCCATCTTTTAATAACTTCAGATACTTTTCTTTCAATGAAACCTTAACTATTTCATTTTTTTCATTTTCTGATGTTATATCATAATTCTCTTTGTTTAAGCTTTTTCCATCTAATAGGATATCTTCAAATTCATTATAATTAACAAGATTTCTATCTTTAGTTAAGAAATCCTCTCCTATTTCAATGGTTGCATCACCTTGTCCTTCCCAAATTGAAAATAGCAAGTATGCGTCTTTAAAATTTACTTTTGTTTCACTTGCCCCTACATTGTTTGCAGATGAAAACAACACTGTCGCCATTAATAAAGCTCCTACAATTTTACATATTTTGTGTTTCATAAAATTACCTCCTAACAAAAAAAGTCCTCTTGTGAAGTATGCAAGAGAACTTTATATTTATTTTTTGTTTTTTCTTTTATTTTCTTCATACCACATTTTTATTGTATACCGTAAACTGACTTTATGCAACATTTTTTATTTTTTTTCAATTTATTCAAACTTTTTAAAATTATTTTTAAAAATCACACACGATTTTATGTAAGTTATTTTCTCCCCCAAGCTTAACAAAGAGCAAAAAAAGCAATAGTACCTCATTACAAATACTACTGCTTTTTCTTATTTATTTTCCGCTTGTAGCCTTCAGTCGAACCATTGCTCTTGCAAGAGATGCTCTTGAATGATGATATTCACGCATACTTTGCTTTTGTCGCAATTGTTCTTCGGCTCTTTCTTTTGCCTCTAAAGCTCTGGCTTTATCGATTTCCTCAGGCAACTCGGCTGTTTCTACTAAAACAGTTACTCGGTTGTTGATTATCTGGGCAAAGCCTGTACCTACAACTACTGTTGTATATTTGTCTGCGCCTTCAGGTTTAAATTTCAATTCACCATTTTCTACTGCATTGACCATGTTTTCATGGTGTGCAAGAATTTCTTCCTGCCCATCTGCAACAGGTACTATAATTGAAACACATCTTCCTGAAAAGAAAATCTTCTTAGCAGACGCTATTCTTAGATAAAATGTATTAGTCGCCATATATTACTCCAATCCTTGCAATACATGATTTTATTCCTTCATCTTGCTTGCTTTTTTAATAACATCGTCAATTGTTCCTACATTAAAGAATGCATTTTCAGGATATTCATCCATTTCACCTGAAATAATAGCCTTGAAACCTTTTATAGTTTCGCTAAGTGGAACATATTCACCCTTTACACCTGTAAAGTTCTCAGCTACATGGAATGGCTGTGATAAGAATTTCTGAATTTTTCTTGCTCTGTATACAAGTGTCTTATCTTCTTCTGATAATTCTTCCATACCAAGAATTGCGATAATATCCTGTAATTCTTTGTACTTCTGAAGAATTTCCTGAACCTTACGTGCTACTTCATAATGTTCTTTACCAACAATGTCTTCCTCAAGGATACGTGATGATGATTCAAGAGGATCTACAGCAGGATAAATACCCTGCTCAACAATCTTTCTTGATAATACTGTTGTGGCATCCAAGTGAGCAAATGTTGTTGCAGGTGCCGGGTCAGTTAAGTCATCGGCTGGTACATATACAGCCTGAACTGATGTAATTGAACCGTTCTTTGTAGATGCAATTCTTTCCTGAAGTTCACCCATTTCATTTGCAAGTGTTGGCTGATAACCTACGGCTGATGGCATACGTCCTAAAAGGGCTGATACTTCAGAACCTGCCTGTGTAAATCTGAAAATATTATCAATGAATAACAATACGTTCTGATGTTCTACATCTCTGAAATATTCTGCCATTGTAAGTCCTGTTTCAGCAACACGCATACGTGCTCCAGGTGGCTCGTTCATCTGTCCAAACACTAGGGCTGTTTTTTCAAGAACACCTGATTCTTTCATTTCAGTCCATAAGTCATTACCTTCTCTTGATCTTTCACCTACACCTGTAAATATTGAATATCCACCATGCTCAGTTGCAACGTTGCTGATAAGTTCCTGAATTAATACAGTTTTACCAACGCCGGCACCACCGAACAAACCGATTTTACCACCTTTAGCGTATGGTGCTAAAAGGTCGATTACCTTAATACCTGTTTCCAATATTTCCTGGGCTGGATTCTGCTGGTCAAAGCTTGGTGCTTCTCTGTGGATTTCCCATTTGTCTGCATCATCTAATGCTTTGCCACCATCTATTGCTTCACCTAAAACGTTAAATAAACGTCCTAATGTTTCTTTTCCTACCGGAGTTTTTATACCACTTCCTGTAGCAACAACTTCCATGTCTCTTGAAAGTCCTTCACTTGACGCAAGCATAACGCAACGAACAACGTCGTTTCCAATATGCTGTGCAACTTCCATTACGCACTTTTTATCACCATTTTGTACTTCAAGTGCGTCTTTAATTGCGGGAAGTTCACCATTTTCAAATGCAACGTCTACAACAGGACCTAAAACCTGTACTATTTTACCTGTTTTCATTTGAACTGTTCCTCCATTACTTCTTATTTTTCTGTGACTTGGCTCCAGCGATTACCTCGGTAATTTCCTGAGTAATTGCTGCCTGTCTTGCGCGGTTGTAAAGCACGCTTAACTCCTGAAGCATGTCTTTTGCACTTTTTGTTGCCGCTTCCATTGCCATCATTCTTGCATTTTGTTCACAGGAATAACTTTCTACTAAAGCACCGAAAACAAAACCTTCAATGTAGGCAGGTACAATCTTGTTCATTACCTCTTCAGGTGATGGTCTGAATGTTACCTGTTCCAATGGAATGTCTGCAGGAATTTTCATCTGAAAATCTGTTTTATAAAGTGGTAACAACTGCTTTATTTCTGCTTCTTCCTTAATTGGATTAATCATTTTTGTATATATAATATGAATTTCATCTAACTCATTGTTTATATACAATTCCAACAATTCTTCTGTAATATTTCTAGCTCTGTTTAATGTTGGATTTTGTATTGTGTAATGAAATTGTTTATCTATGTGTACTCCTCTTTTTTCAAAATAATGTCGTCCAACTTCACCTAAAACAAACAATTTATTATCTTTGTGAGCTTTAATTTCTTCTTCCGCAATTTTTAAAATATTGTGGTTATAAGAACCTGCAAGACCTTTATCTGCGGTAATTACTATGTAACCTACCTTTGGGTCTTTTTTCTCATCTCTTGATTTTTCAAAATATTTGCTTTCAATGTCAGGTACATGTCTTAGAATTCTGCTCATCTGTGTCTGCAACTCATAGAAATAAGGCTCTGTATCCTGCAACATCTTTTTGGACTTTTTTAATTTTGATGAGGATATCATGTACATTGCATTTGTAATTTTCAATGTATCATTAATACTACTCATTCTTTCCTGAATTTCTTTTGCATTTGCCATATTATTCGCTCCTGCTTAATTTTAATTCTTTGTTTCCATAAATTCATGTGCTGCATCAATTATTGCCTTTGAAATTTCTTCTGTAAGAACTTTTTCAGTTTCAATCTTTTCTGTAATTTCACCATGTTTTAAATCTATATAATTTAAAACTTCTCTACAACAATCTCTTACTTCTTTAGTTGGAACTTCATCGAATATTCCGTTATTTGCCATTGTAAGAATCATAACCTGTTCATGTAATGAATATGGATGGCATAACTTCTGTTTTAAAAGTTCCATTAATGCTTTACCATGATTTAACTGTTTCTTTGTGTTGTCATCCAAGTCTGAAGAAAACTGTGTGAATACTTCCATTTCTCTGTACTGTGCAAGGTCAATTCTTACACTACCTGCTGCCTTCTTCATGGCTTTTGTCTGTGCTGCACCACCTACACGGGATACAGAAAGTCCAACGTTTACGGCTGGTCTCATACCTGAATTAAATAAGTTACTTTCAAGGAATATCTGACCGTCTGTAATTGAAATTACGTTTGTTGGAATGTATGCTGAAACGTCGCCTGCCTGTGTTTCAATAATAGGAAGGGCTGTAATTGAACCACCGCCTAATTCATCACTTAATTTGCTTGAACGTTCCAATAATCTTGAATGTAAATAGAATACGTCACCAGGATAAGCTTCACGTCCAGGTGATCTTTCTAATAATAATGAAATAGCTCTGTATGCTACGGCGTGTTTTGACAAATCATCATATACAATTAAAACATCTTTTCCCTGATGCATGAAGAATTCTGCCATTGATGTACCTGCGTATGGTGCAATGTACTGTAATGATGCTGCATCACTGGCTGTAGCTGACATTACTATTGAGTAATCCATTGCTTTATGTTCCTGCAAAGTTGATACAATCTTTGCAACTGTTGATGCTTTCTGTCCGATTGCAACGTAGATACAAATAACATCTTTACCTCTCTGGTTAATAATTGTATCAGTTGCTATAGATGTTTTACCTGTCTGTCTGTCACCGATAATTAATTCTCTTTGTCCACGTCCAATTGGGAACATTGAGTCAATTGACAAAATACCTGTTTCCATTGGTGTATCAACAGATTTTCTGTCTACGATACCGGGAGCATCCTGTTCAACTGGTAAATATCCTTCTTCTTCAATATTTCCTTTTCCGTCAATTGGTTCACCTAAAGCATTTACTACTCTTCCGATAAATCCTTTACCTACAGGAACTCCGGCTTTCTTCTTAGTTCTTACAACTTTTGTGCCTTCCTTAATACCTGTATCTCTACCAAATAAAATACATCCTATTTCATTTTGACGGATATCCTGAACCATACCTTTTGTACCATTTTCGAAAACTACGATTTCTCCATACATGGCATGTTCAATTCCGTAAATAGTGGCGATACCATCACCAACCCATATAACTTTTCCGGTTTCTCTATCGCTTTCTTTCCACTCAAAGTTTTCAATTTCACTTTGTATAATGGAAATTATATTTTCTGCACTAATTGCACTCACTTGTTTCACCTCCCGGTTATCTTCTCCTGCAATTGTCTTAAACGTTCTTTATAACTTTTATCGTACTCATGGTTTCCAATTTTAAGTACATAGCCACCTAATAACGTGTCGTCAATTTCCTGTGTCAGAATAACCTTGTAATCTGCATATTTTTCTTTTAATATGTTGTCAGCTTCTTGTTTTTCTGCATCTGTAAATGATGAAGTACAAATCAGTTTTGCATGAATTATTTTATTCATCTGGTCGTAATATAAGTAATACTGTTCAAAAATGGCTTTCATGTCATCTGCCTGATTGTTCTTACACATTACCTGCAAAAATCTAATAAGCTTTTCTGAAATATTCTCACTTGAAAATACTTTTCCTATTATATTGACTTTAACTTCCTTTGGAATTGTAGGATTGTTAATTGTTTCCTGTAGAAGTGGTGTAAGAGAAAAAATATTCTCTACACTTTCAACTTCACTTCTATCCAAGTTTAAGCCATATAATACTTTCGCATTATTTACTGCTTGTATTGTCACTTCTATCACCTGTTTTTACGATTTTTTCTGCTGCTGCAATTGCTAATCTGGCAATATCTGCCTGAACAGCTTTTCTTGCATTTTCCTGCTCTCTTTCAATGTTGCCTCTGGCTCTTTCCATCATATCCTGAGTTTCCTGCTGTGTAGTTTCAATAGCCTTGGCTCTTTCTTTTTCAGAACGCTGTCTTGCTTCAACAATAATCTTATCGGCTTCCTCTTTAGCTACTTCAAGCTTCTTTTCATAATCTGTTTTCAACTGATTTGCATCATCTGTAACTTTTTGTGCATTATCAATTTGATCTTTTATTATGTTCTCTCTGTCCTGTATAACTTTTAGCACAGGCTGAAAAAGAAATTTTCTAAATATAGCATAAAGAACTAAGATATTAACTATTGTCCAAACAATGTTCCATATATCTAATTTAAGCATACGCTTTTCCTACCTTTCTGCTTTTATTATTTTAAAAGAAGAATGATTAATAGGGCAATTACGAATCCGTAAATAGCTGTTGCTTCGGCAAGGGCACATCCTAAAAGAAGTGACTTACTGATTTTTCCTTCTGCTTCAGGCTGTCTTGCAATTGCATCACAAGCTGATGCTGTTGCTTTACCAATACCCATACCTGCTCCAATACCTGTTAATACTGCAATACCTGCTCCAATTGCTACTAATAATGATGTTGACATAATAATTTCTCCTTTACGTTTTCAAATTTGTTTTTATTTTTTATTTTTATTCAGTTGCTTCTTTTATAAATAAGGATGTTAGGAATACAAAAACATATGCCTGAATCAATCCATCGAATATATCGAAGTAACAACTAAATACTGCCGGTAAGAATGCCGGAACTACAATTTTTAATAATTCCATGATTACAAATGAACCTAATACATTACCAAATAGTCGCATACAAAGTGAAAGTGGTTTAATAAATACCTCTAACACATTAATTGGTAAAACTATTGGCATAGGCTCTGCGAAACTTTTCAGCCATCCTTTAGTTCCTTTTTGTCTTACTCCTGCCACCTCTATAAGGACTATACTCATGACTGCCAGTGCCACTGTAACATTCATATCCTTTGTTGGTGGTTTAAACCCTATTAAACCAATAAGGTTTGCAATTCCTATGTAAAGCACAACTGACATAAGATAAGGAATATATGCTGTTCCATGTTCTCCTATGGTGCCTTTAAAGAAATTGTACAGTCCCTGAACTGCTGTTTCCAAAACAATTTGTTTTCTGCCCGGGTTTTCTACTTTTAAATTTCTAACAAGTAGAACACATATGAGCAAAACCGCCAGCATGATTATCCAAGTTACTACTACTGATTCGTAAATTGGAATGCCGCCAAAAATTGGAATCGTGAAAACAACATCGCAATTCAGCTCTTCTAATAATCTGTTAACAATGTCATTCAACAGTTTCACTTCCTTTCATGACAACTTTTTAACTGCCACGTATTATAACTCTTTTCTTGGGAATATGTAAAATATATCTTTAATATATTTACTATATCATTTTAGTATGGTATTGTATAAAAAGTACATATATATTTAGAATGATTATACATTTATGGTAATTTTATACATTAGTCAAAAAATTCCTAAAAAAATTTAATTTTACTTAATTTTTTTAGATCGTCATTTAATTAGACACTCTTAAATACTTGTATAATATGGAATGGTTATATGGTTGTTTTCCATATTCTTATAATATATATTTGTATGATATCTTTATATGCTTTGAAATATTATAAGGTTACAATTTATTTTTCATTTAGATTTTCACTTAGGAGGTTAGACATGATTACTTTTGATTATTATAGAATTTTTTATTTTGTGGCAAAATACAAAAGCTTTACTAAGGCTGCGGAAGTTTTACAAAACAGCCAGCCTAACATAAGCAGGTGCATGGGGAACTTAGAGCAGGAACTTGAATGTAAATTGTTCATGCGCTCTAATCGTGGCATTATTTTAACGCCTGAAGGAAAGAAACTGTACAAACATGTTTCCATTGCCTACAAACACCTTACTTTAGGTGAAGAGGAGCTTCATCAGGACAAGACTTTTGAAAAGGGTATTATTACAATTGGTGTTAGTGAAAACGCTTTGCGACTTTTCCTGTTAGATAAACTTGAAATTTTTCACGAACAGTTTCCTAATATTAGAATTCGTATTTTTAATCACTCTACACCGGAAGCCATACGTGCCATGAGAGCAAACTTAATTGATCTGGCAGTTGTCACCACTCCAATGTCATTAAAAAAGCCTCTTGAGAAAATTCCTTTAAGTAAATGTAAGGAAATTCTTATTTGCGGTCCTAAGTACAGTTACCTTACAGACACAGCCAAAAGTCTTAAGGACTTAACAGAAATTCCTTTAATCAGTTTATCTGAAGGTACAGGAACTTATGATTTGTACAATAAGTTCTACATAGCTCACAGCGTACCTTTTACTCCTGATATGGAAGTTGCTACTACAGACCAGATTATTCCCATGATTACACATAATCTTGGCATTGGCTTTTATCCGGAAGATTTGGCAACAGAACTAATAGAAGATAAAAAAGTCTTTCCTATTAATATTGAAGAAAAACTTCCTATTAGAGAAGTCTGTTTGGTTAAAAATAAAAGTAGTGCCATGAGCACCTCGGTTCAGAAATTTTATAACTTCCTAAGAAATTCTGTTTCATAGAGAAAAAATTTCTTAGAACAAAGAATGGTCCCTGCCACATTTTACGCGTTAGGTGCATGCCCGTTTGAAACTATTTTTTATTACACAAAAAACGCAGGTTTGTAAAAATAATTACATTCCTGCGTCTTAAGAAAGGCTTCCTATACGATGCCTTTCTATATCTTCTTATAATATTTATATTTCTTTGTGCTGTATAGGTAGGACAACTGTAACTGTTGTGCCTTCGCCTAATGAACTTTTTATTTTCAGTTCATATTGATTCTCGTATATTAATTTAAGTCTGTCACGTATGTTATTAATTCCAATTCCTGTAAAATGTTCTGACTTTCTACTGCTCTTACCGTTTTCAAGTTCATTAACCTGTCTTTCATCCATTCCAACACCGTTGTCAATAATTTCTACAATAAGTTTTTCTGCTTTTTCTCTTACACATACAAAAATTTCTCCATTTTGTCCCTCAGGAAATCCATGGAAGAATGCATTCTCAATAAACGGCTGTAAAATCATTTTAGGAATCATTAACTGGTCCGGTTCGTTTATGCTTATAAAAAACTCTGTTTTGATTTTTTCGCCATATCGGATCTCGTTAATATACATGTAGTTTTTCAGATTTTCTATTTCTTCTTCAACGGAAATATATTCATCTGACTTGCTTATTGTACTTCTAAGCAACTTAATAAATGCATCAATTGCTTTTGTTGATTTTACAGTATCACCCTGCATAATCAACCATTTTATGCTGGTTAATGTATTGTAAATATAATGAGGGTTAATCTGCATTTGAAGAGCATGTATCTCAGCCTGTCGTTTTTGCTTCTGTATCTCAATTATGCTGTCAACATAATGGTTGATATCATGAAGCATTCTGTTATATGACTTTGCAAGCTCCTGAATTTCTCCATCACCTGTCACTTCCGCATATTGATTAAAATCACCCTTTGCTACATAAGACATTTTTCTTCCAAGCTGTCTTAATGGCGACATGGTTCTTCTAATTAAAATATAAATTACTAAAAGAACTGCTCCTGTAATTATTGCAATGTACCACATCAAAGTTGAAATATTATAAAGACTTTCAATGGCCTCATTTGCATCTACCGTAAAGCACAAACTGTAATCCACGTATGGAATTTTTTTACACAAAACCATATTAGTCTTTGCGTTTTTCTCCATTTTCTCAACAGTGATTTCTTTTTCAAGCATTTCGTTTGTTATCTTTTGTAGTTCTGTATCTGTTTCTCCTATTTGATATTTATCAGTAGATGAGACAATCATGCCATTGCTGTCAATTATGCTAATACTGTTGTATTGGTTTTCACCATATCTATAGAAGTTATCCAGCTCACTATCAGGTATTAAAATCACACCATAACCATACAACTTATTATTCATATCTCTTAATGCCTTTACTCCTAAAATTATGGAGCTTGACTTAGTTGCATAAGTAAAACCTTCATCTACATAGCTGTAACATAACTTTCGGTTGTTTTTTCGTGCTTCATTAAAAACTTCATTTTGTTTAATTTCTTTCCAGTCTTTTGTAAGCACATCATTGTTATTTACAGAGATTTCTCCCTCTTTTGACACAAGCAGGACCGTTGTTCCGCTAAGCTTACTTTCGATTGCATTTTGAAAAGACTTCTGCATGTTATGCATTGCAACAAATTTATCTGCTAATGACGAATTCTTTCCTGAGTAATACATATTTATGTCATAACTTGTGGAAATATTGTCAAATGTTTTTTCAATACTGTCAAAATATTCTTCCAAATCTTCCTGTATTTTCTCAATGTTTTTTTCCTGTGAATCTCCATACACTTCACTGAAAAAGTCTTTTGAAAATTTATTTACAAGGAGAATATTAATCTGACTAATTAAAACAACACCGATAATAATTGCTGCCATTATTTTAATAATAAGGCTGCCTTTTCTCTCCTTTAAGCCTTTTTTTATACTGTCCCTTTTATGGATTTTTTCCTTACCGCTTAGCACTTTCTTGTTCTGTATCTTTTTATTCCATGCCTTCTCACTGTGCATTTTTTCATTTTCTCTATTCATATTTTATTCCCTGAATATTTATAATATATTCTTTTTATACATATTGTAATAATTTTGTTTTTTATCTGAATCGTCTTCTGTACACACTTGGTGTGTACCCTGTGGTTTTCTTAAATACACGACAAAAATAACTATGATCTGAATATCCAACCATTGTACTTACGTCTGAAATAGGTATATCTTCCTTCTTCAAAATTTCACAGGATTTTTCAATTCTGATTTTGTTTAAATAACCACTGAAACCTTCCTTATTTTTGGAATTAAAATATGATGATAAATAGTTGTAATTATAATTAAACTCTTTTGCCAGAGAATCCAAATCCAATGGTTCCATGTAATGTTCCAAAATATGCTTTGTTATTTTGTTCATTACCCTGTCGGTACCTGTCATGTTTTCAGCAAAAGCCTTTTTTATTTCATCTAAAATTTCATCCAGCTTCTTTAAAAAATCAGTAACATAAATAGTCTCTTCTATTTCTTTAAAATACTTACGTCTCATAGGTTCAACATCAATGTCATATTCTTCTAGCATAATAATAATGTTGTAAATAAAGTTTTTAGCCTTATTCTTGATTTTCTCGCAATTGTCATGAGCCTTGGCACATTTTTCAATATAGCCACGCATTTTTCCTATTGCTGTATTGTATTCACCATTTCGCAAATCATAGGAGAAATCATTATAATCAAATTTGGGAATTTCTTTCTGGATTTCCTTAGAATATTCCATATTCAATATTGATTTATTGTCATAATAAAAGCCGCTGTTTATCTGACTTTCCACCTGTAAATAAATTTCTCTTACATCCTGTATATTTTCAAATCTTTTGCTTAAAACAAAAAATCCCTTAGGCTTAACATTTTTTACCCTTTCAGCAATCCTAGATAATTTTTCCAAAACACCGATTTCGTAAACAATATCATAATTAAAAACGTATATTAAATTTCTGTTATCAATAACTGTTCTACCAAATATGATTCCTGCTTCGTTCAGTGTTTTTCGGATTTCTTTTCTGATTTTTGCTACATAATCGTTATCATTTTCAAATGCATAATTTATGTCAACTGCAAACATCCTATATGTATTTAGTTTTGCAAATTCAGGGAAATCCTGTATGTTCATGGAATCTGAATAACCTGCTATGTACCACTCTAATGCATGATTCAAATTCAAATTGCTGTTACCTGACAAACTAAATCCCGGTATGCTGTCTGCTGCTCTCTTTAAAGCTTCCAGAAAAACCTCTCCTGTTAATGTAGGCTTTAAAATATAATCCATTGCCCCGTTTTTGAGAGTTTCCTTTACATAGCAAAAGTCATCAAAACCACTTAGAACAATAATCTTTATGTCTGGATATTTTTCATGAACTTCCTTTGTAAGTTCCACTCCGTCCATTACCGGCATTACAACATCCATTACAACTATATGTGGTTTTAATTCCTCAACCATAATAAGGGCTTCCTTACCGTTGGTGGCTTCACCAACGATAAGAAATCCCTCTTTATCCCAATTAACTAAATGTTTTATTCCCTGTCTCATAATGTACTCATCATCGACAATTAATACTTTACATAAGTCTGACATTTTTCACTCACCTTTTCTAACTTCTTTGCTTTGCAGGTGATATGTTGAATTTAAATTCGTGAACTTTTGACTTAGGAATTGTATATATTTCCTGAACTGGTGCGCCCCAACTGTCGTCACCACCAACTCCCATTTGCTGTCCTAAAACACGTACCCAGGTGTAGCTGCTTTGTGGAAGTTCTTCTATATGCATTGCGTTTTCAAGTTCTGCCGCACTGTATGGTAATACACTTCCCTCAATTGGTTTATCCACATAAGAGAATCTGATTCCTTCTTGTGTTTTATCTGTAATTTCCATATATCTTATGCCTGTTCTGTTACCACATTCCTGAGGTATTAAATAGGAAGACATATTGTCTGCTGCTGTAGTTTCATAAACTCCAAGCTTTGCACCTTTGTTTCTGTCCTGATAATTTTCTTCAGGTCCATTTCCAAAATATTTTACATTAACGAATTCTTTTGGTAATTTAAATTCCATACCATATAAGGGCATGCGGACGAAAAGTTGGACTGTGTAATGCCTGATATGTTATGAGGTACACACAAGAACAAATATCGACAGCACTTGTATTGTTAAAAGCCACAGGATCACCTGATAAAGTAATCCAGATCTTAGGTTATCCATCTTCACCGATGCTTTATCATTGGCGTAAAAAATATCCTGAATATTACGATGTTCCAAATCAAAAACATTGGAGACAAGCTCCAACTGAATTGAAACATAATGTAATTAAACGTTGCCTTATTAAAGGCGAGCCTGTAAAATTAGTGGCAGAAGAAATCGGATACACACCTTCCTTGGTATATAAATGGATTAGGGAGTATCGGGAGAAGGGATGTTTTCAACCCATGAAAAAAACTACTGCCAACATTAATGTAAGTCCAAACGATATCACATCTGCAGAAGATATCAATGAGCTCAAAGCTCAGATGCTCGATATGCAGATGGAAATAGATATTCTTAAAGAAACAATCAATGTATTAAAAAAAGACCCCGGCATCGATCAGACAGCTCTCACAAATCGGGAGAAGGCAGTGATAATCGATGCCTTGAAAAATAAGTATTCACTGCTGAATCTTCTTAAAAAACTTAAACTTGCAAAAAGCAGCTATTATTATCAAGAAAAAACCATTTATGCAGAAGATAAATACTCTGATCTTCGCAAAAGAATCATACAACTGTTTCATGAAAATCGAGATATATTTGGTTATCGAAGAATTCATATGCTGCTTCATCGTGAAGGTATAAAAGTTTCTGAAAAAGTGGTTCGCCGTATTATGAAGCAGGAAAAACTAATTATCAGACGAAAACGCAGACAGAAATATAACTCCTATAAAGGTGAAATAACACCTGCGGTGGAGAATGTTATAGATAGAGATTTCCATGCTACAAAACCGAATCAGAAATGGCTTACTGATATCACAGAGTTTTCTATCAAAGCAGGGAAAGTATATCTTTCTCCGATAATTGACTGCCTCGATGGTATGCCGGTGAGTTGGACTATAGGCACTTCTCCAAACGCAGAACTTGCCAACACTATGTTAAGGAATGCTATTGCTACTCTTAAAACAAACGAAAAACCTATCGTACATTCTGACAGAGGATGCCATTATCGTTGGCCAGAATGGATACAGATAATGGAAGAAGCAAACCTTACACGATCCATGTCCAAGAAAGGTTGTTCGCCTGATAACTCTGCATGTGAGGGCTTCTTTGGTCATCTCAAAACAGAAATGTTCTATGGACATAACTGGGATGAATATAGCATTGAAGAATTTATCCAGGAGATAAATGGCTATATGCGTTGGTATTGCAAAGATAGAATTAAATCAACACTCGGAGGACTTAGTCCTCTAGATTATAGAAGGAGTATAGGCATAGCGGTCTAAAAAAATGTCCGCATGCCCTAAAGGAATTGAAAATTCGTCCTCACCTTTTAACTTGAAATCTACGTCTATTGAGCCATCTCCATATACCAAATATGAAATTGTACAGCTCTTTCCTTCTATTGGAAGAACATAGTCATATGTTATTTTTATGCCCTCTTCCAACTCATCTTTTGCAAATCCTGTACACTTTGCAGTTTTTCCTGCTTTGTCCCATATAGCATATTGGAAATCTAAGCCACAACCTTTGTCATTGTCTGTATATGCTCTTACAAATGTTGGCTTAGGTGCCCTTGTAATGTATTCCTTATCTGAATATACAAGTGAAATAATTCCTGCTTCCTGCTTTGAGAACATGGCAAAGAAATCATTTCCTCTAACACCGATATTTACATCTCCATTAATAACTTCTAAATTGTTAATGGCTGTTTTTTCAGTGTTGCAGACACCCTCAAAAACATACTGTTCCTTAGCAATTTCAAAGCCTTTTTCAGCCCACTTTTCATCACCTTTTAGCTGTATAGACATATTATAAATATAATCTTCATTTCTTGTCAAACCTATAGTTTCAGGTATGTTTAGCTGAAAACGTTTTTTCTCTCCCGGTTCCACATCAAAAGAATATTCTTTCTTACAAATGCTTGTTTCCTTTTGGATTATTTCCAATACAAAAACATATTTGTTAGTATTTGTAAACAAATTCTGGTTATCTATTTCTATTTCATTCTCAAAAATGTTCATCTTGATATTCTGATATAAATATTTTACTTCCTGAACCTTTGGTGAAGGAGTTCTGTTTGCGTAAATTATTCCATCTGTACAGAAGCAGTAATCTGTTGCCCGTTCACCAAAATCTCCGCCGTACTTTAATACCTTCTTACCGTTTTCTTCTACTTCAATTGCCTGATCAATATAATCCCAAATGAAGCCTCCCTGGTACATATCATATTTGTCTTCCAAATCTGTGTACAAATGCATGCCACCACATGAATTTCCCATGGCATGTGTGTACTCGCAGTTAATGTATGGTTTCTTTGGATTGTTTTCCAAATATTCAACTACATCCTGAGGTTTTGCGTACATTCTGCTTTCCATATCAGTAATATGGTCAAACTCTCTATTCCAAACTACACCTTCATAATGTACTAATCTTGTATTATCTTTGGCATGTAAATATTTAGATGTTGCCTCTAAAACAGTTCCTGCATAAGACTCATTTCCTAAAGACCACATAAGTATTGCAGGATGATTTTTATCTCTTTCGTACATTGACTGTGTTCTGTCGAGAATGCACTCTTTCCATTCATCGTGACTTCCCGGAACATTCCATGACGGCTCAATTACACCCATTTTCTGCCATGAGCCATGGCTTTCTAAGTTAGTTTCATCAATTAAATAAATCCCGTATTCGTCGCAAAGTCTGTACCATAAACTCTGGTTTGGATAGTGTGAAGTTCTTACAGCATTAATGTTATTTCGTTTCATAAAATTAATGTCGTAAATCATTTCTTCCTTTGTAATAGCTCTGCCTTCAGTAGCGCTAAACTCATGTCTGTTTACACCTTTGAAAATAATACGCTTGCCGTTTAGACACATAACTTTGTTGATTATTTCAAACTTTCTAAAGCCGAATTTTGTAAATGCAACTTCTACTACTTCATTATTTTCATTGTATAAATAAACAATTACTTCATATAAATTTGGTTTTTCTCCGCTCCAAGGAGCAATGTTTTCAACTTTTGAGGATAATTCAAATTTGTCCGTTGTGTTACCCTCAAATAAAGTTTCTACTTCTCCATTTGGATTTTTTAAATCTATTTTATATTTATTACCTATAGCACCTGTTATAGTAATTTTTGTGTTTAAATCGCCTGTGTGATTTTTGTAATCATAATCAGATTTCAAATCAATGTCGTATACGTGACTTTTTGGAAGTCCCTGTAAATAAACATCTCTGAATATGCCTGAGAATCTCCAAAAATCCTGATCTTCAATCCAGCTTGCGCTACTTCTTTTGTATACTTCCACTGCAAGTTTATTGTTTTTTTCCTGTACAAAATCTGTTATGTCAAATTCTGATGGTGTAAAAGTATCCTCAGAATATCCCACAAACTCTCCGTTTACCCAAACATAAAAAGCCACTTCAACACCCTGGAATGAAAGAATAATATTTTTATCCAAAAGGCTGTTATCCAGGTCAAAATATTTTACATAACTTCCAACAGGATTATATTCTTCTGATACCTGAGGTGGACGCATTTCCTCTCTGCCATCCCAAGGATACATTGTATTAATATACTGACATCTGTCGTACCCCTGAAGCTGAATGTGTCCCGGTACATTTATTTTGTCAAATTTTTCTGTGGAAAAATCCATTTTATAAAAGTCTGCCATTCGCTCTGCCGGCTTATTTGCGTAAGCAAAGTCCCACTGACCGTTCAATGACTGAAATAAACTGCTTTTATTATTCTTGTAGGCTTCTTCACTTTCATATACAAAGTGGTCAGAATGTGCATCCATTCTGTTTACACGAAAAACTTCCGGATTGCTTAGCCAGTTTAATTCCGGTTTTAATACTGATTTTTTCATTTTTACCTCCGCTCCATATTTTTATATTTATACTAATATGGATTACAGCTAAAATTTCTTTTAACCATAATCCATATTATTGTGTTTTTTATGTTCTTTTTTAACCTTTTACTGAGCCTGTCATTCCCTGTACAAAATTCTTCTGCATTAAGAAGAAGATTAATGCTGTTGGGATTGTTGCGATTACAACTGCTACCATCATCATTCCATAATCAGGTGTGTATGATGAACCTAATGCTGAAAGAATAAGTGGTAATGTTTTCTTTTCAGGTGACTGTAAAGAAATTAATGGCCACATGTAGTTGTTCCAGCTTGTCATAAATGTAACAATAATAGCTGCTGCGTATGTTGATTTCATTGTTGGAATGAAAATCTTTGTGAAAATTCCAAATTCTCCAAGTCCGTCTAATCTTGCAGCCTCAACCAAATCTTTTGGAAATGTCTGAGTGTTCTGACGGAAGAAGAAAATTAAGAATGCCGTTGCTATGGCAATAATAATTACTGATCCCGGTGTATTAATTCCAATCCAGCTTAATATTGGAATTGTATTAAAATTACCAAATAACTGGAATAATGGAATCATTAATGCTGCAAAAGGAATCATCATTGAAACAAGAATAACACTAAATACTCTGTCTCTTGCTTTTGACTTGTATACTTCAAAAGCATATCCTGCTGCAGATGAAATAATCATTGCAAGTGTTGTTGTAACTACTGCGATTATAATTGAGTTCTTAAATGCTCCAAAATAATTTAAGTCTGATGCAATTAATGACTTAAAGTTCTCTACAATATGACTTCCAATCATTAATGTGCCTTTTGATACATCTACAGACTTGTTTGTAGCTGCCACAATCATCCAATAAAATGGGAAGATTGAAATGATACTTAATATAATTAATATAACGTACTGTAAAATACTCATTATTTTTTTCTTAGTCATTCTTGTCACCTACTTTCATTTGGATAAATGACAATACAACTACCAAGATAACTATTACATAAGATATAGCTGATGCATATCCGAAGTTTGAGTTATATTTAAACATTGTATTGTAAATGTACTGTGATATTGTAATTGTTGCATTAGCCGGGCCACCGTCTGTGATGTTTACAACTTCATCGAATAACTGTAATGTACCTATTGTTGAGTTAATTGTTGTAAATAAAATAATTGGCTTAAGCATTGGTAATGTAATATATCTGAATCTTGCAAATGCTGAAGCTCCATCAATCTGAGCTGATTCGTAAATTGAATCGTCAATTCCCTGCATACCTGATAAATAGAATACCATATTGTATCCTGTCCATCTCCATGTAATGGCAATGATAATTAAAACCTTTGCCGCTATAGGATTTGTAAGCCACTGAATTGGTTCACTTACAAGATGTATGTTCATAAGTATTGAGTTAATAATTCCATCTGTTGCAAATAAACTTTTGAAAATAATGGAATATGCTACCAGTGATGTTACACATGGTAAGAAAATTGCTGTTCTGAAAAATCCTCTGAATTTTAACTTCTTATTATTTAACATTGATGAAATTGCAAGTGCTAAAAGAATCATTATTGGCACCTGAATTATCAAGTATAAAACTGTGTTAAATAATGCTTTTTTAAATGTTTCGTCTGTTAATAATCTTTTATAATTATCCAGTCCCGTAAAAGTTAAGTTACTTCCCATTCCTGTTTTTAATGATAACAGGAATGACTGTACCATTGGGTAAAATACAAATATAAGTATTAAAATAAATGCCGGAAGAACAAATGCCCATCCTTTTCTATTTAATTTGGGACTCATCCCACTGTTACGGGTAACTGCTTTATTTCGTTTTTTTAGTTTATCCATTTTAACGCAGCCTCCTTTATCTACTACCTTCTGTTTACTTCTTCACACATGTTTGTTTAATAAGTATTGGTTTCAAAAGCAAACCCGATGTCCACATAATGGGAAACATTCTTGTGAATATCGGGTCACTTCTGAGTCTTGTTTTTTAGATTTTTAAATTAGTTTATCTTAAGTACCGTAAAATTTACTGTACTGCTGATTCTACTTTGCTCTGATATGATTTTAATGTTGAATCCATGTCAGCTCCTCCAACGATTGCTGAAACAGCTTCTGTCATCATATCTTCAATTGCATAAGTATGAACTCCATAATTTACTGTTGGAACCTTTTCTGTCCATGATCCAAGGTCACCGAAAATCTTCTGGCCACCGAAGTATTTATCTTCTTCTTTGTATGCTGCACAATCTGATGATGCATTTAATGTACTTACTAAGCTAATATCTTTTGCAAGTGAGTTCATAAGATCTGTGTTGCTACCAAATGTTTTTGCTAAGAAATCAGCTGCTAACTTGCTGTTACCTGTATTCTTTAATACATACCAACCTGCACCACCAATTGATGAAGCATTAACTGATGATGAGTTTGAACCCATCTTAGGGAATGCTGCTACAGCCCATTTTCCACTCTGGTCTTCTGCTGCCTTAATTGAAGGAGCAATCCAGCAACCTGTAATAACTGAAGCTACGTCACCATTGTTAAATGCACCTACAAACTGATTCCAGTCTGAAGTCTGCTTTGTAATGCCTGCGTCTACTAAATCTTTGTAAATCTTAATTGCATCTTTTAATGCCTGATTGTTTGAAATTGTTACTTTTCCGTCCTTGTCTGTATACCAGGCACCTGCACTCTGTAACATCATACGAATCTGACCTATGTCACTAGGATCAAGTGTACACATGTACTTGCCTGTCTTTTCTTTTACTTCCTTACCAATTTCAATGTATTTTTCCCAAGTGATGTTCTGTAAATCTTTTTCTGAATATCCTGCCTGTTTTAAAATATCTGTTCTATAGAATAATCCTGCAACACCACTGTCAAATGGAACGCCATATACTTTTCCATCAAGTGTGTTTACACCTGTTTTATAATTTGCAAAATTGTCATTATTAACAACTGATGATAAATCATAAAACTCATCCTGATATGACTGTAAGTATCCCTGAATTCTGTAATCTTCAATAAGAACTACATCTGGAAGACCGTCATAAGATTTTGATGAAAGACTTGTATTTAACTTTGCAACAATGTCATCCTGTGCCATTGTAACAACTTTAATTTTTACATCCTTATCAATTCCTTTGTAAATTTCTGCTGCTTCCTTTGCTGCCTTAATGTTAAAATTCTCATCCCAAGCCCAAACTGTAATAGTTTTGCTATCCTTTGATGAGCTGCTCTTACTTCCTGAGCTACTACCACATCCTACCATTCCCAATGTCATAACTGCTGCCATTGCAAATGCTACAACTTTTTTTAGTTTCATAAAAAATTTCCTCCTTACAATTTTTTTATTCGGGTTTCTTTGTAATTCAATAGTACCATAGTAACATTTTCACAGTTAGGACATAGTTCAGTGTAATTTATACAATTTTTAAAATCTTTTAACATTTTCTTTGTGCATTTTTTAATTTTTTTGGACTATTTTCAGTTAATTTGTACTATTTTTATTTGAAACGGTTCAAAAACCCTATTCCACTTCTTCCATATAATAAAGTCTGGAGTCAAAATCTTTCATAATCCTTGTATCTCCGTTTACTCCTATACCTGCAAATCCTTCTTTCAGATTAACACCTGCTTCATTTAAAAGACTTCCGTATGCAATGTAATCTTCAGTTTCACCTTTTACAAAATTTTCTGCTACAAATGAAACTTCATCTTTTGATAAATTCTCATTACTTTTAATTTCATTATTTTCGTAGACAAAATGTCCCATATCTTTTTTGTTATGGTACACCGGGCGGTTATAGAAATGATATTCCTTATTTTCAGCCAAAGCTTTTGGTCTGAAATTTAAGAACTGATCATTTGGTTTAATAATTTTTCTAAACAACATACCAACAGCCTTTTTCTTATCTGCACTTACACAAGTCCACTGATATACATTGTTAAAGTCACTGTCCTGTGAGTTCTCGTAAGGACTCTTTCCTCTGTAGAATTCTCCAAACTGTAAGACTTTTCTCCACTTCTTATATTCTTCTATTTGCTTCTTAATTAAGAATAGGTCTTCCTTTGACATTTTTGTCAAGTCACATTCATAACCTAATACTCCAAAACAGGCAACATTATATCTTGTATCAATTGGAGTTGTTCTTAAAGTCTGGTGATTTGGACATGCTGAAACATGTGCTCCTACTGTACTCATTGGATAACCATAGCTGTATCCGTTTTGAATATTTACACGGCACACTGCGTCAGTGTCATCGCTTGCCCAAATCTGTGGAAAATAGCATAACATTCCAAGGTCGAATCTGTTTCCGCCACCGCAACAGCCTTCAAATAAAATTTCAGGGAACTTCTCTGTAAGCGCTTTTGTCATTTTGTAAAAACCTAAAACGTATCTGTGTGGCACTTCACCCTGACTTTCATAAGGCAAACCTGCTGAATAATAATCCGAGAATATTCTGTTCATGTCCCACTTAACATAAGAAATATTTGCACTACTTAAAATATTGCTAATTTCCTTAACCATATAGTCCACAACTTCATTATTTGTTAAATCAAGCATACATTGATTTCTGCCTTCTGAATGTTGTGCATTAGGATTTTCCAATACCCAGTTAGGATGTTTTTTGTAAAGTTCACTGTTTTTATTAATCATTTCAGGTTCAATCCAAATACCAAAGTCTAAACCTATTTTATTAATTTCATCAACTAAATGAGCAAGTCCATTAGAAAGCTTGTCCTTATTTACATACCAGTCTCCAAGAGAACTTGTATCATCATTACGTTTTCCGAACCAACCGTCATCCATTACAAACAATTCTATGCCAATATCTTTTCCTGCTTTTGCAAGATTAATAAGTTTCTCCTCTGTAATGTCAAAATAGTTTGCCTCCCAACTATTTAATAAAACAGGGCGTTCTTTGTATTTCCACTTGCCTCTTACAATATGCTCTCTTACAAATTTATGCATATTCTGACTCATGCCGTTATAACCTTTTTTAGAATATGTTAAAACACTTTCAGGTGCTTCGAATTTCTCTCCCGGTAAAAGTCCATAACTCATTGATTGTGGATTAATTCCTGAAACGAATCTTGTTTTATTAAAAGAACATACATCCATTGCTTCATAATGGTTTCCACTATAAATTAAATTAGTTCCAATACACTCGCCAAAATCTTCTGTAGTCTCTTCCCTTGAAATCATAACAAATGGATTTGCTCTGTTAGATGAAGTTCCGGCATATGAATAATTAGCAAATCTGCCAGCAGCTACTTTTGTATCATGTCTGTTCATTTCATTTGCCCATGAGCCGTTAAATGTTGTCATTACATAATTCATGCCAAACATATCAAGCTGCATGCTCATTAATCTTTTTATATTTACTTTTTCCTTACCTTTATTTATTAAAACTGTGCTTCTTGTAATAACATCGCAGTTTTCATAAACATAATAATGTAATTCCATTACCAAGTCATTATCCTTTAAAGTAACTGTCAAATGGTCCACATTACCATCTTCGTCATAAGAACCGGGCAATGTTTCAAATGGCTGCTTTCCCCATGATATTTCTGAATCGGCATAAGTGAAATCATTGGTGAAGCTACCGTCTGACTTAACAACTTCCACAAAAGGTTCCCTTACATCACCTTTTCCATAAGAAGACATTTCAAGTCTTATGTTTTCCAAAGAATACTCCATTGTTTCCTGATTATATGCAACCGTATTACCAGGCATAAAGTTATGCTGTTCAATTAAAGGTTCCATGTTTTCAATTGCGATTTTCTTTCCATAGTATAAATGTTCAAGATGCCCTGTTTTCAAAACTCTAAAGGCATATGTAGTGTTTTTAGTATTTAAAATAAATCCGTTTTCTAATTTTTTAATCATATCTTTTCCCTGCACTTTCCTAAGTTATATGTGTTCGTTTATTACATAGTGTCCTAAGATTATTTCATTCTTTCATATCTTTTCTCATCTGTAATATACATACTTATCTCCTTACTACTTTTACATAAATTTAGTTTGGTATCAAAATACCTCAATCTCAAATTAACCCGATTTTATTTGTTAAGGAAATTGTATCATTTGACTTTTATTTTGTTAATTTAATATCTTAAGGTGAATTTGGATTATTTTAACTTTTATATAAAATCCTTTTAGCCCAATTGACCATTTTCGTATTACAATTGTATATAAGGTGAAGGGAGATAAAAATTAATGAGTACTCAAGAATTTGAAGAGAAATATTACAGATACAAAGATACCCTTTTTAGAATTGTCTTTACATACGTTAAAAATCAAAGTGATGCTCAGGACATTCTACAGGAAGTATTTACCAAATTGTACTGTAATAAGAAAACTTTCGAAACAGACGAACACGAAAAGCGATGGCTTATTAGGATTTCCATTAACCTATCGAAGAATCATCTTAAATCTTTTTGGAATAAGAAAAGAGATTTATTTGATAATGAGATTTTTGAAACCGGCAACGTTTCACATTCAAACCATAACAAGGGGAATGAGTTGCTGGAAATGGTTCTGAACCTACCGGAAAAATGCAAGGGTCCAATGTACCTACACTATTATGAAGGATATACCTGCAGGGAAATTTCAGAAATACTTAATGTAAAGGAATCTGCAATTAAGATGAGGTTAAAAAAGGGACGTGAGCTGTTGCGAATGGATTTAGAGGAGGATTAGTATGAACATTAAAGATTACAAAAAAGTTTATAACAACTTAAAAACTTCTACCTACATGGACGAACAAATTCTTAATTCTGTAGAAGGAAATCACAAAACAAAGAAAAACTGGAGTTTTTCAAAAGCTGCTGCTGTGGCACTTGCCTGCATTGCATTATCAACAGGTACAGTTTCCGCCATTAGCTACGCACTTCACATGGATTCCCATGTAAAAGACAGCGTTGTTCAAACCGAAACAAAATCAGCTGCTGAAAAATATCTTATTGAAAATGGTTTCGACACACTTTATTCAACAGGAAAAGCTAATACTGTTGCAGATAAAAACAAAGGTATTTCCATTAAATTGCTTGAAACTGTTGCAGACCTAAATCAGATATATGTATATTTCAAAGTTGATTATGGGAAATACAAAGACCAGTTAAAATGCCCTGCTAAATATGCTAAATATAACAAGGGCATTCCAAACATAGATCCACTTTATGAAATTTATGCAATAGACAACAATGGCAAAAAACATGGGCTATCCTTTGCCACAGGTGGTAGTGACTGGCACATTGTAAATGAAGACGAGGGTACCTACGGTATAACAGTAAGCAACGAACATCATTATGATATTAAACAGATGATAATCGAATTCCAGGGATTTGATGTTAGTAGCAACACTATTGCAGAAGACACTCCTTTAATTAGAGGTAAATGGGTACTTAAATGGAATCTAAAATACGGAACAGCAGGGATTAAGAAAACTGTCAATAAAGAAATTAATCTTGGCAAAAATTATAAAAATGCTAGTTTTACTATCAAAGACATAACCATTACACCACTTTCATACGTTATTAATTACAGCTATGATAGCAGAACAAAAAGTATTAAAGCTTTATCAAAAGCTTGTGATGATCTTCTTATGGGTAGTCTTTCTACAAATTGTAAAGATATTCCTATTTATTTGCATCTAAAAAATGGGAAGAAATATTCTAATCTGATTTCCTATACATCAGATTCATATAATCCTAAAGATTCTACATTTATAGGATACACAGGTTATATTGGGGGATTTGAAAATATTGAGTCTATTGAATTACCTGGGGGAAATATTATTAATCTAAAATAATATTGAAAAAAACAGCTAGGTTGTGATATGCATAAGAAATTTTATAATTTCTGCATACCATATGCCGTAGCTGTTTTTTTCAATTTATGGTTAATTGTTTGAAGTTACTATCTAACCATGTTCTAAAATGATATTACTTCTTCATTTTAACTTTTTTAACACTACTCCACTTTCCTTTAACTTTCTTATTTGATTTCCCAATCTTGTAAGCTCTTACCTGAATGAAGTATTTTTTGCCTTTTAATTTTTTTAGTGTAAATGAAGTTTTGTTTTTGGCAATTGTTTTAATTTTTGCTTTCTTCATTTTTTTGTTTGTAGCATATCTAACCTGATAGCCTTTAACACCTTTTATTTTCTTCCACTTAACGCTAATCTTTTTACGGCTAAGTTTCTTTACAGATACTTTTTTAACCTTGCCCGGTTTTTTAACTTTTGTTGTCGGTTTGTTGCCGGTTGTAGTTACTTTGTCACCTGTAGTTGTCTTTGGTGTTGTTGTTTCAACATCTCCTGCTGTTGTTTCGCTTGTTGATGTTTCCTGGTCACCTGTTGTTGAGTCAGGTGTTGATACTTCCTGGTCATCGGTTGTTGAGTCAGGTGTTGATACTTCCTGGTCACCGGTTGTTGAGTCAGGTGTTGATACTTCCTGGTCACCTGTTGTTGAGTCAGGTGTTGATGTTTCATTGTTTCCTGTTGTCACATCTGAAGTTGCAGGTTCAGTTGTCTTTTCAACTACTGTAAATTCTTTTGTCATTTCACCTTCATATAAATCGCTGAAAGTAATTACAACTTCGTATGTACCAACCGCTTTTACTTCATCCACTGTTTTACCTGTGGCTTTGTCGCGATATGTTACTGTGTAGTATTTCTGGTCAATAGGATTATTTTCAACATCAACTACTGTAACTGTAGGTGCAATCTTTTCGCCTGATGCTTCAAATTTGTCATTTGAAATAATAAGTTCATTTGGATGGCTAATTGTTCTCTTGTTAATATAACCACAAGAACATTTTTCTTTGATTACACCGTTTTCTGTTAATGTTGCAGGTGTCATTTCTACTACTTCTGAATATTTGTGTTCATGATTTTCTTCTGAATCCTTGATAACTTCATTACCTGTTCCATTTGTTATTCCTTTTGACTTAAAAGCTTCTTCAGTAACTTTTCCTGAATTGTATACTTTTTCAAATGTTACACCATCGTCACTGGAACCACAAATTCCACCCACATATTCATATCCATCAACACTTCCATTGTTAATACAATTACTTATTGATGAGTTGGCTGTAACTGCTAGAATTCCTCCCCCAAGACTTCCAGCTTGTACATCTCCGCTATTAGTGCAATTATCAATATTACAATTATATATAATACTTACAATTCCAGCTGCTAAATCTGTAGAAGTAATTTCGCCATTGTTAGTACATCCTTGAATGATTTCTTTCTGATCATAATATCCCTCGTCATCTCTGCTATTACTATAACAAATTCCAGCTGCACAGTTATTTGCTTTTATTTTTCCATAGTTTGTGCAATTTATAATCTGTGCCTGAAGAATACTACCTACTATTCCTGATGCTACATACTCATTATCAATAATATTACCATAGTTACTACACTTTTCTACTTTAGTGTTATTTGCAGATACACAAATACCTGCTACCCCCTCTGCATTAGTAATATCCCCCTTATTTGTGCAGTTTTTAATTTCACTATTATTTATTGATGCTACAATTCCTGCAGCCTCATATGCATCTGTTATATTACCTGTATTAATACAATTCTCTATATGGCAATTTGACGCTGTGTGTACTAAACCTGCAATATTAGAATCATTCGCTGAAAAATCACCATTATTTTCACAGTCTGTAATATTACTATTGTTTGCCTTAATAGCTAAACCTGCCACATATGCATCACCGAAATTTACACAATCAACATTATTAATACATTTTGAAATGGTACATGTATCGATTGTTTGTATCGCTGCCACATCACTTCTGGAAGCTTTCACATTTCCCTCAAATGTACAATTCTCTATTGTAGAATAATACGCATATTCTGTAAGGTAATAAATACTCTGTTCACATTCACCCTGAACTTCAATTTTTAAATTTTTTAATGTACTATTACCAATACTATCATATAAACGGCATGGTATTCCTTCTATGTTTACGTTTGATATTGTGTGGTTATTTCCATCTAGCTTTGAATTTAATAAAGATGCACCCTGTAAAATATTATCATCATCTTTGTAATTATCTGGGAACTTAATATCAGCATTTAATTTTCCATTTATTCCTAAACTTCCCATCTGTAAATACATTAATAAATCTTCAAAAGAATTAATCTCAAAGCAATTATCCTTAAGCTCCTGAATTTGATTCTTTGTTAAACCACAGTTTGTACATTTATCATCCACATAATTGTGTTCTAGCTGTGGTGATTCACTACCTTTCTCAAGAACCTCATTACATATCAGGCATATTGTATCGCCTGTGTAACCTCCTTTAAAACATGTTGCGTTTGATTCGTTATAATACTTTATAATATTGCTTCCTGACAGATTACTATGAATGCTGGGAATTGTTTGTCCGGCTTCCTGATTCCCATCATTATTAATTTCGCCACATTCACTACACTTCAAGTCATAAGAATAACCTTCTTCAGTACATGTTGGCTCCTTATGATTTACCTTCACAAATACATGTTCGCCTAAACCTTTTTTTTCATTAATTTCCTTATGTACATAACCACAATATTCACATTCAGACACTATTTTTTCATAATTTGTACAAGTTTTACCAATTGTATAACGCTTTGAATAACTATGGTCTGATTGGGGTTCAATCTGTTGTCCTTCACTAATAGTTTTTCCACAATCTTTACACTGTAAATCTCCTGTATATCCACCTTCTTCACATGATTTAATAGTTCTGTTCACAAATTTCTTTCTTGAATGTGCACATTCCCAAGATATTGTATATTCTCCATATTCATCACTAAACGGTCCTACCACAAAATAATATGTATGATTTTTTTTAAGATTTCCTATAATCTTAGGTGCACTTTCCTGACCACCATCATCATTTTCCTTTATGCACCCTTCCAATCTTGCATGATTGTTATTTTCAAGTTCTTTTATTCCATTACGAATAATTTCATCATTAAAACTTTCTTCTTCAAAAAGATATCCATAGCTGTCCCAATCTGTTTTATTACTACAGGTTATTGCATAGTATCCATCTTCATCAACTTTAAATTGAAATACCTGGAAAGGATTTTGTGCTGTTGTTTTCATGCTATATTCTTTTCCATAAACTGCATTATTAACACGTCCACAATTTACACATACATCATCCTTATATTCATGAGATTTTTTTGCTATAACACTGCCTTCCTGTACCTTTTCACCACACCATTTGCAGTTGTAGTCTCCTGTATATCCATCTACATAACATGTATTTTCAGTATAATTTTCAGGTTCGTCCTCTTTTTTGTGATCTACTATATCTGTTTCTTTTCCTTCTTCTAAAACTTTTTTACATAAAGGACAGATTTTATTACCACTAAAGCCTTTGCTCTTGCAGGTTGCCTCAATAAATGTTTTCTTATCTATAACAGCCTCTGCGTGATTTCCCGGTTCTACCATGATTCCTTCATCTAAAATTTCACCACAAACACCACATGTAACTTTTCCTGTAAAACCACCTATTGAACAATCTGTTATTGTTCTATTTTCCACAATTTCTTTTTCTTCCGGATGAGAACACTTATCATATTCAATTATATATGGACGATCTAAATTCCCATAGCAGTCATTCCATGTTCCTTCAAAATATACTTCTACCCTTGTTTCACTTAATGTGCTTGGTTCACCTTTTTCCCAATTAGTATAAGTAAGTTCACTACCATCAATCCATTTAAATTTTGATATATCATTTTGATTTCTCTCTAAACCAATCCACATTCTGGTATCCCCTTGCTTTGATTTTTCCAGATAGTGTACAACGATATTATTTTCCTCTTTGGATGATATACAAATTAAATAACCACCCTTATTTTTTGCCTCTTTCTTTGCAGTGCTATAATTCACACTACTATTAACAAATTCATAACTATGACCTGTGTTTGGATCATACGCCACCTCATCCCCATAAACAATTTCCTGTTTTGTTTCAGTTCCTGTTTCCTCATCAGCATAAGCCGTCTGAGTCATTACCACATTGCTTCCTAATGCCATTATTAAAGACATTGAAATACTTATTAGCTGTTTCCATATTTTTCTCATATCGTCCTCCTTTTTGATAATTCTCCCATTCTTGTGTAAGCACAAATGGGGCATTCCTAAAGTCTACACTTCTTGTAACACGGATTGCTTCGTGCTTTGCACTCCCACAATCCGCCCAGACATTCGCATATCGTGTGGCTTACGCCACACTTTTATGCTCATGCTTGGGTGTGTCCCCAAAAAAATGATTACATAAGTTGCATCACAACATTTATGTAATCATTATCATATAAATATTCTTTTCGTTCTATATTTTGGCTTCAAACGGTCTGCTCCTGGCATCAAGTGGTTATAATATTTTAAATAAACAGTACTCCTGATACGCTAAATGTCTCTTCATCTGACTTAAATTCTATAGCTCCGTTGTATTTGTTTACAACGTACTTAACAGACTCTATTCCTATACCACTACCCTGTTCTTTTGTGCTAAGGAATTTGCCGTTTTCTAATTTTACATTGCCGTTAAAAGTATTTTTTATTGAGAAAACCAACGCTCCTTCATTTGGTCTTTTGATTTTTAAATTAATGAACTTGTTCTCTATTGTTATGGTTTTGCAACCGTCAATTGCATTTTCCAACAGATTGCCAAATAACACTGTAAGATCTGCGTCACTTATACTCAATTCCTTTGGAATTATCACATCTATATTAACATCAATTCCATAATTCTTCGCTTTTTGCACATAATATACTAACAGTGCATTTAAAGAAAAATGGCCACAATATACAAATTTTTCGTTCCAGGATGTTGCTTCCAAATATTTTTCAAGATATTGCGTTATCTCCTGACACTGATTATTTTCAGCCATGGTGCGAATCACATTCATGTGATGACGCATATCGTGCCTTGCCCGTCTGGTAGACTCCATTTGTGTTTTAAGATTTTCATAACACAAATTCTGAACTTCCAACTGTCTGTTTTCATCACGCAATTCCAGATTGTTACGAAACTCTATTATGGCATTTACAATTACACTGTATACAAGCATTGCCCCTATATTTACAAACAATGTAAAAACCACATTGGCGGGATTCATTGCCAATGCAATTGTTGACTGAGAATTAAAATAAAGCCCATGATACCAAAACAAATAAAAAGTAGCCGGGATTAACCACAAAATTCTCCAAACTTTTCTTCCTGTTTCTATGGTTGCAATTTCTTTTATGTACTTCCTAAAATATATAAATAGCATTGGAATAAATATAATCTGCGCCACAAAAGTACACAAAGAAAAAGACCAGCTATTATTGTCAAATACCATTTTAGGAAAAATCTGTGCTTCCATCCACTTTGCACAAATCACAATAAAATTAGCAAAATTAGAAACTATTAGTAATACAAAAATTAACTTTCCCGGGGTCTCTTTTACAACGAAAAAATAAAATATGCCATAACAAAGGGTACTAATAAGGGACAACATTCCCTTTTGTCCCTGTGAACAGGTTGTTGCATATATTCCAAGTGATGTTTGGAAAAATAATAAAAGAAAAATAAATAAACCGACTTTTACTTTTGAAAATCTTAATTTGTCTGCAAAAGGATATAAGGCAAGTCCCAAATAAGGTAGCAAATTAAGACATGAATATAATATAATTTCAAAAATTCTAAATGATGTCATACGCCCTACTCCTTTAAAGCTTCAATTAAAAATCTTGTGTATGCTTTCTTGATTTCAGCATACTTCCTACGACTGATTGGGACAAATGAGCCATTCTTCATTTTAAATCTGTCACTTTCAATATTATCCACCTGTGCCAAATTAACGGTGATTCCCTTAAATGAAGATATGAGCTGCGGAAAATGTTCTATTTGCTTTTCGAAATTTTTCTGAGTACAACGAACTTGAATTGATGTTTCGTCTTTTAAATATATGGTAACATAATGCCCTGAAAATGTTGTATAGACAATAGAATCTACATGAACCACTTTGTTTTCTGAAAACTTTAATATCTTGTCTTCCTTTTTCTTCTTTATCACAAGTCTCTCTAAAGTTTTTTCCAAACGTTCCTTATTAAAAGGCTTTATTAAATAATCTTCTGCCTTTACCTCATAACTTTCACTGGCAAACTCATTACTTGTGGTTATGAATATAAGCTTAACATCTTCATCTATTTTTCTAATTGCTCTTGCTGTATCAACACCAGTTATATCCTCCATGTATATATCAAGAAAAACAATATCAAATAATGAAGCATTACCTTCCTTATTATCATAAAAATATTCAAGAAGTTCTTCACCACTTTTAAAAGTAGTAATTTCTATATGATTTTTCGTTCTTCTAAAAAAAATTTCCTGTATTTCTTTTTGCAGATATTCTCTATCCTTTATACTATCATCCACTATTGCTATTTTCATAATTCTCTCCCTTATCTCAGTTTTTTTACCACTACTTTCAAATCATAATTAATTCTCTATTTTAAAATAAATTCCATCTGTGTTTCTTTTGGAACCATACCCATTTTTTCATAAAATCTGCGGGCTGTGTCGTTGCCTTCCCAAACATTAAGTGTGACTTCATAACAGCCCATTTTCTTTGCTTCTTCCTTAACATGCTCAAAAATCTTCTGCCCTACATGCTTCCCTCTAATGTTTTGGTCCACACACAAATCATCAATAAATAAAGAATCAAATGGCACCATATTAGTTGAAAATGGCTGTTTCTTCTTTATGCAAAAAGCATAGCCCATAACGCTGTCATTCTCATCCACTGCCACATACACAGGTCTGTTAGCATCATTAAAAATTTCCATTAGTTCCTCTTTTGTATATTTTGTTGTTCCACCAATAAAAATGTCCGGTCTGATTTTTGCATGTATATTTAAAACCTGTGTTAGTAATTTAATTACTGAATCTATATCTTTTTCTTCTGCTAATCTAATGTTCATTTATATTCTCCTCTGCTGTCATATAACATTTCTTCTTATATTTTTTATTAAATATATCCGTAATTATTATAGCAAATGAAATAAAAAAAGCACAGAAAAACATGATGACCACCATGGTTTCTCTGCGCTTTTAATTATATTTTTATTAACCGATTCCACCTAAAATTGCACCTGCAACTAATGCTATAAAAGCTAATGGAACTAAAACATATTTTCCAAGTGGCATAAAGCATTTGCCAATTGGCTTTTCTTTTCCTGTATTTACAGCTGTTGTAGCAAAATCTTTTCCTGCAACCCAGAAAAACATTATTGCTGCAAGCATGGCTCCCAATGGACAGATGTAAATTGACACTGCATCCATCCAACCTGAAACAATTCCCTGAATAACAAGTGCCACTGCACAACCGATAACAGCAATTATTCCAACTGAAGTTACTCTTTTAAGTCCGAATCTTTCTTCTAATGTTGCAACAGGTGCTTCATATAAGTTGATTAATGAACTCATACCTGCAAACAACACACATATGTAGAAAATAATGCCAACGATTTTTCCCCCCGGCATTCCGTTAAATACATTTACCAGATAAATAAACATAAGTCCCGGTCCACCTGATGACAACTCTGCTCCGTCAACTGCCATACCCGGAATAATAACAAATGCTGCTAACAATGCTGCTATTGTATCAAAGATTGCTACATTTCTTGCTGAGCTTACTACGTTTTCTGAATTATCCAGATAAGAACCATATATTACCGTTCCATTACCTGCAATTGAAAGCGAGAAAAATGCCTGACCAAATGCATAAATCCACAATCTTGGATCTAAAAGTCCTTTAGGATTAATTGTGAAAATATATTTGTACCCTTCCGTTGCTCCCGGTAATGTGAAAATATAAATTCCCAAACCTAAAAATAATACAAATAAAAGTGGCATCATTATTTTGTTGGCTCGCTCAATTCCTGCTGCAATACCAAATGCCATAATTACTGCTGTTACTATCATGGCAACTACAAGCCAACTATTATTACCAAACTTTGTTGCTGTACTTCCAAATGTTGCCCCTATCTTATTCATATCACCACCCATAGCTGACAACTGACCTGAAAGTGCTAAAAAGGCGTATTTAAAAATCCACCCAACAACAACTGTGTACCCAATGGCTAAAGCCAGTGAACCAAGTACAGGAAGCACACCAATGGCCTCACCTGTTTTCTTATTACCGGTTCTAATTTCCGTACATTTTCCAAATGCTTTAATCGGACCACCCTTTGCGGCTCTACCTAACGCCATTTCTTCAATAAGTCCTGTTGAAGCAATTAGAATAACAAACAAAACATAAGGTAGCAAAAATGTCATGCCTCCCCAGTCTGATACCATGTATGGGAACCTCCAAATATTTCCCATACCTACGGCTGAGCCTATGCAAGCAATGACAAAGCCGGTTCCGCTTTTAAAAGCATCCCTCTTTTTTTCCATAATTAATATATCCTTCCTTTTTGTGCTTTTCGCACTATAAGGTCTATCATACCATATTATAGAATATATATCTATTTAATCAGGAATAATAAAATGTGAATATATCTATTTAATAATAGGCATATCTTCTTAATTAAATGCAACTATTAGAGTATATCTTTTCAATAGAAGAGAAACTCTAACAGGAACATATTTCATTTTTTAATTTTCGCGCTGCAGAATTAAGTGGATGCTGGCAATCATGCACAATACATATTTCTCTATTAGGAATTTTTTCTTTTAAAGAAATCTCAACAATTTCGTTTTTCTCAATACTTTCTCTTGCCATAGGTTCAGGAACAAATGCCATTCCTAAATCTGACTTTACCAAAGGAATAATCTGGTCTGTAGTTGCCACCTCCGTGTCAGGATTAAGTTCAATACCATGTTTTAAAAATATCTTATTATAAAAATCGTATGTAGTAGTTTCCTGCCCCAAACTAATTAATGGATAGTCTTTAAGATTTTTTAAAGAAATATTGTTATCTTTTATATGCTCAAAATCAGTTCCACCTATTAATATTTCCTTAAATGAACATAAGATTGTTTTTTCTAAAGGCGACTTAACCTTTACAGGTGTTGATACAACTGCAAAATCTATCTTGCCACTTTTCACAGCCTCAATTGCCTGTGGCGTTGAATGGTTATATATTTTTAGTCTTACTTTTGGATACATTTTGTGAAAGGATTTTAGAATATCTAATAAAAATATATTTAAGGCAGTTTCGCTTGCTCCAATAGAAATACTTCCCTGAAAAATTCCTTCATTGTCAGCCAGTTCTTCCTCTGCCTCTAAAAGTTGTGCCATAGCAATTGACACATGTTCATATAAACGCTTTCCTTCCTGTGTAAGCTGCACACCTCTGTTCGTTCTAACAAATAAAGTGCTGTTAATCTGTTGTTCCAAACAATTCATTGCTCTTGTAACATTAGGCTGACTGTTACCTAATGCCTGAGCTGCTCTTGTAAAATTCTCATATTTAGCAACATAATAAAAAATTTTATAATAATCTAAATTTACATTCATGGCATTCTCCTTGGTATATCAATTACTTATTGTTATCATATCAATTATGATTTTTACTTATTTCTATAATCATAGTATAATCTAGCCGAATGAAATTTTCAAGAAAGGGTGTGAGTTGTATGAGAGAAGGAACAATTTTTCCAAGAGAAGAAAAAACAGAAGTGTTATTTCAGAAAATTCTTGATGATCCCTGGGCATGCGAAAAACTTCAGGAAACATTTTGCAATTATCTTTTTTGCGATGATGAAATCAATAGCTATTTATCTCCATTAGAATTCTCACAGGCGTTATTCAATGCATATCACAATAGAGATTTATCAGCCTTTTTGATGGCTATTTGTGAAAATACTATATTTGACTTACTTAGAAATTCATATCTGATTCCATATAGATTTAATGCTGACGGAATAGAAAATCCTGTAATTATGACCGACGATAATGGATTATTACTTCCAAAGTATAAATCAAAAGTTCACGAAAAAGACTACAATCATTTTCATGAAATATATAAAAAGTTAAATAACAATAAAAAAATATATCTTGCAAAAGCATATAGATATAATCATAAATACACTTCAGACAATATGGAAATGAAGCAGCAGATTCTTGAAAAAAATACAGGTATATTAGTTATTAGAGAATTGCCTGACACTGTAACGGCTAACAAAACTGAAGCCGAAGCCTATTCAGCAGTTTGGGACTTAATGATTGAACTTGAAAAGAATCTCCCTATGGCATTTGTTTTTTATGGTCAGGACTCACTTGTAGAAAATAATAAAAGATATGATGAAATTGGAATATTTCTTCCAAATTCCATCTTTTTAAAACATTTAGAAAAACATGTAGCGAAAGCAGAGGCGATTATATATGCCAACAAATAATTACATTGATATTATGGAAAAAAACCATATGGAAATTCCATGGCATGATTATACCGGTGATGACAGTAATACATTAATTAAAGAGTCAGGTTTGATTGAAAAAGCATCTGTTATTGGCAGAGTTGGTTTAATTATGCTTTCCTGTGGCACAGGTGCATGGCGTGTAAGAACTTCAATGAACAGACTTTCAAAGGAACTTCATGTTACATGTACAGTTGATGTTGGACTTATGTCCATTGAATTTAACTGTTTTGATGGAAAAGACTGTGTTTCACAGTCTCTTAGTATATCTAACACAGGGGTTAATACTTCAAAGCTTTACAGAATGGAACAATTTGTTGAGAACTTTCCAAAGGAAGACGCCCATTTAACCGGTGAAGAAATTCACAAACGACTTGATGAAATAGAGAAAATTCATACATTGTATTCTCCTGTTAAATTAGGTCTTGCTGCAGCTCTTGCCTGTTGTGGTTTTACATTTCTTCTTGGAGGCGGGCCAATTGAAATGCTTTTTGCGTTTATTGCAGCTGGTGTTGGAAATATTGTCCGTACAAAGCTTATAAAACATCATTTTACATTATTTTTAAATATAGCAGCATCGATTTCAATCGCATGTTTGGTTTATGCCATTTGTTTTAATGTTGCTGAGTCTGTGCTTGGTATTGCCCATGTACATGAAGCCGGATATATATGCTCCATGTTATTTATAATTCCCGGCTTTCCATTTATAACAAGCGGTATTGACCTTGCTAAGCTAGATTTACGTTCAGGTCTTGAACGATTAACATATTCAATAATAATTATATTAGTAGCAACAATGTTTGCCTGGATTATGGCACTTCTGTTAAAGCTACAGCCACAGGATTTCACAACAATACACATGAGTAAAATTTTACTATTAGTATTAAGAATAATAACAAGTTTTTGTGGTGTATTTGGTTTCTCAATTATGTTTAACAGTTCTATACCAATGGCTACAACAGCCGCCTGTATTGGTGCAGTTGCAAACACACTCCGTTTAGAACTTATAGATTTTACACACATGCCTTACTCTGTGGCAGCTTTTATTGGTGCCCTAACAGCCGGGCTTCTTGCTTCTTTTATAAAAAGCAATAATGGATATCCACGAATATCCCTTACCGTTCCTTCCATTGTAATTATGGTTCCGGGACTTTATTTATACAGAGCAATTTACAATTTTGGCATTATGTCACTTACGGAAGCTGTCTCATGGTTCTCATTAGCTATTATGATTATTATGGCTCTTCCATTAGGATTAATTTTTGCCAGAATATTAACTGATAAAACTTTCCGTTACTGCACGTAACGGTGTGTTTAAAACATAGATTGGCTTTTCCCTTTTTCAGTCAATGTTTTATTCACAAAGCTATGTGCTTTACTATATTCTATGAAACTTGTGGAGGAAATATAAATGAATTACAAAACACATGGGCAAATGTCTGAATCTATCCTAACTGCCGCGTTCCTTTCAATATCAGGCGGTTTACAGGATGCCTACACATATTTATTTAGAGGCAAAGTTTTTGCAAATGCCCAAACAGGTAACATTGTTCTTTTAAGTCAAAATATTATGGAAAGGAATTGGCACCTGGTAATTCATTATATGATTCCACTTGTTTCTTTTGCAATTGGGATTGTTGCAGCAGAAATTATTAGAACCAAGTTCCAACGAGTTCAGCAAATACATTGGCGCCAATTAGTTCTTATAATAGAAATTTTTCTACTGCTATTTGTTGGGTTCATACCTGAAAATCTCAATATGCTTGCTAACGCTGTAGTATCTTTTTCCTGTGCAATGCAGGTTCAAACATTCAGAAAAGTAAATGGCTATGCCTTCGCAAGTACAATGTGCATTGGCAATATCAGAAGCGGTATGGAATCTCTTTGCGTCTTTGGCAGAACCCGTGACAAACATATTCTATTTAAGTCACTTTGCTACTTTGCAATAATTGTTATGTTTGCATTTGGTGCAGGACTTGGTAGTGAATTAATTTCTACATTTAAATTTTATACAATCTGGTTTTCTTCCATCTTACTTTTTGTAAGTTTTCTGTTTATGTTTATTAAAGAAGAAACTTCTCCTAGAATGTAAATATATACTTAATTCCATAAGAAAATCCAACACTTTTAATTAATCAGTGTTGGATTTTTTATTTATCTTTTTTCACTTTGCTTATTTATACCACTGTGGTTTACGAGTTTTTAAATACGAAACTTTCTCCTGCCACTTTTTCGGGGGTATACAAGGCAGTTTCTCACATTTTTTCGGGGCACTTTTGGGTAATACTCTACATTTTTTCGGGGCACTTTTGGGTAAGGCTCTACACTTTTTCGGGGCACCTTAAAGCAAATCTCTACACTTTTTCCGACCAAATCTATTTATTCCAGTGTAAACACTCCGTCTCTTCCTGCTATAATAGGTGTTTCGTAAAACTCTTTTACAGCCTTTAACATATACCATGTATCCTTTATTCCTGCTGTTTCATATGGTGAGTGCATTGCCAACTGAGCAAGCCCAATATCAACAGTGTTAATTGAAACGTGGCTGTTTGAAATATTTCCAAGAGTTGAACCGCCTGCTATGTCTGAACGATTTACATAAGTTTGAGTTGGCACGTCAGCCTTTTCACATATTTCCTTAAACACTGCTGCCGAAATTCCATCAGTTGTATATTTCTGATTAGCATTGTATTTTATAACAATTCCCTGATTCATATAAGGTCTGTTTGTTGGATCTGCTTTTTCCATATAGTTAGGATGAATTCCATGGGCATTGTCTGCTGACAACATAAATGACTGGGCATAGGCTCTCATTAAATCTTCCTCATCCTTTCCAACGCACAAAGCAATTCTTGTAAGAACATCAGATAAAAATGTTGAATCGGCACCCTGTTTAGTAGTGCTACCTACTTCCTCATTATCAAAAATCGCACACACTGCCACGCTTTCTTCATTTACATCACTTCTGTTTATTAATGCACCCATACAGCTATAAGCACACATAACGTCATCAAGTCTTGGTGCAGAAATAAATTCATTATTTGCTCCCCAAACTGTTCCTTTTTCTCTGTTATACAAAAACAAATCGCTGCTTATAATTGACTCTTTGTCTGCGTTTATTGTCTCGGCAATAATACTGTTAAATACATCTTTGTTTTCGCCTTCACCTATAAGCGGTAGCATGTCCTTTTGTGGATTATATTTTACTCCGGTGTTTGCCTCCCTGTTCATGTGAATTGCAAGGTTGGGTATGGTACACAAATCTCTGTCCACATTAACAAGAATTGGTTTTAATGCTGCCCCCTCTTTTACAACTACACGACCAGCTACAGAAAGCGGTCTGTCAAACCATGGTGCCATAAGCATTCCACCGTATTTTTCAACATTAAGGGACACATAATTATTGTCCTTTATTATTTCAGGATTTTCTTTTATTTTAAAAGCCGGTGCGTCGCTGTGAGCTGCAGCGATTTGGAAATTAGTAAAATCCAATTCTTCCGGCATACAAAAAGCTATAATTGATGAGCCATTTCTTGTAACGTAGTATTTATTTCCTGAAAAAAGTTTCCACTTGTCTTTCTCATTCAGCTTAATAAAGCCTGCATCATCCAGAATTTTTGAAAAATTATCTACCACGTGAAAAGCACTTGGGCTTTTTTCTATAAACTTCATAAGGTTCTTTGCTATATCAAAATATTCGTTATCCATTTTTGTTTCCTCCGTAAATTTTTGCATTATATATTTTTCTGCCCACATTTTTTTAACTATTATTGTTATAATATTATATATTATATTGAAAGTTTTATAAACGATTGTATAATATTCTTATATTAACATTATAGTATTTATTTAAGCATATCAAAATGATTAATGCTTTAATATTTTTTTAAACAAGCAAAAAACATACGAAAGGAGAATGATGTAGAAAATACATCAGAAAATTTTATGTTTGCAGATTATCATGTACATTGTGAATACAGTGACGATTCAGTTTACCCTATGGAAACGGTTGTAAAAGATGCTATCCAAAAAGGCATAAATGAAATTTGCTTTACGGACCATGTAGATTATGGTGTTAGAGATGATTGGAATAGCGGAAAACCTATTATTTATAGAGACGGTAGTGCTATTGTCAACGTAAATTATCCATTATATGTAAAGCAAATTAGTGAATTGCAGAAAAAATATTCAAAAGATATTTCCATTAAGCTCGGCTTGGAATTCGGAATTCAAACTCACACTATTCCACAATATGAAGCTTTGTTTAAAAAATATCCTTTTGATTTTATTATTCTTTCCATTCATCAGGTTGAGGATAAAGAATTTTGGACGGGAGAATTTCAGGAAGGAAGAACTCAGCAGGAATATAATGAACGTTATTATGAGGAACTTCTTAACGTTGTAAAATCCTACAAAAACTATAGTGTCTTAGGGCATCCTGACCTTATTGTACGATATGATGAGCAGGGTGTTTATCCTTTCGAAAAAGTTAAACCTATTATTACGGAGATTCTTAAAATTGTTATAGCAGACGGCAAAGGAATAGAATTCAACACTTCATATCATAGATATGGTTTAAAAAACACAACCCCTTCTATTGATATTTTGAAATTATACAAAGAATTAGGGGGCGAAATTATTACTATTGGCAGTGACAGCCACAAGCCTGAACATTTAGGTGCTTATATTGATGAAGCGAAAGGTATTCTAAAAGAAATTGGCTTTACAAGATTTTGTACTTTTGAAAAAATGAAGCCAATTTTCTATGAGTTATAATTATAGAGAGAGGGGGGTGCGGACATTTTCTTGGACTATCTAAGTGACCAATCCAAGTCTATGTCTGTACTCTATAGGACTCAAATATCCTAATGATTTTTTTATTCTTTTTTCATTATACCAATAAAGATAATCATTTAAAATACCAATAAATTCTGAGATGTTTACCCCAGACCAATCTGCATTATAGAACATCTCATTTTTAATTCTTCCAAATACGCCCTCACAGGCAGAATTATCAGGTGAACAGCCTTTCTTTGACATTGATCGTATGAAACCATTTTTCTCCATCCTGTCAATCCAGCCTGGCCAGCGGTAGTGTACGCCTCTGTCTGAATGTATGATTGGTTTTTCTCCTACAGATAGTAATTTAGCTGCATCGTCAAGCATAGAATTGACAAGTAATGCATCTGGAGAAGTGCTTATATTCCAATTGACAAGTAAGCCATCAAAACAATCTACTATAGGCGATAAATAAACCTTTCCTGCCGGAATTGCAAACTCGGTTATATCTGTTAACCATTTTTCGTTAGGTTTAGATGCAGAAAAATTTCTGTTAATTAGATTATCTACTGCTGGAGATATTTCACCTTGATAGGAATTATATTTACGAGTTCGTTTGATTTTTACTACAAGTTGTTCTTCTTTCATAATCCTACGAATAACTTTTTCTGAGACAATTATATTTTCACGCTTAAGTAGGGCGTGAATTCGTCTGTAACCATACCGACCTTTATTCTCTGTAAATAATTCAATGACTCTAACACGTAAAAGTGTATATTTATCTTCTTTTTTTAGGGATTGTTCCTGATAATAATAACTGCTTTTTGATAATTGTAATTTCTGTAATAATAATGGCAGTGAGTATCTATTTTTCAAGACATCGATTATCACCGCCTTCTCTCTGTTGCTGAGAGCACTCTGATCGATGTCTGGGTCTTTTTTTAATACATTTATCGTTTCTTTAAGAATATCTATTTCTAATTGCATATCTTGTATTTGAGCCTTCAACTGATTTATTTCATCAGAAGAAATATCTGTACTTGAAACAGAACCTTCTACTAATGTTCCCGGAGTAATGTTTTTGTGATTCATAAGACCTAATGTACCTTCTTTTAAATAACGTTTTCGCCATTGATAAATACTAGCTCTACTATACCCAATGTCTTCTGAAACATATTTTATATTTTCTCCGAGCTCATAGCAACGGTGAATTACATCTAATTTTACTTCTAATGGAGGATTGCGAGGATGATCAGGAGGATTATTAATTACAGGATATTCTTTCCTTGTTTTGGGTGGGGTATTTTCCTCAGCAATCCATGTGTACAGATTTCTACGTGTTGGATACCCTAGAATCCTAATAGTTTCAGTTACAGACTCTGTTTGATGATATATCCGTAGTGCAATATCTTTTTGTTCTTTTGAATACATAAAAAGGCTCCTTTCGAAGCCCTATAGTAGTCCAGAATTTTGTCCGCACCCTCGAGTGTGAAAGTTTTTCTGTAAATTAAATATTTAAATATAATTAATAGGCCTTCTATGATAAAATTTATTATTATAGGAGGCCTTAATTATGGCAAGAGAAAGAAAAAAAGTACACAAGGTACAAATGACTGATGGCAAACGTGCCATCATCCACCAGCTATTGGATGAATATGACATTCAGACAGCTGAAGACATCCAGGATGCATTAAAAGATCTTCTTGGAGGCACAATCAAGGAAATGATGGAAGCTGAAATGGATGACTATTTAGGTTATTCAAAATCACAACGTTCAGAATCCGATGATTATCGAAACGGTTACAAGTCGAAGCGTGTCAACAGTAGTTATGGCTCCATGGAAATCGATGTTCCACAGGACCGTCGTTCTACTTTTGAACCACAGATTGTAAAAAAACGTCAGAAAGACATTTCAGACATTGACCAGAAAATAATCTCAATGTACGCAAAGGGAATGACAACAAGGCAGATTTCCGACACAATTGAAGATATTTATGGATTTGAAACATCAGAAGGATTTATTTCTGATGTGACTGATAAAATAATGCCACAAATCGAGGACTGGCAAAACCGACCGTTAGATGAAATTTATCCTGTTGTTTACATAGATGCCATCCATTATTCTGTAAGGGATGAGGGAATAATAAGAAAGCTTGCGGCCTATGTAATTCTCGGCATTACAGTGGACGGGAAAAAGGATGTATTAAGCATAAGTGTTGGAGATAATGAAAGTTCTAAATACTGGTTGTCTGTATTGAATGAATTAAAAAACCGAGGTGTAAAGGACATTCTTGTTATATGTGCTGATGGTTTAAGTGGCATAAAGGAAGCCATATCAGCAGCTTTTCCAAACACAGAATATCAAAGATGCATAGTTCATCAGGTGAGAAACACTCTTAAATATGTACCTGACAAGGACAGAAAAGTTTTTGCAAAAGATCTTAAAACAATATATCAGGCAGTTAACGAAGAAAAAGCTCTTGAAGCATTAGACAGGGTAACTGAGAAATGGACTCCGAAGTATCCGAACTCCATGAAAAGATGGAAGGACAACTGGGATGTGATATCGCCTATTTTTAAATTTTCAGATACTGTACGAAAAGTAATATATACAACCAATGCCATTGAAAGTTTAAATTCAACATACAGGAAACTTAATCGTCAGAGAAGTGTATTTCCAAGTGATAAGGCATTATTGAAAGCACTGTACCTTTCAACCTTTGAAGCAACGAAAAAATGGACAACGACCTTAAGAAACTGGGCTCAGGTGTATGGAGAACTGAGCATTATGTACGAAGGTCGTTTGCCTGAATAGCATAAAAAATACCCAATATCAAGGATAAATATACGCCCGTTATAAAACGGGCGTCCTTGACATGGGTATTTTTATATGCTAGTTATATAAACAAGAGCTGCAAGCTCATTTCATGAACTTACAGTTCCATCACTTATCATAGAATGTCTATTTACAGACTTTATTTCACAGACGAGGGTGCGGACAAAATTCTGGACTACTATAGGGCTTCGAAAGGAGCCTTTTTATGTATTCAAAAGAACAAAAAGATATTGCACTACGGATATATCATCAAACAGAGTCTGTAACTGAAACTATTAGGATTCTAGGGTATCCAACACGTAGAAATCTGTACACATGGATTGCTGAGGAAAATACCCCACCCAAAACAAGGAAAGAATATCCTGTAATTAATAATCCTCCTGATCATCCTCGCAATCCTCCATTAGAAGTAAAATTAGATGTAATTCACCGTTGCTATGAGCTCGGAGAAAATATAAAATATGTTTCAGAAGACATTGGGTATAGTAGAGCTAGTATTTATCAATGGCGAAAACGTTATTTAAAAGAAGGTACATTAGGTCTTATGAATCACAAAAACATTACTCCGGGAACATTAGTAGAAGGTTCTGTTTCAAGTACAGATATTTCTTCTGATGAAATAAATCAGTTGAAGGCTCAAATACAAGATATGCAATTAGAAATAGATATTCTTAAAGAAACGATAAATGTATTAAAAAAAGACCCAGACATCGATCAGAGTGCTCTCAGCAACAGAGAGAAGGCGGTGATAATCGATGTCTTGAAAAATAGATACTCACTGCCATTATTATTACAGAAATTACAATTATCAAAAAGCAGTTATTATTATCAGGAACAATCCCTAAAAAAAGAAGATAAATATACACTTTTACGTGTTAGAGTCATTGAATTATTTACAGAGAATAAAGGTCGGTATGGTTACAGACGAATTCACGCCCTACTTAAGCGTGAAAATATAATTGTCTCAGAAAAAGTTATTCGTAGGATTATGAAAGAAGAACAACTTGTAGTAAAAATCAAACGAACTCGTAAATATAATTCCTATCAAGGTGAAATATCTCCAGCAGTAGATAATCTAATTAACAGAAATTTTTCTGCATCTAAACCTAACGAAAAATGGTTAACAGATATAACCGAGTTTGCAATTCCGGCAGGAAAGGTTTATTTATCGCCTATAGTAGATTGTTTTGATGGCTTACTTGTCAATTGGAATATAAGCACTTCTCCAGATGCATTACTTGTCAATTCTATGCTTGACGATGCAGCTAAATTACTATCTGTAGGAGAAAAACCAATCATACATTCAGACAGAGGCGTACACTACCGCTGGCCAGGCTGGATTGACAGGATGGAGAAAAATGGTTTCATACGATCAATGTCAAAGAAAGGCTGTTCACCTGATAATTCTGCCTGTGAGGGCGTATTTGGAAGAATTAAAAATGAGATGTTCTATAATGCAGATTGGTCTGGGGTAAACATCTCAGAATTTATTGGTATTTTAAATGATTATCTTTATTGGTATAATGAAAAAAGAATAAAAAAATCATTAGGATATTTGAGTCCTATAGAGTACAGACATAGACTTGGATTGGTCACTTAGATAGTCCAAGAAAATGTCCGCACCCCCGACTCTAATTATAAATTTATTTCTAAATCCTTAAATTTAACAATCGGCTTCATATTATCAGCAGGTTCTCCAATATATTTCTCCATCCTTCTCTGCTACAAGATATGGTAAAATCTCCTTTATGCGAATCATTCTACTCTTAAATTCTTCAAGTGTTGGAATCTTGTACTCGTAAGTTATTGCTGTATTTTCAATGTAATATCCGTATATTTCAAGTATCTTTTCAGCATCTTCTAATGTTGCTACTCTTATGTTAATTTCTGGATTCATTGTTTTCCTCTCCCTGTAAGTTTTTTAGTCGCATTTTTTCACTTTGTTTTTATATTTCAAACATTTCTCTGCAAATTTTCTTTCCTACTTCTGTTTTAAATATTTTATTATAGGCGGTTTCCACTGCTTCTTTAGATGCTCCATCTTCATACAAATTAACTAAGAAATCTGCCTCAACTAATATCTGGTAATCTATACCGTCAATGTTATTGTATGTGTGGTGATGACCTATTAAATATTGCACCCTTTTAGAAACCTCTTCATCAACGCCTATTTTTCCAAGCAGTTCTTTTGCTAATTCCGGTCCTTCCTGCTCCTGAAGTTTTCCATTGCAGTTTCCGTACTTTTCTTCACATGTATGTATGCCAATGTCATGAGTTAATGTTGCCACATCAATTATAAAAAAAGTTTCAGGGCTAACTTGTTCTAATTCTGCAATTAACTTCCCGTAGGCATTTACCTTGGTGAAATGCTGTATACGCTTAGCGTCTCCTTTGTATAACTTAATCATTTGAATATATAATTTTTTAATTATTTCTTTTTTATTATTTTCACTATTTATATTTTCGCTACTTATGTTTTCATTATTTATGTTATTGTTATTTATCTTTTCGCTTTCTATAAATTTATTCATTTTCATGTTATATCATTTTGTAAATTTAGTTTATTCTATTTACAAAATGGCTCCTTTCTAAATTATCTTTGTTTTAAATATTTTAATGTTTTGTTTTCTAACACTTTAACTTTAAAACAATTACATTGCACAGAAATATTTTACTTTTTTATACTGTATATTATAAATTAAATCTTCCATATATAAATATAAATGTTAAAATAGAAAAGGTATTAAACTTAAATTTTACAAACAAAATAAATTTGTGGGATAATCAGATAAATAAAATACAATAACATTAAGAAAGTGAAGAAAAAATGGATATACTAATTACAATTATAGTTACTTTTTTTGCCGGCATGGGCGCCGGTCTTGGAACAGGATTTGCAGGCATGAGTGCTGCTGCAGTTATTAGTCCTATATTAATTACATTTCTTGGAATAGACCCGTATATGGCTGTTGGAATTGCCTTATCATCAGACGTTTTGGCAAGTGCTGTTTCAGCCTATACTTATGGAAAAAATAAAAACTTAGATATAAAAAACGGACTTATTATGATGGCAAGTGTTCTTGTTTTCACTGTTGTTGGTAGCTACATTTCAAGCTTAGTGCCTTCGACTACAATGGGAAATTTTTCAGTATTTATGACATTTTTACTTGGTATTAAATTCATTGTAAAACCTGTTATGACTACAAAAGAAGCCATGGCCAATGTACCTGCAAAAAAACGTGCCATCCAGTCTTTGATTTGTGGTATCATTATTGGATTTATTTGTGGTTTCATTGGTGCAGGAGGTGGCATGATGATGCTTCTTATTCTAACTTCTGTACTTGGTTATGAATTAAAAACAGCCGTTGGAACAAGTGTATTTATTATGAGTTTTACTGCCTTTACGGGAGCCGTTTCTCATTTTACCATTGGCGGTATGCCTGATTTTACAGTATGGATTCTTTGTATTGTGTTCACATTGTTGTGGGCAAGAATCGCCGCTGTATTTGCTAACAAGGCAACACCAAAGACTCTAAATCGAGCCACAGGTGTTATTCTTGTTATACTTGGCATTGTAGTTATGGCATTTTCAATATAGAAAATTTTATCCTATCAACATAAACTTTTGCAGTCTATATTGATAGGATATTTTTATAAAAACTGTCTTGCATTAGGATTTATTATTGTTCTTCCTAGCTTATAGAGACGTTCCGTTGTCATGTATTTCCTTTGGGCCATCAATTGACAAACCTATTAGAAAGTTATTCTTTTTAAAAAATTCTGCCATCTAAATACGAACATCTTAAATAATCCGGATTACTATAATATACGTTAGAATTAAAATTCGAAATTTCATCACTAATAAAAGATGAGAATACCTCTTTAATAGTTTTTTCAATTTCTACATTTGAACTCACAGACACAATTAACATTTGATATACTCTTCCTCAAAATAATTAATTACATCTTTCCTATGATTCTTTGTTTTTCTTGAAATATATTCTATTAATGTACAAAAATAAAAAATGTCATCTTTTAACTTATTGTCCATTAACCTTTTCATTCCTTTTTGCGTTTCTATGCTAGTAATTCTCTTACAATTTTTGCATCAAATGTTACTGACTTAACATGATTTACTTCAATCTGATAAAGTGTATTTGCTGTAATATGCTCTGCTGCCTGCTCTAAATCTCTAATACCACTTGTATTTTTATAAATGTCTACAACAGCATCAATAGCCTCTGGCGTCATAATACATTCATCTTCTTTAAGACCAATTCTCTTTAATGTTTTTGGTAATGCAAATTTTGAGAAAATAATTTTCTTTTCTTCTGCTGTGTAATCAGGCAATTCAATTACTGCAAATCTTGACATAAGTGGTGCACTAATCTGTGACTTGTCATTAGCTGTCGCAATTGGATAAACGCCCACTGTTGGAATCATACATTCCATATAGTTGTCTGTAAAACCAAGATTGTCAAGAAGTGTTAATAACACATCAGCCGGATTTCCTTTTCCGTTGCCTGATGTAGCTTTGTCTAATTCATTAATAATAAATACCAGATTTGACTCCCCTGCTACTGAAAAAGCATCCATAATAATACCAGGTTTTGCATTTGTGTATATACGTGAACTTCCTGTTAATTGCTCCGGATCATTAATTGAACTCATATCTAAAGTTGTCCAAGGTAATTTCAAAATACGTGCTACTGCGTAAGCTATCTGAGATTTACCTGTTCCTGCAGGTCCTACTAAAAGTAGTCCATACGCCGGAAGTGTATGTGTTCTGTTAATCTGAATAATTGTCTCGATAATTCTCTGCTTAACTTTTTCCATTCCGTAAAGTTCTTCATCAAGAATTCTTCTTGCTTCATCAGGATCAATTGATTCGAAATAATTATTTTTCCACTGAACGTTCATCATAATGGAAAGTGCTCTTTGAGCGTGATGTCTTTCTTCCTGTGAAACTTCATTAGAACGGGCTACTGCCAAATTTCTTCTCGCCCATAAACGGATATTATCAGGTAAAGTCTTTCCTGCACAATTCATAAAATCAGTAATGCTCTGAAGACTTGTCAGCTTCATGCTGTCTCCCTCTTCCTCCTGATCTTCATCTTCCACTTCTTCTGCAGGTGGATTGCTTGCTAATAGTCTTTCAATCATAAACTGAAGGAAGCCGTCCTCAGCAGAAAGCTTTGTTCCACCGCCAAATGCAGTTTCGCGAATTTTATATACCGCATAACCTTCTTCCTGATTTTCACCTGACAATCTTACATTTATATGATTTTCACCAAGCCATTTAAGTAGGCTTACAAATCTTGAATCTATTTTCAAAATATCAGCACTAACTGTTCCGTCCTCTTCATTAAATTCAAAAGAAGTTTTTTTAATAGGATTTGTGAACACACCACTGGAATGATGCTTCCACTGACGATTCTTATTATCCAAAAACATTATTGGATGTTCCTTTGAAGCTATGCTCTCACTTGAAGCAAACGTTGTGTATGTAACTTCACCTTTTTTATTTTCATCTGGTGTACTGTTAAAATCAAATACTGGCATACTTTTCTCCTTTATGTAAATACAAATTAATATTTATGTTTTTTATCCTTTGATATTTTAACATAATATTAGAAGTGCAACAATGTTATAAAACATAAAGTTAAAAAAGTTTATTTAACTACCACATGGCATTTAGCTACTTTTCCGCCTATGTTGATATACACATCTGTTTGTCCAACTCCTACAGCCTGTATATCAACTAAATCTCCCATATCATTTACAATTTGTACAACTGATTTATCTGCAACTGTCCATTTTGTGGTGTAATATTCATACCACTTATTTGGTGTTACATTTTTTATGTACTGGAAATTCAAACGAATCTTCCCATTACACAAAAAAAGAGGACAATAACATCTTTTTGTAGACGTCCTTGTCCTCTTGCCTTTTGCTTAAATGGCATTTTATGTATAAACAGTTAAAATGTCAACGAATTGCTTTTCAATATTAACAATAAAAGGTAGGTTCCTGAATTTATTAATATTTCTATTTTTTTAATAATGTTATTGCCTTACTATATATTGTCAACACATTATTAAATATCGTTACCTTTTCTGTATTTTTATGTCTTACCATCTTAAATCGATTACTAACGCATCTGCTTTATCGTACTGTAAAAGTGTACTCTGGTCATTTACATCATCATAGCAGAAGCCGTAAGCTAAACCACAAACTGAATGTTCATGGAAGAAACCTGCATAGTAGTTTGATGGGCTCTTCTTATAATATTCGCTTACTATGTACCACTTGTCAGGTTCTGTTGCAACACCTCTGTTAAATGCTGCACATAACTGTGCTTCGATAGCTTTTTCTACACCATTACCTCTATCAAAAGCTCCTCTGCCTTCTAACATATCCTGAGTAGTTGGCTTATCAATATAATATACATTAGAATCATTATCTCTTGTAAATTTCATTCTATTACCTTCTACTCTTCCTACAAAGCTTCCTGTTTCTGAGCTAAATCTTAAATCTTCATTTGAGTATTTTGTCCAGAATTCATTAATATAATTATCGAAGTAGTTTGCATACTGTTTTCCTTCACCAAATGTAAGTTTGCATGGAGCAATAATTCTATCATCTCTTACAAGTGTTTTAAATGCCTCAGGTGCATTGTTTTTAAATGCTGAGAAAATTTCATCTCTTGTTCCTATATCACCTACAGTCTTGTCATATGTACCATAAAGTGCATTTCCAACTAAACGTGTAATCATTGGGAAACAGAAATAGTCAACACGAGTTGTGTTCCCCCAATAACTCTTGCCTTCGATTGTAAATTCAGCAAATTCAAATAATGTGTTTGCATTTACATCACTTGGATTGTTAAGGTCTGGTCCTGCATAACCTGCATTGCCATTAGCATCTGTATTAAATGTAACGTAAACAGGTTTTCCATAACTTAAGTACATTCTTCCTGAACGAACTGTTGGTGCATATACATGGTCTGATTCTGCAAGTGTATGATAAATATTCGCATATTTTTTTCCATTTACGTCAATTGTATTTAAAGATTCTGATGCCGGAATCATGTTACCATACTTGTCCATATAACAAAGTTTATTATCTGAATTGTTTCCTAAGATACACCAATAAATCTGGTCATCACTATATTTTCCATTTGTTTTGTTGTTAAGTTCAATTGCGATTCTATCATCCTTCATAGGAACATTTTCCTTTAATTGTGGCTGAAGTTCAGGTGGACATGTTTCAGGCTCTGTTTCTTTTTCACCTATACCTGTAATTGCAACCTGTGCCTCAAGTTTTTCTGATTCTTTTGTTCCTACTACTGTTGTAATTGCTATTGTATGTGTTCCCTCTGTGTAAACCGGAAGTTTTAATAACTGTGCTGATACACCTGTACGTCTTCTTACTCCATCTACATATACATTATAGCAGTCAATTGTACCACGTCCCCAAACAATATTAACATATCCTTCTGATGCCTGACTTACATTTAAACCAAATGGTTTCTCAATTGAGCTATCTGTTGTAAAAGTAAGTGCTGTTGTTGGATTCTCTGATGATGGCTTAGTTGTTGTTGCTGGTTTTGTTGTTGCTGGTTTTGTTGTTGTAGGCTGTGTTGTTGATGGTTGCGTTGGTTCAGAACTGTTTGTTGTTGTCTGGTTATCTCCACTTCCACCAAGATCTACTCCAATATTTACACCTTGACTTTCTTTTCCATTAAGATATCCCTTAATAGTAATTACATGTTTTCCACCTGTAGCAAATACATGAGTAATTACTGCAGGATTTACACCCTGTTCTCCTAAAACTCCATCATAGTATATGTTGAATGTCTGACCACTACTTATAATTTCGTTATCATTTCCCCAAACAAATTGTACCGATAAACCATCTATTCCTATAATTACCTCTCCAAAAGCTTCTTTTGGTCCCGGCTTTCCATCGTCAACTATTGTTGTAGTCTTAGCTGTGGTTGGTGCCTGTGTTGTCTGTACTGGTGCTTTTGTTGTTACCGGTGTCTGTGTTGTCTGTACTGGTGCTTTTGTTGTTACCGGTGCCTGTGTTGTCTGTACTGGTGCTTTTGTTGTTACCGGTGCCTGTGTTGTCTGTACTGGTGCTTTTGTTGTTACCGGTGCCTGTGTTGTCTGCACTGGAGCTTTTGTTGTTGCAGGCACTGTTGGCTTTACAGTTGGTTTAGTAGTCTGTTTCTTTGCAACTACTTTAACCTTGCATTTTAATTTTTTCTTGCCGACTTTTGCAGTTACAACTGTTTTACCAGGTTTGATTCCCTTTATTTTTCCTTTTTTTGTAACTTTAACAATTTTCTTGTTTGCTGATTTCCACTTAACTTTTTTCTTAGCCTTATTCTTTTTAACTTTTAATTTTACTGTCTTTCCAACAGTAATTGTTACCTTTTTCTTGTTAAGTTTTGGGCTTGCGGCTGATACATTAAACACTAATCCGTTTGCCATACTTAGTGTAAGAACAAGTGTTAATAGTATCGCCATAAATTTTGATTTTCTCATTCTCTCTAAATCCTTTCTTGTTATTAAAGTTTATTGCTATGCAGTTTGACTATTTAACTTTGGTTAATTAATCTTAACTACTTTAACTTTACTCCATTTGCCGTAGCTTATAGTTCCCTTTGTCTTGCTAAAAGCTCTTGCCTTAATGTAATATTTCTTAACTACTTTGAGTTTTTTAATGTTAACTGTGTTAGTAAGTTTTTTAATAGTTTTTGTTACTGTTGTTTTTTTCTTAAATTTCTTTGACGTGGAAACTTTAACCTGATAGCCCTTTGCTCCTTTAATCTTTTTAAGTGTTAATTTAATCTTCTTAACATTCTTTTTCTTTGAAGCTTTGGCAATTTTAGTTTTTCCTAACTTAACCTTAGTTGAGTCAACCTTATTAGCTGTAGTTGTCTGCTTCACAGTTTCAGGTGCTTTTGTTGTTCCTAATGTTGTTGAAGTATTTGGTTGTTTTATTGTCGTCGTTACTTCCTGCTTGTTAGTTGTTGTCTGTTGTTTTGTTGTCGTTACTTCCTGTTTGCTAGTTGTTGTCTGTTGTTTTGTTGTCGTTACTTCCTGTTTGCTAGTTGTTGTTTGCTGTGATGTTGTTGTTACATCACTACCTTCAGACATTGACATATTTGCAATTGTGATTTTTGCAACGCCACCTGCATATGTTATTTCAACATTATTTGTCCTTTTTGTAAGCTTTGATAAATAAATCCATGTGCCTGCACCCTGAATTGCAGTTGCATCCAATGCTACACCGTTTACCTTAACATCGCTGATACCTGCCGGAACGTTCACATAAATACCAGGTTCTGTAGCATATCCTGCCTGCTGAATATTTACTACTTCTTTAACATTCTCCATTGAATCTTTATCATAGTAATATGTATTTTCTGCTCCACCTTTAATTTCTGTTAAATTAGAAGGAGTTACATTACCACCTGTTGTCTGATTTTCTTTGGACGTTGATGTTTCTTTACTTGTATCCTGTCCATCTGAAACCTCAGTTACTGTTACATTTGAGAAATTCAATGTTGTTCCTGAATCAACGTTTTGTAAGTTAAACATAAACTGCATTTTATCTGAATTTGCAGTAAATGTTCCCTTTAATGTATTCTTTCCAGCTATGAGTCCCTGATTAACGAACTCTGTTTCACTAATCTCGTCTTTCATTAAAATCGCAGGAGTCACTACGTTTGAATCTACATCTACACTAACGTTATATGTTTTTCCACTTGTTACAGCTATCTCTTTTGTAAAAACCTGAGTTCCCCAATTTTGTTTTTTGTTGTCTACAATTTTCATTTGAAAGCCGTCTAAACTTTCACCGCCTAAATACTTAGCGTAAGTTCCATCCCAAATATAGTAGCCCCAATCACCTAAGTAAGTTTTCTGATTAGAACATACTGTCATTCCATCACCCATAGTTGTTAGCTCAGGATTTGTCACACCTTCAGTTGACTTTGCTCTTCTAAACGAGCTGTCTGTTCCCTGATATACACGAACATAATCCACATACATTGTTGCATCTGTGAAACTATCGCTGATTGTTTGTCCAAGTGTAAATGGTGAATTTGTACTACCAATTGCTAAATTTAAAAGAATAAAATGATCTTTTTGGAATTCTTCCATTTCATCACTTGATATGTTAAGTGTTTCAAAGCAAGTGTCATCTACAAAAAACTTGATAACGTCTTCGTACCATTCAACAGCATATTTATGCCACTGATTCATATCGCCAATATAACCATATTGACCATTGATTTCACTACCAATATATTGGTGAGCGTAACCTGCTGATGTACCTTTTCCACTATTATAATGTAGTGTTCCAATAACATTCTGCTCTGCATTTCTGTGTTCCATAATATCTATCTCACCACAATATGGCCATGGTGCTCCACTTTCGATATCATTTCCCATCATCCAAAATGCAGGCCACACACCTGACTGCATTCCGTTTTCTGTTCTGATTTTTGCTTCTATTCTTCCATATCTTAAATATTGTTTATTTAATGATTTTAATCTACCTGATGTTATACTATCTCCAGACTTGATTGCCTTAATTGCCAATGCCCTTCCATCTGAAGAACTTGAATCACCTGACACATCTGCAATATATACATTATTTGTGCTGTTTGTATAATACTGACGTTCTGCATTTCCCCAGCCACCATTTCCTACTCCTATATCGTAAGACCATACTGACTGATCAGGTGCACCTCCAACAGTTTGATTGAATTCATCATTCCATACTAACTTCCATGTCTCGCTTCCCTGTGATGAATGTACTGCCGCGTTTACCTTTTTTGCCGGGCTAAATGCTATTCCTGAAAATAACATTGTAACGCTTGCAGCTACAGCTATAATTTTCTTAAACATAATGCTTTTACATAATACTTTCTACTAAGTATTATGCGCTCCTTCCTCTGTTAATCTATTCGGTCAAAAATGAATAAAAACAATTTTATTCGTCTACATTCTATACTAACATACCCCCATTTTTTCAACAATAGGACCTAAAATTTAGCCACCATTCTAAAATGATGACACCTGAACAGTATTATCCTTTCATAAAACCATTTTTAGTGTTCTTTTAAATTTCATATTTTTTATTCAAAATATCCAATGTATTTTACATGATGTTTCCCCTTTGGAAACAGGTATTTGTATAAGTCTACAAAGTAGTCATCTGTCATGCTTGCAATATAATCAACTACCTTTTCATTTGCCTCGTTTTCATCATAATCTTCATTTGTATAATATTTTGCTCTATCATTAATGTAATTAATGTGATGTTTATACAATACCGAATTCTTATTATGAGCCTTTGCATCCTTCAAAAGTTTCTCATAGATTTCTTCCATCATCGGATTGATTTCTTCTTCGTAAACTTTTTTAACTTTTGAATTACCATAAATTAAAGAATAGTTTTCCCTCTTTCCCTGTGAAAAAGCTTCAAAGAAATCTTCATCCATTTTCAGGTAGTCTTTTCCATAACTATTTTCCACAATGTTTACAATCATGTTGTTAATAATCTCAGAATTGGTAGTTCCGATTTTACCTTCGTAGTATTTTGGCGATGTCTCAAAAAGTCCCAACTCCTGCGCATCCTGTCTGTCTTTTCCAAGGTATGCAATAATATCTGAAATTCTCATAACACATGCCTCTAAGGTAGCTGGTATCAACTTGGTGTTAGCCTCTTTATTCACATAACACTCTTCAACTTTCTTATCGTAGATATCAAAATTTCTATAAGCAATAGGCTTATATTTTTCAAGCTCCATCTCACCATTGTGGCATAGTATTCCGTCCAGTGTTTCCATACTAAGATTCAGATTAAAAATCTGATCAAGAACTCTTACGCTATGAACATTGTGATTAAAATATCTTCCGGTGTTTCCATTGTATAATTCATTTAGTTTGTGCTCTCCTGCATGACCAAATGGTGTGTGACCAATGTCATGTCCCAGGGAAATAGCTTCTATTAAATCCGTATTCAGCCCCAGCAAACCACCAATGTTTCTGGCTATTCTTGATACCAACTGCACATGACTGGAACGCCTTGAAATATCATCATTTCTGTATAATGAAAATACCTGTGTTTTGTCAGCATAACGATTATACATTGGTAGATGTAGGATTTTCTCACAGTCACGTACAAACGCCGGTCTTAAAAGTTTGTTTTTGTCCCAGTCCATCTTTCTACGAAGAGCATCCTCGTTACGAAAGGCGTATGGATTTACCACATGATTAGCTCGATCCTGTTCTATTTTTTCCTGTAATTCTTTTGATAAGTCGTTGTATTTTGGCATAAATCCTCCATGATTCTTAATTAACTCCGAATAAGCCATACTGTTCTTTCATTACTTTAACCTTAACTTTTTTTATTATCTCTTCCAGACTTTTATCTAACCCTACCTTCTCTATTTCATTAAAAATAGGATTAATTACTTCTATATCTTCTTCCAAATCGTCTGCTATTTCTTCTACAGTTTTTCCTCTTTTCATTTTCTTATATACCATTTCAATAAGCTTTCTGCGTTCTCCAAATTCAATGCCCTGAGCTTTGCCAATTTCTATCCCCTTTTCTTTACCAACTTCAACGCCATCGTTATACGTGTTTTCCAATGTCTGCTTTTCGTTATACTCTGTCAAGAACATTTTAACCACCTCCGCCTTATTTTCCAGCAGAAATTCTCGCAACACATATTCATTTATACATTCGTCCACAGCCATTTTCACTGCTTCCTCGTCACTGAAATCCTTACCGGAATACTTACTGATATACTCTCTCATCCTAGTTGTTAGTATAACATATTCCTTTAGGACTTTACACTTTGAAATCAAACTATTATTATTTCCCGTGTTTATATTTATCATTTTTGCTGTCCATTCAAATTTTCCCTCTTCCATCTGTTAAAACGCACTGACAAGTTCCGTTTCCATTCTCACCAGTCTTCCAATATAAAACATTGTATGTATTGCCATCTACGTCATAAATTGTTGTGCTACACTGGAAACTTCCTCTGTGAATACCGTGATTTACTGTAGCTCTTGAAACTGCATCGAAAACACCTTTATCTAATTCGCCTCTACTGTCTTCTGCCTCTGAAGACTGTACGTTTCCTGCTTCATATACACCTTCACTTGCCCAATATTCCTGCCATGTAAGTCCTGCATACACATATTTGTTTGCTTTGACTTATTTTTGTTAGTTTTATCTAATCTTTAGGGGTAAAAAAATTTGTTTTATTTTTTTATGGCAACTAATACTCTTTTTGAAATTATGCCTATTATTGCACCTGTGATTAAACCGGCAACCAAAAGAACCGGTACATAATACAAAATACTTGTAGTTTCTACGACTATCATTGCTACCACAATCTGTCCAAGATTGTGGCATACTGCTCCTATCATGCTAACTCCCATGATGCTGAAACCATTAATTTTTTTCACAAGCATCATTACGATTAAGCTTACAATAGCCCCTGCCAAACTATAAATAATTGACATACCACTTCCAAACATAAAGCCGATTATCAATATTCTTAGGATTGAAATAATCCACACATCACTTAGTTTTAGTGTGTACAAGGCTATTACAATTACTAAATTTGCCAACCCTAATTTTATTCCGGGAATACCAAGATTAATAGGAATCATAAATTCTACATAGCTAAAAATTATTGCTAACGCTACCAGCATTGCCATATTTGCTATTCTTTTTGCATCCATATTAACTCCTTCCTGAAATATTAAATTACTTTTCCAACCTTACAAATTTTCGCAAAATTTAGTTCTTTTGCTTCTGTATGTGTTTTATCATTTTAGTTATTTAACTATTGTTTATGCTTTATAGCTTAGCTATTTCACTACTGCATCTATTTCATCATTTTTCTTATTGTCATTAGAATCTGTGCCTTTACTTGTCTTTTCTATTTCAACCACAACTTTATGTGGCAGACACACTATTGTCTCACCAACATTTTTGATTTTGCCCTGCTTAACACAATACTTGTCAGGGCAATCTGCCTCTTTCATCTCCACCTTTCCATCTTTAATGATAAGAATATTCTTTCCTTTTGAAGATTTAATTTCTATTGTTCTATCTTTATCTAATGAATAAGTCCCCTGCACTTTGCCATCAACTGACACCTGTGCAAAATGACCTTCGCCCGACCTCATAAAATGCATCATGCTATACGAAACTCCGGCTATTAAAAGAACAACAATCACCAGAATAATATCTTTTTTCTTCATTAAAATGCTCCTAGTTTACCAATCTTAAATACCAGCCCACTTCATTATGATTATAAGAATGGCTGCTCTTATTAAAATAAAGCCAATGCCATTTCCTTTTATTGTAGATGTTTTAACATTTTGTTTTGGGCATATATTCATACATTTTTGACACATAAAACATTCTCCTGATTGAATGTTCTCACCACTATTTGGTAGTTCTATTCCTGAAGGTAGTCGCCTAAACTGCCAAAGGCACATGCAAAGCCACAAAAGAATCTGCCAAAAACTATCGTGTATAAGCATAACACAATTAATATTGTAACAAAAGATGTTAATTCCACCTGCTGTCCATTTCCAATTTGGGTGAAAATGTACTTAACACCCGAAAAGGCTGTGGTGTAAATTGATAGCATAATTGTGAAGAATATTAGCTGAATTATCATTCTGATATATTTTTGAATTTTCCTTTTGTTTATCTTCTTCATTTGTATGTTTCCACCTTGTTTTCTATTTTGCCTTTTGTAATTTTTCAGTCCTGTTTATATTTATAAATTATTTTTATCTGTTTAGTTTCTGATTATCTGTTTATAATTATCTTTTTACAAAGTTTGATAACCATTTGTCTTTTTAATTTTATTTACTTTATTACTTATCCTTAGTAATTTTTATTACTTTATTATCAGATGAGTAATCTTTGTAAATTCCTTCTGTAACGTACTGTTTGTTATCGTCTGTTAAGAAAATCACATCGAACTTATCACTGTTTTCTCTCCAATAATTCTCGCCTTTCTCAAGCCCCATAATAAATAGTGATGTTGACAAACCATCTGCAAGTGTTCCATCCTCACTAACAATTGTCACTGATTTAAGACCTGCATTTGCCGGATACCCGGTTGCCGGATCAATTATATGGTGATAAACTTTTCCGTTTTTTTCGAAATAACGTTCATAGCCACCTGATGTAATAACTGCTTTGTTCTTTATATTAAGCACTCCAAGATAGTTTTCCTCGCTGTCAGGATTTTGAATTGCCACTTTCCAACTGCTGCCATCAACCTTGCTACCTAATGCCTGAACATTACCACCAAGACTAACCAGACCACTTGTCACACCGCAGTCCTTAAAAATCTTCATAACTGCTGCCGATGTGTAACCTTTTGCAATTCCTCCAAAGTCAATTTCCATTTTTTTATTTTCAAATGTTGCGACTCTTGAAGACTTATTATATTTGATTTTTGAAGCATCTGTATTTTTTAAAGTTGCCTGCAAATTTTCCTTTGATGGAACTTTATATTTTTTTGTATCAAATCCCCAAGCCTGCATTACAGGATAAATTGCCGGATTAAAAACACCCTTTGTACTTTTGTAGATTTCCAAAGAACGTTCCATAATGTTTCCTACATCCTCTGAAAGTGTTAAAGTTTTTTCACTGTTTAACTTGCTGACTTCACTTTCCTTCTTGCCTGTAGAAAGCATGCTGTCTAGCTGATTTATTCTTTTTTTTGCCTGTTCTACTGCCTTGTTTGCATTTTTTCCGTAAGCTGTCACCTGCATGTATGTGTCCATTGCAAAAAGATCCGCTGTAACTTTTTGTTCCTCTGATTTGGAATCAGCCGATACTCCTCCTGCATTATTTTCTGATATATTATTTTTACTGCATCCACATACAAGTAACATCGATGCTAAAAGAATTGCTAATAATTTTTTCATTTAAATGCCTCTTTGTTATTCTTTGTTTACTTGTGTTAGTTTGTACTAACTCGCGTAATCTAGCACAATGATTTTATATTGTCAATAATTGTCGTGTTGGTAATTTGTGGGATGTTATGGTTACCAATACTTCAGTATTTCCACAAGATTATCTTTTATAGCTACACCACCCATAAATAATTCCTTCTGATATGCATTGATGTACCATTCAAAATTTTTCTTTAGTCTTTCGGCCTCATCCATACTCATAACTTTGTTAATTTCAACAGAACTTGAACTTGTTTCCCATGACCAGGTTTCCCCTTTATTAATTGATAATTTTTTACACAACACATTTAAATCAATTTTTTCTTTTAATAATACAAATTTTACCCAAAGTCCACTTGCACAAATTTCCTTATTTGCTGTTAAGCTTTTTGGAATTTCGCAACAATTGCACCCATATTTCCTTGCATATAACTGTGCCTTTGAGCCATCAGGGCAACATATTGTCAAATCAATTGCTTTTTCACCATACTGTTTACCAAAAATATTTTCTTCCATAATCTCCACATTTGAATGAATAATAATTTTTTCAAGCGACGGTATATTAAATGCAAAACTACCTATTGAGTATAAATTCTGCGGAAGCTCAATTTCTTTTAACTTAGAATCCTCAAAGGCTCCATACTCAATATGCACAACACTTTCCGGTATTGTTATTTTTTCAAGTTCAGTGTTAGATAACATACCTGCTGTAATGCACTTTAAGTTATCAGGTAAAATAATATTTTCTAAAGGTGTATGTGAAAAAGCACAGTCTCCTATTACTTTCAGATTTGGTGGAATCGCTATCTCTATAATTTTTGTTTTAGCAAAAGCTCCATCTCCTATTTATAGCAAACTTTTGGGAAGAGTGACTTTTTGCAAATTACTACAATTAGTAAAAACATTCTTTCCTATATATTTGCAGCCTTCCTGAAACACTACATCCTCTAAATTAGTACATTTTTCAAAAACATTATTCCAAATACCTATTACCGTTTGACCGTTTATTTTTGACGGAATAACTATTTTTTTGCCTGCAAAGCCAATTACCAATACTGCTAATAGCATTGTAAATATTAGATATTGTACTTTTTTCATCTTACCCTTATCCTTTTGTATTTTCTGTCAATATATTATTCCTGTCATATTTTTTAGTAACATACCGTTATAACTAGACTAACACATTTATCTGCCTAATAAAACTTATTTTATTTGTAAATTACTACTTTTTTCCTGTGCACCGTAAATTGATTTATTTCCATTAACAATGTATGCAATACTGCATACCACCACAAACAATAACATATTACTTCCACCAAACACTTCGATACCAAGCATTATAGGTGCTATCAGTGTATTTGTGGCACTTCCAAAAACTGCTGCATAACCAAGTGCGCCACATAAAACAGGGGATATACCAAGTAACCCTCCAAGAACCATTCCAAGAGTTGCCCCTATTGAAAACAGTGGTGTTACTTCACCGCCCTGAAAACCAATTGATAAAGTAAGCACTGTTAGTAACAGTTTCAAAATCCAGTCAATGCCATAAACCTCTCCACCTGAAAAAACGCTGGAAATCAAGTTAGTTCCAAGTCCGCTGTATCTTCCTTGCCAAAGGGAAATCAATATTATTGCCAATGGTATTGAAATCACACCAATTCTCACATAATGATTCACAAATTTCTCTACCATAAATTTCTTTAGAATCTGAAGTAATTTTGAAAATAATCTTCCCACAATTCCAAATGCTAATCCTAAAATTATAACTATTGCTACGATTTTCATATTTGACAAATCAACTGTACTCTTCAGTTCCACAGCAAATTTTTCAAGTCCTAGTGAGTGTGATGTAAATGAAGCTACAAAGGCTCCGATTATTGCAGGTAGCAATGCCTGATAATCCATATAACCTGCAACAATTACTTCCATGGCAAAAAAAGTCGCCGCCAACGGAGTTTGAAACAAGCCACCAAAACCTGCTGCCATACCTGTTATTAGCATAACTTTGCTGTTGTCTGGTGTTTTCATTTTTCGGCCCAAATAATGTGAAAGTGTTGCCCCTATCTGAACAGCTACACCTTCCCTGCCGGCACTACCTCCAAAAAGATGTGTTATCCATGTTCCAACCATAACCAGTGGTACTAGCGCAAGTGGTATTGAATCCCTTTTCTCCTGCCCAACTTCAAATACAAGTGTCATACCTTTTAAACTTAATTTGCTAAAACGTAGGTACAGCCATGTAATTAAAAGTCCTGCTACCGGTAAAAACGGAATAAGATATTTGTAATTGGCTGTTCTGAAATCAGATATTGCAATTAAGCCTCTTCCAAAAACTGTGTCTACTATTCCCACAACAACACCGATTATAATTGCAAGGATAATATATTTGATCGTTAGAATTGCTTTTTCGTATATTTGTTGTTTGTTCATTTGTTGTCTCCTTATGTGGAATTTATATTACATAAAAAAAGCTGATTCACCTGTGCATTGTTACACAGAAGTCATCAGCTTTACTAGCGGTTTTGATAAAATCAAGGGAGAACCTCATTCCCTTTATTTAATTTTTTAACTATGAAAAAGATAGCATATATAAAGGTATGTGTCAATTTAAGTTTATTACAAATACTTTTTCATATTATCTAAAATAATTTTATATGCATTGGCATACATATGTATTCCGTCCATAGTGTATTCTTTCTTTAACATTCCTCTAGGGTTCGTTAACCCCTGATTCACATCAATATAATAACATCCCATTCTCTGTGCTAATTTCTTCACCTCTTCATTAGCTACTGGCACCGTTTCATTATTTCTATGATAAAAAACAGTTTGCTCAAAAGGGCAATCTGGAAGCATATCAACACTATTTACCGGATAAAAAGCCATTGTATACACAGATGTCTTTGGTAATTTATCTTTTATCTGACCTAATATTTCTTCATAATTTTTCAACATTTCTTTTAAAAGAATGTCAAAATCTGTATTAGGATCACTAATATCATTAGTTCCAATATTTATAAAAATCTTGGAAGGTTTGACTCCAAAAATTTGCTCATCCATACATTGAAGCATATCAGAAGTTGTAAATCCGCCAATCCCTCTATTGTAAATAATTTCCTTAATTCCAAAATCCATTTGTAATTCATTAATTGGAAATTGTTCCATTAGAGAAGAACCTGTAAATAAAATCTGTCCTTCTTTTACCATTGTATTAAGTACACGATACTTATCTACTTTTACCATTTGTTCTCCGTTTATCATAACTATATTCCTTTCAATTTCTCATACCATTATACACAATTTTACACTTTTATGAGGATATTTCTTAACATTTTTACACTTTTATGAGCGTATTTTTCCACAGTTTTCACACTTTTATGAGGATATTGTACTATAGTTTTTACATTTTCATGAGGCTATTGCATTTTTTTCATTATTAAAGTAAAGTTACTTATGAAACTTTGTTTACTAAGTGTTTTGTACGAAGAAATACTATTTCACTAAATCTTACAAGCAAGCTCGAATTGAAGTAAATTTCTAGCAACCCATAAAATTTTTATTAAAAGGACTTTATATATGGAAAAATCAGTTATTAATCAAATATGTGCTTCTATGGATACTTTTTTTGAAACCGAAAAGAAGATTGGCAATTTCATCATTCATCATCCAAAAGAAATCGTGGATATGACCGTTGGCGAACTGGCAAAAGAATGTCAGGTAAGTGAAGCTTCCGTTTCACGTTTTTGTAAAAAAATTGATATGAAGGGATTTCACCATCTTAAAATTTCTATTGCAAAAGAAATGGTTTCCCAGTCGGAAGACGATGAATTGTCTAATCATATTTCAGTAGATGATTTGGAACAATCATTGAAAAACATATTGGCAAATAAAGTTGCCGAACTTACTCAAACAGTTTCAATGATGAATTCTGAAAATCTGCAGGACATTTTAAAAAGAATAAATAATGCCCAAAATGTTCTTTTTGCTGCTGTTGGCAACACTGTTCCTGTAGCAATGGATGGAGCCTACAAGCTTAACCAGATTGGGATTTCCGCAGTTTCAACTCCTGTTTGGGAAACCCAGCTTGCCTACAGTTACAACCTTTCACCTGATGACGTAGTTATTGCAATTTCAAATTCAGGGGAGTCAACCGGTGTCATTAATATTTTAGAAGCTGCAAAACAAAAGAAGGCAACTACAATTTCAATAACCAATAGCGAGAAATCGACTATTGCTAAAATCAGTGATTATCATATAACAACAGCAACCCGCGAGAAATTATTTCTTGATGAATATCGTTTTTCGAGAGTTTCTGCCACAATGGTAATCGAAGTGCTTTATCTTTTCCTTACATCTATGAGAAAAGAAGCTTATGATTCCATTATTCAGCATGAATCATCTATAGCTTTCACAAAAGAATAATTTTTCTATTGACGAAATTTATATGTCATGGTATCTTTGTGTTATGAAATTGATTTTCACAGTGTATTTATTCGTAAAATTAATTTTTATGCGTGTTTATCTATTAAACCGCTTTTTACAATATGCTTTGTGAAATTTTACGTGTTTATCTAACCACAAGGAGGTTTATTATGAAGGAAATTAAATGGGCTGTATTAGGTACCGGAGTTATTGCCAACCAAATGGCACAGGCATTAATCAAAAATGGAAAAAATATTTATTCTGTTGCAAACCGCACACACCAAAAGGCTGTTGATTTTGCCCAAAAATATAATATCGGAAAAGTATATGACAATATGAATGATGTGTTTACTGATCCAGAAGTTAATGTTGTTTACATCTCAACTCCACATAACACACATCTTGAATTTATGAAGAAAGCAATTGAGAACGGAAAACATATACTTGTTGAAAAAGCCATAACACTTAACAGCGATGAATTAAACGAAGCAATTTCTTTGGCAAAAGAAAAAGGTGTTATTATCGGTGAAGCAATGACAATTTTCCACATGCCAATTTACAAAAAATTAAACGAGATTTTGGAATCCGGAGCACTTGGAAAAGTGAACCTTATTACCATGAACTTTGGAAGTTTTAAAGAATATGATATGACAAACAGATTTTTCAACAGAAACCTTGCCGGAGGTGCAATGCTCGATATCGGTGTATACGCACTTTCATTTATCCGCTGGTTTATGGATTCAAAACCTAACAACCTTGTATCTCAGGTAAAACCTGCCCCAACAGGTGTTGACGAGCAGGCTGGTTTGCTTCTAACAAACGAAGAAGGTCAGATGGCAAGCGTTATGCTTTCACTTCATTCTAAACAGCCAAAACGTGGTATGGTTTCATGCGAAAAAGGTTATATTGAAATAATGGAATATCCTAGAGCTTGGGAAGCTACCATAACATACACTGACTCTGGCAAAACTGAATTAATCAAAGCCGGCGAAAATGCAGACGCTCTCGCCTACGAACTTGCTGATATGGAAAAAGCAATTAACGGCGATGTTGACTGCATGCACTTTGACTATACAAAAGACGTTATGGATATGATGACTGAATTTAGAAAATCATGGGGCTTTAAATATCCTGAAGAAGAAAAATAGAAATTAACAGAGCTGTAAGTTTTAAAATCTACTTACAGCTCTATTTTTATATAATCTTATAATCCTTTGCACATCTAACTACTCCGGCAAGTGCATCACTGAATTCTATACCATATTTTCTTGCCTTGTCACAATTCATCCACAAATTATAATCTGCCGGTCTGTCATGTAACTCCACTTCTCTATGCAAAATATTTATGTATTCTTTGGTTATATCATACATAGACTGCTTTGTTTCACTTCCATAATTGTAAGCACCACCAGGTAAATCAATTACCTTTTCCATGTTTTCTTCCCTTTGCCGCCTTTGCCAAATACATCGGTACCTGCACATTTGCAAAATAAGATTCCTCTGGATTGTTTTCACAAATTCCCATATCTGCAATGGCTGCCGTATGAATAATAATATCTGCGTTGCTCTCCTCAACAATTCTCTTCACATCATCCTCAGACACATTTCTAAGAGATGGTGCCGCAACTGTATCTTTTAAAGATTTCATCAATTTATTTCCAACAAAACCCGTAGCTCCTGTAATAAGAATCATTTTTCTCTCTTTTCTAATATATTTTTATATTACTTTTGCTGTTCTTTTCTATATTTAAGAAAAGACTCAACTAATAAGCCAACTAAAATTATAACGCAGAAAATTGTTAAAGGTACACCGTATGTTGACTTATTAGTTACTGCGCCTATTATTAATCCCAATGCAACCGCCAAAAACTATCAGAAATCCCAGTATTCCAACACAGCTTAGAATTACATTTCTTATAATCTGACCTATACTTGAAAATACACGTTTTGGCTTAATGAATTTTAATTGATTTTTGCTTGAAAAGAAATGAGCCACTCCAACGATTACCTGAATTACCATTCCAAGCACTGATGCAAGTGCTGCAAGGGCGTTAGCCCCAACTCCCTGTCCAATTACTTATAAAACCGCTTACCTCACTTTAAAAGATTTTACACTACTCCATTTGCCTTTGTCTTTTCCAACTATTGCTCTCACTCTTACATAATATCTTTTTCTAACACGTAATTTTCTTAACAGATATGTATTCTTTCTTGTACGTTTTGTTCTTACGTTTTTCTTAAATTTTCTGTCAGTTGAATACTGTATCCGATATATTTTAGCCTTACTTATCTTTTTAAAAGTAATTCTCACTTTTCTATTTTTAAGTTTTTTTACTTTTAGAATTTTTGTTTGCTTTAAACTCTTTTTATTTACACCGTCAACACGAGTTGTAGTTTTTCCGTTAGTTGTTGGTTCATTTTCCTTTGTTACAACCTGTCCCAAAGTTGTAGTTGGTTCATTTTCCTTTGTTACAACCTGTCCCAAAGTTGTAGTTGTTTCTTTTTCTGATGTTGTTTCATCAGTTGTTTGATTTTCTACAGTAGTTTCTGATGTTGTATTTTCTGTAGTCAATATTTCAGCTGTGGGTTCTACTGTGACAGTTGTCTCAGTTTGTTTCTCAGTTGTTGGTTCTAATGTAGTTGTCACTTCCGTTGTTGGCTTTGGTGTTATTGTCACTGATGTGGTTGGTGCTTCTGCTGTTGGTTCTAATGTAGTTGTCACTTCCGTTGTTGGCTTTGGTGTTGTTGTCACTGATGTAGTTGTCACCTCCGTTGTTGGCTTTGGTGTTGTTGTCACTGATGTGGTTGGTGCTTCTGTTGTTGGCTCTGATGTTGTTGTCACTGATGTGGTTGGTGCTTCCGTTGTAGGCACTTCAGTTGTGGTTTGTGCTTCCGTTGTAGGCACTTCTATAGTTGGATTCTCCACTTTGTTCTTCAATTTTGTGTATACCTTTATTCTTCCTACATAATTTTTAAGTTGTGTCCATCCACTACCGTTGTTTATATATGACATTTCTCTGCCATTTTTATATGAAGTCATTATTTTGGCGTCGCCATTTTCATTTGAAACACTTACTATTGCAGAGAACCATTGGTCTTTTTCAATCTTTACCGGCTGATTCAGTTCTATTGTTACATATCCACTGTTTTCAAAATACGCCGTTGTAGTATTTGCCAGGTAACCACCTGAAACTGGTACATTGTCCTGTCCGCCATAAGGATAATCTACATTTTTGTATATCTCCACTTTAGCGGTTACATTTTCACCACCAATAGCCACATTTACTGCTTTTATATATTCATCTTTTAAATCATCAGATTTTTTTGCTTTAAACACATTTGCCACTGACTTATCTTTTCTTAATGGGAAATCGTCCATGCTTCCATCATAGTAATAATTAAAGTCATACTTGTCCTTTGGTGCAAATGAAAATGCATAAGAACAACTGCTTGTATTGTCATATGACAGCCAAAAATACTCCAATGATTTGTAACTGTTTTTTACAAGCCAGCCACCCTTTTGGGTAGCACCATTTGGCACAAATTTGTCTGATGGAATATTGTCATCCCAGCCAATGATTGTGCATGCATGTGGAGAAATTGTACTGCCCTGTTCATTCTTTGGATTGTAGTATAATGTTTCTCTTGCATTGTTGTACTGAAATGTTACTGCCCCATATTTTGCTATGGCTTTTTTTATTGACCTAATGTATTCTTCCGGATTTGATTTGTTTTCAGGTATATGAATTGCATTTTCAAATCTATATGATGGATTTTCATATGGGTTTGTGGTAACCACATTACCCGATACCGGTGCCCACCACATTGAATATAACTTGGCAATTTTTAGTGGGTCTCCTGACTGCGTCAAATAATTTACTGATTGCCAGTCTCCATCTGTATTTCCCAATGGATCGCTTTCTCTCTTAAAAACTCTATAAGCTGCCGCCATCGGATTTAATGATAATGTATCTTTCGTTACTGTAGGATCAATTCCACTTTTCAAAATGGATGATTCTGCTGCTGCAATGCTTGAATATGCCCAACACAAATTGGTATCTCCCTGATCTTTTACCGGTGTTACTATGCCATCGTCCCTTCCATCATATTTTTCCCTGTCTGAGATTTCTTTAATTTCAGTCTGTTGTTCTTCAAAATCACCTTCTATTTTAAATGTTAATTGATTATCAGTTATGTTTGTGACTTCAACATACATATCATCGGTTATTTCCAAGCTCTGATTCAGTTTTAATGGTGCATCAGATTTTGTTGCATATGTGCCACCTAATGTTTCATAATTCCACTTTCCTGCAACGCATCCCATATTGTTTGGGAATTTTGTGTCTTTGTCCACCAAATAACAAACAAGTCCTGAACCAATTGTCAATCCTTTTAGCTTCGTTCCATCTGTTTTATACAATTCTTTTGACTGACAATCATACTTATTACCACCTGTGCCAAAATTTCTATATTCTAAGTACAGTGTTTTATTGGTTCCTTTTAAATTTAATTTGTATCCTACTATCTGTGAATCTCCTCTAGTCGATGCTTCCTTTAAGGTATACTGTCCATTTTGATAAATTGTTTTAACATTGTCAGATGTAAGCCACCCCTTTGCTTCTCTTTCTTTTACAGATATAAACTGTGGCACAGGTGACATATGCTTTGCCATTGCAGACATATAATATACCGGCGAACTATTTGAACTATTGTACAAGTCCTTAAATCCTAAAATGTGCCCCATTTCATGAGTTGCCACTGACATAGGCAAAGTCACGTTTTCCCGATTATCCTTGTATAAATAATTATAGGAATTTGTCACCTGTACATAGTTTTTACTTGTAATTGTTTTTCCATCTGCATTTATTTTTACGTAATCTGCATAATCCCTATAATTCCACAAAGGTGAGGACCAACCCACAGAGATACTCTGAGTTGTATTTTTATAAATAATGGTGATTGCATCGATTACCCCATCATTGTTTTTATCAAGTTCAGAAAAGTTGTACTTTTTTGTACCATCATAATTTGTAATCACATTGCCCGCTGATATAGCTCTGTTTATAGATTCAGACCAGTCTGTTTTTAATTCGTACATACGCTCTGCTCTCTCTCCGTTATCCCTGTAACCTTCAGGATTCTCTTCACTATACTCTGCATAGTATCCTCTTGGATGAGATAACTGCACTGAACCACCTTTATTAAACAAATACACGCTATTTATCTTAAGACTTCCCCTTGACGCAATTTCATAATAATCCGAAACATTAAAATATGCACTGTTATAAGTATTATCTGTAATTTTTCTAACAGATTCCCCATTATAAGAATTATCTATAAATTCATCTTCATCTGAAAATCTTGCAAATACTATAAGATTTGTAAAATTACTTTCTTTTGTTTTATTTTCTGTATTTTCATTCGTATCATCAGCAAAAGTTACGCCACTAAAAAGCATTGTCATAACCGTAACAAACACCATGATTATACTAAACCCTTTTTTCATAAAATCTCCTTTTCATCATTTATTCTTTTAAACCTTAATTATATATTCATTATAGCATTTACCAGATTAATTTTGTGTTCTAATTTTTTAGAATTATAGGCTGGGCATGCGGACGAAAAGTTGGACTGTGTAATGCCTGATATGTTATGAGGTACACACAAGAACAAATATCGACAGCACTTGTATTGTTAAAAGCCACAGGATCACCTGATAAAGTAATCCAGATCTTAGGTTATCCATCTTCACCGATGCTTTATCATTGGCGTAAAAAATATCCTGAATATTACGATGTTCCAAATCAAAAACATTGGAGACAAGCTCCAACTGAATTGAAACATAATGTAATTAAACGTTGCCTTATTAAAGGCGAGCCTGTAAAATTAGTGGCAGAAGAAATCGGATACACACCTTCCTTGGTATATAAATGGATTAGGGAGTATCGGGAGAAGGGATGTTTTCAACCCATGAAAAAAACTACTGCCAACATTAATGTAAGTCCAAACGATATCACATCTGCAGAAGATATCAATGAGCTCAAAGCTCAGATGCTCGATATGCAGATGGAAATAGATATTCTTAAAGAAACAATCAATGTATTAAAAAAAGACCCCGGCATCGATCAGACAGCTCTCACAAATCGGGAGAAGGCAGTGATAATCGATGCCTTGAAAAATAAGTATTCACTGCTGAATCTTCTTAAAAAACTTAAACTTGCAAAAAGCAGCTATTATTATCAAGAAAAAACCATTTATGCAGAAGATAAATACTCTGATCTTCGCAAAAGAATCATACAACTGTTTCATGAAAATCGAGATATATTTGGTTATCGAAGAATTCATATGCTGCTTCATCGTGAAGGTATAAAAGTTTCTGAAAAAGTGGTTCGCCGTATTATGAAGCAGGAAAAACTAATTATCAGACGAAAACGCAGACAGAAATATAACTCCTATAAAGGTGAAATAACACCTGCGGTGGAGAATGTTATAGATAGAGATTTCCATGCTACAAAACCGAATCAGAAATGGCTTACTGATATCACAGAGTTTTCTATCAAAGCAGGGAAAGTATATCTTTCTCCGATAATTGACTGCCTCGATGGTATGCCGGTGAGTTGGACTATAGGCACTTCTCCAAACGCAGAACTTGCCAACACTATGTTAAGGAATGCTATTGCTACTCTTAAAACAAACGAAAAACCTATCGTACATTCTGACAGAGGATGCCATTATCGTTGGCCAGAATGGATACAGATAATGGAAGAAGCAAACCTTACACGATCCATGTCCAAGAAAGGTTGTTCGCCTGATAACTCTGCATGTGAGGGCTTCTTTGGTCATCTCAAAACAGAAATGTTCTATGGACATAACTGGGATGAATATAGCATTGAAGAATTTATCCAGGAGATAAATGGCTATATGCGTTGGTATTGCAAAGATAGAATTAAATCAACACTCGGAGGACTTAGTCCTCTAGATTATAGAAGGAGTATAGGCATAGCGGTCTAAAAAAATGTCCGCATGCCCCACCGACCTGTGGAATTTAATCTTTCACACGGAATTTACTTTTACAAGTCAGCTATTGTATGATTTTTTTACATAAATTAATTATGTTAAGTTGTTGAAACATTTTTATACAAGTGGCACATATAAAGCAGCCTTCACTCAGATTTACCTATTACAAAAAAGAAGAACTCACTCCACATGAATTCTTCTTTTTTCATTTTTATTAAATTAATATTTCTATTGTAACTTCTACAATATTTAATTTTTTACATTATCTTAAATACTACTACTTTTGAGTTTTCAGTATACTAATCTTTACATGGTGCTATGTCAAGATTTAGCACCATTTTTATTCAAATTAATTTCTCCTTCCTAATTGTGTCACCACTGGTGACACAATTAGTATTACTTATAACCACTCATTTACCAATTTCTATGTATTTATATTTTCTGAAGCTCTCCTATTTTTATAGTTTAAGTAATCTGTTGCATATCCTTTTTTTCAATAATCTGCGTGTGTTACTACATTCTCCATAAAAGCATATGCTCGAGCATTTCTTGTAAGATTAGAAATAACCACGCATACACATGATATAACTATCTCTTCATTAAACCCACAAACAATCAAATGATAATTTTATCATTAATAACCTTTCCTTGTACTCCTTAAATTCTCATATTCCCCTGTCATCTCTTTTCGTGAAAGTACAGATATAAATGCAGTATTTCAATTAAATCTTCACTTTTAGTTTATCTTACATTTCCACAATTTAAAATACTATTTATCATTCCCTGTTTTTCTCTTGTATAAATTTTTCAATCAGTTGTATATTTGCTTTTCGTTTTTTTCCTTCACCTTCTGATACTTCAAAACCATATTTTAATTAGCATTTAGATAAGCTCTTAAATAAATATGGTGTGTTCGGGTATCCTTTTCCATATTACCCATTACATAAAGAAGTGGGTGTTCAACATCTGAACCGCGATAAAAAATATCTTTCATCTGTAACTGTTCATTATGTGACATTATTCTCTCAATATCAGTTAACTCAACAGAAATATCAATAATCAGTTGCGCTTTAATTTCAGGTATTGCTGTACTTCCAATATACTGTATATCAATAGCATCATCTGATATGGATTTTAGTGCTTTTATTTTTTGAATAGCATTATCATCCCATTATTTTCATACGATTCCAGTTGTATGGTTCCTCTTTTTTATCCTAATATCATAATAACATTTTTCTCTTTTCGTTATACAATAAACTTGTTTATATCTTTGTGTTATCCGGTTGATGTCTTCTAATATATGAAATGCAATTATCAAGGTGTTTTTTATCAACGATAGGTTCAAATGACTTACCACCCCATAAACCTTTTGGTATTTGTTCTACAAGAACAGGAAATTCTTTTCTCAATAATCTTGACGAAGCCCCAAATAGAAGTTGTCCTACTTTAGAAGGATCTAATTGCGTTTTTACTAAAACATGAATATGATTATATGCAACTGTACTTTCAACTATCTCTATTTCTTTTTTTTTATTAAAAATGTCTGCTATAATGCAACTTAATCTATGACGAATCTCATTGTCATAAAAAAGAGGTTTTCTATATTTTGTAGCACCTACAAATTGGTAATAATTCTCATATGCATCATCCTCGGATAATTGTTTCATTGTTATCTCCCTTCCAATCAATTATTCTCTCCATAAATATATCCAACCTAGAGCCATTTAATAAAGTAAATGCCGAAAATCCGCATAAATACAGGCTTTCGGCATTTTAATCCATTATTCAAACTCATACTCATAAAAATTTACTCCTTTATAAAGCAGGATATTTATTGTATTTAACAGTTCATTTCTGTACTGTTTTAGTATTTTTGCATATAGTCTAAGACGAAAATATTGTCATTTTATTGTCACGAGTCAATACCGTTGTAGTCGTTCTTGCATGTATGACAAACTTGAATTTCTATTTGTGTTGCCATGTCATTACATAATCTTTTTCTCCGGTAGCCTCATCTAAGCCACTATGCTGAATCTCAAATCCTTCTCTCTTATAAAAAGATATTGCCCGTGCGTTCTTTTGGTATACGTTCAAGTGCAACTTATTCCTTTTATCCTTTGCATAATTCAGCAGAATTTTACCTATACCCTGCGATTGCATTTCACCAGAAACAAAAATGCCCTCAACATATTCATCATTTAACCCTATAAAACCCTGTATTTCTGTATCATACTCATACACATAAACCTCTGCTAGTAACAACGCTTCTTTTACTGATTTGAAATTGCTTTTCCAGTATTCGGCGGGGATAAAATTATGTGCCTTTATATTCGTATCCAACCATATATCTGCAACTTTATTTATAACATCCCTTTGAAATTCTCTAATCATAACGGTGACCCTCCATAAACTTGAAGTTAGAAGTTACTTTTTGACTTCCTTTGTGATTTCAGTTGTCTTTAATTGTACCTGATAAGTGTTTTCTTCTCCGCTAAATGAATATACCTTTAAGGGCTGTTCTTCATTGCTTTCGGAGGAAGTGTTGGACCCTGCAAGCAAAACCGTACAAGCAAGCAACCATAGCACAACTGCCATTATCTTTTTCATAATATCACCATCCCATCAAATTCTAAATTGTAAGTTTCTTTACTATCATATCTTTAAAACTTGTTTTGCTTTCGCATTAACAAATTGGATAATTGGGCCTGAAATGATAACTGTAATAAGCGTGCATACACCAAACTTTCCACCAAACAAAACACCTGTAACAACAACCAAAATATCCAATGACATTCGGACAAATTTAATCTGCCAGTGATTTTTTTCTGCTAAAGCAAAAGTGACTGCCTCATAGGAGCCTCTACCAAGGGATGCCGACGCATATAATCCTGTTCCGACAGCAAACAAAACCACTCCTAACAACATAATTAAAAAATTGATCCACTTATAGGTACTGTAAATATGGCAGTTAGCAAACAAATCTACACAGGTACTGTATACAATCTGGTACAACACAGTTCCTATATGAATCTGACTTTTATCGTAAATGAGCGCAAACAAAATCATTCCCAATGCTACAACAAAAGATGCTGTGCCAATGCTTATGTGAAATGTTCTTGCAATCCCCTGCCACAGCACCGCAAGCGTAGCTCCGCCAAATCCAGCATACAGTGCAAGTGTAATTCCATAAGCCGCAATTATAGAACCTATTACAAGGATTGCCAATTTCTTTAGTGTTTTTTTATTGTTATTTTTCATTGACTTTTAATTCAAGTACATCCGGACGGGCATAATGTCCGATTGTATCATGCTCCATTTTGCAGGCGGCAGGCAAATTCATATCAAGTTCTGCGTAAATGATAGTTTCTTTATCCCAGACAGGTTTTGTCAAATAATGCCCATATGAATCAATAATGCAGCTTCCTCCTCTGCACACAAGTCCTGGAAGTTTAGATACGATATTATACTCCTGCAGATCAGAATGGTATGAACTGCGTCTGATAATCATATCAGTATTGATAAAGAAACATTTTCCTTCGATTGCAATATTCTGAACTTTCATGCTAATAATTCACTCCTCGTATAATTTTCTTTGGGTTTAAAGCATCTGAAATCTATATCACAGTATATCCGGCATTTAATAATACAGCTAATGATTTTTCAAAATCCCCATCTTTCACTAAAATATAATCTGTGTTGAATGTAGATACCGCACAAATTCCAATTGAGATTTCACCTGTTTAAAGAAATTTAATAACTGTTATATTTTGTTATTAAATTCTCCGCAAGCCATTGAAAACACTGGATTTGTCGCAGGTGAGCTTTCCCTTATTGTTTTCCTTGTGTTATATCGTCCCATCAGTGTTTACGAACTCTGATAAGGGAAAATACAAGGGCACAAGAGGTCCGGTGGACCTCTGCTCTGTGCCGACCGAAGCGGCAGCGGAGACCAAAAAAATTATATAAAACAGTATAACACAAAATAAAAGTAACATGGTGAACTGATTGTGCATTAAACACACTTGCCATTGATGAACCACTAGAATATGCGAGACTGTATCTTGATGGGAATTTACAGATGTGGGTAGATGCAGAAGATTCCTTTACATTATAGTAATGTTCAAAAAAAGCTCTCTGTGCAATGCACAGGAGCTTTCTATATGCAGACCTCTATTTATTTGTGCTGTCTGCATCAATTACAGACTGAATCTGCTTCATAAGGGCATCATAGTTGTCCTTGTTATCAATTCCGCCGAGCATTGGTTTGCCTACAATATTGCCATTTCTGTCAACAAGTATAGTTGTTGGAAAGGCCATGATTTCTGAGGCATATTTACCGGCAGCACTAGAGGAGTCAATTGACAGATTACGATATTTGACACCCTGGCTTTCAAGAACAGAGGCAGCCTCTTTGATAGCTGTTTTATTGCCATCGAAGGTCTCAGTGTTGATGCCAACAACTTCTCCGCCCATTGATTTGATAGCATCATTTAATTCGTTAAGCTTGGATAATTCAGCGACACATGGTTTGCAGCCGGTAAACCAGAAATTGACGACTGTTACTGCATTACCGGAAAACAGGCTGTCATCAACCTTATTGTCATCAAAATCCTCACCGGAAAAATCACTGAATACAGATGAGGCTTTAGAGCTGTCCTTCTTGTTATCGTCTGATGATGTATTTTTGTTTTCAAGCTCTGCTATCTGTTTCTCGATTTTTCGTATGGTTTCAATATCCTCATTAAGTGTTTTAAGCTCATCGTCTGTGAATGAATTCTTGTTTGATTCTACGGTACCGGCAAGATAATCAGCATAATTTCCGTTTGGATCTGCGTCACTTTTGTTCATCATGCCAAATGCCTTGTTCCACACATCAGCGTGATCTGCAAAAAGCTGATTTTCCTGCTGATATAAATCATCACGCCTGGAATCTGATTTGCCGGATGCTTCTGAGCCGGCTTCAGTCTGAGTGTTCTTAGAACCTGTTGTGGAAGACTGCTTTACACCACATGCTGTAAGTGATAATGCTATGCAGAGTAAAAAAATAGAAATAAATGATAATTTGTTTTTCATGAGTAATTTCTCCTTTAAAATAATAGTAAAATGTTTAATAGCTATCTGTTGTCATTTTTTTGACATGATTTTCCCATAAACCGGTAGCAGACGGCGTCCTTCGGACAGGCCTTTATGCAGGCACCGCAGCGTATGCACTCGGGGTGATCCGGTGTCTTACACACATCCACATCCATCTTACATGCTTTTGAGCATTGACCGCATCCGACACATTTGCTGCTATCAACGGTGATTTTGAGCAGGCTGACCTTATTAAATAATGAGTAGATTGCTCCAAGCGGACAAATCCATTTACAGAAGGGCCTGTAAAATAAAATACTTAGTACAATCACTGCAATTAAAATCATACACTTGAAAGAAAAAAGCTTTCCCAGCGCAGAACGGATAGCAGCATTTCCAATAGATAACGGTATAGCACCCTCTAAAACACCCTGAGGACAAATATATTTGCAAAAGAACGGGTCTCCCATTCCTATAGCGTTCGTTACAAGCATCGGAAGAAGTATAACGAAAACAATAAGAATGACATATTTTAGGTACCTAAGAGGCTTTAGTTTGGCTGTGGATAATTTCTTTCCGGGGATTTTATGAAGTAAATCCTGAAACCATCCAAATGGGCACAAAAAACCACATATAAATCTGCCGAGAGTTACACCGAGTAAAATAAAAAATCCGGTTATGTAGTATGAAAACTTAAATTTTGATGATCCCACAACTGCCTGAAATGCCCCTATTGGACAGGCTCCTGTCGCGGCAGGGCAGGAGTAGCAGTTTAATCCGGGTACGCATACTGTTTTTGCATTGCCCTGATATATTTTACCCTTAAATAAATTTGGAATATGAATATTGGTCAGCAGCGTTGCTGCGGCCTGTATCCAGCCACGTATTTTTGCCAGTTTTCTTGATAGTAATTTCTTTTTCTTATCCAATTCCGACACACTCCAGACATAGTTTTATTGCTTTACCAAGCACTGTAGCCGCCTCACCTCTGACTGCACCATAGCTTATCATGGATACACCAAGGATAAGCAGAATGATTTGACATGTTTTTTGGTATTTCAACATAATGTTGCTCCTTTTTGTTGTATTGTTGACCAGCTGACTTTGGTATTATACAATATAGGTTGTAAAATTATTGTTAAGAAGCAGGAGAACATTTTGAGATTATTAATTGTTGAGGATGAGAAACAAATATGTGATATGGTTGCAAAGAGTCTGTATGCTGCCGGTTATGAGGTGGATACCTGTTATGATGGGAAGGAGGCTCTTGAATGTATACTGTCGGAGAATTATGATCTGATAGTTTTGGATTTGAATCTGCCGGGGATGGATGGCATGGAGCTTCTTAAGGAGCTTAGAAAATACAATGATGAAACTAAGGTTTTGATATTATCTGCAAGAGGTCAGATTGCTGATAAGGTAGAGGGACTGGATGCAGGAGCAAATGATTACATGGAAAAACCATTCCATCTGCAGGAGCTTGAGGCACGTATCAGAAGCCTGACAAGAAGGAAATTTGTACAGAATGATATATGTCTTAAATACGGAGAAATAAAGTTTGATACGATTAAACGCGAGGCATATGCAAAGGAAGAGCCGGTTCCACTGACAAGAAAAGAGAATGGTATTTTGGAATATTTACTTATCAATATAGGCAGACCGGTGAGTCAGGAGGAGCTGATAGAGCATGTGTGGGATGCCACGGCAGACAGCTTTAGCGGAGCAATCAGGGTACATATGTCTTCACTTAGAAAAAAGCTTAAGGCGAAGCTGGGATATGATCCCATTCAGAACAAGGTAGGTGAAGGCTATAAAATACGGGAGGAGTCTGACAGATGAAAAGAATGTCACTACAGTGGAGACTTACGTGCATTACTACATTGTGTATTGCTATTATATGTGGCTGCCTGACTATGTTTGTCTATAAAAATGGTGTGCATTACATCGATTCTCTGCAGGATGCGGTAGAGTCACAGGGGAATGAAAAAGGAAACAAATCAGATGAAATATATATCAGCATACCGGACGATAAGTGGGATGAGTTTGCGGATGAATTTTCGGTTCAGGTGTACAATAATAAGGCCGACTATAAAAGAAACAGTCTTATAATCACGGTTTTGCTGGCGCTTTTGGGAGGTGCCGTCACTTATTTTATAAGCGGGCATGCACTCAGACCAATAAGGGAGTTTTCAGATAAAATTGAAGAGGTACAGGCTCAGAATCTGTCTGATTCAAGAATAGAGGAAAACAATGTTAAGGAACTGAACCAGATGGGTATTTCTTATAATAAGATGCTTGAGCGTCTGTCGGAAGCATTTGAGATACAGAGACAGTTTACTGCAAATGCAGCACATGAGCTGCGTACTCCATTAGCATTAATGCAGGTACAGCTTGATTTATATAATTCCGCCTCTCATCCGGGAAATGATGCAGACACTTTGCAGACCATAAAAATGGTTACAGAACAAAATGATAAATTAAACAGAATGGTAAAGACTCTTCTTGACATGAGTGAGCTTCAGACGGTGGGAAGGAATGATAAAATTATATTGGATGCTATTGTTGAAGAGGTTTTGGCAGACCTTGAGCCTCTTGCCGTGGAAAAGAATATAAAGCTGATTGGAAAATGTGAGAATGCCACTATTATAGGCAGTGATATCCTTATTTACAGGCTTGTATACAATCTGGTTGAGAATGCCATCAAATATAATCATCCACTGGGACAGGTTACAGTAACCGCATATCAGAGAAACAAGCATGTTTATCTGTCTGTAGAAGATACGGGAAGCGGAATACCGAATGAGCTTAGGGAGAGAGTGTTCGAGCCATTCTTCCGTGTGGATAAATCCAGAAGCCGGGAGCTGGGTGGCGTAGGGCTAGGTCTTGCTTTTGTCCGTGAAATCGTTAGAGTACATGATGGCAGTATTTGTATCAAATCAGGCAAGACTGGGGGAACGATTTTCGAGGTGACTTTTGCACAGCATTCAATGTAGCGTTCCATTTTACACATTTGTCAACGCTATTAAAACAGATTTGCTAAATGAGAAAAATAGAATAATTTGTTATTTGAGTGTGTGAAATAAAGTCTATAAATAGACATTCTATGATAAGTGATGGAGCTGTAAGTTCATGAAATGAGCTTGCAGCTCTTGTTTATATAACTAGCATATAAAAATACCCATGTCAAGGACGCCCATTTTTCAGTCACCCTGTCTAAAGCTTCAAGAGCTTTTTCTTCGTTAACTGCCTGATATATTGTTTTAAGATCTTTTGCAAAAACTTTTCTGTCCTTGTCAGATGGGAGTCACAGTACCGTAACAACGACGGCGACATTCCCGTAATCGGTTCAGGCAATTACGAATCTGAAGTACAAAGGGAAAACGCACGTCTTAAACGTGAACTCCGTGATACTCAGGACGCACTCGATGTGTAAAAAAAAGCCATAGGCATTATGGGAAAAGACTAACCGAAGCCATCTATACAGAGGTTGCTTTTTCACTTGTTGCCTTTCTTCGTGCCCACAGCAATTTTCCGGAAGCGGAGATTTCTCGGATGTGGAAAGAAACATTTTTCTTGATTTATCTTGTTTTTGTTGCTTTTCGGCTTCGAATTTCTTGCGGGGAGCCAATTTTTGCCACACAGTTTGTTATCTTCTTGCTTTTTTGTTGCTTTTAAGCAAAAATAACGGGCTTCATGATACTCCCCTGTCTATCTGACCGGGGCGTATCATAATGCCCGCTACTTTTCTAATATTATATATCTTTATTTAACTGTAACTTTCACTCGTTTGTACACACCATTCTGTGCATAAACATAAACTGAACACTTGCCTTTCTTCTTAGCTGTAATGACTCCCTTTTTGGATACAACAGCCACATTCTGATTATCTGATTCGAAGGCTGTCTTTCTATGTTTCTTTAATTTAACCTTCTTTGATTTAGCAATCTGTTTAACTTTTAACTTGAACTTCCTGCCCTGCTTTAAGTTAACCTTTGATTTGTTCACTTTAAGTTTCTTACAGTTACCTACTTTTCCACCCTTTGTTGCCACATGAATTAACTTGGATATTGCTACCACTTTGCCCTTTTCATTTAATGCAACAACCATGTACTTATAATAAGTACCTTTCTTTAGCTTCTTATTAGTAAATGTCTTGCTGTGAACAGTTGCAATCTTCTTATATGAAGTTCCACATTTTGCACCATATATAACATATGTCTTAGCAACCTGTATTTTCTTCCATGTAAGACTGATAGCCTTTTTCTTGCTCTTCTTAACCTTTACACAAAGTTTTCTGAAAGTAGATCCTGCTAAATCCTTATCATTCTTGCAGTTAAGTATTTTCCTGTTAACCTTACCTACATCGCTTCCTTCTCCAATTGCTTCTGTTGAAGTTTTACTCTGTGTTGTAGACGCCATTGTTGTCGGTGCCTCTGTCGTTGGGGCTACTGTAGTAGGTGCCTCTGTTGTTTGGGCTTCCGTTGTAGGTGCCACCGTTGTTGGTGCCTCTGTAGTAGGAGCTACCGTTGTTGGTCCCCCTGTCGTTGGGGCTACCGTTGTTGGTACCTCTGTCGTTGGCGCAACCGTTGTAGGTGCTGCTGTTGTTGGTGTTGTTGATTCCTTTGTTGTTGAGGCAGTCGTATCTTCAATCTTAATATTTTTAAAGTTAATATTTGTTCCTGCATCAACATTCTGTCCTAACTCAAACATTACTTTTATCTGGTTGTTTGTTACTGTGTATGTTCCTGTTAAAGTTCTTGTACCATTTGCCGGTATATCTGTATATACCTGTGGATCCTTTTTATTTGAAAGATCTTCTTTTATACCAATTGAACATGCTTTTGATGCAGTAACATCTACTGTTACTTTATATGTATGTCCGCTTGTTACGTTATCTGTATAACTTCCCTGTACTGACCATGCTTTTCCTTTGTTTGCCTTATCAACATAAATATTATAGTCTGCGTCTGATGCCCACTTATATGATCCTGAAGCCGTTCCACTCAAGTTTCCAAAGTAACATTCCCATTTACCTGATGGTGTCCACTGATTAACTGTTGCTTCTGTATATCCTGATGGAATATTATCCTTTTCCCCAACACGTTTTACATCAAAAGCAATATTGTCAACATTTGCCACATATTTATGTGAGCCATCATTCTTAAATACAATATATACATTATGAAGACCACTTATGGATTTTTCAAGCTGCTGACTTACAGTAGTGTATGTACTCCAATGATCTCCTGTAACCGGAAGATTAATAGTTGCTACAGGTTCTCCTACCTTGCTGTCTATATACACCTGTGCATATCCGCCTGCATCACTCTTTTGTCCCGAATAGTTAAAGCTTACCTGAGATGCCGAACCGTTAAAGTACACACTGTCATATCTTACCCATGTATTATTTTCCACTCCACCAATGTTTTTGCCATCATTAACTATATGGCCGGACTTTGCATCAAACTCTTCTGCTTCTACTTGGCTTGCATCATGTATTTTAATTGTCTTCTTCTCAATGTCCACAATTCTACCCAATGACTGATAAGCTTTTAGAATTTCATCATCTGATGCTTCTTCATTAGCATACACACTGCTTGCCTCTTTTAAATTATTTTCAAGACGTTTTGCAATAGGCAGATATTCACCTGTAGTGTCTATTGATTTTGCTACATCAATGGCATTTTTTAAATCACTCTTTAATATTCCGTTATTCTTATATCCCAGCATCTCAACTTCTGACAAATAAGCATCTGTTCCTGTAAGAACAACTTTATATCTTGAGTATTTGCCCACTTTGTCTGCACTTATTCCAAATGGTCTTGTATACTTGCCCCAAATATTAAAGAACAAGCTGCCACTGTCATGGTAGTCTCCCAGTAAAACCCAGTTATCATCTCCATTAGCGCCATACACCTTTGCCCTATCCGGTGTTCTTCCTGATTTTGATGATGTAAGAGTCAACATTCTTACAGCTTTTTTATCGGTAAACTTAAACATAAGTGTAGTTGTATTATCAACCTTTGTCTCTGTATCTGAATTATCATCAAATAAGTTATCCAATGTAGTCACTCCTGTACTTGAAGACTTATTGGCATCCTTTGAATAGTCCGTATATACTTGCGGCTTATTGTCATCTGTAGTTATGGATGTAAGGCTATCCTGTTCAAGTCCGCGCTCTTTATTAGGTGTTGAGGACATATTAAATTCAATTGTTCCACCTTTAATTAAATCCTTATATTTTATAAATGTTTTATCATACTTTTCTCCATTAACGTACATACTGTCTACATACACATTTTCCCTACTATTGTTATTTGCCTTAATTACCAGTTTTTTATTTCCTTCCAAATTAACAGTTACTTCTTTAAACTGTGGTGAACCGATAGCAAATTCATCATTTCCCATTGACAATGGATAAAAGCCGATGGAAGACAATATATACCATGCTGACATTTCACCATTATCTTCATCACCAATATAACCCTGCCCAAAGGTACTTCCTGCATAACATCTTGCAAGAATATCTCTTACATACTTCTGTGTCTCCCACGGACGGGATGAGTACAGATACATATATGGAATATGATGGGACGGCTGGTTGCTGTGTCCATACTGACCCAGTTTTACTTCTCTTGCTTCCCTCTGTTCATGAATACCACCAACACCATCCATGGCGCCATATCCAATATATCCTCCATCAGTTGTAAAGATTGTATCAAGCTTGTCTGCAAGCTGGTCGCGACCGCCATATAAGTTTGCAAGTCCAATTCCATCCTGTGGTACAGAAACTGCCATGTTAAATGCATTGGTTTCTGTATAATCTGCCCCCCACCAGAATGGATTAAATCCCGTATTATTGTCACTGTTTCCTAAATTCAAAGAACCGTCAGCTTTTCTTCCTCTCAACCATTTTGACGTGACATCCTGACCAGAATCGTCAAATAAGAGGGAATAGTTCTTTGCTCTGTTTAGATAGTAGTAATATTCAGACATATAGTTTGCTTTCTTTGTTGCATCGTTCGTCTGATTTGCCAATTTCTTTGCCATCTGAGCAATTCCGTAATCGTTAATATATCCTTCCATGGACCATGAGAAATTTTCATTTTCATCAGCAGGTACATATCCGATAAAGTTCGAAATATTTAATTTCTTTCTTCCTCCATTTGTAAGGTTATCGGATACAGTAGCTGCATTTCTCAATGCGGACTTGTATGCATTTTCATAATCAAATGATATGCCCTTCACCATTGCATCGGCAAAAATAGCATCACTGCTTGTTCCCACCATACTGTTGGTTCCACCTGGTGCAATCCATCTTGGAACCCATCCTTGATCTTTATAATGCTGTACCAAACCGTTTAACAACTCTGTTGCTTTGGACGGTGTAAACAGTCCATACCCTGACCATGCAGTACGATATGTATCCCAGAAACCATTATTAATATAAATCTTTCCCTCCACAGGATCTGCATTATCATCTTTGTAAGGGCTCTTGTATTTCCAAACCGGATTACTGTTTGACCCTGTATTTTCTGACATAAGATTTGGATAACAATACATACGATAAATACAAGAATAAAGTGTAACTAACTGTTCATAATTTGCGCCTTTAACATCTGTGATAATTCCAAGCTGATTATCCCATTTAGACTGTGCCTTGTTATAAACCGTTTCAAAACTGTCTCCCCCAATTTCAAGCTCCAAATTCTTCTTTGCCTGATCATAGCTGATGTATGATGTGGCAAGTTTCATTGTAACTCTATTGGAATTAAAGGATGCAATACTTTTCCTGTCATTTATTTTAGTTCCCTTAGGAGTCTCACTAAATTCTCCGTAAATGTACATACGCTTCGAACCATTCCCTGTATGGTCAGAATATGTTTTAAATGTATTTCCGCTATATTCGGTCCTACTTCCACCATTGGCACAATCAAAGATAACACTCTTGTTTGCCGTGTTATTATAAGTAAACCGTACCACTGCGCCATGAGATGTCGGTGTCAGCTCTATCTGTGAATTTGCTGCATCGCCTCCATTGCCATCAAAAGAAACTTTATAATAATGCGCTTTTGCTACCTCATTATCATGACTAAAGTTTGCTTTTAACGTTCCCAATCCATAATCGTCATTTGTATTATAATCTTTGCTGGTATTTACCATAAATTGCCAGGTTCCTCTATCACCAACCCATATAGACGGTTCATGGCTTATTCTCATACAACGAAATTCATCTGTTTTCTGATATTCATAAGCCGAATTACTGCTTGCGCTGGTTGCAGGAATCCAAAAGTTGAATCCGTTTGGCACTGTTACTGCCGGAATTGTCAACCCTCTGGAGAAGTTTCCTGTATTGTTCGTTCCTCTTAGAATATTTACATAATCTGATAAATGAGAATATACCGGATAATCCTGATTATATATTTCAATATCATCAAAATATGTCTGGAATTTTGCTAAAGCCCTCGCATTATGAGCTTTCATATCGTACACAACCAAAATCTTTTCAATGACTTTTCCCTTTGCCACATCACCAATTTTGCTGTAAATTTCATTCCACTGTTGTGCCACAAGTGTACGACTATCTCCCTGAGACTGTGCATCCACCTTATTTCCATTTTGATCAATTGCACCTAGCTCACTTAAATAAGTTCCATCCTTAAACTTTAAATCCACAGCCATATGCATCTGTGTATATTCATAGTCATATTCGTCTCCATTAGACATGGAAGGAAAAATTACATATCTTAAATTTGTATTATCACTTACTGTAAGATTCAAGTTGTCATAAATAACATTATAAGAATATGCATGACCAGTTCCTACATGAGTTCCCTTGCATACAAGAGAGTGGTTTCCTGTCCAACCCACATTGGATTTTTGATTCCATGCATCGCTCGGTCCGGAAGTAATATTACTATTCATTCTGCTAATAGAAGCACCAACTTCCTGACACTTGCCTGTTGCAAGAATAAACTCTGAAAATTGTGTCATGGAACCACCATTTTTATTTGCTGTAATCCGCAATCTATACTGCCTATATGCTTTGCTGTTATCCAATTCAAAATAATTTTGTTTATATCTGCCATTAAACACCTGATTTGCTTTATTGTCGATGGTTACCCAGCTTTCATTATCCGAATTTCTACCCTGAAGACTCCAATTCTTAGGGTCTCTTCCGGGAGCATCATTCGCAGAAGTTATCGCATAGGATTTTATAACCTGTTGACTCTTTAGTTTTACAATAACTTCCGACGGCTTTACCTCAGTTAAATATTTTGTTCTAGAGTTTCCGTCAAACAAATTTTTCAAAACTTCATTATCATTTTTCGCGGCACTTCCCGAGTAACTCTCGATTTCACCGGATAAATTTCCATTTATCTGATAGCTTAGTTCATTTGTTGTAATATTGGCTGTGCCCTTCTTATCATCTACTGTAGAAGTTTTAAATCCATCTGCTGATTCAAAGGATGTAGACCATAATTCTCTTTTTGTTGTATCTGCGTCTATCACTTTTCCATGCACAGTTTCGCTTTTCGTAACGAATCCCACAGGGAGAGCCATACATACTGCAAGTAGAATACTGATACCCTTTCTTAGTTTTCCTTTCTTTGTCATAATGTCCTCCTTTTCAACTACAACATAACTGTACCTAACATAAAAAATGCCATATCACTTATGCCATATAATAATTAAAATATATTTCATTATACCAAAAATGTTGTTTGCCGCATATACTTTCTAAAATTCAGATACCACTAATAAAAAACATTCTTCGCCTATTCAACTCCCCGCGCCCCTCAATCTTGAGGGGTGGGCTTTTCTTTTGCTTCATTTTTCTGCATAATAGACATATGAATATCTTACAAAGAATCTTTACCGACTATTATGAAGAAATTAAATATACTCTTCATCCCAGAGCTTCTGAGATAGAAAATATCGAAAAGATGATAAACTGTGGTGATCCTTCTTTGGGTGGTGCTATGTACGGCTACCCACACTGTGGAAATCTTAAGTCCGTTCCTTTTCGCTACCACAGCCGTTTCTGTCCCTCTTGCGGTAACAAGTATTCCATGGAACGTACTACATAACTGGTTAACGTTCAGCACAGACACTGCCTGATTTTCGAAGGTGGCTACAGCTATGACGGCGTGTTCGTTACCTTCCATTACAATCGTCACGAAGACGAAAAGTATGTCGAAGAAACTCTCCCTGCTATGGATTTCATAAAACGGTTAATCAGACACATCCCTGAAAAGCACTTTAAAATGATTCGATATGGTGGAATCTATGCCCGCCACCCGGCAGGCTGTTTTCAATTTACCAGAACGCCAACTACGGTCTTTCCTATAAAGAAAAAAAGGCTCCAATGTGACTAATTAATCACATTGGAGCCTTATTCTCCTATATTTGCCGAAATGGTATCATATTGGTATCACTTCGGTAATATTATATACAATTATGTGGTTCTAAGCCCTTTATTTAAAGGCTTTTTAAAAATTTGAATTCAAAAAAAATGTTATTCAAACTCGGCTTGTACCGAGTTCAACTTGAACATATTTGTTTAGGTTTCGTGTGCTTTTATCTGTTAATTCACCTATATTATATTATTTGTATTATCCTTCTGATTTCGTGTTGCCATAGTGTTGCCACGGAAGCATTATAACATAAGTCATATTTTATTTCATTAAGTTATTTTAATACCTACAAAAAATACGTTTCAAATTTAATGAACTATCATTCTTCATAATGACATTTTATACACAATACTTTATTTTTTAGTGCTAGTGCATAAAATAATCTAATTGCAAATCAATAATTTTCATTACACTATATATTATAATGTATATAGTACAATATATGACTATTTACGTCATATAAAAATACACTGTAATTATCATTATTTGACCCTGCTCTCAGGCTATAATAGTCTCCTTCATTTATATTATCTGTTTCAAAGTCATACTTATTGCTATCCTCCATACTTTCATAAGGGAACTTATCAAAATAACTCTTTATATCATCTATATTTTCTTTTGTTACAATAGAATAATAACTGTTCTCCTCAAATTTTTTATCCTCGCTTTCCTTATAGAAATATTTGCAATAATCTATATAATCTTGAAATCCATCACTGTAATATTCTTCACAGTTACTATACCCTTCAATAATCTCATTACTTTTGGAACTGCATGCACTCAGTAATATCATACACAATATAATACATAATATATTTCTCCTCATACATATCTCCCCTCCGCATTTTCTAACGTCTTGTATGCGGACTATGTTTTGTTATAATGTTTTTTTGCATCATTTTTAACCTCATTTATGTATATTAATGTGATTAACCGCTCAAGTGATATCCAATTGGTAGCCACCCAAGCTTTCTTTTGTTGTTATCTGTATCTATTTGTTAAGCACTTCGTACAATCCATTCTTTAGTACATCTGAAATTTTCAAAGAATGTTTTTTGGCATACATTGTAAGTCTTTGATGTTCTTCTTCTGTAAGCCTTACAGCAACAATTTTATCTTTGTTATTGTCTGATTTTGGTCTTCCCATCTTTGACATATGCATACCTCCTATGTTGTTATTATATTTTTTGTTTAACAAAAAGTCAAGTTTATATTATTTTTCGGTAGCGTAAATTTGCTGTCGGAAAATACATGATAGAGAATTTCTCATGTTTATAACGAAGTACCTGAACACTCCAATGATAATCCAACTGGACATTATTGTCAAAATATCTTTTTGACCTACTTGGCGATATTGTATCTGACTGCCTTAATAAACTTATTAGAGGCTACCTTTTCGCAGAATACAAGACATACATGACATGTCCAACTCTTGAAAAGCTAGCCTCTTTAATTACTTTTTAATTATTTAATTTTAAGTTTCTTCTTAAACAACTTAATGGCTTTCTTATTTCCTTTAAGTTTAGTCTTCTTAGACTTAATATTTTTCTTTGCTTTCTTGCTAAATGCATTCTTCTTTACAGTCTTAAGTTTGTCACCTTTGAATTTAATCTTCTTAATCTTGTTATCTCCTATAAATGCCTTAGAACTTATTGTCTTAACTGCTTTTCCAATTACTACTGTTTCAAGTTTTGAGCAGTTCTTAAATGCATTTTTTCCGATAACAGTTACCTTGTTACCTATTGTAAGCTTCTCAAGGGCCTTGCAGCCGGCAAACGCATTGTTACCAATTGTTGTTACATTTAATCTATATCCCTTACAATCTGCTCTGTCCGGAATTGTAACTTTCTTTATTTTATTCTTTTTAGCAGCTACTACACCAATAACCTTTGATTGTCCTACTGTTGCAGTATCAATTGATGTAATCTGATATATTAAATTTCCTGCCGTATATGTCATTCCAACGTATACGCCGTAGCTATTGGTATGGCTGCTGCCTGTTGCGGGGATCGTTGCGGTTTCAAGAACCTTCTTGCAGACGGTGCATTCCTTATGCTTAGCGCCTTCTGCGGTTTCGGTAGCTGCCGTGTCAATGATCCACTCGCTGGTGCTGTGAGCCGCTTTGTCATTTTTGTCGTGGCAACGATAACATTCATGCCAGTGGTTAGTATCATCAGACTTCCATTCTGTGCCTGCGGTATGTCCGGGAGCCGGAATCTTCACACTGGTTTTATCGGTAATTTCTACCGATCCTGTTGCATCTGCGAACCACTTGTCACAGCCATCGCAGGTGTAGTATGCGGAATTGCCCGCAGTAGTGCAGGTGGCAGCTTTCGCAGCAACCAAAGTCAGATTGTGAGTGTGCGGTACAGTTTTGTAATATCCGCAGGTGTCGCAAACATTGTCAGAACCGTAATCGTGAGCCGCTTCGTCCTTTTTGTCGTGGCAACGAGAACATTCATGCCAGTGGTTAGTATCATCAGACTTCCATTCTGTGCCTGCGGTATGTCCGGGAGCCGGAATCTTCACACTGGTTTTATCGGTAATTTCTACCGATCCTGTTGCATCTGCGAACCACTTGTCACAGCCATCGCAGGTGTAGTATGCGGAATTGCCCGCAGTAGTGCAGGTGGCAGCTTTCGCAGCAACCAAAGTCAGATTGTGAGTGTGCGGTACAGTTTTGTAATATCCGCAGGTGTCGCAAACATTGTCAGAACCGTAATCGTGAGCCGCTTCGTCCTTTTTGTCGTGGCAACGAGAACATTCATGCCAGTGGTTAGTATCATCAGACTTCCATTCTGTGCCTGCGGTATGTCCGGGAGCTGGAATCTTCACACTGGTTTTATCGGTAATTTCTACCGATCCTGTTGCATCTGCGAACCACTTGTCACAGCCATCGCAGGTGTAGTATGCGGAATTGCCCGCAGTAGTGCAGGTGGCAGCTTTCGCAGCAACCAAAGTCAGATTGTGAGTGTGTTCTTCGTTTTTATTTTTGTAATAATATGTAACAACCGTTCCGTCCGAAACAATAGGCTTATTCAAGCCGTCAACCTTTATAAATTCATAATCATAAAGTGTTTTTGCCGGTGTTAAATCAAGCTTTGTGCCGTATGGCACGGTAAATGTTCCGCCGGCAGTGTTTGGAATTTCAGAGCCGTCCTCAAATTTATACTGAATTGAAACGGTTGTGTAGCGCTGTGTTTCCGTATTGTCGTCTGCAAGCACATTTCCGTTTTCATCGAGCACCTGAAATGCCACGGTATCGCCGCTCTTAAGCTGTGCATCAGACGGAATTTGATAAATAAGCGAGCAACTCTTTAAGCCTGAATTAAAGTCGCTTTTGATGTGATCCAAAGCACCGAGCGGCCAGAAATTTGCCTTATCATTCCAAACAGGAATGTCAAAGGTTTGTACTGTTTGAAGCGGATTCCCCGATGAATCGGTCGCAACGCTTCCGTCGGAGTGCTTAATCCACATTTTGAATTTTAATTGTCGTGCATTTTTATCTGAAATGTTTTGAATAACAGTTCTAAGCTCGATTTTTTTACCGTTCATATTAGTATTAAATCTGCTTTTGCTGTTGCCGCTCAAAAGTCGGTCATTGCGATTATATGTGTAATTATAATATGAACTTGTTTCAAGGCCGGTAAAATCAGACGCCTTTGAATAAGCGCCCGTATATTCCTTAACCTCGGGAGTTGCAACATAAAGGTCTACATCCTTAACAAGCTGAGACATTCGCTTGAAGCCCTGCAAACGGCAAACCTCACAGAATTGATAGTTTGTGTCTCTCATTATGCACTCATAACTTGAAACAAGCATTTTTGAGCCGTAAGCATTGCGGCAGGTATATGTGTTTCTAAAACCTAAAAGCTGTCGCCATTTTATCTTTTCCGGGTCTTCAACCGAGGAAAGATTGAGTGATTTAAGTTCCTTATCGTCAAGCAAATATCCGTTACTGTATTCATCACCGAGACCGAGCAAACCGTGTCCAAACTCGTGTGCAAAAGTTTTTGACGCACGATAACTGTCTGATGGCGAAATGAAATAATGGAAGCCGTATTCACGGTTATTATAAGCACCGCCGAAATCTGATTTTGTGTTTACAACCATAGCGAACTGAGCAATATAATCGTGAACATAATAATAAGGCTCATATTCCGAACCGGACGGAATTGTGTTTGGATCACACTTTTTTTTGATATGAGCATCGTGAATTTTCTCGATAAATTCAGGACCGATACATCTCTCAAAAATATGATTTTTCCACTGACTTCCGTGGAGATTATTAGAAATAACAGGCGAATTATATTTGTCGACTATAACATCAAAGAAGGTGCTTCCACCATTGTCAAAAGTCGATTCGGAAGCTGTGCAAAGAGCGTAAACATTGAATCTGTCGGCATAACTGCGATACGGTTCATATTTCATAGCGTCCTGCCAAAGTCGTTTGACATCATTGATGAATTTGCCCTGCTGACTTTTTGTGTATCCCTCGCCGCAAACGACAACAACCATATTTTCCGTGTCGCTGCGTGTTTTTTGGATGGTATAAACAGGGATGGTAGGATTAGAATATTTTCCGTCATTTGAATACCACGGGCCGAGGGTGAGCTGAATGCTTTGCTCGGTGCTGACATTCCAATCGGGATTTGCGTCCTCGGCAGGTTCCGAAATTGTATAATCATCCTCTTGCTTATTTGGAGCAGAGCCGATATAAGGACTGCTTTGTGAGCCGCTGCCGGAAGTTGTAACAAAATATTCGGAATCGAGATAAAATGCAGGTCTTACGCCCAAATCGGAATACCACGGAGCATAACGACCGACCTGACCCGATGAACTGATATAACGCATATCGTGATTGCAATCGGTAACAGGAGTGCGAAGCCAATAAGGCCAAGCCATACCGTCATTATTATACGCAACATAATAACCTTTGAGATTTTTCCACACGGCATTAGCCTGCTTTACATCAAGAAGAAAAACCTTTTCGGTTGTAGTTTCAAAATATGAACTGTCGTAGTTTGCCACCGCTTCCGAAATATCGGTGTAGTATAACAAATCCGAATTTGCGTCTCCATCAACTATGCCCTTGTTGTATTCGGGATGAGAAACGAGAGAACGCTGGGTAACGGTTTTCATTGCCGCAATTTCTGATTTTGAAAAAGCGTTGAGAAAACCCGCTTTTTCGTTGTACGCTCCCACACCGCTTACATATCCGTCTTTCGGAGGGTTGCCACAAAGCCAATCGACTTTGCCTTCAGCTGCGGTCGAATTTAACCAAGAACGCATATTGCTGTCTTTCCAATAGTTAGAACCGTAATCATCACGCTTATAGCTTCTGCTGTGTGATTTTGAATTGCTGTTGTCATTTGTTTTGGCATCATATGCAAGGGTGTCAACAATTTTGTCTGCAAGCATAAGCGGTCCATTATTGTCAATGCTTACACATCGCCAAAGAATTGAGGCATTGTTATACGCGCCCATTTTAACATAGTCGCCAACTTTAATATCGGGCTTTGATGCCGCCTGAATGGTCATCGGCAAAACGGGAATTGCCATGCACAATGCCAAGAATATTGCGGTTATTTTTTTCGTCATTAAGGACCCTCCTTTATAAGCTATATATTTGCTTTTATTATATTGTAAGGTGTTATATGGGTCAATTAAAATCCAATTAAATTTTTGTTAATTTTACAGCCGACACATTTAATATTACACGAAGAAGAAAATCTTATTAAATATGCAAAAAGACTTCTGCCCAAAACAGGGCAAAAGCCTTAAAAATTATGCGATTTTTAGGTTTAGTTGCAAGCCAAGGGGGACTATTTCATCTGCCCGAAAACACGTTTTTGAAAAAAGTGTTGCAAAAGCGGTTGAACACAAAGATTTTCATATCCGATAAGCCTGAATTTTGCGGCGCAATCGGTGCGGGATTGTTTGCCGTTGACAGCGACAGATTGTTGGAAAGGCTCGAATGTAACGCCTTGAACATAAACCCGAAAAATCTTGTGATTTTAATCGGAACGAATGACATCGGCATAGGAGTTCCGACCGAGTACACCTTGAAAAATATAAAAGAAATTTTGCAAAGAACGCAGACACTTTGCTCGAATACCGCCGTAAAAAGCAGTATTCGGGCATAAAAAAGCCTCGGAACACGAATGTTCCGAGGTGATGGCAGATTATATCAACTGTCAAGTCTTTAAAGGTGGAGATTTGTCCATATGGTATCAGATGAAAATCATTCGTGTTTTGCGGCGAATTCTTTTAATAATTTCATTGCAATGACATCATGCTTTTTCGAAAACATATGCCCTCCGCCATCTATAAAATGAAGTTGCACCCGTTTGGAATCTTGCATTCCGATCGGTATCGTACTTTTATATGCTTCTGCCGCACGTTTGGCATAAGAAACATCTACGATTTTATCCTTTGTACCATGCACGATGCACACCCTGCCGGCGTAGTTCTTAATTTCTGCAAAGGCATCCATTTGCATGACATCCATTGCATAGCAACACCCCAATTTCATCAGTCCGCAGCGGAAAGTATCGGGAACATTTTGCGGATAAAATTTTGCCATCATCATTTTTCCGGTTCTGGCGTCATCCGGGATACACAATGCCGGATAAAACAGGACAAGTTTTTCTATCGGAAAGTTGTTCTTTGCTGCCACCAAAGCAGACACAAAACCGCCCTGACTGCATCCCATCAATAAAATTTTTTCAGAATCTGTATAGGAAAGATTTCTAACATATTCAATGACCGCTTTCAGATCTTTGGTTTCTGTCAGAACAGACATCTCTGTGGTTTTTCCGTCACTTTTTCCACTTTTGTGTAAATGTTTTAGTCAATAGCTATTTTGCTTGTAATAATCATAAGCACGGGAAACACAAAGGAGCATTCTTTCATGATCGACATATTGTTCTTTGGTTTACTGTTAACTCACACTGTCATAGTATAATAATGCCATTACTTTGTCAATAACTGAAATCATACCTTGTGCTTGAAGTTCTTCAGCCTTTTTAACAACGGCTTCTTTGGTAGGGTAGGGGAAAGAATATCATCAAAGCATTTAAGTACGATCATCGGCAAAATGACTTTCTCTGATAAGTCTGCTGAATAATATTCAGCCATACCTTCAAGTACGTATTCAAGAATTATGCCTTTTGAGCCTTCGCTAATGTTTTCGTTAGCGGATATAACCTTAACTCCGTTTTTTCTATTGTCCATTTTTTACAGACTTGTTCAAAATCGAATTCCATCCTTTTTGTATGTCTTATCACTTTTAGGCTTGTATGAGAATTTTAAGAAATGTTTTTTAAAATCTTTGATTTCTTAACAGTGCTTACGGTTGCCTGAATTATCGGACCGGAGAGCAAAACGGTGGCAATTGTGCAAATTCCGAATTTACCGCCGAGCAAAACGCCGATAATTACCATTATAATATCAAGAACCATTCGTACGATTTTGATTTTCCACCCGTTTTTTTCGGCAAGCGAAAATGTGACTGCTTCATATGAGCCCCTGCCGAAATCAGCGGCGGAGTAAATCCCCGTTCCGAACGAAAATATAGCAATGCCAAGCAGCATTATAACAAAATTAACCGCTTTAATATCTGTATAATGCTGAATTTTTGTGAATACATCTACGAAAAAACTGTAAATGATTTGGTAAAGAATTGTGCCGATATTGATTTGTTTTCTGTCATAGAAAAGGGCAAAAATTATCATTGCCACAGCCACAATAAGCGACGATGTGCCGATTGACATACCTGTCACATTCGTCAGCCCTTGCCACAATATCGCAAGTGTTGCGCCGCCGAAACCTGCGCCTATTGCAAGCGTAATTCCGTATGCGGATATTATTGATCCGATAACGATCATCAGCGTTTTTGTTGCATATTTTTTGAATTTCATATTATCACCTAAAAAAATAAGACTGTAAACTCTGCTGTTGTGTTCAGAAACAGCAAAATTTATAGTCTTCATCAGCCGAGACAGCTTTATTTTTTTGATTGTACACCCGAGCTTTTATAAAGTCAACGGTTATAAATATGATTTTCTGTATTCGCTCGGAGTTTTGCTCATTTCAATTCGTGTTACGATTTTGATTTGAGCGATGTCTCTCAAAAGTCTCAGTCATAAATGCCCCCAATCGCACTAAAATGACTTTGAACACTATTCTCTGACGAAGGCGAAGGTGCTTTGTCAAATGTTCTGAGTATTTCTTCAATTTCTTTTTCTTGTTCGTCCATTTGATTTCTCCTTGTTCGATTTCTTTTCGTAAGGAAAAGGCGGCAGCGGAAGCTCCGCTACCGCCATCCTTAAATGGTTAGCTATCTGTTATTTCTTTGTTGTAACAGTCTTAGTTTTTGACCAGCCTGAATAAATCCTTATGGATTTGCCGTTAATCTTAACTGTCTTATAGGTGCAAACTCTTACATAATATTTTTTCTTTGCCTTAAGCTTTTTAACGGTAGTCTTTGTAGTCTTCTGCTTCTTGAATGTTACGGTTTTCTTGTTCTTCTTGAATTTCTTATTGGTTGCGACTTGAACTTGATAGCCTGTTGTCTGTGTAGCCTGCTTCTTCCACTTTACTGTAAACTTCTTTGAACCTGCTTTAAGTGAGGAAATACTTGTTGCCTTTGGCTTGATTGTGAAATAAAGCGTCTTTGTTCCGCTGTATTTACCCTTAAAGGTAATCTTTACTGCGTACTTGCCAACATACTTTCTGCCTTTTGCATAAGACACAGTATAGTCAGTATTCTTAACAAGTGTCTTTCCTGTTCTGTCCTTAACAATAACCTTAGGTGTTCTAACCTTTCCGTTATATGTTAATGATGTTGCTTTAAGCTTTATGCTTGATGCCTTTGGAATTACTGTCGTTGAAAGAGTTTTCTTACATACCGAACAGTAATTTACTATCTTGCCGTTTGCTGTTGGGGTTGCCTTTGTTACGGTTTGCTTTGTGGTGTGGGCAATCTTAGCAATATTGCCCCAAGATGCAAGGTCGGTTATTTCCTTTGTACCGAGTACATCTTCATAGAACTTGCCACAACCTTCGCACTTGTAGTATGCTTCCTTACCGCCCTCTGTGCAGGTGGCAGCTTTCGCAGCAACCAAAGTCAGATTGTGAGTGTGCGGTACAGTTTTGTAATATCCGCAGGTGTCGCAAACATTGTCAGAACCGTAATCGTGAGCCGCTTCGTCCTTTTTGTCGTAGCAACGAGAACATTCGTGCCAGTGGTTTGTAGAATCGTATTTCCAATCAGAACCATATGCATGACCGAGAGCAGTATTCATCGCTACGAAGGTATCTGTTGTGCTGATTGCACCGCAGGAGCAGCTCTTGAAATATACTGCGTTGCTTGTGCAGTCAGCAGGGGTTTTAAGTGCTTCTGGTTTTACAGTTTCCTGATTATAGGTGTGCGTATGTGGAGCGTTCTTGTAGGTCGCTTTCACACTTACTGCACTTGCAGGCATAGTAAATGTTGTGGTTGCGCTATTTGCGTCTGCAAGGGTAATGCCGCCGCTTACAACTTCCCACTTATCAAATACCTTGCCGGACGGAGCTGCACCTGCGGTCAGAGTAACGGTTGTACCCATTGTTGCCTTGGTGATCGGAGTGCCTGCACCAACGGATGCAGTACCGCCTGTCACGGTTACATTGTACTCAACAGCTTCCCAAACTGCGGTTACGGTAGTGTTAGCAGTAACGGTAATCTTATCGCCAACCACCTTTTCAACACCGCCAACGCTCCAAGCCTTGAACTGCTTACCAGCAGGAGCAGTGAAGCCGTTTGCAGGAAGCGTGTATTCGCCGGAAATACCAGTCACATCTGCCATTGTGCCTGTACCGCCGTTAGCCGCAAAGGATACGGTATATGTTACAACAGGGATGTTCTCCCAAATTGCATATACAGTTCTATTTTCAGTCATATCTACTTTAGTAACGATTGCTCCATCAGTAGTTAATGACCATCCTTTGAATTGTTTTCCACTTGGTGCTGTAAACTCATTTGCTGGTAATGTGTATTCTCCAGTTAAATCAGTAACAGGAGTCATTGTTCCACTTCCACCATTAGCATCAAATGTTAGTGTATATTTATTTTCTGTCCATTTTGCATAAAGAGTCATATTATCAGTAATCGGTGTGTCGAAATTAAATTTCGTACTGAATGTTGAATCTTCATACCATCCATCAAAAGTAAATCCTTCTCTTGTTGGAGCTGGGGTTGGTTCTGTTAATTTCTCTCCAACATTCACATTTTGTGATTCAACTGATGTTCCATCATTTGAATTAAATGTTATAGTATAAACAACTGGTGTCCCAATTGCTTTTCCTAAATCAACAGTAACATAAGCACCCCAAGAGTAATCTTCTATTTTCACAGTTGAGGTAACTTCTCCTTCATTGTAAAAAACCTTTAAATTTGAATAATCAAGTTGATATCCATCACTAGGTTTTACACTGAAAGTATATCCATAATCTGTTTTGCCATCATTTACTGCAGTTGGTGTTTCTGAACCAAATCCACTCCATAATCCAGTTTGCATTTTATATTTCCAGTGACTATTTGTATTATCAATAGTAATATTATCAGTAGTAGTTCTAGGATTAAATGATGGTAGTGTTCCTACTGGAACAGTTCCATATTGAAAATCTCCAGCAAGTCTAATCTCATTGATAGAATTTGCAGCTTCCCAGTTTGCATAAAGAGTCATATCAGATGTAATTGGTGTGTTGAAATCAAATTCCTTATTGAATGTTGAATCTTCATACCAACCTTTAAAAAGATATTTATCTTTTGTTGGTGTTGATGGTGCTTTAATTTTCACTCCACTTACAACTTCTTTTGGTGCAATTTCTGTTCCACCATTTGAATTGAATGTTACAGTATGAGTAGCAGGATTTTCTCCTGTTGCTTGTCCCAAATCAACATAAACATAAGCACCCCAAGTCCACCTTGCTACTTCTACGGTTGAGGTAACATCTTCACCATTATAGATAACTTTTAAATCTGAAGCAAGTTGATATCCACTATTTGTTTTTACTTGAAATCTATATCCATAATCTGTTTTGCCATCATTATATGCAACTGGTGTTTCTAAACCAAATCCACTCCATCCTCCACTTTGCATTTTATACTCCCAGCTACTATTTGTTCTATTAATAGTAATACTATCAGTAGTAGTTCCTGGATTAAATGCGGGTAATATTCCTGCTGGAACATTTCCATACTGATAATCACCTGTCAATTTAATTTCGGTAATATCAGTTGTTTCTGCATTTACATTAGTTGGTCCAATGGCGAAAACTGATACTAATGTAAATAATATCGTAAATAATATCGTAGTTAATTTTTTAACTACATTTTTAGATTTGCTCATCAAATCTTCCTCCTTTCATAAGTAATTCCTCCTTGTTTCTTTTCGGCATTTCGCCAGGTGATCTGAGCATGTGAGTTGATTTATCGGCTCTTCCACACGGCAAAGAGAGCGTCCGCCATTGCCCATCCGTTCGGAGAACGAAGAAGCGTCAAATACATTCATATCATTCCATCACCATCTTCTAAAAGCATAACTTTAATCTTACAATATCTATTGTATTGATTTTTTGGTGCTTGTCACTGGCACTTGTGCCAGTAACAGAAGAAAAATTTCGATTTTTTCAAAAAATTTTTGCCTTTTGGGTGCGAAAAACCCCTTGACCATACAGCCAAGGGGTTCAGTTTTGCTTGTTCGTCTTTTAAGGTACTGGTCAAGCATTTTTGTAACAATAGGTGGTATAAAGGCATTCTTCCCTGTATTCATTAGCCCACATGCTAACGGAACTTTTTGCAACATTAAATTCAACAGCAAGTTGATGTATTGATTTGTCGCCTGCCATATAGGCTTTAACGACTTCTTTTTTGAAGTCTTCGCTGTAACGTACTGACATAGTGAAGTCCTCCTTATTTAAGTAATATTATAATATATTATTCGAACAAGGTGTTACAAATTTAGTTTACCACTACACTTCCACTCTATGCCGTATGCCGGAGCCGGGACATGCAATGTAGCTACCATAGTTATAACACTTAGTAAACAAACTACTAATTTTTTCATTTTATCCCCTCTTAATAAACTTATTAGAGGCTACCTTTTCGCAGAATACAAAACATACATGACATGTCCATCCCTTAAAAAGCTAGCCTCTTTAATTACTTTTTAATTATTTAATTTTAAGTTTCTTCTTAAACAACTTAATGGCTTTCTTATTTCCTTTAAGTTTAGTCTTCTTAGACTTAATATTTTTCTTTGCTTTCTTGCTAAATGCATTCTTATTTACAGTCTTAAGTTTTTTACATTTGAATGTAATCTTCTTAATCTTGTTATCTCCTATAAATGCCTTAGAACTTATTGTCTTAACTGCTTTTCCAATTACTACCGTTTTAAGTTTTGAGCACTTCTTAAATGCATTTTTTCCGATAACAGTTACCTTGTTACCTATTGTTACCTTCTTAAGTTTCTTCATAGACTTAAATGCCTTGTCTCCAACGGCTGTTACATTTAATCTATATCCCTTACAATCTGCTCTGTCCGGAATTGTAACCTTTGTTATTTTATTCTTCTTAGCAGCTACTACACCAATAACCTTTGATTGTCCTAATGTTGCAGTATCAATTGATGTAATCTGGTATATGAAATTTCCTGCCGTATATGTCATTCCAACGTATACGCTATGGCTAGGAGGTGCATCCTTATAGGTGGCCTCAATCTTCACATCATTACCGGGCATGGTGAAGGTGGTGGTGGCGCTGGTCTCGTTAGCCAGTGTTACGCCGCCTGCCTTAACGACCCACTTATCAAAGACCTTGCCGGTCTCCGGTGCGTCTGCCGTAACGGTGACCTCAACGCCCTCCTTGGCGCGGGTGATGGTTGTGCCTGTGGCAACGGTTGCCGTGCCGCCGGTGACGGTAACGGCGTAATCCCGCAGGGCGGGAATCTCAGTGTTCTCGTTGCGCTTAGCATGGCAGCCGGTGCATTCCTCGTGCTGCTTGCCGGGCTGATTCAGCGCCGCCTCCTGATCCACTACCCATACCCAGGTATGCTCGGCAGTTTCGGTGTAGGTGGAGCCGTCCGTCATCTTGCAGACGGTGCAGTGGCGGCTGTGTATGCCGTTTCCGTTATCCGTCCAAGCCGTGAACTCGTGAGCCTGAATGTTGTAGCCGTCGCCTGCCTTGCACTCCTGACAGTGATTTCCGGGATCCAGATACAGGTACGGCTGACCGGAGTAGTCATGCTGGTGGTCGACCGTAACGGTGCAGGTAGCCTTCTTATTGCCGCAGGAGACTGTGATAATTGCCGTACCCTGTGCCTTAGCGGTCACCTTGCCGGTGCTGTCAACTGTTGCCACGCCGGTATTGTTGCTCTCCCAGTTAAGGCTGCCCGCTGCGTTGACAGGCTCCTTCACGGCGGAGAGCTGATAGGTCGCGTTAAGCTCCAGATTTACCTTCGTCGGGGCAACGGTAACACCGGTAAGTTCAACGGTGGGAGCCTCGGTCACGGTGACATTGATACGGGAAGTCTGAGAAAACGATTTGACATTGGTTACGCCTTCCTTAACGGCAACCAGCTCAAGTCTGGTGCTTGCCGATCCGGTGTGCGCCGCTTTCGGCTTGATCTTGCCGTTCTCCAGCGTAATGTTATCGTCGCTCGTCTTATATGAAGCGCCGTAGGGTCCGACCTTGACAATGCGCCATTCCAGATGATAGCCGCTGTTCTCAGGCAGTAGTTTCGGAAGCTCGGTCGGAAGCTCTGCCGTGTCGTTTTCGCTCAGGGTAATATCCTCGTATGCGTAAACGCTCTCAAGTCTCAAAGCATTGGCCACAGTGGAATCATCGTATACAACCACATACCATGTGCCGTAGGCGCTTGATGTGGCACTGGGGTAGCTGGCTCTCAGATTTGCGCTGCCCTTAGAAACGCCGGTGATCGTGATGGTATGGCCATTGTGGAACGGTGTGGCCGTCCCGGTGCTTGCGTTAATTTTTCCATTGGAGATAGCGATGTTGCTTGTTGTCGCGCCCTCATCCTTGAAGGTGATCTCCTTCCAGGAGTTGGCGTTGCTGGGGTCTACGTTGACCTTCAGCTCTACGCTCTCGCCCTTCTTGATGTAGATCGTTCCGTAGCTGCCGTAGCCTTCCAGCAACACGCGATCCAAAGGAACATAGTCATACAGCCTGATGCTGTTTTTGCTCACAATAGAGCCTGCCGTATGGGTGTTAGTCTCCTTGAAACGGGCGAAAACATAATAGGTGGTATCGCTCGTCAAGCCGGTTACGGTTGCGGAACTGATCTGATTTGCGCTCCAATTCGGCGTATCAGTCGTGCTGTAAACATACTCGCAGTCGGAGTCAAAGTTCGTGATTTTAAAGCCGGTGTAATTGCCTGCGCCATTCTTCACAGCCTCCAGCTTAATAACCTCAGGATAATTGTTGTTGGCAGCCTTGCTGACCTTCACCGGTGCGCCGACGATCTCGCCGAGATACCCCTCTGCCGTGACTACTACACGGATGCGGACATTCTCGCCCATGTCAGCCGCCACAGGGGTGTAGCTGCCTCTGGTTGCGCCGTCAATATTCGTCCAAGTGCTGCCGCCGTTCGTGCTGCGCTGCCACTGACACGACTTGGTGGCTTCTGCGGGGGTCACGCTGGCAGCGGTGGAGATAGAGCGGCCGAAAACGATGCCGCTGGTGTAGTACACGCTGCCCTCGATGGTGGGATCGGGTTCAACCACCGGTGCTTCGTTCACCACCAGCTTGACGATATGCTGGTTGACGAAAATGCCGACGAAGCTGCCGTCCTTATCCAGATTCAGCTGCAAATCATAGGAATAGACCTTGGGGTCTGAGCCCGCAGGAATGGTGACCGTATGCGAGGTTTTATCGGCAGCGATGGTATCTGTCTGCTGCACTGCGGAAGAACCGGAGATATAGCGGTCGCACTCTGCGCGATAGCTGTAGCCTGCGTCTTTCAGCTCCTGCGCCAGAGGATACCACTCGAACTTGAGGGTATGCGCTGTGCTGTTGTCCATCCGCTCAAAGGCGCCCTTCCAGTCCTTGAAGTAGTCGATGGGGTTGCCGTCCAGCGTAACGGACTTCATGCCCCATGCGTTCGATAGAATCTTGGTCGGCTGGTCATTCACTGCCTTAATCTCAAATACAAAGCCCTCTGACCATCGCTTACTTTTGTTGTAATCGTAATAGGGAATGTATTCGCGGTAGCTGCTGGTGTCTTGTGCCGCAAAAGTGCCCTTGCCCGTCTGAACGGCGTTTTTTCCCAGCATTTCAGTTGCCAAAAACGTAACATCGCTATACGACAGACGCGGTCTCACAGGTGCATAACCATAATCCGAGGGTTGCTTATCAACTGACAATGTTTCATGGATAGTGCCGCCGTTCAGCTTTACCGCTACATGGTAACCCGTTAAATCCTTGTCGTTTTTATCTACAAATGTTGGCCTCATCCAAAATTTCTTGTGGAACTCACCGCCGTTGATGACCACTTCGGGTGTGGTAAAGCTGTTCTCAAAGCTGGCAGCCACCCATGCCTGTACATAGTCGAGGAAAATACCGTTGTTGATCACGGTGAGCGGCTTGGTGCCGTCACCCGAGCCATTGAGCATGACCTTCTTTTCAAAGGTGCCACCGTTGATCTGGATGCGCGGTTCATTTTCCTTCCAGTCGCTGCCACCGGCGTCCAGACGCACAGGCCCCTAGAAGGTGCCGCCGTTGATGCTCACCTTGCAGGAGTTCGCCGCCATCAGCGTATAGCCACAGTAGCCGTTGAGCAGGTCCCTATACTCCTCCTCAAAGTACTGGCCGTAAGCATTATTTTCCCCTTCATATGTCTCCGGTGCAACATGGAGCGTGCCACCGTTGATGGTGACGGTTCCGCCGACGTAGCAGTAGATCACGCGCCTCCATTTGTTCTCGGTCTTGAGGCTGCCGGCGTCCACCTTCAGTGTTCCGCTGTTTAGGGTGAGCTTTCCGTATTGTATATTAAAGAGGTAGCACGAGTCGTTGTAGGTCGAGCCGAGAATGGTTCCCTTCTGGCCGGAGCTGCTGTCCAGCACCGTCAGGTCGCCACGCCTGATCATGATCATATCGCTCATGGCGGTTTTTGCGGAGTACATCCGCAGCGTGTGGCCGTTCAGGTCAAGCTGCTTCCTGCCCTTGACCTCCAGCGGCTCAATGATGCCCATGCCGCTGGTTAGCGTGCCGGTGTCGATATCGCTGCCCAGCTTGATATTGTCTGGCGGATTCTGATTGCTCAGCGCCGCCTTCAGCTGGTCATAGGTGTTGACCGTCGTCCATGATGTGTCCGCCGCATTTGCCGTCACGCCGGTGATGGGTACCATTGTCAGTAGCATCACAAGCACCAGCAGGATGCTGACGATGCGACTTCGTGTGTTTGTTTTTGTCATATTATCACTTCCTCTCTCAATATCATTTTGAAAATTTGTCTATGCATTTTGTGTTGCCTGATTTAAACACTGTCGATTACCGAAGCAAAGTAGTTTTCGGATACCGAACCGAAGAGAAAAGCGTCTATCAGACCCTCGCGCTTTGCCTGCCGTACCTTTTCGGTCAACTCTCCGTCTGTATCGTCATCCACAAAGAGAATGACCCGGCAGTTTTCCGTGTTCCGTTCTACCTTGTCACGGATTGCCATTCGTTCTTTGAACATCCATGGCGAATACGCCTTGACCTCCATTAAAAGCACATCCGGTCGATGCGTCTTGCACCACTCGACGGTTGCGTCCGGCGACTCGGAAATCACAACTTGGCAATCGTCCAATTTTTGCATCAGCATTCGCTCCATGGTGTGCGCATGGATATCGCTCTGAATGTCCAAAACGATTTTTTTCATCATTCATCACCACCTTCTAAAAGCATAACTCTAATCTTACAGTATCAATTGTACTGATTTTTTGGCGCTCGTCACTGGCACTTGTGCCAGTAACAGAAGAAAAATCCCGATTTTTTCAAAAAATTTTTGCCTTTTGGGCGCGAAAAACCCCTTGACCATACAGCCAAGGGGTTCAGTTTTGCTTATTCGTCTTTTAAGGTGGTTACCATGAGCTTGTTTTCAATGGCAGTTGCAACCAGTGCTTCTCTGCTTTTAAAGCCGCCCTTTTCCACCATATCGTCCAGGTTCCAGCGAACGCCGTTTTTGGAAATGCCCAGCTTATCGGCAATTTCCTGATAGGTAAAGCCCTTTATGTAAAGCCGCAGGATGTCTAACTGCCGTGGCGAGAAGGCATCGGACATCGTACCCTCCATTTCAATGGCCGGAGCGATATCGGGGAATACCTTTTCGCCTGCCAGGGTGCGCTTTACCACGCTCATCAGTTCCTCTGTGCCATGGTCCTTATACCACAGGCTGTCGGCAGCACCCATTTTGGCTCTTTGCAAAACTTCGGGATCGACAAGCGAAGTAGCCACAACGATTTTGATTTGCGGAAAAGCCTTTTTGATGCGCTCTGCGGCGGCAAGACCAGAGTGCTTGTGCTGGGTCTTCACATCCATAAGGACGAGCTTTACGGTGGCGTCGCAATGCTTTTCCGCTTCAAAGGCGTCACGGAAAACGCCGACAAGATTAAACTCGCCGTCTGCAGCAAGACGATCGACAAAGTGCTTTTGGATGTATAAATCATCCTCTACAAGTATGGTGTTTATCATAGGCTAACCTCCTTTGCGGGAATCGTAATCAGAAGAGCAAATCGTGGATTGTGCGAAATATGCATTTCACCGCCGGAGCTTTCAATACTGCGGCGAAGCGTTGACAGGCCACTGCCTTCCTTTATCGGCTCTGTGGGTATTTTGCCGTTGTTGGTTATGGTAACATCATAGCGTTCGCCGCGCTGGACAATGCGGATATATACCTCATTCCCGTCTGCGTGCTTGATGCAGTTGGTCACGCACTCCTTGGCGGCAGCAACGGTCAGCTCCTCGGCTACGGTATCACGTGGCAGGTAGCCGTCGATTTTTACAGCCACGCCAAGCTGCCGTGCGGTTCTTTTTACCTCGTCCATTGTGCTGACAGAGGTGACACGGTTGCTTGCCAGCATACCGATGGCATTTTGCAGCGCCTCAAGCTTTCGCTCGGTATCCTCTCCGCTGTCTATGATGTCACGGATGGTCAGGAGGCTTCGCCCGATGGTATCGTGAATATGGACCTTTAGGTCAAGGCTTTCCTTCTCCTTGACATCGTCCTCCATGCGAGCGTACATATTCCTGAGCTTTCGATTGACTTCTGCCAATTCTTTATTTATTTCCTCTTGCTTTTGGTAGCCGTTATACAGCTCGGTTACATTGTGCGCCGTTATCTGCTGCCAGCGGTCATCGCTGTCCACGGTGATATTTTGTGTGCGAAACTGCCAGACAGTCTTGTCGGGCAAGATGTAGCAATCATCCTTGACGGTTACGGATCTGTCCGGCACGCTCAGGGCATTTTCCATATCGCTTTTGATTTGCAGCTCGTGGCCGCAAAGGGCAAAAGAGAGCCTGCGCATACGGTTGTTGCACAGGATGATCCTGCCGTTGGGGTCGGCAAAGCAGATGCCCATAGGCAGCTTATCGGTTGCTTCCTTAATGGAGAACGGCGAGAGCTCGTTCTTTTTACGGCGGTATTCCCGCGGCAGAGCAATGGCAAAGTGAACTGCCACAAGGAAAATGGCAGCGGCAAATATCAGCCACGGTGCATCCAGCAGAAATGCGTCCCCAATATTATCGGGATCTGCCTGGGAAACGGAGAACAGCAGTGGAATCATCACCGCCATAACCGCCAGACTCAGCAGGCTGCACACCGGCTTATTGCTGCGAAGAAGCTGATACATAAACAGCCCGATTTCAAGGACGATCTCCACAAGCATGATAAACGGCAGCATAGTCTGCCAAAATTCAGAAATGAAAGAAAATGCACTCATTTCCTGTCACCTTCTTTCGCTTCAAATACAAGGCGCTGGTATTCCTCGTCATCCTCTTTTTCACAGCGGATACTGTCTCCGCTTACCAAAGTGGAAAGGTCGGCCTTGCAGCACACATTCAGTGACAAGCGCAAGCCGTCTGCCTTTATGAGGCTTACCTGTATGCCTGTTAAATTCAAAATATCGGCTTCAATAACCGATTCATAAAAATCAAATACAGCGGTCGCCGTTTTGCCGGAGAGCATGGAAAGAGACTCGTCCACATAGAGCGAGCTGCGAACGCCCAACAGCTTCAGCGTTTGGAGGGACTCATTGAAGGCACGGTGGAGTTCCGTTGCCGCTATTTTAATATCTCGGTCGGTAAGGAGCGTCAGATGCTTGCGGCGTTTAATATAGCTGCACAGCACGGCAATCTCGGCAAGGAGCGTTTTGGCGCTGTCGGGATCGGTGCTTGAGATTCGGCGGTATTCCTTAGTGAGCTCCGCAATGCGGTCGATCTGCGTCTGCGTAGTGGAACGCATGAGATCATACAGGCGGTTTTGCTCCTCCACCTTGCGGCGCTTGGCTTCACGCTTGTATTCATAACGGAGTATTTCGTTCCTGTCGGCAAGCTCATCTGCAAGAAGCTCGGAGTCCTCCTTGATGTCACGCAAAGCCGACACATCCTCTGTCCATACGGCATAGCCGCCGTCAATGGGCATGGTGTGAACGGTCAAGCCGCCCATCGTGACCGGGCTTTGCTCGGCTTTTTTCATCGTTTCCTTTGAGATAGGTGCAGTGTTTACAGCTGCATACCGAACGGTAAAGTCCTTGTCGGTGATCTCTGCCGATGTGCCGACAGAGGAGGCAAACAAGTCCACATAACGGCTGTTTGAATGTATATATCCGCAAGCGATGCAAAACTCAAAGGTCAGAATATACATCACACTTTGGAATGCAGCAATATCGCCGAACAAGTGGAGCAGCCAATCCGCACCCGCATAGTAAAGTGCGCTGTAAACAATCGCCAGCAGCATAGGAACAATGGGCAGAAAGTGGAGCCTTCCTTTTTGCACGCGGCATTTTAAAAACATAATTATGAGTGCAGCAAAGGCACATAGTACCTGCCAGCCCACACTAATGAAGTAGCCTATCGAGTAACCGTTGTTTTTGTCTGTCCACACGGTGGCGTCCTTCGGAAAGGTAAATACGAATTGGTGCAGGTCATTTGTGAGCACGAGCAGAAGCAATACACCGGAGATGATCCACAGAGCCGACATTCCCTTGGGGAATTTGTATTCGTCCGGCTTTCCCAATGACATGGCAATCAGCAGTGCCAGCATAGGCACAAACAGCATGGGCAGATAGAACAGATACCACAGGTAACGGACGGCGTCCGGCTGCCAGAATATAAAATACTTTGCCGAACGGACTCCCATCCATATGATGAGCAGTACTGCGGTGACCGTCATAAACCTGCACACCTGCTTTTGCACGATCCGCTGACGGACGGAGAGCCCCCAGGCAGCGAACAGACCGATATAGATAAAGCTGCGCAGATAGGAAAACAGCATCGGGTAGAAACTGCCCCTGCCTACAATTCGGAAGCAATATGCCAGTATCACGGCAAGCACAGCGATGCCGCTTGTTATGATAGTATTCTTTTTCTGTTCGGTCATAAACATACCCCATTTCGCCTTCATTCGTTTTTGCTTACCCTTGGGTATAACTTTTCAAATTAAATTATAGTATAAATCCGTCTATTCCTCAACTGCGTCTTGCGAGACTTCAGGTTTTGTATTCCTGAAGGTTCTCCAAAAAATTATGGGAAAAAACTATATTCAAATATGATATGAACTTCTAATCACGCGAAAAGAAAAATAGTTCATATCGTCTGTTTGTCTAATTAATTACATCCTGTTCTTTTATCTGATTAATCATTGCTCCAAATAGTACGGAGAGTTTTGATTTCATCTCTAATGGAAGTTCATTACACATTCTAATGCTAATCCTCGATTTTAAGGATTCTGGTTCTTTCCTGAACCTCTTTTATCTTATTATTGTTATAACTAAATTACGTGGGAGCACCACTACTACTTTTTTAGTGTTCCTCATCCTCAACTACAATGCATTTCCTACCTGTAACAATGTAATCAATAGTAGTATCAAAATACACTGACATTTCCATAAGCGTTATAATACTTGCTCCATTTTTTCCCTGCTCAATATTTCTATATCCATCTGTAGATATTCCAATGTCATATGCTGCTCTCTCCTGTGTTACTTTCTTTGCCTTTCTTAATTCCTTGATTCTTTTTCCACTTTCTTTGTTATCGTAATAAATCATCTTTTTCCTTTCTGGAAAACCAGAAAGGTTCGTTGTCTGCACCTGACAATTTAGTTACATATATGTTTTTCTATGCGAAATCAAAAAAGACGCAAGGAAAATCCAAAAGAATCCACATATCTATAAGATACATACCAATTACCTCGGCTTTTATCCTTATATACTCCCATAAATCCTCCTTAATCCTGATACATTAGTTTTTTGAAAAAATACTTTGTATTTACTTTTCCCTGAACCACCATATATCCTTGCTGCTTTAACTCTTCGTTTAACATTCTCATGATTTCATATGCCTTACCATCTGACACTTCAAGAATTTTTGTTACATCTTTTACATCCATAAATAATTTATCTGTCATATTTCTAATCTCCTTTTTTTATAAATTGTTATTTTATTTTCATTGACCACAGTTTTAATATAAATGTATTTCTTCCCAAAGTCGTGGTAGCACCGCTACTACTTTAATTGCTTATAAAACGAAAAAAAGACTCCAATGTGACTAATTAATCACATTGGAGCCTTATTCTCCTATATTTGCCGAAATGGTATCATATTGGTATCACTTCGGTAATATTATATACAATTATGTGGTTCAAAGCCCTTTATTTAAAGACTTTTTAAAAACTTGAATTCAAAAAAACTGTTACTCAAACTCGATCTCAGTAGCTATATATTGTGTCTATACAAAACGCTCATTGCCATATTTTGTGTAGCCATTCTTGATATTCTATATATTCTTTATCATCTTGGGGATTTTTGCAAGCGAAACGCAAGCACTATAATTAAACCTATATTTGATTTATATTTAGACATGTATCGTTCCATTCTCTCTTAATACTATATCTTTAATTACAGTTGCCACTATTGTAGGATATACCCTCGACGTTTCTTCTGAGACTTCCCAAATTTTTCCGCCCTCATCAACGTCAGCTCCATGATCAGCAGCGTTTCTAACTTGTCCAATATAATCAATCATTCCCCTATGTTTTTTTGATAATACATTCCCTAACGCCGAACTTTTTTGAAGTATTCCATTTTTACCAACTAATGACACACTATGTTCATCCGCAATTTGTTGTAGAAAAGATTCGAAAGCATTCCCCGAGTATAAAATAATAGTTTTTCCTTCTGTTAATTCATTTTGTACCTTGCTAAATGCATCCGAGAGGGGAGTATACACTTTATCGGCATCTATGTAATTATATGTGCTTTCTCCCAATAACGTTTTCAAAGCATTATCATCATTTGCTTTAGATCTTAACACAACATCTAAAATTTCCAGATACGTCACTTGGTCATCATTCAAAACAAATTGATTAGCGCCATCACTTATCATCGCCTTAGCATACGTAGCTATATTAGTAATTGTATTCTTAATATCCCTATATGTTGTTGTCATACCATATAAGACTTTCAATTGCTTACAAGCCAAATCTATCGATTGTGTAAATATATATCTATCCTTAAATGATTTAAACGGTTTATATTGCTCTAATATAAACCTCATAATTGTGGCCTTTTGTAAATCATTTCGTGCAGAAACCAGCAAATGTGATAGTAATGAATCACTTTTATACGATTGTGAAATACTATCAAAATACAAGAGTTCCATATTAACAGCCATTTTTATCGCATTCTGTGCCTGTTGTTCTGATATATCTGCGAATTCACTAATATATTGTATATCACAAATATCTTTTCCTGCCAAAGCAGCGTCAACAACACTAACAATATCCTCAGCTGTGGTAAGAACTATTTCATATTGCATAATTCCACCTACTCTCTATTCATTGATTGAATTTAATAATTGCTTGATTTTTTCACTAAGTTCATCTAACTGATCAACCGATGCATCGATATTTATATTTATATTTACAACAGTGCCATTTTTTATCTTCTTATCATCATATATTTTTACAATTTGCTCGGTGTCTTTAATTTGATTATTTTGTTCTATTTCTTCATTTGTATCAATAACATTTTCTTTTTCAACGGCCAAGATTTTTCCATCTTCTTCCCTAACCATTCCTGCATCCTTAAAAATTTCTATAATTGTATTTGCACCAACTTTTGATGCACTTGTAGTCGACCCCGCTGAATACAAAATATGATTAATGAGTGCTGTCTTATCCATACCATTTCTAATCTTAATAGCAGACATCATTCTTGTGAGAAACTCATTATTTTCAATCAACATTTTCCATATTTTTTGTACTTCTTCTCTTATATTTAGAGAATATGCCCTTCCTAAAGAAAAGCACTCACTAGTAGGTGTTTTCTTAGCGCCCTCCATCAACAATTGCATTTGTAATAAGAAGCCATTATTTCGGCTAACAATTGTCCTATCAATTCCTGATGCTTGGGCAATTGCATCTAATGGTTGAGCTTGCCCTTCTTTTCCACTTGAATATGCCTTAATTATTTTTATTATTTCTTCATATGAAGAACCTGGTAACTTAAAATTATCTGCCATCTTTTATCTTCCTTTCATAACACAATTTAATATTTATTGCTTTAACATTAATTTTACTACCGACTTTATACTTCAATTCTATTATTTATCTCATATATCCATCCGACATCACCTCCTTCAAACAACTCTATAAACCTTCCAAAATTGCTACCTCCTGTAATTGTATCGATTGTCTCCAATTTTTTCACTCGTCGACTCATATCTTTGTAATTCTCCGCAGTAACATGTTCCATAACTTTTTGAATCTGGTCTGCTCTTCCTTTGTAATTCTCCACCCCGGTATATTCCTTTATCAAGGGAGCATTCACTGGTTTTGCTGGAGATTTCAGATTTTCATCGGTCCAATGTTTAGATATAATCTGCATCGTACATGGATTACCAAATATAATCACTTCATTCGCAGCACTATCCACACCATGAAACTCATTAATTTTGCGTTTAATGTCCTCATACTGCTCGTGAGGTTTCTTTTCCGTATCACAGAACACAAGCACAAGTTCATCTGCCCCATTTTGATATCGGTCCTGATACCTCGCCGGGATATTTCCATTTCCACCAGCATTGACCAATGAAATATCATATTGCTCATTCCATACTTTTAAATTTTTTAATCGATTTAGATACTCATATTCCTCATTACCTTCACAGATAATACAGATTTTATGGTTATCCAAAAACTTAGGGAGCTTATTTGGCATCGGCATCATCCCCCTTTACACCACTTTTAATACTAAGCAATGAGTTAATCAATTCAGGATCAGGCAAAGCTCCAAGCGCACCTTTCCGATATTTTTCCATAACATCTGTCGTATCTCGTACGCCCTGCTGTGCTGTAAAATCTGCAAGTGAATATACATACACACCTTCTTCATCCTTATGAACAAACCAAATCTGCTCCTTTCGAAACATTCGCTTGCAATCCATAAGATTTATATCATGTACTGTAAATATCATCTGTGCACTTGTATTTAATTCATTATTAAACATCGCAACAATCGCCCTGGTAAGCTTAAAATGAATACTGCTATCCAACTCATCCACGACTAAAATCCTGCCTTGTTCAAGTGCTTCAATTACATAGCTGGCAATAGCTGCAATCTTCTTTGTTCCTGTGGAGTCAAACATCATACTTGGCACATGGACTCCCTTATAAGTAGAAACCAATCTGATTTGATCCATAATGTTCTCCGGAATATCAAGCACTTTCTCATCTGGCTTTTCGTCACCTTCACCAGTTTTCAGCTGTATCTTATCCATATCCACATATTCAAAATTATCCATATATAAGTCAGCATTTTTTATGAACTCAACAACCTTTTGCTGTAACTGATTCTTATTTTTCATAAGTTCAATCGTGTGCTGCATAGGTATGTTATTCATATTGATGATATCAATTTTTTCTGCAAATCCGACAAGAATCTGCTTCATCTCATTGATATGTTCGAATTTGCTTGTATCTACCACATAGCATAGCAAATTATTCTTCGATACAACTGAAATCATATTCTGAACAGCTTCATCAATACACTCATATATTTCACTAACAGTATCTTTTTTTAACCAACAAACTTCCTTTTCGTTGTTGTACTGATCTTTAAATATCTCCGAAAATGACTCATATATATATTCTTCTTTTTCTGAATCATACTTAAAATCATAAGAAAACTTTCTTCCAGATGCCATAAATGTAACACCTAACTCGCATACATCACTATCAGTAAATATATTTGGCATCAGTCCATTCTTCTTATTTAAAAGTACATTTCTTATTGCCCTAATGCACTTGATTAGACATGTTTTACCGGCATTGTTTGGTCCATATATTCCTACCGTTTTAAGGACATTAAAATTATTCTCTTTGTGAACATTTGCTCCAAATTTTTTATTTCGCATATCTGCTTTCATCGAAAATGTAATGTCATCCTCAAATGCATAACAGTTTTTTGCTCTTATCTCTATAATCATGGCTCATTCCTCCAAGTCACTTTTCTTCTTTACTTATCATTATTATATCATCAATTATTTTTTATGCAACTTTTTTTCACAAAAACTATAATTCAGAGATTAATTAAACTTAACATAGCAAAAAGGACAGCCTCCCAGGGAGCAGTGCGACTGCTCCGTTTTGTTATATGTCAAGTCTCTCTGGTACCAATTTTTTCCAATACATAGAAGGATGACGAGGATACAAGTAATAAGTTGTATTGTCGGCACATCCCTCTTTCACAATTTCATAAATACTATTATCGAGTTTTCCTAAGAAAATAACTATCTCTGGGTTAATTATTTCAACTTCTTTTACAATAAAATCTCTATACGTTTCAGCATACGTTTTAAGCCTATTCATGTCACACGTACTATCTCCACCCCGTTTGTTTATATTTATATATGCACATTCATCAATAGTTGATTTCAATTTCAAATCTTCCAAACATTTAATTGGAAGGTTATAGTACTCCGTACTTTTATTTTTCACAGCACATTCCTTTACCCAAAAGAATTTACCATTCTTCTCATCTTTACTTTTTTCCGTATCATAAATATGTGGCTCCCTGCAAACAAATAAAACCTTAGCCTTATCCTCATTGCCAAGAAAACCATCTTTAGAAAAGATATATTTCCTACTAACATCATAATTAAAATATGTTTTTTTAAAAGACTCATCACATTCGTCAATTTGGGCTTTTTTCCAAACTTTAAATAGTTGGTCCAAAGTATTACATCTATCAATTTCTTCTTTATACATTTTTCCTTCTAAATGAAAAACTAATCCCTATACTTTTTCCAAATATAGAAAAATATTTTCTCTGATTTTACAAATAACTCATAGGTTCTATTCTCGTCTCTTTGAAGTCTCTGTGCAATTTTTTGAAATTGTCTTTCGCTTTCTCTATTATTATTTATATATACAAAATCCAGATAACACTGATGGCACCAGTAATTCCTTATTTCTCTAATATCATCAATCAAATCATAATCATCGTCAGACAATTCTGGACGATCATCACTATAATCTAAATTTTCTAATTCTCTAGCTATTTTTCCAAGATTGCTTTTTTCTAATCTATTAAAATTATCATCAAAATTCCCCTCATGCATTGCGGCATAGGTTCTTCTTAGATTAAACTCAATACATTGTACTTGCTGTATCAATTCACTATGTATTAGTTTAAATGTATCTCTATCCATGCAATTATTCTCCAATTATTACTGTTTTCCTGTAAATAGAATCAAAATAGAATCACATTAATATAAAAACACCCCACAGTGCCTATAAATAAAGGCATTGTGGGATTGTAGTGTCTACTCAAACTCGGCTTGTATTAAGTTTAACTTAAACATATTTGTTTATGTTTTGTGTGTTTTTATCTGTTTATTTACCTATACTATATTATTTGTATTATCCTTCTGATTTCGTGTTGCCATAATGTTGCCACGGAAGTATTATAACATAAGTCAGATTTTATTTCATTAAGTTCTTTTAATGTCTATAAAAATATATTAAACATTTTCAAATTCATTGAATGTTTTTTCAACTATTTTTATATTTTTTCTCTTAAAAATAATAACAAATTTTTTTGAACTTCCTATTTTTTTCCAAGTGCCTTTCCCATCTTGTTGATTCAATGTTCTCTGGTATAATATATTCTTGTAATAATATTCTTTTATTTTAACTGGTCTATCTAGAAGTGTTTCAATGAAAGAATCTATAATTTCAAACATTTCCTGCTCACTACGATAGTCAAAGGAAAAATAAATATATTCAAAATTCCAACACATTATTACGATTTCATCTTCTAGGAATTCCACTTCTATGTTCTGCGTAATGCATAACTTCGATTTATTATTACATATTTTATACTTTTCAGATAACATTCTTTTTACAACGCAAATATCTATCATTTTCCTAACCACCACTCCTTAAAATAATTTCTACCATTTGTAAATCATCTTACTACGAAATGTATCGGTTTATTATGATGTGTGGTATGTATTTCAAACTGTACTTTACTCATAACTTTTATTCCCATATACACCCCATTACTTCTGAAAAAGTATAATACTGGCTTTAATGCTTTATTAATTGCATTTATTATACGAACTCCCCATATCATACCAACCACAACCCCAAATGCTACACACGCGACAGTAAAAGCAGTTAGTTTTTTTCCATTTAATCCGCATTTTTTTCCTATAGAATATGCAAGTGCTCCAAATATCACTCCACTAGCAGCTGCAATTGCAGCTCTAAAAAACCATTTTCCTGTTGGATCTATATTATTAACCGGATTTCCATTACAATAGCAATACAAATTATCTTTATACACACTATCACTTTCTATTTCTAATACACTGACATCATCTGCATTTATAAATCTTCCCACCTCTGCATCGTAATATCTGCTCTGCAGATAATAAAGATTTGTATCGCTTTCAGTATCAGTGAAGCTTCCGTCATAGTAGTATCCTCTGTACAATACATGATTTAACTCAAAGGGGACCTCATATCCTTCATAACAAAAACTCTTTTCTGTATCTGTGATGACATTTCCCCATGCATCATATGTATATGAAGCGATTTCTGCTCCCCCGTCATCAAGCAGACCTGTCACATCTCCCTGCAGGTTCTTTTCATAATAAAGTCATATTTATGTAGATTATATATTTTAGATTAAATTAAATTAAATTTAATCTAAATCTGTCACACTCCCTTCTTCATCTAAATAAATTCCAATTTGTGTAATATATATATTGACTCCAACAATTTTGAAATAACATTTATAATATACTTCTTTCTTCCCTTCACTAGTCTCAAGATAAACAGCTACTTTAACATGTTTATTAATCCAGTTTTCATTGTCATATGAACATTCTACTGATTTTACTATGTGATTTTTATCATCCCAATATATGTTATTTAGGATTTTTTTACTATCTTCTTCAGAAATATATTTGCTATTACAATTTTCAGTCAAAATTGTTTTAGTAAAAATATCTCCTATTTGATCTAAATAGAAAAATCTTACAGGATATACAATAACTATTGTTATTATTGATATTATTAATAACGTAACACATATTATCTTTTTTTTATTCATACAAACTTCCTCACTCCTTTATGTGGCATATCTCAACATGATCGTAATAATCCCCTTGTAACGGTTCTCGAAGGTCCTTATTAAAATGACTGTCTGAATGTGCAGCATAATTAATTTTATCTGCTGTTACCGAAGAAATTATGGCTGTATGAGAATAACGTTTCTTTTTACTGGAATAAAAATATATCATATCACCAACTTTTGGATGAAATCTATTTATATAATTTTTCATTTGTTGTTTTGTTACTTTTTTTTACAATTTTAAATGATTTATTACTAAAGTATTTTTTTACATACTTTCTTTGTTCCACAACCGTTGTCCAACTCTTTGTGTATGCGAATCCAATTCCCTGTATACAAGGCATACAATACCAATTACTGGTCATGTTAATCCCTCCAGTCCACAAGCACTGTGATGCAAAATTTGCATTATTCAAACTCGCAAAGTCTGGTTTGATTCAGATTATTTCAATGTAGTTATCTATACTATTTTGTATTGATAGCTCATACCTTTTCCACACATTATTTTTCGTTTCACATATTTTTAGTACCAATCCAGTACCATTGCATTTTTTCATTATTGTGTGTAGTTCAGGTGGCTTGCAGGTTTCTTTTACTACTCACAGAATAATTTTCTGCTGGCTTGCTTGTCCACCTATGGAAATTATAATCTCCAGGCAATATTTCTGCAAGAAAAAGTTTTGTGGTACCAATGCTCTGTATCTGCAACTGCTTGAAATGCAGAAATCATTCACTATCATAATATCTATGTAATTATTTTATAATCGGATTCATTTTTATAAAACTGATTTCCGATTATTTATTTCGATGTAACTAGCTTGCTTTCATACACAATCTGATTCAAATCATCAATAACTAAAAATGAATCTTTTGATCTTAAATCAATATTATTCAACTTAATTAACTGCATTCGAACATTTTCTAGTAGCACACATTTTTCAATCACCTGTGAATATTTTTTTATAAATTGTCTAGAAGCATTGCGTAATGTTTTTATTTTAGTATTAAGTTTATCCTTTAACTCTTTATTTTTATTGCTTTTATATTTACCAACTAATCCATAACACTCTTTAATCAAACTGCAAATTTCAGTCCAACCATTTTGATACTCAATTCTATATTCTTTACCATTGGCTATAATCATCGATAGTTCTGTACTAATATATTTTTCTGCATTAATAACATCTCTATACTGTTCTACACTCGATTGAAACACACCCCTATGGGCATATCTATGTCTATTTCTGATAAGATCATCATATTTTGAAATTTCATCTCTATTTTTATTGATAATAAATTTAAAACTATCGCACAATTCATCTCTTATACTTTTTTCCAAAACAATATAGCTTACATTTGGAGAAAACTTCTCAATATCCAATTTTTTATTAATGAAATTTCTAGCATATAAATTTTCAGTTCTATCTTTTTCAAGTAATTCATAATAAAAATTTTTTACAAGTTGTTCTGCATAAGTATATACACCAATCAGTAATGCCCTTTCATATGCATCAATACAATCGCTCAATGCTGAAAATTCAACATTAACTTCTCGAGAAAATTTTCTATATTCTGCTGTATGATCAGCAAAACTATTTTTTATGAGTTCAACATTTTGCAGGGCAATCTCATTTTTCTGAATTTCATCTTCTACATCAAAGTCATATATTTTCATATTATCTGTATCCTAATATTCCCTCACATATTTCAAATCTTTTTCTTATTGACTGTAATGTTCCTGTACTTATGCTAAATGGATTTTCTTCTTCTCTCTTAAAAGATTTTTCCAATATACTATACATTGTATTTAAATACTGATTTTTTATAACTTCCGGATCAATATCTGTTAATGAAATTTTTTTCTCTATTATAACTCCCAACATCGCCTCAAGTATACTAACATTTAGATTTCCAACAAACCCCAATTCATCTTCATTTATTTTTTCTACCTTTCTAAAAATATTTTTGCTTTTTCCAAATATTGAATACATCATTTTTATTGCACTTGATAAGTCTTTTATATAGTTTTTACTTATTAACTTATTCTTGTTATCCTCACAATAACTATTCAAAATATTATTAATTCCAGATTTTTCAAACTTATATCCTCTATAAAAAACATCTGACATTACAATAACTCTAAGAAGAGCTTCCACATGAGCATCCTTTTTTATTGCATTATTTGAGAACAAACTTTTTAATTCTTTACACGAATCTGCCGTCTCATAAAGTGCATTTATAAATTCACCATATGCAAGCGATTTTCTTATCTGCATAGAATTTAGTTTGACAGATCCAGTATTTATTCTCTCAAATATTAAGTATTTAGAACTGTAATCGTTCGGTCCAATTTGCCTAAATTCTATTAAAGGTATAGTACTTCTCTTTATAATTCTTTGATATTCTGGTTCTAACTGATCAAAACTTTTTCCAACAAGTTCTTCCATTATTTTACCTGATAGTTTTGACTTTCTCTTCTTTTTTCCTTCCTCAACTGCATTCCACGGTTCTCCATTAACATAGTTTGTAACAGTTGTAAGTCTTTGAAAACCATCTATTAATTCATATTCATTATTTCCTACTTCCAATAAAAATAATGGTGGAATTGGAAGTCCTAAAATAATTGACTCAATTAATCTAGAACTCTTTTGAGCATCCCATATAAATTCCCTTTGCATAGCAGGTTTTTTTATTTCTCCACAATTAAACATATCAATTAATTCGCCAAATGATCTATTACTAACCCAATGTTTAATATTATAGGAAGTTAAAGACTCTTTATTAACTTCGCTTTCAAACAATTCACTTATTTTATTTTCGGTTTCTTCATCTATATTCCCTAGTTTTTCCAGTTCTATAAACATTTCATCTAATGAATTGGCTTCAACTTCTTCATTGCAAACATTATTTTCCTCAACATCTACATAATTAATAAAATTATTTTCAACACGAATATATAATTTCATATTTTTTCCTTTCTTCAAATCATATATCCTCCAAACTCTTTTTAAATAGGATATACAATTTATAGTAACATCATTCTTGTAAAATTAATATTTATTCTTACATTATTTACCCAAATATGCTATCAATTTTATTTATACTTTTTCAGCCTTAAACTTTTATTTTATATAAAGTGCATATTATTCAGGCAATAACCTTGCTAATCACATCTTGTACTTCCTCTGACCGTATCAGCATCCTCATCTTCTCATCCCCACCTTCAACCTCAGGCTTACCACACCTAACATTATCCGTATGCTCTGACACACAACAATCTTTATACCAGCATTCACCCATAAGAGTCCCTTTAACAGACCACTTTTCATTTTGTGTAAATTCACCAACCAATGACTTCATCACACGTTCTGTAGAATATCTCTTAAATCCAGCTATGTACTGTAATGTTTTCTTATCATCAATCCTTGATAAATCTATTCTGTGATTCTCAACTGCCGCCAAAACTTTATCACGGATTTTTATTTTATCGGTCTTTCCAGTGCCTGTCCATTCTACCAACTTATCAAATGCAAGAATCAGGTACTCAAAACAAATCATATCCAGAATTACAATCTTTCCTTCCGACTTATCTGTTATTGATTTCAACATACGATACTTATTGCGAATGTCTTGATTGTCAACCACATAATCAAATGCAATATAGTATTTATCGTCATCTTTAATATCCAAGTCTATTAATGCATCCAATAATCCCTGATTGCTCCCTTTACTCTCAACTACAAGTTCATTGTCAGAGAAAATCCGATTAACTAATTTCCAGAAGTGAAGTCCTGCACCAGTATCCTCTGTCCATAAATATCTCATATCACAACTCTTCTTCTAGTGTTATCCTATTATTATCAAACTTCAACACCTTAAAGCTCTTATCAGACACATTAAGTCCGTCACAATTTCGCAAGAAGAGCATATACTGATTTGATAACTCAAAATTAATAAATCTCCTAACATCATCATTAATCAAACAATCTGCATTATCTATCACAATAAAACTATCTCTGCACTGTTTGATTGCCACTAAAAAATCATCTGATTTATAATTAAACAGCTTGATAGCCTTGTATTCGTCTGTCAATCTTATATCTTCAAGCATTTCATAAAGTACTGTTTTCCCGGTACCACTGTCTCCACCAACAAGTGTAATTCTGTCATCAAATTCCAAATCGTATGAAAATGGATCAGCTTTGAATCTAACATTTTTATAAATCATCTGCCTCTCTCCTTTCATATTCATTACTCCACCATGCATTATAACCTCTGCCACCGATAACTATATCAGAATCATTAAATCTGATTTTGGCATCATCTGGAATATCAAAAAGCGTTGGTCTTGACATATAAATCTTAATATTATCCATAGTAAAAAGTATTCTAAGTACATTCGGTCCACATTCCTCAACATTTACCACTTTATCAGGATGCTTTATAATATTAAGTAATGTCTTGCAACCTGATGATAAATTTCGAATTGTACCCAAGCCATATTTTGTTTCTATATGCTTGTCTGGCGTCAGCTTAGCCGCATCCACTTGTTGAATCAAATCAATTTCTTTTTGTGACATCTCTTCATTGCCTGTATTCAGGTTAAAATATAGGTCATTCTGAAATATCCAATCCTTTAAATTCTTTTTTTCTGTATAGACGTTTATCATTGATATTACTCCTTCAATTTGCTATCAATTTTGTACCAATGTCTTTTCACCTGATTCCGAATACCACTCTCAAGCACCTTACTTTGACTAAATATCTCATCCGCTTTATATGCATATGTTAAGAAATTCCCATGATCCTTAGAATACTTACTTGCCCCTAAATGTGTATACGAATGATAAATTGCTTTCTTTCCAGCATTAAACGATTTTTCATCCGTGTTCTCTTTAATTCTTTTAATTTTTCTATATGCTCTACAATAAAACTTAAATAAACTTTTATCCCTTATATGAACAATTCTACCATCAAATGTAAATCCAAGATAATTTATAAGGTTACTTTGCCCCTTTATTTTTTCTATTTCCCCATTATTGTAAAAAAAATGCTCTGTTTTATCCTCATTTAATTTTAAATTAGGAATACCTTCTCTGGTATCATATATAAATTTTGAAATTTTCTCATTTCTTCCACAATTTATCTCGTTACGGGTCATCGGAATAACAACTATTATATCATCACAATACCTTCTATATATTCCTTTCTGAGAAGTAATAAAATCATTAATTCTTTTATCAAAATCTATCATATATACATTAGCATATACAGCACTTATAGATGAACCTTGCGGAATCTGATAATCTTTACTATTTTTATGAAGATGCTTCTTTTTAAAATCATGAAATTCATCTGTCTCAAAATATTTATCCAACTCACGCATATCTCTTCTAAATAACCCTTTTTCAGCCTCTATATCATCAGCTTCAACATATGTAAACTTTGTAATATTCTTATAAATTGCATAATCAGCTACATCCAACGACTTTTCACCAACCACACATTTAATTTTTTCCTTTAAATATCTATGATCAAGATTATCAAAAAATTTACTAAAATCACCAACAAAAATATAAGCTGATTCACATTTAGCAATATACTCAAACACTTCTTTTGCAAAATCAATATTGCATTTTCCTGGTGAGCAGTTTCTATATGCTGTTGAAACACGACCTATTCCTTTTGACTTAATATAATTATTATATTTGCTATTAAGACGATTTCCATAGTACTCATAAATAAATCTGTCAATGTGTGCTGCATAGTATATATCCCGATTTTTTTCTTTAATAAACTTATTTCCTTCTAAATCGTTTGTGTATTTGCTGCAATCCATTTGAAAGTGGATAAACGGATAAAAACCGTGCCTACTAACCCAATTAATATTTTGAACACTTTGCTCATAGTTAGTATGGTATTTCTTTTTATCAAAGTGAGTATAGAATTTATCTTTGTATATTTGTTTGCTCATTTTTTCTCCTAAAAGCTTACTGATTAACGACCGGTAGATATCAAATATCAGTAAGCATTAAAATCAATTGGACCTTGCTTTCGCAAGGAACTCTACCATCCTCCAAATACGATGTATTGTATAATATTATTAACAGCTACTTTAATTCACTGGTAATAGGAGGTCATACAATGGACAATATAATTCTTAATATCATCAACTGTATGCTATTAATTCTGGTCAAGAATATTCTTGACATAGAATACGTAAAACCCTTATAGCTATTTCTATAAGGCAAAAGCTATTATTAATCTGTCTCTTGATAATAGTATAATACTACTTTTTATATCCATATGGAATAGACTCCTCAGCAACTCGCAACATACTATTTTCTGAAATATAATCATATATATGTCTATTAGAGCCTTTGTACTCTTTAATTGAAGCGGATACATCTGAATGTTCCTCAAAATTCTCCACATGCTCCATAACTTTCTTAAATACTTCCGGGCTATATTGTGGTGGATAACCATTCTTAACTAGACAAATCTTTATTTCCAATTTCAACTGGTCTCTTACATTTTGATTGTTAAGCCAATCAGCAAAGGAAGATTTTGTATCAATGATTTCCTTTACCTTTATTGCCAAGTTTTTGCACTTATCATTGATTACAATACCATCAACCTCTTTATCCGTTCCATACTCAAAATTATATTGGTCACGCATAGAAATCAAAATATCATAAAATACCTTTTCCTCAAAAGTAAGTCCTATTTTTCGGAAGCTTTCTCTATTTTCATTCATTGCTCTAAGAATAGCTAACGCCTGCTCTGTTGCAATTTTAATAATATCTTCTGAAACCTGTTCCTGTGCTTCACCTGCTTCTTCCGCAGAAAGATGTTTACGTCTCTCATGGTATTCTGCAATAGTCTTTTCCAACATTTCCTGATATGTCTTTGCAGCTAATCTGTTAACTTTCCCATACTCCTTAATCTGTTTACGAAGCATTTTAACAAGAAGTTCTAGCTTAGTCACCGGCATCTTAACATCGGATAGCTTTTCAAAATATTCTGGTGAAAAGATATCTTCTTCCTCACCACTTTCAAGGACACTCTCAACCTGATTATATTTTAACGCTTCCTCCACCATCTTAGAAACTGCACGATTCATACTGTCAGTATCTACTTCACTTGTCCCACTCATTTTACGGACAAAACCTGCTATTGCCATAAAGCATTGTGCCAAAGCAGATTCTTCTTCTCCAAGATACCCTGAAGGCTGACATATATCAAATGCCATTCTCATACGTTTAACAGTCTTCAGAAAATATGTTTTAAAAGATACTGTCTGAGGACCATTTTTTCCTTCTGACTGCAACTCCTGAATTGATACAAAAACATACTCTGCTGCTTTGGCAAGAAGCCTGTATCGGTCAATCGGATTGCATTCCATATTTATAAATGGTGTTAAATCATAGCCTATAAACATATTTTTTAGCACTTCCAATTCTTCCCTAAATACCGATGTAGCCTGCTCAACATCATCAGAAGTTGGTGCAACCGATGTATTTCCACCATATAATTTCATGGCTTCACGCATATTATCACGGATTCCAATATAATCAATCACCATACCATATTCTTTTCCCGGATACTTTCTGTTTACACGGCTTATGGTCTGTATTAACAAATGCTTTTTTAATGGTTTATCATTATATAAATATGTGAGACACGGAACATCAAACCCAGTAATCCACATATCTACAACAATGACTATACGGAAATTTGACTTTTCCTGCTTAAAAGCAGCATCTAACTCTTCGGAACGTTTATCATTCTTAACGCCACCAAGATAGTTATACATATCCTGCTCATCATTTTTTCCAACACTAGATACCATTGCAATAAGTGGCATAGGTTTCAATTCATTTAATTCTTCATCTGTTACATCAGTACCATCCGACACTTTCTTTTCTTCAAACCATTCAGGATACTTATCTTTAAATTTCGACAATAAAGCATAAGCAATCTTTCTATTAGAACAAACCACCATTGCTTTCTGTATTCTATTTGGATCTGCATCACAGGCTGAAACATAATGATTATGAATATCTGTAGCAAGGCGCTCTAATCTGGAAGGTTCCCCAAGAATTATTTCCATAGAACTCATTGCCTTCTTACTTGCTTCGACATCTTCAAAAGTAGCACCATCATCAGCACACTTTTTATAGTAGTCCTCAATCTCTTTTACCTTGTTTTTATCAAGTAATACTTTTGCAATACGAGGATGATATTTAATAGAAACAGTAAGTCCATCTGCAACAGCCTGATCCATCGTATATCTATCAATTTCATCACCAAAAGTCTGATATGTTTCTGCAATAGGTGTTCCTGTAAATCCTACAAATGTAGCCTGTGGAAATGCCTCTTTTAACACCTTTGCATATGGCTTTGATACCATAGCTTTCATATTCGCATCCGCATCTTTACTGAATTGAATTTTTTTAGAATGTTCAAGCTGAGTTCTATGTGCTTCATCAGAGAAGCATATAATATTCTGTCTGTCATTGATAAGACCTATTTTGTCATCTTCCCTATCACAAAACTTCTGAATAGTGCATATGTAGAATCCACCACTTTGTCTTGCTCCAAGTTCCTGTCTTAGTTGTGTTCTATTCTTAACAACAGAAACCTCTCCAAGATTAAGGAATTCTGTACTCTTTGTAAAAAGCTTCGCCCCCTGTTTTTGCAATTCATCTCTATCGACAATCAATATAATCGTTGGAGAACCTATCTCTGAGATATCTGTACAGCGTAATGCCAACTGACGTGCCAAAAATGCCATCGTATAAGTCTTACCACACCCCGTAGCCCCAAAATATGTACCGCCTCTTCCACTCTTGGTAACAACAGAATCTACAATGCTTTGCTTCAGAAGCCTCGCAGCAAAAAACTGTGGATAACGGCATACAATTTCCACTTCATCACTATCATAAATACTATCCTGAAAATAAATGTAATCTCTAAAGATTTCCAAAAAACGCTCAGGAGAATAAACACCCTTAATCATAGTTTCTGTTTCAGCAAATGGAAGTGTTGATACAGCATCTCCATCATTAACACGTCTCCAGGCATAAAAATGTTCATATGGTGTGCGAACTGTTCCTAATCTGGTTTTAACTCCATCAGAAATACAAGCTAAAGGACAGTAATGCAACAAATGAGGTATATCTCTCCAATAACGAATATTAATCTGCTCCCAAGCATCATAAATAGTCGCATTTGCATCAGCAGGGTTCTTCAATTCCATAATACATAATGGCATACCATTCACAAAAAGAATTACATCCGGTCTGCGGTTCTCTTTTTGACCATTATTTGTATATTCTACTGTAAACTGATTCACCACTCGAAAGACATTCTTAACACCATCCTTTTCAAAGTTAATCAGCGGTATCATTCTTGCAATACCATCTTTCGGAGTAAATTGGATACCATCCACCAACCAGTTGTATACCTTATGCAATGTTGCAAAATCACTCTCTGCACCCACAAGACGAACAGTATCATAAATCTGTGTCACTTCATCTTCTGTCAAATCAAGATTTCCATCTGCTATAAATTTCTTGAAATCATCCTCTATCAACACATCTCTTTTGGTAACACGAGAAAGCTTATTTCCAGAAGTATATTTCCATCCCTCTGTTTCTAAAAAGCCAATAAAGGCATATTCGTATTCTGATTCACAATAATGACCATTGTATTCTTTTAATCTAGCCATAGGCTTATGCCTCCTTTGCTTTTCTCGCCTCTTCTATAGAACCTTTAATTAGTATTGGGCAAATATCTTTTATCTGTTCTTTAAGTTTTTCGTTAATATCTCTGCGTTCATTATATGCGTTATATATTTGAACAATTGATTTTTGAACATTTAAATCCGGTACTGGTATTTCAATTTCATAAAAACGATCCATATCTAAATTTGTTCGTATACTTCCGTCACTCATAAACCAACCTAGTCGATCAACTTCTTTACGCAAAAACCACATCATTATATATTCCATCAAAACACTATTATCTTTTATTTCCAAGACCGTATATGCCGGTGAAATGATTACTGGTTCATCTTTATCAAAAAGTGCTATTCTAATACATTTATCTCTTCCTGTCTGCATTCCAGAAAAAACAAATTGCCCCTTTCTTACAATCTTATATTTAGATAAATCAACCCCATTTATATTTGCAACAGATGGCATAAATTGTTTAGTAATGTTTATTCCTTGAACGTCTTTTATCTCACTATTTATATTTCTACAATCAACTTCTTTAAAAACTTCACTCATCTTTTTCTTTTTCGATTTGTGTTTATACATATCAATCAATAGTTCAAAAGATAATTTTAAATCACTCATACAATATTCATAGTTCTTCTGATTCTCATACATAGTATTATAAATTTCAATGTACTTTTGCTGTACTGAAAGAGGTGGTAATTCCAATTCAATATCACAAAACACATCCCAATCAAGATTTGAACGAATGCTTCCATCACTACAAAACGCTCCATATCTATCCATTTCGTTAGATAGAAATTTAATAAAGAAATACAATGGATTAACAACATTCGTTGCTATCACTTCAAACATTGTATATGCTGGAGACACTAATATTGGAGCATCCCCATTATACATACTAACCCTTATACACTCATCTCTGCCTGTTTGCATGCCACTATAAACAAAACGATTCTTTCTAACCACTTTATACTTAGTTTCATCTAATCCTTCAGTATTTGCGACTGTCGGCATAAACTCTTTTTTTATATTAATTCCATAAAAATCTCTTATACCAAGATTATTTCTTTCATCAACTATTTCTATCAATTCTCCAATTTTATATTTAGTCAATTCCATAACCAATCTCCCTAAATGCCTCTTCCAGCATCTGCTGGGATTTCTTTTCCTGCTTTAATATATCTTTCATCTCAGATTGAATACGAGCCATTTCCTTTTCATAATCAATATCTAAATCATGGTCAATAAACTCAATATATTTGCTTGGTGTAAGTGCCCAACCTTTACTTTCTATTTCGTCAATACCTACACTACGATAAAGTTCCGGTATTTCATAATTTACGCCATCGGTACCTTCAGATTGCCACGTATGGTATATAGCAGCAGCCTTCTCAATCTGCTCTGTAACCAAACGAACTTTCTTTTTACTCTCGCCCTTTACTGGATTTTCTGTCCATTGGCGCAAATCCATAAACAAGATTTCGTACTCACGACTACGAAGTTTTCTGTCGTGATAGTTTCCACCTTTTTTATTCTGATTTAATATCCAAAGCGTTACGCTGATATCTGTAGTGATAAATAGTTCTCTTGGAAGAACTATAATTGCCTCCACTTTGTCATTCTGAATCAGTTTCTTACGGATTTCCAATGTATCGCTATCATTTAATGCTCCATTTGCAAGAAGAAATCCTGCTACTCCATCTGCCGGTTTTAAATGTGAAAGCATATGAAGAATCCAAGCATAATTTGCATTACTTTCTGGTGGTGTCTGGTAATTATTCCAACGAGGGTCATTTTTTAAATTATCGTTATACCAACCTTTAAGATTGAAAGGTGGATTTGCCATAATATAATTAAAGTACAGCCCCTTGTGCAAGTCATGGGTAAATGATGAATCTGCTTCCTCTCCAAGATTATGACTAATTCCACGCAGTGCTAAATTCATTTTTGCAAGGCGATATGTAGCCGGTTCTTTTTCCTGTCCATACACATTTATTCCATTTAGATTTCCCTGCTTTGATTTTACCAACTCAGCACTCTGAATAAACATTCCTCCTGAACCACAGCAAGGATCATATAAAGTTCCATCATATGGCTCAATCATTGTTGCAATAAGCTGTACTACATCATGAGGTGTATAGAATTCTCCCTCCTCTTTTGTAGCATTTACCGCAAACTCTTTAAGAAAATATTCATATACACGACCGATAAGATCCTTTTCCTCCCCAAATGCTTTATGACTAATTTTATTTACTTCATCAACAATCTTCTTTATATCATTCGCAGCTAGATTACGTGCTGTAAATGTACCTTTTACAAAACATCCTTTTAATTGTGGATCCTCTTCCTCAAGTCTTTGTAATGCTGTATCTAATGCAACATTTAACTTAGGAGCAGGTGTATTGATAATTGTTGACCATCTGGCTTCTGGCGGTAAATTATATGTACCATCTGCAAAAGTAGCATCATCAAAAAATGCTGCTCTTATGTTTTCATCCTCTGGGTCTAATCCCTGTTCTTTAAGTGTCTGCTTTAATTTTTCAACACCATCCTCATACTTTTCACCAATAAATCTTAAGAATACAAGTGTAAGCATCATATCCCTTTTCTCAAAAAATGAACCAGAGTTACGCGCTGCACGTAAATAATCTCTACAATTAAATAAAATACTATCTATGTTTAATGCCTTTTCAACATTTTTCTTCTTCGCCATATTATTTTTCTTCCCTTTCCTCGTCTGGAACAAATTCCATAATATCCTGTATATTGCAATGCAATACATTACATATTTTTTCCAGAACCTGTGTATTTACATGCTCATTCTTTCCTAATTTAGCCAAAGCATTTGTGGTAATTCCAGCCTTTTCTCTAAGGTCTATCTTCATCATATTTTCATCTATTAATTTTTTCCATAATCTGTTGTATCTGATTGCCATCGCTAATCCCTTTCGTATCATCACAACTATTTATTACTTTTTTAGTATATCATTTGAATCATTTTGATTCAATCTTAAATTGATTTTTTCAATTTGTTATACATCTGACTATATCTAACCCATATTTATAGAATAAGCAGAGGAATCATCTTCCTCTGCCCCTATTCCACATCTTATCTTCCGCCTTATCCTTACAGGCATCTCTATCGACACTCTCATCATAAATCCTCTGAAACTCCTCATAAAGCCCATCACCATCCAGCTTTATTCCAGGTTTTTTCATCACATCCGAGAACAACCTTATGCTGCCACTTACATCAGCAATACCGAATCCAAATATATCAGCCTTAACAGAATCACTGATATTCTCATAACCACCAATCTCTGATATTTTCCCGACAATCCAACCAACTTTATCCACAGGTTCAGTTTCTCTAGTTTCCACAAATTCATTTTTATCTGTTACATCAGTCATACTTTCGCCAACTCTTGTCACATTCACATCAGGCGAATTATGAGGCTCTGGTATTCCTATGCCATCTAAATCAGTCTGTTGTTTTATCGCACTATCAGTTTGCTCTTTTTGTCTGCCTATTTCATTCTGATTATTGTCTGGATTCACTACCTCAACATTCGTCTTCGACTCAACAGCCACATTTTTCTCTGACACAACCTCCTTTTCCATCCCCGGTATCTCAACATCCCTGTCAGCAACAATCTCCTCGTCCTCTGACACCGCATAATAAGCCGTATACAAATCTTCCTTCATAATGCTGCCATCAGCAAGCTGTATCTGCCTCTTAAGCTCCCTTTTTTCCTGCTTCAGCTTATCCAATTCTTCCTGCACTTCCACATGCCATATCTGATATTCCCTATATTGTGCTTCTGTGTTAATCTTCCGTTTTCGACTAGAACTTTCTATATATATCTCCTTCTGTCTGTCCTCAATCTGCTGGATCTTTTCTTCCTGCTCACCTATGAAATCCACAAGATCCACAACACTTAACACATACCCCCATCTGTTTCCACATAAACAGCAGGAGCTTGTGCATAGTCTAGAATCATTGCAGGCAACAGATTCGTCAACACCAGAGCCACCATCTGATAACCCTCTGCTTGAAGCAGCAGGTATCACCTGTGAAGTATCTCAGACTCAGAACAACGGCTCAGATGTAACAATCCGACCTCAGTTCGGACCTGCGTTAGTACCACCAAATACCGCATCAGGGAAAATCATCCAGATGCCACAAAGAAAGATCATATAGAAGAAATCCCGCAGTCATCAGGGTTTCTTGCTATTAAAGTTAATAATAACCATATGAAGACGATAGAAAAAAGAGTAGTTGCTATTAGTAGCAAATTAGTAGCAGAGCAAAAGAAAAAGTCTCGGAAGCCGCTTGTTTAGCGGGTTCCAAGACTTGTAGCTCTTATTCAAACTCCTACTCACAAAAATTTACTCCTTTATAAAGCAGGATATTTATTGTATTTAGTAGTTCATTTCTGTACTGTTTTAATTTTTTTGCGTATACTTTAAGACGAAAATATTGTCATTTTATTGTCATAAGTCAATATTCTACAAACCTTCCTATTCTTTAAGAACTTAAACACAATTACACATTTTTCTTAATTAATTTACATTCTATTTTTTCAAAAAAGTCATTCCAATATTTCATATCCACCACTATAATTTCTTCATGTGATATTGTATATAAAACACAGTTTTCTTTTGCAAAGAAGGCAATGTCCATCTGATCTTCATACTGAAAGAAATCTGAATACCTTTTCAATATATCTATACTAGTCTTTGAGCATTTATAAAAATGTTGAATTGCCTCTTTGTTTTTGCTTCTTACTTTAATCTTTGTTCCTGGCCAGACACATGTTCTTTTTCTTTCAATTAGAAACTTTTCCAATTCTCCTTTAGGTTCTGGAAGGACGTCTGGAAAATCTTTTGTGTCCGCAATTGGCTCTACTAAACAGAACCTATCACTTAAATTGCACAATTTATCTAACATTAATTTATACTTGGTATTTTCTATTTCAAATACATAATATTCAGTCATAATTATCTCCTAACTTTAATGTGTTTTTTCGATATGATTATTAATACCACAATTTTTGTTACAACAATTTGCTACTCAATACTTTTGTTGATTTTTTATGATAAAGTTACTTCTTTTAAAACTAATAATATTATTAAGTGTATTGGATATATCAAATAATTAACATATCTTATTCTCCAACTAATTTTTGTATATCTAGGGCTTTTATTTTGAACAAAAGCAATAAACATTAATGCAATCAAAGAAACATACTGTACCATAGAAATTCCAAATATGTAACAAGATATTGCTAAAACAATTATCTGAGATACAACAATATCTTTCATCGGTCTATTGCTAAAATAATAAAACGCAAAAATTACACAAATTCCATATACTCCATAATCAAAGCCTATAACCATAGCTATCACAAAAACACTCATTATCAGAAAATATCTCTTAGTTCTTAAAATATTACTCTCATAAATAATTATTACTAATAGTCCTGCTGATAAAGTAAAACATATATTTAATTCGTGCGATATAAGACTATAATAGACCCACTGCGACATAATTGCCGATATCAAAATTCTCAATAAATATTTCTTTTTATTACTTGTTCTTTTGGCTCCAACAGCAAGCAAATACGCATAAATAACAAAAGATATTCTACCAATTATTCTAAAAATCAAATCATGTGGGTAAAAAATTATACCCACATGATCAATAATCATTGTTAGTATAGCAATAAATTCTAGCATTTAAATAAACCAGCAGTGTGCATGTGATTGCACTTTATTCTTTATCATCGGATGATAATGATAATAATTTTTTCCTTCACCCGAATGTTTTTGCTTTGACGATACTTTTTTTATAGGACTAGCAGATTTACATGCATCATATGCATATCCCGAACTAATTGCAAACACATTTCCTCCTACTGCTAAATATCGTGCAGCTGCTGATTTTGAGCTTAGTTTTGGTCCAATATACACATCATCACCGTAACTTAAATATGCCATATAATAATGAACTTTTGGTTGCTTTCGGCTCAATGTACGAGCAACACTTTTTGCTGCATAATACACAATTCCCGCTACAACAACAGATGCAACAATAGATAACAAGGCCTCCAATAAAGCTTCTAGGGCCCATCCAAGTCCTACTCCAATTACCATGGCAGCCTGTGCAACCACTTCTGTTTGATCTACAGACACAGCATCCGAATCATCTTCTGTATTTACAGCCTCGGCTACAATGCAATCATTTGTCGTGTCTTTTACTTCAACATCATATTCTTTCTCTTCTGGTATTCCCACTCCAACTCCCAACACAGTTGTAGGATATTCTTTTTCTAGTAATGTAAAATCTCCATCTTCTTTATCCAAAGACAAAGTATATGTAACACCATCAATGTCTGTGGACACAACTGCCTCATTATCATTGTTTGCGACAATATCTATGGTATGTCCATCAACCTCCACTGTCTTATTATCTGAAGCATATGCCCTCGAATAAGATAGATTTGTTACTAAACAAACTACCATTACACAACATATAATCATTTTTAATTTCTTCTTCATTCTCTTTCAAGCCTCCTAAATTACCAATAATTTTTTTATAATATTTACATCATAGTTTTCTTTATTTGCCTTGTACTCAGACACTATTAACGCCACACATCCTGTCACATATGCAGTGGCTACCGAATTTCCATTAACTTTTTCATACCCCCCTTCCCTATTCGTTGTTACAATGTCATATCCAGGTGCATAGCAAATCTCTTCTTTAATGTAAATTTTGTCAACTTTTTTCTCTGCTTTTACCCCTATAACATTCTCGTATTGAGCGGGATAACTGCTTCTATTCTTTTTGTTATCATAACTTGCTACTACAAAAATTCCTTTTTTTATTGCTTCACTAATTGCTTTTTCCAAATTTTTATCATTTTTTTTAGTTGAAAAACTAACGTTAATTATATCTATGTTCTCTTTAATGCACCAATATATTGCATCAACGACATCAGATATCTTCCCCTTGCCCATATCATCTAACACAATTAATGGGTATATTTCCGCATTAGGTGCGACTCCACAAATTCCTATGTTGTTATCACAAGCACCAATTATTCCCGTAATCCACGTTCCGTGTCCATACTTATCACTAATCTTTTCCTGATTATTAATAAAATCATAGCCTGATTTTATATTGCCTGAAAAATCTCGATGGTTTAAATTTACTCCACTATCTAGGATTGCAATTTTAACTTTTTCTCCGCCATTATTATATTTGTCAAATAGGGTAATATTTGTTTCATTTGAAACTTGAGTGAATTTTAATATATTAAGACATTCAATAAAATAATAGTAACCAGTTGCACTAGAAAGCAATACAATTATCATTAAGAAAATAACTATTTTATATACTCTTTTTTTCATCTTCTTCCCCCTCATTTGCCTTTAATATCTTAAGGAAATATTTTTATTATAAAAACTTATCAAATCTACCATAGCTTATTCTACATAAATTAGTCAAGTTCTCAATATGGATTGTTAAATTGTTAAATTGTTAAATATTTTAAATATACTTAGCATTTACACAACAAGTTTGTATATATTTTGTTTTCTATAAATAACAAAATACAATTATTTATGTTTAAAATTATCTTTTGTATATTTTTTATTTTCTTTTTCACCTTCCATAAATGCCTTCACCTCTACTTCCAGCATTTCTTTAGCATCCTCTGCCCTGTCAACAGAGTTTTTATACGCATCCATTTCCATTCTCATTCGATTAAATTTTCTTATAACCTCATCCACACTGTCACCATTTAATTTTTTCAACAATCTGCTCTCTAAACTCCTTGCCTTTTTCTCCTGCTTTTCCAACTGTACAATTTCATCCTTTAACTTTTTCTTTCCTCCAAATATCCTGTGTTCTTTTCGGTCCATTTGGTATTTTGCCTCTCTTATTGCCATATGCACTCTGTTTAATACTCTATGATTTTCCAATAATTCATCTACCTTTTTTGCATATTGCTTGTACTCCTTAACCGGTTGTGGTGGCTTTGGTGCAATTGCTCCTCTAAATATCTTAATCAGTCCCTTTAAACAATCACACGCCATTCCAACAGCCTTTTCAAAAACTCCGGCAAATATTCCTACACCTGCACTTTCCCTTGATGACTTGTTTTTCCTTAATCCACCAACTGTCTTTGTTTCCGTCTTTCCAAATTTATTTACATTCTTAAGTATCTTTTCCTCTTTAATGGTTCTGATGTGTTTTCTTGGAACCTGATAAAACAGTGCTTCATCAACTGTACTGTTCCACCTCATTCTCACCTGATTGTTTCTTCTTATCTGCTCTGCTTTTGGATTATTCTTTCCAATCTTTTTTGTTGGCAGATAAATATCTTTATTGTTAAACACCTGCAGTTTGTCCTTATCATTTAAGAATGAATTAATGTGCTCAGTGTACAGTGTTTTCACACCCTTTAGAAATGACCTTGCCTTAAACTCCACTTTCTTTTTTGAAAATCTGTTGTACTCATAAACCTGACCTTTTCTTATGATGTTACAGCCTTTTCTCACATTCCCACTATCATCCAGTATCTCCTTTTTGGTCCTTACATGCTTTCCTGTTTCGTCATAAAACATGTTTCTTGTGGCAATTTTCTTTATGTCGTTTTTTAATTCCTCTCTTTCCGAAAATATCAAATGAATGTGTAAGTTTGTTTTTGTCTTGTTGTGATGCATTGCTGCAATGCAGTTTACTCCGTAAGTTCTTCTAAACAGCTCAGTAAAATCTTTCAATACTTTCTGTTTGTCCGTGTTGCAGAATGGTTCAGGCAATGCAATAATCAGTTCTCTTGATTCGATACACTTTCCGGCACTTCCGCTTTTCTTAAATTCCAATCTATTACACCTTGCAAGTTCATGCCAAAATGTATCGTCTGTTGTATTGTAAACTGCGTACAGATTTTCCTGCCTTTTGGGATTTGTAATGTAATCTATGCGCCCCTTTAAATTGCCTAACTTGCTTATCTGAATAAATGAATTTCTTGCCATATGTTTGTTCCTCCTATTCTTTAAATCTTTATGTTTAAGTAAAATAAAAAGCCCCCTGCAAGGGCGAAATGCAAACCCTTAAGAGCATAAAATCGTAAGATTTTGTGCGATGGGTGTATTTCGCTCTCAATCGCCGAGGGCTAATCCTCTTTTCTTTTTCCTTTAGTTTTTCCGTTGCTACCGCATATATTATTTCCGACTTGTCTGCTCTACCACCTGCAAGTGCCACTTGCAGGTCATTAACATTAAGCAGAAATTTACCAACGGAAATCCTCCGGGATTTTCTTTCTGTCAAGATAATCTTTTCTTGCATTTTCTCTTTCCTCTACCGATTCGGCAGTCTTGCTTTCTGTATAAATGTTTCTCAAAATCATCTTATCCATCTTATCTTTAAGACCTGCCTTAATCAGTTCCGTTTCGTCCTCACGACCATATATAAAATACTGATAAATCATCCTAAATAAGTCCTCATCTATTTTTATCTGTTTAACCTTTTCAACCATACAAATCTCCTTCCGTAAATTGAAAATGTAAATCGGCTTTAAAAAACTTTATTTTTTAATTTTATTTAGCCAATTTACAATTTACGATTTACAAATTTCAAAACATCCCATAAATAAAGGGATTGAAGCCATCTAGATGTAAATTGGCTCTTTTTTTTACGTCATTTCCAATTTACAACTCCATCATTCTGATTTACAAACCAGCCAATTTACATAACAAATTTACATTTTTAAAAGTAAATGACATGATGTCACTTACTTTTTCCTGTCATTTTATTAGATTCAGTTTTAAGATTTTCCAATGTTTCCTGCTTAAAAGGAATGTCCTCATCCCTCTCTATTTTCTCAAAACCCTTTGACTCTTTTCTCTTCCATGCAAGTTGGGTTCCATATCCTTCCTTAATGAATCTGTGACTTTTCACCTCTTCCCACTGCTCTGCGAATTTAAGCCTCATGATACTCGTAATCTCTCTGGATTCGTACTGTTTTGGCTTGCAGTTTTCATGGTGCAGCGCTCTCTCATAAATCATCTGAACGCACACAAACTCCTCATCCGTCATTTCAAGAAACATTTCAATGATGCCCACAAGAGTATCCTGTGGCATACATTCCTTCTGAAATTCAATAAGTTTCTTTTCCAAATCCTTATTAAATACAAGCTTTGTGTCAATGCCCTTTTTATACATGCTCATAATTTCAGCCCAACACTGCTCTATATATGCCCTTGTTTCTTCCTCATTCTCTAGTGGATGATGCAACGCTTTTTCCTTATTTACCATTACCGGTACAAATCTTCTGTTACCTGTACGGTCAAACGGCAGGAAGTCAGCATTATTGGAAGAACCCACAAATATGCACTGTCTTGGTCTGTCCTCAGGATGGGTTTCATAAGGTACCTTGTAAGTTTCACTCTGACGACTTAAAAATGACTTAATGTCCTCAACGCTTCTTGCGTTACAGGTTGCAAGCATTTCCGCCATTTCAATAATCCAATGTCCCTGAATCTTACGAAACACGTTGTCATCATCAAGTTTTCTTAAATCATCCGAAAACCACTCATTTTCCATTGCAAGAAGTCTTAAGAAACTTGACTTTCCTGCACCCTGCCCGCCTACCAGGCAAACCATGTATTCAAACTTGCACCCGGGATTGTAAACCCTGTGCACCGCTCCCATCATCATTATTCTTGTTGCTTCAAATATGTAATCACTTTCATCTGTTCCAAGGTATCTCGGTAACAGATATCTAAGCCTTGATTTTCCGTCCCACTCCAGACTTTCCAGCCTGTCTATAATAGGATGATAATGGTTATTGTTGCCTACAATGTCAATTGCACGCTTAATGTTTTTATCTCTTGTAATACCGTAGAACTTCTCCATTCTAAGCATTATGTTGTTAAAATCCGTGTCGGTAAAAGTCTTTGAACGTCTTCTCCAGTCCATCTTCTTAACAATGTCTGTCTTACAGGAAAGTTCATTACGCCTTATTGCATCCTTTAACATTGGGTCATTATTTAAAACCTCAATTACATTTTCAATGGTTTGTCTCGGACTTCCATCAGGACGTTTTTTTAGACTATCTCTTATAGCCTCGATTTCTTTATTGTCTGTGTCCTCCACATTGGAGGATATATTTATTGCTGTGTTATTCATTTTTCCTCCGTTATTTAAAAATTTTGTTGTTATTGGAGGTAACCCCTGCTATAATTTAATTGGTGATAAAAGTAGCGGGGACAACCTCCTTGTTACCTTGTAAGTCTTAAGCTTATTGCTTAGGGCTTTTTTCTTTCTTCAAATCCATCTAATATATCCAACATTGTTCTAATTGGGACAAATACCTCTTCATCAATTTTTCCACCAGCCTCAATCCTCTTTAACTGTGCTATTATTTCTTGGAGATATTTTCTGAAACTAAGCATCATTAGCGGATTTCCCACAGTTCTTATTTTGGTATAAAGTAATGATTGAACAATAAATTCCTGCTTTGTCTGAAATCCACTTAGTTTTGCCCTCATATTTATTTCTTCGTTTTCTTCTGGTGACACCCTAAAGGCAACTGTTACATTTCTCCATCTGCCTTTTGCATCATTATTCTTCGCACTCATCTAATAAAGCCTCTCTTTCTGCATCCATAGTTTTTGCCATATCTGTTTGTACAGTTGGAAATAGATGTGCATATTTATAAGTGATGTCTACAGCCTCGTGACCTAGTCTGTCGGCTATGGCAAGTGCTGTATAGCCTTTGTTAATCAAATATGATACATGGGAATGTCTTAAATCATGTATTCTTATTCTTTTAACTCCTGCAGCTTTTGAGCCTCTTATCATTTCATGGCGAAAATAGCTTTTTGAATTTTGAAATATTCTGTCATTTTCTTTGATGCCATATATACTTGCCAAATATTCCTTAATTTCTTCTGCCAAAAATTCAGGAATTACTATATCCCTTATGCTTTTAGGTGTCTTTGGGTCCGTTACAATATCTTTACCTTTAACTTTTTTATATGACTTTGTTATTTTCAAAACATTGTTTTCAAAATCAAAATCTTTCGGTGTTAAGGCAAGAAGTTCACCAATTCTAAGCCCACACCAATAAAGTATTTCAAATCCATAAAATGATTGTGGTTTATCTGTTACCTGTTCAATAAATTTCTGGTATTCCTTTTGCGTCCAGAAATCAACATTTCTATCTCTTGCACTGCCCATGTTCCCAGCCTTGCTTGCGACATTCCATTTAAGCCCATAATATCTGACTGCATGGTTAAGCATTGCACTTAGCTGATTATGAATTGTTCCAAGATATGATTTTGAAAAACTCTTACCATTTTGAGTTGTTAAGCTCTGAATTTCTCTTTGCCACTCAAAAATGTCCGTTACCTTTAATTCATTTATTTTTCTCTTGCCAAGATAAGGAAGAATTTTTGTTAAAATTATGTACTCCTTTTCTTCCCAAGTGTTTGGTCTTACCTTATGACTTACATCTCTTTTATATAATTCAAAGAAATCTTCAATGGTCATATCCAGGTCCTGGTGGTCTTGCAGTTTGAAATGTCTTTCCCAATCGAGAGCTTCAGATTTTGTTCTGAAGCCTCTTTTGGTTTTCTGTTTTCGCTCACCTTTATAATTTTTGTAATAACACCTAACTTCCCATTTATCTGTTTTGGGATTCTTAAAAACCATTTATTTCACCTCCTATTTAGTCTTAATTCCATAGATTCGTTCTTCAAAATACTGTCTGCTAAGTCTCTCCTGAACAGTTACAAACCCCTGCTCTTTAAGTTCATTATTAAGTTTTCTAATAATCTTATAAGCCATAGCCTCTGAAACTCCCATTTCCTTTGCTACATCGCTTGCTCTAACAAAAAGTGTATCTGCCATAATATCACCTCCTACCTATTTAAATTTCATTACTTTGCACAGTACATTTATGAACTGTGTTATACTCATTTTATCAGTTCACTTTTGTACTGTCAAGTAAAATATTTCACTTCTGAACTGTTTCGTATTCTTTATATTTCACAAATGAACTGTTTATGATATAATAAAATCAGTTATAAAATGATATGGAAGGATATGTTTTATGGAAAAAAATAAAAGAGAATTTTCTTTAAATGCTAAAAATCTTGCCTCAGCAAATTTAGGACAAAAGATTAGATTTTACAGACAAATTGCCGGCATGACACAAAAAGAATTGGGAACTGCCTGTGATGTAAATGAATCAACTATAAGAAATTATGAACTTGGAAATCGCTATCCGGATTCAGACACTATATTTGAGATTTCAAATGCTTTGGAGATTTCTCCATATGTGCTTGCAACTCCTGATCCTATTTCAGCTGCAAGTTCTCTACAATACTTATTCAGTATGGAAAAAACTTTGGATTTGACTCCAACAACTATAGATGGAAAAGTTTATTTAGAGGTATCTTCTGACATAGACGTAAACGATGCTACTATTGCTCCTCTTTCAAATCTTAAAAGAATGTTTAACCATTGGGCAACAATGTATGAGAAATTTATCAATGAAGAAATTGACGAGGAAACCTACCTATTATGGCAGGCAAAGTATTTAAGCTTTGGAAACGATTCAGCTGACTTCTTATTGGATGCAGAAAACGAAACAGCTATTGAAGTAGACAAGAATATCTCTGATGCAAAGAAGAGATTTAGGAAAGCTAATTTGAAGGATTAAATTTATATGTTTATTTAAGAGAGATGATAAAATGGAAAAAAATATCAACGAATATATCAATAAATTTATTGATAGTTACCATAACGATAAAAACGGAAGATATAGATCATATGATCACTGTAGAGAAAGTTTCTTAAAATATAAAAATGATGAAACCATGTACAATTATATAACATTAAATTTATATGCCTACCTAGCTAGTTGGGGTATGCTACGAAATTCTTTTTTAATGCAAAAAGATTATTTATTTAGTAAGCCTGTTGTCAAAATACTTTGTAAGGATAAATATTCAAATTTAATAAGTTTTAATCCTTTTAAAGAGAATATTATCACAGATCTTGAAACTATAATGAGTTTAAGAGATGAAATAAAAGAGTACTATATGGGTCAAACTTATATAGAAGATGGTACTAACAAAACAAAAACAATTTCCAATGTAACAGATACATTAATTACTAAAATCATATTAGGAACTCTTGGATGCGTTCCAGCATATGACCAATATTTTGTAAAAGCGCTACGTCGGAACAAAATAAATGGGGTTTTCAATTTAAATAGTATGAAGCAAATAATTCAATACGCCAAAGACAACAAAGAGGAAATCGAAAAAGCTTGTAATAAACTTGGTAATTTGTACACCCCTATGAAAATTATAGATATGTATTTCTGGGAAGTTGGAATTGAAAAATAGAATATTGGTATTTCAGTCATAACCAACCCTGCGGTGTCACTGCAGGGTCTTTTTATTTTATAAAGGAAAAATATGTAATTTTATCAGTTCATAAATGTACGCTTTTGAACGTTTTTTATAAAAAATAGCAAAAAATATTGTCATTTTATTGTCACTCTAAAAAAGAAAAAACCTACAAACCCTTTATTTATGGGGTTTGTAGGCATATAGAATTTATTTTTGCATTATTCAAACTCGGCTTGCACCGAGTTAAGCTTAAACATATTTGTTTAGGTTTCGTGTGCTTTTATCTGTTAATTTACCTATATTATATTATTTGTATTATCCTTCTGATTTCGTGTTGCCATAGTGTTGCCACGGAAGTATTATAACATAAGTCAGATTTTATTTCATTAAGTTATTTTAACGCCTATAAAAAATACGTTTCAAATTTAATGAACTATCATTCTTCATAATGACATTTTATACACAATACTTTATTTTTTAGTGCTAGTGCATAAAATAATCTAATTGCAAATCAATAATTTTCATTACACTATATATTATAATGTATATAGTACAATATATGACTATTTACGTCATATAAAAATACACTGTAATTATCATTATTTGACCCTGCTCTCAGGCTATAATAGTCTCCTTCATTTATATTATCTGTTTCAAAGTCATACTTATTGCTATCCTCCATACTTTCATAAGGGAACTTATCAAAATAACTCTTTATATCATCTATATTTTCTTTTGTTACAATAGAATAATAACTGTTCTCCTCAAATTTTTTATCCTCGCTTTCCTTATAGAAATATTTGCAATAATCTATATAATCTTGAAATCCATCACTGTAATATTCTTCACAGTTACTATACCCTTCAATAATCTCATTACTTTTGGAACTGCATGCACTCAGTAATATCATACACAATATAATACATAATATATTTCTCCTCATACATATCTCCTCTCTATCGCACCTTCACTTGTTGCTTGGTAGTATAAATAGTAATGAAAGTATTATTTCACACTATTCTTATACAATATTAAATCTTGAACTATGCACATCGTTATATTTTATGTTTACTTTATATGGTTTCAATTCTCCACACTTTTGCAAATAATAACCTACATTGTTTGCAATACCAGCAAAACTAGACCAACTTCTTACTTCTGTAAAATCATAAACGTCACTCACATTAATTTCTGTTTTCCATATATTACCTTTCTGCTTTACCGCATGAACAACTACTTTCACATGTTGTAATGAATAATATAAATCTCTATCACCAGTAAATTCATATGAGTTCTTTACAATATAAACATTTGTATATCCTTTTTTTTGTAACAACTTCAAACAATTAGACACATATTTTGTAAATGCAAATGATTTTTTCATTTTCTTAATAGCAATTTTCTTTGTTTTATCTGATAATCCTTTTCCTCTACCATATAACGCATGCTTAAACATCGCCTTTGCTAAATTGTAACCTTTATAAGTTAAAAATGTACTTGCTGCTAACCATACCGCCCCTTTTAAAATTTTTAATGGCATCTTAGGATTAACTACAATCAATCTTCCATCTTTATCAATACATGTACAAGGATTATTTGCACAATATACATATATATTAGCATAAAATATATTTCCATTATTTAGTTCTTCTAAACTAGTGTCATCTGCATTTAAAAATCTTCCTATCTCTGAATCATAGTATCTGTTTTGTAGATAATAAAATTTGCTCTCATCATCCTGATAATAGCTACGATAAGTGATATGATTTAATGCATACGGTGTCTCATAGCCCTCATAGCACATCTTGCTTGTCACATTTCCCCATGCATCATAAGCATACTTTGCAATTTCTGCCCCTCTAGAATCAAGTAAACCAATGACATCTCCTTGGAGATTCTTTTCATAATATATTCTTATTTTCTTCAAATTATTATCCATACTGGATATTTCAGAATACTCAAAGCCTGCCACTTGATTATTTGCATCAAAGAAATACCACACATCATACTTCTTTCCTGTTACTTTATAAGTAACAATTTCTCTTATCAGCCTATTCTCATCCCATTCATAATCTGTTGATATTTTTTCTGTTTCCTTATGAGTTCTGAAACCGTCCTTATTATATGTATATATTACTTCCGAATTATCATCTAGCGTAATTTTTTCTAACTGTCTTCCATTTTCCCATTGGAATTGCATTCCATTCCAATAAGTGATAGGATTTCCAACCTCATCGTACGTAATACTATTTCCATCATAAGATGTCAGTTGATCAGGCCATTGTACATTCTCATATTCTGAGTACCTCACACTTCCTTGTTTAGATGTCTTACTTCCACTTTCATCAAGTAGATATGTCCAATCTGCCTGAATATTTCCCGTCGTATTATAAATATACTCATGGCATTGATTTATCATATAATCCTTCTGTTCTGTCAGTCTTCCATGAGCATCGTAGCTATACTCATACAACTTATTTCCACTCTCTTTAATACTTATAATGTTCCCGGATAAATCATAATTATATTCATATGACTTGTCTTCTTTATATATATCCACATTAAACGTGGTTTTTGTATTCGATACTTCTTTTGCATCAATTTTTAAGATGTTCTTTTTATAAAGTTTTGAATACAAGCTTGTTGAAGCACTTTTTTCATCATCCATTGTTTCTGTAATATATTTATCCCCATTAAATAATGTATTAGATATAATTGACTTACCCTCATCTGATGCATCCATCTTGTAAACAGATGTATATGTTGCGTTACTATTTTTTAAATTTTTATATGTATAAGCTGTGCTTATTGTTGATACACTTCCATCCGCATTCTCTGATGTTGATACTTCTTTTACAAACCCATCATTCCGTGTAATCTTTGTTGTCTTATCATTATAACTGTAATTATATGTAATCTCTCTTGAAGCATCAGTACTATCCGTCATTTTAAGTACTTTTCCCTCATTATTATACTCTACAACGTAACTTACATCATTACTTCCATTATAATAAATTTCATCTTTTGCAGCCACGGATATTATATCCTCTTTTTTCCTTTTATAGGTTGTAGTTTTTGTTTTGATACATTGCCCATTTCCATAAGTAGTGTTGTTTTCTTTTACATCTATAATGTCACCATCTTGAATGTCTGATGTATTTCCATCTTCCCCAGCATTATTCATTATTATACTTTTCCCATATTTTATCAGGCTGTTATTCCCTACTTTCAGTTCTGTCATTTCACCATCTTCATAGGTCATTGTATACTTTGTGGACTGATCACAGATGAATATTACATTTCCATCCATATCAAAAGTATAAGTAATACAGATAGTTTTCGTACCTTTTGGATCAAAATTTTCATCATACGACTCAATAATTGCTGTATTGTTTCCTTTTTCATCATAGAAATATTTCATTATTTTATTTAATGATGTGTCTCCATAATCAATTGTTTTCTGTCTAATATTTCCACGATATATATTTGTAATATATGTAGTTGTTGCTCCACCTTCTGTCTCGGAAAATTCTTTGTCATATAACCCCTTATGAACCTGTGCTGTAGCTGCTTCTGTCTGTTTTGTATGTCCTGCGGTTTTCCTCAGACTAATATCACCTTTATCACTTGTACCGTCAAAATCTGAATCCTTTAACCACGGATCTGTTCCTTTCTGATACTCTGTAATGTCACTCCATCCATCTCCATCACTGTCTTTATTCTCTTCATTTGCTACTGTTGGGTCTGTTCCTAAAGTAAATACCTCATATCCATCTGGAAATCCGTCATCATCGCTATCTAAATCATATATTTTATTATACTCTGTACTATCACTTGTTTCCGTATTCCATAAAGTTTTAAAATCCCAAATTTCATAACCATCTTCTAACCCATCGCTATCTGTGTCTATCGTTGTTTGCTCATAACTAACTGTGTTTTCTTGTCCGTCTTCGTTAATTTCCTCCATTTTTCTTAAGGTTACAATGTTTGAAACCTTTACCGTACCGTCTGAATATAATATAGCTGCTCTAATGTCTATGCATTCATCCACGTTGGATGCATTTATTTCTGCCTTTTCTGAAATGTCTGTTCCCTTATACTTTGCGCTAAATTTTAATGCATTATCTTTTCTTGTAAATATCTTGTATCCTGTTACCGATACCCCTTCCTTAAGTTTATTATCATCTTCTATGGAAGTAATAATGCTGTTACTCTGTTTATCATATTTAGCACTTATGTTTATGGAAGCATCATATGGTTCAAAATCTCTGTATGTTAAATAGATTGACATGTGTCTTGATTCACTGTTCTTTCCATTTTCGTCCTGTATGTAATGTGCTTCAGGGCCATAAAACAATGCTGCTCCGCCTTTTTTTGCCGTAAACACCAGTCCGTTGTTTTCTATCTGTTCATCGGCTATATCCTGCACCCATTTCGTTATGTCAAGGCAATGTCTTGTGCCCTCAACTCCCGTAAACTTTTCTTCAAGAAGTACTTCTTCAGAAGCCCCCGGTTTATTGTTCCACGTGATTGTATCAGGATTCCATGAGTCCTTTGCCGTACGAAGCTCCAGTGTTCCCACCTTATACGGCGCACGGTAACTGCTTTCATACAGATTTAATGATGCAGATTCAATGTATTTTCCCCTTATGTTCAGTCCACTGCCCACCAACGCACTTCCTGTTAACAGATTTGAAGTATCCAAATATACATGTTCCTCTGAATTGTATGGATAACTTGATATCATGTTGTTCATGGCACCCAGATAATGATTATGCATGTTCACATTTTGCTGAAAATCAACAGACCAAACTGATGCAGTAGTTAGGTAGTCAAACATCCATACCATTGTAGGATCGATTGTAACCGGATACTTTGTGGCTTCGTTTTCAAAATAATCATTACTTACAATTACTTTTAATGCTTCATTTTCACCATCTTTTTCTAATTTGTATTCTACACTTTTGTAATCTTCTTTTCCGTCTGCATCAACTAAGAATGGGGCTTCTATTGTTCCTATGATTTTATTGGTATTTTTGTCATACACCAACAGACCTTTATCATTTTCCTGTTTTTTCAAATAGAGATTCTTTGTTTCAATTTTATATTCAAATATATTTGTTTCAGGCTTTTCATTTAGTACAATATTCTCTTTCACGCCACAGTTGTTTACGGAATATTGATATTCCATGTTTTTTGATTCCGATATATATTTTAATTCATTTGATTCCTCATTTTTTATGCATTCAAACTCATTATTTTCATTTGATTGAGATGTATTTTTATCATCTCTGTTTATGTCATCATTTTCTTCTTCGATAACAGGTGTCATCTTTAAAATGTACTTCCCATGGCTTAACATTATGCCGTCTTCAATGTCATCTGAAAAATATGCCTTGTTATCACTGGATTTGTTTACATATTTGTATGAAGATTTGTCACCCGACCCGTAGGTACTTATAGACTTTTTCCCGTTTTTTCCAATGTCAACAATTTCATTTTCATAATCTTTCAATTGTCCGTCTTTTTCATATCTGATGTTTGATAAGAATAATTCTGTTTTCTTAGATCCGTCAGACAACAGATACGTGTTTGAATTTTCTGTTCGCTCATCTGTCAGTTCCTTGACTACTGTTACTTTGTTATCAGCTGCTTTTTGTGAATTCTTGCCATCATCAACGGAATTGGCTAACGCATTAATTCCCGAACCTGTTCCAATTATCGCTATTGTTAATGCAAGCGACACCATTTTTTTGCTTATGTTTCTTATTCTCATACTACCTCTGTTACTCCTTCCTAAATAATTAGCAGTAAATTTCCGTACAGTAAGAATAATCTTCCTGCATTAATTATCCTTACCCATCCTTCTCTTCCATCATAACATGTTTTTCCAATATGCACACTAACAAAAATCTTTTGTAACATTTTTTATTTTGATTTTACTATTGTTTGTATTTACTCCACTGTATTTCACTTGTTTTATCTCTGTCTGTGTCTTGTTTTTTCATTGTCTTTGCCCATTTCAATTACCTTATTGTAATCCTCCCTCCTCAGGAAATTCTTAAAATATCCAAGTTTTTTCCTATCGTCATACAGTCCGTCAATCTCTTTTTCCTGCTCATCAATGCTTTCTCTTAGCCTGCTATTTTGTTTCCTTAGCATTTCATTTACTTCAAGCTGTTCATTATATTTTTCTGTCAGTTCCTTAAGTTGTGCAAAACATCCCTTTGCAAATTTAACCACATTTTTAAATGCATCATACATTTTATCTATAAATGGAATTACAATCTTTTCCCGATAATTCTTGGCAGACATGATTCCCTTTGGATTGTCCGGTCCTTTTCTAACCATGGTTTCAAGTTTTTTCACATTTTTTCCTAAGTCAGCCACATTTTCAACTATTTTTAATTCCTCATACATGTCTGCTAATTCTTTTTCAGCTGCTATCTGCTTAATCATCGTTTCCTTAAGTTCCTGTTTGGATTCAGCATTTTCCCTGGCTAACTGATTTGCTTTTTTTGTTTCTGCCAGAGTTTTATATTCTGCAACTTTTAAATCATTATTTCTTCCTTTTTCCTTTCTTTTCAGGAACTCTCCAATCCATGTGAATGACCTGTCCTCTGCATATTCTCTTATTCTGCCCTGCAGTACTTTTTCAAGAAATTCCTTTGTGCATACTTTTCTCTTTGACACTTGCCTTGACATTCCCTTTTTAAATCCGTCAGCTACGGGAACTGCCACCACGTGCATGTGTGGGCTTGCCTCATCATAATGTATCACAGCATTTGCCACAACAAGATTTGGTGCTTCCTTCTGTAACATATCAAGCATTTCCTTAAATGCCACATCCATCTTTCTTCGCTTGTTGGGATTCTTATCCCAGAACTCCTTGTCTCCTATCTGAAAAATAAGTTCCACTGCCATGTCTTTGTTTGACTTTGCAGTCTTTTCAAAGTAATCATCAATCTTTCTGTCATCCCTTGTCTGCTTTTTGTTATATTCCCTGACTGCTTCGTCAAACTGTTCCTTATATACTTTTTTTACATCCTGCACTAATTTATCCGTACCCCATAAAATTACAATGTTCTCCTTATCATATTCCAAGGAGCGGTACTTTCGTAAATTGTGCTTTGCAACACCTGAGAGTTTCGCCTTGCTGTTAATGGCACTGTTTTTCTGACTCAGGTGTGCTGAATATGATAATCCTGCCATAATCTCACTCCTTTTTTTCTTTTATTGTTTTGATACGTGCGGTGACACCTGCACGTTGTTAGTCTTTAGTAGTCTGCCCGAGGCTGTTGAAAACGGGTAGTTCTTATCAATTTGGCTCTGCCATAATTGATAACCCCCTAGCAGTTCTGTCATAGACACAACTGCGGGGGCTCTGCCGAGGGCTTATATAGCTGCTATCAATGCTTTACTCATAACCTGTCAAATGGCATTTAGTGGTTGCTGTAATTGTAATGGCAGCTATATTATGTTTAACCTCGGGACTCCGGGTCCCGCGGTTCTTAGTGACATGATGTCACTAACTTTTAACTGTAACCAATCCTTTTTGGTTCTCCCTGATTATTCTTTAACCTGCAAGTGTCACTTGCAGGTATTGATATTATCAACAGGAACTCTATTTATGTTGCAAGCTGTTACTACCATCTAAAGTCCCGGTGCATTCCAACGGCTTCAAGATATTTCTGTCTGTACTCTTCCCTCTCTTCTTTTGTAGGTGCCATTTTACTTTTTGTGTAATCCTCGTGCCTTGACATCTTGCTTAGTTTTTCTTCCAACTCAGAAATTATAAGATTATTAATTTCTTCATTATTTTTCATGTCTAATACATGATACTTAATCAAAGCCATCATTAATTCATTGCTTATCATTCTGTTTTTGCTCATTTTTAAACCTCACTGTTTTGTAATCAATCTTGTTCCGTGACGATGCGTGACGGTTGTGACGATGATTTACGTGCCATAAAACATCGTCACCATCGACACCATCGTCACGCTTTACTCTTTTTCATATTCCAATGTTATGATTCTGCCATCGTGACAACGCTTATTGTCATATCTGATGCCATAATCCTCATACAGCCTTCCTGCCTTAATGTTCAACTGTCTGGTCAGCTGATTCGGAACTAAATTAATCTCCGATATCTTATCCATCAGTTCACTTGCTGTTCCCTGAAAACATCCTGCTTCCATTAGATATGTATTAACAGCAGAAAGTACTTTGTCTTCCGGTTCTTTCCACAGCTCTGTTTCAGCCTTTTCAAATTTCCACAAACACAACTCAGGTTCAAACTTAAGATAAAGTTTCTGGTCCTGTTGGTCTCTTCCTGTTATGTCAACGGTAGCCTTTAGGTCAGTTCTTTTTTCCTTCTGCATGATGAAAGCTCCGTCAGCTGCACCAAGCAGTCCGTTTGTTCCCGATATCATTTCAAAGGCATCTGATGAATCCATCTTTCTTGTGTGATGAACCACTAGAATGCAAATGTTATGTTCATCAGCAAAGTGCTTTAGCTTTGTAATGATGTCATAATCGTTTGCGTAACTGAATTTATCTACACTTATTTCCTTGATTTTCTGCAGTGTGTCAATTATTACAAGTCTTGTATCCGCATGAGCCACAAGAAACTCTTTAAGCTGTTCTTCCAGACCTTCATTGAGATTTTTGGAACGTGTTGCAAAGTAAAAATGCTCTGCCACATCAATTCCAAACATTCTTGAAAGTCTCTGTTGAAGTCTTGCATAATCATCTTCCAGTGCCAGATACAGCACTGTTCCCTGATTGGTCTTATGCCCCCAAAGGTCAATTCCTGCACTTACACAGAAACCTATTTCAGCCATTAAGAACGACTTTCCAACCTTTGGTGCACCGACAAACAGATACACTCCGTTGTAAATCAGATCCTCAACCAAGGGCTTCTTAATCGGATATACCGTGTCATAAAGTTCTTCCATTGATACTGTTTCCAGATTTTCACCCACCGGGGTACCGGTGGATTGCAAATTGCGGACACAATTATTATCTGTTATACTGTTACTGTGTTTGGTAACACTTGGTGACTGCCCGTTATCTGCGCCAACAGATACGTTAAGGGCGGCCACTGTTGTTTTATTATTCATTATTCTTATCCTCCTTCATTCCGTTCATGGTAACACCGATTAGTTCAATTACCTCTAACAAAACATCATCAACCTCACCTGCACTTGTAATTCTTTTTAACTCCTCATACACGTCATTAAGTCTGTTTTTTAAGGCAATGAAAACCTTTGGATTTCCATTTACCACAATTTTCTTTTCACACAGCCTGCGGATAATGTATTCCTGCTTTGTCAGTCCTGACAGGGCAACCTTGTCATCAATGATTCTTGCCTCTTCCTCAGAAACCCTGAAGGCTACTATCTTATTTCTCCAACGACCGTGACTGTCCAATGATTTTTCCATTATTCCTAACTCCTTTCCTCTTCAAGTTTTCTTGCCATTTCATCCTGCTTGTTTGGATATATGTGGGCATATTTGTAAGTAATGCTGATTGCTTCATGCCCTACCCTTTCAGCTATGTCAAGTGCTGAAAATCCTCTGTCCATAAGCAGTGAAATGTGTGAATGTCTAAGGGCGTGTATGTTGATTCTCTTAATTCCTGCCTTCTTGGAACCTCTTGTTATTTCGTGTCCAAGATACCCTTTTGACTTAAAGAAAAGTCTCTGGTCAGGCTTCAGGTCATAAAAGCATTTCATGTAATCCTTAATCTCATCTGCCAGAAACTGTGGAATCTTCACCACCCTGTTACTCTTTTTTGTCTTTGGAGAAGTAATGATTTCACGCCCCTTTACCTTCTGATAATTCTTGTTGATTCTCATTGTGTTATTATCAAAATCAAAGTCTGCCGGAGTAAGTGCCAGTAGTTCTCCTTCCCTGACACCTGTCCAGTACAATACTTCAAATGCATAAAACGATAATGGCTTGTCCATGACTGCTTCCGAAAACTTAAGGTATTCTTCCTTTGTCCAGATTTCCACTTCCTTTTCAACGTCATTTTTCATTGTTCCAACTATTGCCGCAGGATTTGTGGATAGCCCATAATATCTTTTTGCAAAATTAAATATTGCGCTAAGCTGTGCGTGAATTGTTCTTAAGTAACCTGATGAATAAGGCTCTCCCTTTTCATCCCTGTAATTAAGCAGTTCATTCTGCCACTCCATTACATCCTTTGGTTTAATCTCATCCATTCTTCTGTCCTTAAAGTAAGGAAGGATTTTATCTCTTACCACGTATGATTTTGTCTCAAAGGTGGTTTCCTTTACCCTTGCCTTCTTGTCTCTTTCGTAGATTTCATAAAAACTTCCAAATGTCATGTTCAATTGTCCGTTTTCGGCTTTCTTCTTATTTTCAAGCCAAAACTCCGCTTCTCTTTTTGTGTTGAAGCCTCTTTTCTGTGTCTGTCTTCTTTTTCCGGTAAAATCAGTATAGCGATAAACAGCTCTCCACTTTTTCTTGTTATTTGCCATGTAAGAATAAACGCTCATGTTCATCACCTTCCTTTAATAAATATTTTCTAATCACCGCTGTACATTACTTTTTTTCTGAAATAAGAAGTACAGACACGTCCTGCTACCGTGATGATGTCTTTTTCTTCCAGTTCCTTATTAAGCTGTCTTACAATCTTGTAAGCCTTGGACTTTGAAACAGAAAGTTCTTCGGCAACATCGTCGACTGTCATAAAGTTCTTTTCCATGATTTTTTCCTCCTCCATTATATTTCTTAAACATATTTGTTTAAGATAATGTGCATTATATTAAACTTTTTAGTTTAAGTCAATAGAAAAATTAACTTTTTTTGTTTAAGTTTTTCTTGATATATATTTTTACCTATGTTATACTAACCATAGCGAATTTGTTTAAGTTATCTCGCATTGGGAATTTTTATGTTAAATTGGAGGTTTGTTATGGCAATTGGTGAAAGAATTAGAACTTTTCGCAAGCGTAAAGGTTTAACTCAAAAGGAATTGGGAGTTCAGTTAGGTTTTAAGGAAAGTACTGCTGATATCCGCATGGCTCAATATGAAGCAGAGAAACGTGTTCCCAAGGATGATTTGATTGAAACTCTTTCTTCCATTTTGGAAGTTTCTCCTGCGGCGATTAATGTTCCTGACATTGATACTCATGTGGGAATTATGCAGCTTCTGTTCACTCTTGAAGATATTTATGGTATATCCGTCAGACAGGAAGGGAGTCATATTACCCTTGACTTAGGTGCCATCCACGACGCTTTAGGTCATGAGGCAAAGTCCTGGGCAAAGATGAAGTCCAAGCTTGATACCGGAGAAATCTCCAAGGAAGAATACGATAATTGGAGATACAACTATCCGGCTAATACTCACGGATATCATAAACTAATTGATTTATAAAAGAGCATAAAAAAACCTTACTGACTCCTCAAAATCAGTAAGGTTTTTTCATTTATACATATGGGTAAATTGTTTTAGTGTTGCCATATCGTTGCCACGATATAATCACTACCTCTCACAATGCCTATAAATAAAGGCATTGTGGGATTTTTGTGTCTATTCAAACTCTAAAAAGGCTGACGGTTGATAGGTGTTTCTCTTTACTCTCTCTGTCCATATTTTGCCTTTCATTTGATTAAAATTTCTAATTATTTTGACTTGTTATTTTTTTGTTCTCAAGGTGTGGTCAACTTAAAGAATATTGCATCGTGGCTTACAATTTATTTGCACTGCTCATATAAAAGCTCTAAGCCCTTTTTAAAAGCTTCCGCTTTTGTCATTGAATGTGCCTTAGCAAACTCAATGAGTTTTACATGTTCCTCATCTGATAGCCTAACCGAAATTTTGTTGACCTTCGGGTTATCTATCTTTGGTCTGCCCATCTTTGCCATAACACTGCCTCCTATTAATGCCTATTATACTTTATGACCGTCAGTTAGTCAACCACTCTTGAATTGCATTTTTCTCCGCCTATTTCTTGCAATTAAATTTAGCAATTACTCTTCCAGTAATCTTTAAGAAATTATTCTGCATTACTGCTCTAACATTTATGTGAAAATTTATTTTATAAAAATCATTCTAAATTTTCAACTTTTCTTTTCCTTTTTAATATTATGAGCATAGAAACTCCGGCAAGTATAACAATTGACATACCTATCCCCAAATAAAGTCTAAAATTACCAACACCTAAATGCGAAATTTCAGGAACATTATATTTATTTCCTGCATAATCCACCAACGAGATTCCGACACTATGACTTCCATTTTCAATTGAAAATGTTATTTTATTTTTATTTGAATCATATGAATATTTAACCTTTTCTCCATCAATATATACAGTGCTTGCACTTGTATCTATCTTTTCACTTATATTGGTAATTTCAATTTTTTTCTCACCTGTTCCCTTCATCCATCCCCAATTATGAAAATATGGAGGTAAATCACATTCTGGCGCAATGTTGTCTATATGAATTTGGCCTAATTCAATTTTTTTGTCAGAATCATTTACTGTGAGATAAAAAGTTGCGTCCGTATCTTCCTGATAATGATCTTTAAAGTAATCTTTTGATAATACATATCTGTATACACCTGCACCATATACTTCTTCCTTATTTGAACATTCTATTCCAGTGTCAATACTATCTCCATCGTTACTATTTAATGTAATAGAAATATTTGAATCTTTTCTCGTAATCACAGCTATGTTTAAATTTTCAAAATTATCCGGTCTTTTACTTAAAGGTCCATCTTCGTCCTCTATTGAATACCATCCCTTCCCTATCTTTCCGTTTACTCCCGGATGACTATCCTCAATGTATGCCAATACATCTGATTTAACCATTCTAACATATGTATTTTTGTTTACCTTGCTAGCATTACCGGCCTTATCATATGCAGTCATTTGAACAGCATAAATACCATCTTCTTTAAAGTCCTCCAGTTTAAATTCTTTGCTGTTCAAAGTTTTCTTTATCGTTTCCGGTAATATACTCGAAAATTCTTTTCCATTTTGATATTCTGGAATATATTTAACGATTTCATATTTTATGCAATCAAAGTTGGCATCATAGTATTCTACCGTTGGTGAAGCATCGTCTTTCCTTTTTTCATCATAGACATCAATAGTGTTTGTTTTTTTCTTATCAACACTTTCCCCATTAATCATAAATATTTCTGGAGCTGTTGTGTCAATTTCAAATACAACTGTGCTATCTGTTTCACCTTTGTTTTCTGAAATATCAGATGGCTTCATTTCTATTTTATATATTCCGTCTCTTTCAAATTGTAATTCTATAGAATGTGTATCGCCATTATCACTCCATCCTTTTTTACTATACGCAGCATAACTTATTTTCTCTGCCCCTTTAACACTTTGATCTTTTCCTGCTTCTTTTTCAAAAACATTAATATTCATTAATTCAGGATCAAAGTTATGCTCTTTTACACTAATTGTTGCTGTTTTTTTCTTATTAAAATAATTACCCTCTTTTTGCGTACTATTATTCACAAAAGAACTAAAATTTGTAGATACGCTTGGATTAGTAGTATCCACTATAAATTCTGCCGTATATAATTCTGTTGATTTCTTTCCACCATTAGAATGTATTTTTGCTTTATGACCCACTATATCATTTGCAGACACCTGAACATTATAATCACCTTCCGGATAATCAATAGTTGCAACATAAGAATATTTGCCTTTTTCTTTGACAAATTTAGGATTTATTTTGTTATTATGGTAAGAATCCGAAATTACAATATTCAACAATTCCTTATCAAAATTTCTTTCTTCAACAGTAATATTCATTATTGCTCTTGTTTTGCTATTATAATATTTAGAATTGCTTTTAACTCCACTAGAAAAATCAATTTTAATTACAGGTGCTGTTTTATCTATTGAGAATTTCTGTGTTTTAGTATATTTTGTTTTATTCCCAGCCATGTCTGATGCTCTAAAATGTGCAACAATGTCATTATCGTCAGAGCTAAAAACGATTTTTCGAGACACCTTAACCACAAGATTTCTGTCTGTTTTAGTAACAATCCATCCATCTTCAAGTTTGTCCCCTTCTTTATATCCTTCATTGGATAGTTGTATCATTTTCTTTTCAATTTTATTGTTTTCTGCATCTACGTAGTACTCAATTGTCTTCAATCCAGATTTTGTATCCGTAATAGAAACATCCACAGAAACATTTTTAGAATATAAATTGTTTCCTAAATTATCTTTATATTTAGTCTTCTTCAATGGTTTTATATCTATTTCAGGTGCACTCTCATCTTCAATATAACCCAAAGTTGTGACTTGTTTTGATACATTACCAACCATGTCTATTGCCTTAACAAAAATCTGACCTTTAAAGCCTTTAGGTATTTCAATTTTTGCCATACCATTCACAATTGGTGAAGTTTTATTTATACTATCTTCTTTCTTCCCATTATTATATACCACCAATTTATATTCGATATGACTTAATCCGGAAGATGGCTTTTTATCAGAAGTATGAATTTTCAAATAAAAGCTATTATTAAAATAATAACCATACTTAAACTCTGTGTTAAAATCATTTGTTGTTAAAATTCCATCAGATGTTTTTCTTGAAAATTCGATTTTATCAACACTTGGATTTGTCTCATCTATATTAAATGATTTATTATTATCTACATATATATTTCCAGCATTGTCCGACATCTCTACTTTTATTTTATATTTGCCATCCTCTGCTTTACCTACCTCTTTTATAATATAATCTGTTGTAAAGTTATATGTTAAAGAAGTTATGTTCTTAGGTGATGATTTTGAATATTTAGTATCAACTATTTTAGTTCCATTAATATCTTTAACTATTTCTACACCATTAACAAATATTTTTACATACCTGATTCCTGACTGCTTGTCTTCTAAGTCGATAGAAATATTTTTGTTTTTGTTGTACCACAATTGATCGTCCGTTCTTTCACTACCGTCACTCTTTGGAAGATTTATCTTTGCTATAGGTGTAATATCTTCCTGCATAACAAAATATTTGTCTGTACTATTACCCGCTTCATCTTTAATAGAAGGAATAAATTTGCTTTCTTTCCCGTATTTATCATATGCAATTATTTCGAAGTTACTATTAAACATTTCAGAATTAATTTCAAATGGTAGTATATACTCAAATCGGTTTTCAACAGATGTCATTTTTTTAACAACTCTATCTCCGTCTTTGTAATACGCAAATTCCACATAATCAATTCCACTATCACCTTGTACATCACTTGCTTCAACTTTAAATTTTAAAGATCCATTTGAATAAATTCCTGTAGATATCAAATTTAATGTTGGTTGAAATAATGCATTGTCAATTTTATTAATTGTAATACTATTTATTTCAGGATCTGCTTTGTCTATATAGCATGAATAAATACTTTTTGAATTATTATTGTTTCCTGATAAGCTTTCAATGTATCCCACAATACTAATTTTATTTTCGCTATTCCCTATATAATTTTTTACCGGTACTTTAAGGTTTATTATCAGTTTTTCATTTACTTCCTCTATTGTTTCAGCATATTCTAAATTTTGATTATTTACTTTAAATTCAACATTTTTAATATCTGAAGCCGATTTTTTTATTGTTGCAACAATTTCTAACTCGTCATTAATATCATACCAATCTTTATTATCAATAACTTTTTTATTTGGTGCTTTCACTTCATATGAAATCTCTGGTTCACTATGATCCACATAAATTTCATATTTTTCTGACTGTTTATTTCCACAGTTATCAACAACTGTCACCGAAAAAATATGATCACCTTCATCTAACAAACTTGTGTCAATTACCTGCTTATAATTTTTTTCTTGCTTATCAAAAATCTTATTTAAGTAATTCTTTATAACTGATTTATTATCGTTTTTAATTTCATCAGTTATTGTTACTGATTTAACTCCACTTCCAGAATCCTCAACTTCAATAACAAAGTCTCCACCATTATTATTAAACCAATATTGACCATTACTATTCACAGCATTTTTATAATCCGGCTTTAAAGTAGGCGTTTCTTTTTCCATGTAATAACTGTCTTTTTTGCTACTATCAATTTCTGATATTTTTTTAATTGTTTTATAACCATTAGCATCCTTTGCATGAATAGTTAAAACATCAGCACTTATACTATCATTCACTGTATAAATATAGTATCCATTTTCTAACGCCATATTACCAATGAATTTATTTCCATCAAATAATTGTACAGCATCATTATCTTTACTCATACCTGACACTGTTGCGCCCTCTTGTGCAATATCTGTAGTTTTAACTTTGATTGTAAATGCACTACTCACCACGCAAATTCTGTCATATAATATTGCTGAAATTTCATCAAATGACTTTAATTCTGTCGTTGTTTCCTTTGTAGAGTCAATTGTTGAGGTAGTATATGGTTCAAATGAAACACTATCAATTTTTGGACCTACATTGTCAGACTTTTCTTCGTTGAATTCATTGCTTGAACAATGATATTCATTTCCTGCATTATCAGTAATAAATAAATCTATTGTATGATTTTTCCCTTCTATTTTATAAGCAAAATTAACGTTTTTCCCCGGGTTATGTATTTCGTTTCCATCTAATTTATAATCTTTTTTTTCGCCATTATCAACTTGATATTCAATTTTATCAATTCCCGAATTGTCATCTCTAAATGTACATTTAACTTCGGTCTCTACCTTTTCAACACTTTCAATACCATTGGCACTCCACTCCAGCCACGTCTTTACCTTTATTTTATTATTCTCACTTATCGGATTAATTGTATCTATTACAATCTTTTTCACATCAGCATTGTCAACACTTGTCTTTACATCCTCATACACTTCTGTTGGATGAGAAGAGCTTTTTACTCCAACACGATATTCATAGTCTGAATATGTTTTCTCTTTCGCGTCAAGTTTAATATTTTGTTGAGCTATATATTCTGATTCATTATACTCAGGGGTCACTTTGACACTGTTTACTAGTTCCTTTTCTTCTCCATTAATTTTGTATAATGTAAATGTTTGCACATCTTCACTTGAACTAATTGTTTTTATAGATACAGTTAATTCCTTGGAGGTTAATATGCAATCCTTAGAAATATTAGCAGCATTGCTAGTGTCTAAATCTACTTTATCAATTGACAAATTAGAAGTATCTTCTGCTTCTGCTTTTACTTCTATTACATACCCAATATTGCATAAATTGATAACAAGAATTAATGCTAATATCAATGATAATTGACTGTAAAATTTTTTCATGATTTCCTCTCCTCTTTTGCTTTGCTTTTATTTACTAAGTGTATTAGAAAGTGCCTTATACGAATTTCCCTCTACATATTTTCCATTTTTTATTTTCTTACCGGGACGCTTATATTTATACAAGCACAAACTTATTCCATATATTAGTGAAATCACTGCCATTATTGTAAATGTAAGCATCATCCACTTTAGCATTGGCGAATTGTATTTAATATCTGTTGATACAATAAAGTTTTCAAAATTTCCTGAAGCAATTATTATCCCTAATATTAATATCAACAAAATAAATCCCGAAATGATTGTAATGCGGGTTGGTTTCAAAACATAAAAAACAATTTTCTTTACTTCTTCATTCCAGATTTTTTCTTTTATTTTATTAATAACCTTCATTTGCTTACCTCATTTCAATCTCATCAAACAATTTCACAATATCACTTCTAGACTTTCCAATATCCTGACTAATTATACGAATAGATTCATCATGATTTAAAGTGTTTTTGAGTCTTACTATAATTGAATGGAATTCTTTATTATCCTTATTATTTAGTAAGATATTATATCCTGATACAATATTCTTTTTATTATTGGAATTGTACCCTTTAATCTCAATATTATATATCACATTAGCAATATCATATCCTAATGAATTGTTTGGTTTTTTCAGTTTTACTATGTACTTTATAATTTCTGTATATCTTCTATCATCAGCATTTACGATAATATCATCTATGTACTTTGATGTGTCATTCGTATCCTCCATCTCGCTTAACAAATTTACTAATACATTTCCTTCTGCTGAATCAATCAAATTATCATTATCCAGCAAAAAATTATACGTATCACTATATACTTTTCTTTGATTTTGAGAATTTGATGACTTAATCAAATCTACTGAAACAGATCCTAATCTCTCTATTCTGGTACTGTTATAATTAGATGTTATATTATCCCATTTTTTTTGAGAAAGATAATTAAAAGAGATTTTCAATCCGCTTTGTAAAACAATTAATATAGCAATAAATCCCAAGACTGTTCCAACCATTCCAAAAGTGTTTCTTACTTTTGTATTTTCTGTTTTAACAATTGTCGGTGAAGAATCTCGTGCAAATTCAATATCCTCTCTCAATTGCTTATACGAATGGTAATATCTATCATTATCCGGATTTCTATAATCATTATCTCGTGATCTTGTACATTTTCTAATTATTTTTTCCAGTTCCAAATGATAATGTGATGAAGTTAACGAAAGATCTCTATCACAATATGCTTCATTATTCAGAACATATTTTCTGTAATAATCATATGATCCACCCTCACCTTTATCTTTTGCAAACTCTCTGCTTTTTGTATACAATTCAAAAATATTAAGACACTCCCAGAAAGTTGCGCCAAAAGAAAATATATCACTTTCTATTGTCATCTTCCCTAGTTCCACTTTATTCTTGTCAAGTGGATATTTTGAATCATTAATTGGTTTAACATAGTTTTCCGGAGCCGCATATCCCAATGTTCCATATTGGAACATTCTTTCAATTCTTTCTTCTGTATTATAATCTGCTCCTGCAAGTTGACTTTCTATGTAGTTATGTTCATTTAATGTTCCTGACCTGCCAAAATCAATTAAAATTAATTCCCTACCATAGCGGGTAACCATTATATTGTCAGGTTTTATATCTAGATGCAATATTCTGTTCTTTTCTGTAACATATTCCATTATGTCACACAGATTAATCATAAAATTATATATTTCATTTTGATAACGAATTATACTTTTATAATCTTTCTTATAACTTTCAATTTTACTATTCTGCAATTCAGAATTAAATTCATGAAAACTAATTTTTTCCTTTAATCCATATTGCAATTCTTTGGTAGCTGTTAATTTCCAATAAACATCTCTGCAATATTCTTCTAATGACCATCCATCGACAAATTCTTCTACTACACAAAAAAATCTGTCTTTGTCTATTAATAATGGCTTGCCACCTTTAGGAATATGCTTATCTAATAATGAAAAATCTCCCAAATCCTCAATTACATCATATATTCTTACTACTGAACGGCAATTCTGTAATTTATCAAATATTTTCAAATCATTTTCTTTAAAACGTGTTAGTACATCGATTCCTTGTTCCTCATTGTCCTTTGTACTCATCCTTATATGCTTGTATTTAAATTTCAAAACACAAGACATAACAATCTTTCTGTCTTTAGATATTTTTAATCCTTTATAAACAATACTTTCTGTACCTGTTGCAATATATCCGTCTTGACTTAATCCATACGAACTATCAATTTGATATATAAAGTCTGATCCTCTCATTTCATTTGAATTCATCTTGTTTTATTTACCTCACGCTTCAATAATTTGCTTTATACTTTCACTTATTTAATTAAAATTTTGGAGATGATTGTCACTAACTACCAAAATAGAGTTTATTCAGTTAATCTCTTGCAAATGTATTCTAATGCTTCACTTTCACTATTAAAATATTTATTTGTAGTTTTGCAACCTCTTTCAGCGTAATATACATTCCATCCATGTTCATCTTTGTTCAAGTAAAAGCGCTCATCATCACGTCCTGTTCCCTCTATATTATAATAAAAATTAGGAACGTGTTTTTTTTTCATGATTTTTATAAATTCTGTTCTATCCATTATAAAATCTTCCTCAAATATCCAGTCTTTATCAATTCCTTAATCGACGAAGGCATTTTGAATCGCATGTCCATTTCCGACATATTAAACACAAATGCGATAGTCGCCATTTTCTATTTTCTAATTTTAACTATTTAATTCACAAGTGTTGCCCTAAAATCATCTATCAACTGTTTTATTTCAGCTAATTTTGCAACATTCTGTATCCATCTATCATTTATTGACGAAAATCCATATATAACACCTGCACATCCTCCAGCAAGAGCTGCAATTGTATCTGTATCGCCGCCTAGGTTTACTGCCTTCAATATAGTTTGTTCATATGTGTTTTCATTGAAAACCAACCAAAATACGGCTTCAAGAGTATCAACAACATATCCTGTTGTTCTAACTCTATCCAACTTTTCATTTATAATTGTTTTTTCTAATATTCTATTGAAATATTGCCATTCCCCCATATATTCATCTTTACATTCTTCTTTTACAAAATCTATTGTTCTATCATATGCTTTCTCTTTGCTGCAACCTTTATATAGATTTGAAACAAAATTCACATATATTATTCCTGCTAAAAGTGAACGTTTGTGTCTATGAGTTACTGAAGAAACACTTTCGACCATCTTTTTCTGTTCTTTGTTAGTTATGTTTAAAAACGCTATAGGTAATATTCTCATCAACGAACCATTTCCATTATCATTTTCTGTACTTCCACCACACATCGTAGGCAAAACCCCTTTTATGATATTTTCTATGGCTATTCTTGTCGAATTTCCTATGTCAAACATAACCCCCTCTGGTGTAAACATTCCTTCCTTATAATATTTAACAAAATAATTCGATAAACGTTCAAGCGAAAATCCATCAATTAAACTGGCGATTAATGCTATCATTAATGATGTGTCATCTGACCAAACTCCAAACCCTTGATGATATGTGCCATACGCACGAAGTTCTTTTACCGGATCTATGCTTCGTTCTACTCTGCTAGTGAATTCCACAGGAACCCCAATCATATCTCCAATACAAAACCCCAATATGCCGCCATATAATGAATTATCTTTATCTGTATAAATATCAAATTCTATTCTGTTTTTACTTTCAAAATATTTACATTCTTTTTCGCAAAATAGAATATGTTCAGGTTTGTATTTCTTTTTATATTTCTCGCAATTCATAGCATCACCAATAATATTATATCTACATTTTTCACACTGAGGAGATAATGTTCTAGCAGAAGCACCTTCCCTGTACGCCTGAGCATCTATTTCCCATTTTTCTGCTAATGTCAATATTTTTTGTTCCATAACAACTCCTTATTTTGCTATAACATCTATGTATAGTACACCATTTTGTATGTTTGCATTAGTTATTGTAAATTGCTGTCCTTTTCTTTCTCAGTTTTAGACGAAGAACTAATACTATTTAACGTATCTTGTAAATTATATGTGCTACTACTTACTCCTTGTAATGTAGATTTTAACGTTCCTAACTGAGTGCCCAGATTATTTGAAGATTTAATTATATTATCAAACAATCCTACAACATTTAGTTTATCTTTATATAATGTTATCCTATTGGCAATTCAATAACATATACTTTTCTATTTAAATATCTTTATACGGATTTTCTTCTAATATCTCCTCTATTTCTCTTTTTTTATTTTTTTCAAAGTCATCCCCAAACAACGAATATATCTCTACTTCTTTTTCAAACAATTTACGTCTAAAGTCTTTGTGTTTCTCTCTATTGCTAATAGCAAATTTCATTGCAATATCAAAGGAAACAATATCTAATACACTGTAAATTATTTTTTTTTCATCTGTTGTGACTTTCTCATCTCTTATCTTTCCTTTTTCTGCAAACAGTATATGATATGCGTTATCCTTCGAAAAAATGTATGTTCCTTCTACACTATTTTTATTTCCCTCAGTAAAATTTACATTTGTCCAATCCACACTACCAAGTTTACTCTCTATCTGTGCAGTTATGTATTTTTCCAATTCATTTGTTGTATACATTTTTTACTCCAATCTATTTTGGTATTATATATCCCTCTCTAATTAATTGTTTAATAGGTTCTGGTAATTCATATTGTACTCCTCCACCTGGTGAACCTCCCCACGCCGCTATTTTACCTTGTATTGTATTAGGTATTTTCTTAATCACCTCAAATTCTTGATAAATTGAAGGACTTGTGTTCGGCGGTAAAGCTAATCTGTTTGGATCTGCACCCGTCTGAGTAACAAAATTACTTTTATCTCCAATATTACCATATCTACCAATTATTTTTCCTGGTTTTAAAGTTATATTTTTTTCTGTTCCCTTAATAGCTCCATTATTTGGCGGATAATTCATACTGCCATCGCCATTGTACCAACTATTATTTATTCCACTCTTTACATATGTTAACGCACCCATGATTCCACCTACAAAAGCTCATGTAGCTGCTCCTGAAATACCAGACAAGGCTATATCATCCAATGCCCCATTCAAATTTCTCTGCTCTATCAAATAATCAATCGTTGTTACCGCTGAATTGGAAAAGTCTGAAGAAAGCGCTCCTACCCCAGCATTTTTTAAAATACTTGATGTAAGCGATAATCCCGGTTTGAATGCCAATTTAGCAGCAAATGCTCCCGATATGGTGCCACCTATCATTCCTCCAATAGCACCATCAAAACTTCCATTTTCAAACCCATCTAAAAAGGTGTCACCATATTACATTATTGAAAACCTATATTTTCTTTCATAATATTTATTAAAGTTCATTATATTGTGCATTGCGTTTTTCTTTTTCATTCCATTATAAAAACCTATTTCTCCCTCCAAAACATCTCTATTCTTATTCACTTCATCCCTTAATCTTTTTGAAAGCAATTCTCTATCTGTATTAAAACTTGCTTTTCTTATTTCTTCTTGAAAAATACATGCATCAAAATACAAGATTGCAATGTATAACTTTGAAGGATCCCTACTAGAAATCATCTCAACTAAAGCATCTTGAAAAATCACATCAATCTGTGGAACTTCTGATTTTATGTTATATATATAATTAACCAACACTGCATTTATATCTGTTGGAAAAACATCTGATGTAAATCTTGAACATTCCACTTCATATGGTTCCCTTCCACATAATACATCTATTATATTTTTATTTTTAATTGCTTTTATAATCTCTTTACTTAAATCCATATGTTGTTATATTACATAAATCACCTATAACTTTATTTCCATCCACATTCTAATAAATATTTATCCGGAATCCTCAGTTCTATCATTGTTCTAACTCTATTAATATATTTATCTATGTCTACACTCGAATAGCAGGTAAATTCATTTATTATTCCTATACTCCTACCATCTCCAATTTCAATCGAAAAACCAATAATGTCCAATTCATAATTAAAAATAATAACAAAATAATCATAAGCTATAAATCTTATTTTAAAAGCCCAATGATTCGCTTGCTCAACGATATCAAATGTTTCCAAACTACCTATTCTATTCCCAAATATTTCTTTTATCTTTCTTCTAATTTCTACTCTAATTTCATTAAATTCACTTAGTTGCATACCAAAAATCTCCTATCTTATCCAAATTATTAAATCCGTGCTTGTTTTGCAAATAATCCCACTCCCATTTTAACGCACAATCTCCATATCCATTTGGATTATGTGAGAACCTAATTATCTTGCCTGACTCAACAGCTTTATCTAATGCCGGTTTATTAAAATATTCAAACATAGATTTTCCCTGTGAATCCAAATTGTATGTGTTGGTAATATCGTCCCATTCAGTTCCCAAGCTAAAATATGTATTACCAGCATTATCAGCAATTTTAGTATATGCATCAGAACCTGCAACCGCCCAATTTTCTGTACCATCCGGATTTATTGAAGGTCTATATTTTCCTAATGTCATCGTATCTGCATCAGGATTTTGAACACTTCTTTGTACAATTCCTCTATATTCATCAGCAGGAATTTTCCCATCAACTTTTCCACTTCGAACCCTTAAGCCATTTTTTAAAATATCAGAATTCTTTATATATGAAAATGCTCCTGTTATTCCTCCCACAAACGCTCCTGCTATTGCTCCATTAAATCCTGCAAAAGCAATATCGTTAAGAGAACCAAGTAATGTTTTATGTTCAATTAAACAATCAATAGTTGTTACAATCATATCAGAACTTCCCAATGATAATGCCCCTATTCCAGCATTTTTGAGAATGCTTTCGGTAAGTTTCATACTTGGTCCAATAGTATATGCAAATCCACCAGTTATAGCACCACCAATCATTCCTCCAATAGCACCATCAAAACTTCCATTTTCAAACCCTTCAAAAAATGAGCCACCATTTTTCAGGCTATTTATCCCTCCGGCAACACCACCGATAACTGCACCTGTTATTGCTCCCCAACAGGCTCCAGCAATAATAGCAGCTCCAAGTCCAGTACCTACTCCAGTAAATAAAAGAACTACAGCCACTATTACAATAACGGCTGTCACAACCAATTTCCAATGTTTTGCACACCACTTAGCTGCCTTTTCAACTTTATCCACAATCTTTTCGATGGCATTTTTTTCGCAATCCGGCTTTAAATAGTTGTACTTCGCGTAAAAATCTTTTTTTGATTTATTGATTTCATCGCGTGCAGAATTATCTCTCTTAACAGTAGTCGCAATAAACTCTGTAACCTGTTTATTCAATTTTTTTTAATCGCTGACTTTTTCTTTCTCAGTTTTGGAAGAGGAACTAATACTGTTACTATATCCTGCCGGTTATATGTACTGCTACTTACGCCTTGTATAAAAGCTGATCTTCAATTTGCAATTAATGCTTCTATTTATTCGTTAATTGTTATCTTCATTTTCTTTTGTATAATTACTTGTTCTTCTCAATTAGAAATTCAAAAAAAGATTCACCATACTTTTTCACTTCTTCCTTATTTATTGAATCAAAAGGTATTTCAATTATTGTAGTCCTATCGTGATCAAATTCAAATCCATATGCTATATCTCCCCCATCAGAGCCAAAATATTTAATTCCTGATAAGAACTCATCGACAGCATATTCTTGATTTAATTCAATTAGTTCATTTATTGGCCAAATTGATAAATAACTTGCCTTTCCAATTGGCCCTTCTATACCGTTTGAAAATAAAATCAACTGCTTATACTCACATGGTAAACTAATATTCCACTCCTTTTCAACTTTTTCTATCATTATCTTTGTGGCTGGTGTTTCCTTATCCATTTTTTTTAGAATCTCAAGTATACTTTCATTCATTTTGTTGTTTCCCTTCTACTACATAATATTAATAATCTAAGTATCTTTTTCTATTTGTAACTGCAATCTTTTCCAAAAGGTTGTCAGCTTAGCATGCTCAATTCTTGTTAACACAATTTTATTCTCATGGTCTACAGGGCTTCCATTAAATTTCACTGGCTTAATTTCATGAATCTGTTTTCCTTTATATTGCGGATTATTTCTATGAATCTTTGCGTTTTCGCTATTAGCCGCTTTTCTAGCATTTGCATATTTTTCGCCTTCAATTAGTTTCATTTCTCCTTCTGGTTTCGGCATATCTTCTGGATATCCTTCCCAATCAGTTATTTCTATATTGCCAGATTTATTTATTACATAATTGGCATTATGAACTAAAATACAACTCTCACCGACATAATATGTATGATAATCTTCAACCTTGAAGTTAAATACTTCTACACCATCATGATTCGACTCTCGAAGAATATTCTCTACACAAACAGTATGACCTTCACCATTTATTAATTTACTTCCAATTACTAAGTTCATTGCCGGAACAAATCCTTTACCTTTGACCCAGAACGGATGATCTGTCGTTGTAACTATTTCTTCCTCACCAATATAAATATGCACCAATTCATTTGTTTTTCTCACAAACGTATCAAGTACTTCTTTATATTCGCTTTTCATTGTTTTAGTATCTGTTGCTAAAACTTTATCACCTATTTTAATATCTTCAATCTTTTTTAGTCCTTCTGATGTCAGCACCAATGTTCCAGCCACAAAGCATTTCATCGTTGTTGTCATTCCACCTGTAAATACAGCTAATGCCGACACACTTATTTGAAAAATATTATACGCCTTGCTTGAATGTAGTTTTTTATTCAAATCTGCAATAGGATTATTTTTATTATCAATAGCCATATCAGCTAAAGAAATCATGTCAAAACCTGCCATTCCAAGACTCAGCACTTTTGATACCGCTGCCGTTCCTTTAACAAATTTACCAAGTGCTGACATACATTTGATACCTTTTCCCAATGCTGCTCCGGCAACTCCAAGTCCTGCAAAAGCTGCGCCTCCAATAGCACCGCCTACTGCACCTGAAAAAGCACCATCTTCAAATCCGTCATGGAAAGAACCGCCTTTGCTCATACTTTCCAGTCCACCGGCAACACCACCGATAACTGCTCCTGTTATTGCTCCCCAACAGGCTCCAACCAAAAGTGTTCCACCTATTCCGGCTCCGACTCCGGTTGCTATTAATGCAACTGCCACCACAACTATCACAGCAGTGGCTATTAACTTCCAATGTTTTGCACACCACTTAGCTGCCTTTTCAACTTTATCCGCAATCTTTTCGATGGCATTTCTTTCGCAATCCGGCTTTAAATAGTTGTACTTCGCGTAAAAATCTTTTTTTGATTTATTAATTTCATCGCGTGCAGAATTATCTCTCTTAACAGTAGTCGTAATAAACTCTGTAACCTGTTTGTTCAAATTTTTTAGATCACTGACTTTTTCTTTCTCAGTTTTGGAAGAGGAACTTATGCTATTTACTGTATCCTGCAGATTATATGTACTGTTGCTTACGCCCTGTAACGTAGATTTAAGTGTCCCTAACTGAGTATCCAAGTTATTGGAAGACTTTATGATGTTGTCTATCAAGCCTCCTACACCATTCAGTTTATCCTTATATAATGTAATTGTTGCCATTCTATTTTCTAAAATTCCTTCAACTGTTAATATTCATAACTATTTAGAACCAAGTTTAAATCCTTACGAATTTTCCAACTCATCTCTAAACAATATATTATAAATTGTGTCTTCATCATTTTCTGATAATACTTTTAAATCTATCTGTACTTCTTTATTTTCATCTGTAATATCTGTATAAGATACATCTGTAATACTTGGCATTTATATCACTCACTTTCATTTCCATACGGATTTTTATTAAATTCTGCTAAGTCATCATCCAATTTGCTGTAATTATCTCTAATATCTTTTACAGCACTATTGTTAATCATTTCAAGAACATCATCTACACTGCCTATTTTTTCAAGAATGTGATCCGTTTCATATTTATATGCGTCTGCACCAACACCTTTCCAGCCACTCAACAACTCTTTGTTTATACGTTGAAACTCTTTTTTAATAGCTTTGAATTCTGCACATGCCTTTTTGCTTTCTTCTTGAAACTTAGCTATTTTACTTGTATCAGCTGATTTAAATTCTGCATTACTCATAACTTCTATCCTCCCAGTTATTTTTTATAAATTTCATCTTTTTAAGATTGTCTGCTTCAACATCAAAGTAATATCCATCACCAAGCTCACATTTAGCATAATCTTCTTTTAAAGATTTGATATCCATATCTCCAAATACGGTCTTGCTTCCCCGTTCACTTGCAAATTCAGCAATATTATCAAGTACAAATATTGACTTCAATGAACTGTTAAAAACAGAATTAACTTCTATGTCCGTTATTTTTTTAACATCCGTAAAAATAAAAATATAATTTCTATCTTCTGCAACATCTAATAACTCAGGAAGAATATAATGTATAAAATCCGCATTAATCTTTGAATTAATATAAATAGATTTGCTCTGTATCACAAATACTGTTGGTTCTGTTTCAGAATTACTTTTACTTTTCGGAAATTGATCCTCATTTATTCTTCCAAAAATATTATCCAAAATATCAATGTAATTAACAGATAAATCTATGTATTCTTCGTGTAACATCAAATAAAACTGTTGAATAGGCGAAAGTTTCTTTTTTACAAACCCCGGTTCCCCATATTCTCCAGCCTCATATCTTAGTTCAACCTCCTTAAACTGATTTATTAACTCACATTTATAGCCTTTTACTTTATAATAATTATAAAATGAATCTAGCTGTTTTCTTCCATCATCAAAAAAAACATACTTTGCACAAGGTAGCTTTTCACTAATTCCATCTAACAATGTACATAAAAGATTTGTTTTACCAAATTCTTTTTTCCCATAAATAGCTATAACACGCGAATTTTCCAAATCTATAGAAACCGGCTCACATTTTACATAATCCAAGCCGACTTCCACACAATTAGGTGAAGTCTTCGCATATACTTCCTTAAGTTGCTCATAATCCTCTCTTTTAAGTTCTTGTGGAAATGTCTTATATCGTGTTGCAACATGTCTCAAATATTTCTCATCATATTCATTAATTTCACTATCCTTTTCGTCAATTTTTTCATATTTTTTATTTAAATTCAAAACAAATTCTGTATCCTTTTCCTCAATATTCTCAGCCAAAAAGCATTGAACCTCATATGGATTATTCATTTGGAACGTTCCCGTTACTCCTTCCGGTTGAACCGTTACATTAGCATATCCTCTTCCCGGAATATTTCCTGCTGCCTCAACTTTTGTATTAAATATATCTACATATTTGTCAACAGGAAGATTTAATGCAATCTTCTGTTTAAACGACAATAAATAACCTGATATTCCCTTGGTATCACTAGCTGTAAAGACAACACTTATTCCCTTAGACGATCCCTCTCTGCATATTCTTCCAAATTTTTCCTGATACGAAAAATATCTGTCTTCATCAATAAAAGCATTTAAATTATCAATAATAAACGTTGTATGAATTGGCTTTTTATTTTCTTCTGCATTTCTATATATTTTTCCATCCAATTGTTTTGTGTTATCATTTAAAATTGATTCCATTATCTTAAACGTTCTTTTAACATATTCCTCATTCGAATTATCAAAATATGCCGAAACTAATGGTGCTCTTTCATATGCCGAAAGTGCTCCACCAAAATCCAAAATGAATATTTGTTCATTTTTTTCATTTCTAATTTTATGCAAGATATTAATCAGCAATCTGACAAAATTTGTTTTTCCATTCATTGAAGATCCAAATACAGCTATATTTGAATCTAATAAATCAACCTTAAAAGGAGGTTGCATCTGTATAATTGGAATGTCATATTGCCCCAAAGTACAAACAATACTATCTGTCATTATTAGTCATACCTCCATTCTGTTTCATCCGGTATTACAGATTTTAGTGGATCTCTGAAAATTTTAACCGGTTTTTCAAATTCATTTTCAATGTCCTTAATAACATCTGTAATGTATTTTAACTGAGTATCATATTCGCTTACATTTTTGTTCTTCTTCTCAATAATAATATTGTCTTTTGAAGAATTATAATATTTTGTATCAAACACACCTGTTGAAGGTACATATGTTACATTTACCGGAGGCTCGATATTCATATTCTTATTTGCACCCGTATATGCTGATTGAAAATATTCGTATCTGCTTCCTGTCCCAACCAACAAGTAAGCTCTACCATTTCCCGGCATTGTTGCAGCTGCCGCATCAGGTGTTCCAAGCATTTCCTTTGATGCTTGCTTTGTTGCAACTTTCAAACATATTTTTGATTTTGAATTCACTCTAATGTCATCTGTTATCGCTCCTTCAATATTTTGAGAAATCAAAATGATATGTAAGCCTAATGTTCTACCTACACGGGCGATTGTAGTTATCTCTGCAATAAAATCTACATCATCTGATTCGCTTGAGAATCGCTTTAATTCTGTAAATTCATCTACTACAAGTACCAAATGAGATAATGGCTTTATTTTAGAAACATCTCCTTTAAGTGCCTCCATCTGCATTTTATTGTTCTTTATTTTATTTATCAGTACATCTTTTTCTTCAGCCTTTGAACTGTCGCCCTCAATTTCTTTAATTCTCTTAATTATCCTCGCTGCTCTAATATAAGCATCACAATTATCTACACCTAATTCAGATAAGATGAGCATTCTCTTCTTTATTTCGGCATTTAAAGACTCTAAAAATCGCTTTAACATGTAAACAGCAGAAATTCCTTCGCTTTCACCTGTAGTATTTGTAACTGCTCCTACGCAATGAGGCAAATCTCCCAAACGATCAGAAAATCCTCCACCTTTCATATCCACAAGCATAATGTTTAAATCCATAGGCGAATACTTCATACATAATCCTATCAGATAAGTTATGATCGTTTCTGATTTTCCTGATCCGGTTGTTCCAGCTTCAAGCATATGTGGTCCATCAGCTTTTTCATGTAAATCAAGATAAATTATTCCATGTTCATTTTTTCCTAGCGGAATTTTTAAATCTCTTGTGACATCATTCTTATTTACATCATTCCAATTATTTCTAATATTTTCAACGATTCTACCATCATCTACCATTTTAGATGTATAGCCATACAACTCGAATAAAGTTACCATTGACGGAACTTTTCCGTTCTCAGCAATTCTTGTATAATATATTGAACTCAACTGCCTATACGCTTTTTCAAATGCGTTCTTATAGCTGTCAGCCTTCTCAAAGATAAATCTATTTTGAAAATGTTTATATTCAATCAGACTATCTGTATTTGCTGCACCATCAGCTTTAGAACTATCTTCACTTAAAGCTTTCAACTGTTCACGACTTAATACATTATATCTCATACTTAGTTTTCTATTATCTTTAATGTTTTTATCTAAATCAACAATGCTTCCGCAATATTTAGGAAGCATATCTTTATGCTTTTGGATAAAAATAAATGTTAACCCTAATTTATTAACATACTCTTCTCCCTCTTTTGGAGCTTCCGGCAAATATTTTGAAAAAGCCGTTTCTTTTATATCATAATCATAAAATACTATGCACACGATTTGCTTCTGTTTAACTTCTTCTTTCTTACCGTCTTCTCCTTCGGATTCGCCGGATTCCTTGCTACGTTCATTCATTATACCTGACAGTCTTCCAAAAACTTCTCCCGAACTTTCTTTATCAAAGACAAACTGAGACAAGTTCTCAAACAGTTCATTTGTGTGAGGTAAATATTTATAGTTCTTTGTTATTTCATTTTGCAAATTAGCATTGTTCTCTTTGTTAAAGAAAAATACCAACTGCAAATCTTCCGGAGAATGATAATATGCTAATTCATATACTAAATGACGCACAAAATCTTGCGACATTTTTTTATCATCTGATATAACACCTAGTGCTCCACATTTTTTTAAATCAAGCAATAACGGTGGCATAACCGGTTGTCCGTTTTTTTCTTTCTTATCACTTCTAAGGTAATTGAATCCTAATACTTCATCACCATCTAATCCTTTATTTGCAAAATTGTATGCCAAATCAGTCAATAAAAATCTATTTTTATTATCTTGACTTATTTGGTCTAAAGTCCGTTTTTCTTTTCTCTTATTTTGCTGTGGCAGAAAAATATCTATTCCTAAATTTCCATCAGAATTTCTCTTTGTTTTGTAAAAAATATCATAGAAAATATTATCTTTTTTCTCTGCCTTTATTTCAAACAAGGGCTTAACTTCTGCTGATTTTCCAAGAGACAGCCTCATAAAATCATTGTCGTTTTGTGATCTTGCAAATATGCTGTCATCAATTTCTGCCGTTTTATAAAAAAGCTGTTCCATATCAGGATATACACTATTTAAATATGTAATATCATTATCCTGCCATGTAACAATCGTTTTCATCACTCTTGAAATATAATTTTCATAGTTATTCTTCCATTCTTTTACGTCAACCTTATACTGTCTTTTTTGTTTGCTATAGTTGTAAAATGATGTGACACCTGATATTACCGGCATCGCAAGTGTCATAATCATCATCGCATTATTCATTGTTGAATTATCCGATAATAATCCACATAATAATCTAAGTCCTCCCATTCCAAAAAGTGAAATTATCATTGGTACTAATACATCCATTAGAGAACCCGACTTTTTACTTGGCATGTCATTTGGTGGAATAATATCAATAATAGATGGTTCAATTACATTAAGTCTCCTTGAACTGATATTATATTCTAGCGAATCTTTTTCTTTTAAAATATAACTGCTGGAATTTTTAAACAAAGTCCTTCGTGCAATCTTATTCTTATCAGTTATAAGAATACAACTGGATGTCACTATTCCCAATTCCGTTAATGAACTATTATATAACCACTTATCTCCGTTTTCATTTTTTTCTGTAAAATCAATTACACCATGCATTCCGTTTGAATCATACAGAACCGGTATTTCACAGTGTGTTCTTATAAAGGAGTCGAATAAATCATAACATTCTAAGGTGCTTAACCCACCTTCCTCTTTATCGTCCTGTTTCATATGCTTTTTCAATCCAAAATAAATAGCTTCTATTAAAGCTTTAAAAGTAATATCTTTTATTACAAGAAATGACATTTCTCTATAATTTGTATCTTTCTCAAATCTAACAGATACCAGAATCTCATTATTCTTCATGATTATCTCCCATACTGTTTATTATCTGTTGTATCTTCTCACTAGCCTTTTCATCTATAATAAGAGGGCTTTCTATATAAACTTTGTTGTCATTTAAAACAAGCTCAGGCTTTACAAAATCAATACTTTGTGCAACTGGAATTACAGTATTTACATTAATACCGTTATCAACAGAATCCTGTTTGAAAATAAATTCATTTTCGATACTAGCCATTGCTACAACTGGTTCATCTATCGAAATATCTGATTCATCAACTATGATTTCTTTTATTTCCGGTGCTTCCACAATCTTTGCATCTGCTAGTTCAACTTGATTATCATCTGTGATATTTATCTCAATGTTCGGAGCAGCTATTACTGTTTTATTAATTTCAGACAATTTTATATTTTCGTCATTTTCATAATCGATCTTGCTTGCTTTCGCTATTAATATATTTTCATTTTTTACTACAATTTCATCCATCAGTTCCATCTCTACCTGTTCATTCTTTGGAATAAATATAGTCGTATTTTGTATTTCTACTTCTGCTTCATCATATTCAAAAATATCCGGTGAAGCATAATCATCATTTATATTCAAATTTATATCGTAATCGCTGACTTCTTCTGCATTAAAATTCACTTCTGGATGCGATGTATTAATATAAACATCATTTTCGATTTCAATATTTTCAAACTTCATCTCATTTACATAAATGTCTGCTTTTATTATTTCTTCTGATAATTCTGATACATCAACCTCTTCAAACTGTATTTCTTTCTCATAAATATGCGCTTTTGTTAACACTCCCGAAATATCCGATATTTCAACCTCATCAAAATTATACTCAGATTCACTCTCCAAATTTTCTATTTCTATTTCAGGCAATACAACCTCTCTATTTTCAGGGGCATCATATTTTTCTTCTATCGTTTTGGGAATAATAATCCCATTGTTTTTCTCGATTTGATATGCCTTACTTAATTCCAATGTCATCTTTTCCATTTTTTTGACATCATCTTTTTCGTCTAACATTTCTGGCAAGAATACATTTTCAAGTACTATCTGCGATTCTTCGACATTTATTACGCCGTCAATTTTATCAGGTTCTATTCTTGACAAAAAAACATATTTTGGCCTGATTTCAGGATAATGAACATTTTCAAGTTCTTCAATCCTATCAACAAAAGCACATCTTTCTTGATACAATTCAAGTTCCTCTAAATATAATTTCTTTTGTCTTTCACTTAACGTATTTACTTCACTTTCTGATAATACTCTAAACGCCATACTTCACCTCTTAATACAAGCAATACGACAATAAAATTTTCAACTTATTGCCGTATTACTTACACTTTGTTCTCCTACTAATGTTATTTATTACCTCTTATACTAGCAGCGATCTTTGAATCTACTGATTCAAAATTACTACGATTTCCTTCAAGTAATTTTGATAATCCCTTAATCATTGCCGGCAAGCCACTTGTATCATCAGTAACGAAATCCTTATAACTCTTATCAAACAATTCGATAAGCGCATCTTTTGCATCGCCCTCCATATCTGCAATAGCCGCCTTAAAATCTGTTTCAAAAGTTGTTCCTGCTGTTTTATACTTTCCTGCAATTGTATTAATATTTGTAACCGCAGTTTTTACATTTGCATTAACAATTTTACAATCTGCCATTTCATTTCCTCCTATTTATCTTCTGACTTTCCTGCATTTGTGTTTCCTGTTCCTAACTTGTCATCAACACCCTCAGTATCACCAGGAATCTGTTTTTTCACAGTTTCACAGATAGTCTTTAATGATTTTAACATCTTTGTTAAATTTTCACCCGTATTAGGTTCAATATTCTTAGTATAAAATGTCTTAAATCCAGTAGCTGCTGAACCAGAAAAGGATGAAGGAATAATTCCATCAATTTCTGCAAGCAATTCCGTATTAAGATTTGTAATGGTTGTCTGATATGTATCAATAGCAGTAATTGCTTTGTCCATCATATCCTTTGTGATGTTAATTGTACCTGTTGTTCCCATGTTTGCCATGTTTTTTCCCTCCTATAATAAATTTTTTAACTCATCAAACCCATCAAAAACATCTTTATAATAATTATTTCCAATAACCAACTCTAGAGTGTCAGAAATATGCCCCACTACAAGGGCCATGTTTTCAACTGGCTTTAACAATGTTTTTTTTGCTTCCAACTGAACTTCTTTTCCTGCAGGAGTATCCATGGCACTAGCCAGGCTCTCATACATGCCTTCTAATTTGGTCTTAAGTTCATTTGTTCTTTTCTTAAGTGCCTTCATGTCTCTTGATGCATTGTTAAACTTAGTCTCATCAAGTTGCAGGTCTTTTGACAATTGAGCCATTACTCTGTACCTCCTGTCTTAGCTTTATTTATTTCTTCTAAAAGCGGATTTTTTAATTCATCCGAAAGCAACGAACATAATTTTTCAGCATTATCAAAATCCTTTACATCTATATAACACTGAACTCTAAAACTAACTGCAGCTAAGTCTGTAGGATCTTTAACAGACTGATTTCTGAAGAACTTAATCAAATCTTCATATTCTTCATCAATTTTTTCATATCCTTCTTCCTTTAATGCCTTAATCAAACTATATTTTCCAATATACTGATTAGCTTGATTTGGACTTTTTGCAAGTCTTGAAGCATATAATTTAATATGCTCCGGCTCTTTTTTTAATGTATAAGCTGCCACATATAATCTATTAATCTGATCCAAATTATCTTGAGAATAAATTGGTTCAACACTATTGTCTAATTTTTCAAAAGTATATTCATCTGCCTTATCAATTGGGGTTAAGTGATCTATTGAAGTATTCTGATTTCTGAACGCATTTCTTTCTCGTTCTCTCCCCATTTGTTCAATTTGTCTGTCACCATATTTTCTTCTTGCTTCTTCAACAGCTCTGTTAATCTCTCTATCGCTAGGTCTCATAATAGGGCCAGCATTTTCCTTACTTTCCATTTTGTTAATCGAGAATCCTTCATTAAATGAGTCTATCGGATTCTCTGCTGCGCCAAGACAATTAGCTGCCATATCTCCATCCTCTAGCTGGACATAAACCTCTGCAGCATTAATATATGCATCTACCACATTCTGTACTTCTGGTTTAATTGCGTATAATGAATCATTTATGTACGCTAGTGCTCTTCTATAATGTTCCTTTTCCTTATCTTGTGTATATTTCGCTAATTCCAAGGAAATCTTATCTATGAAGAAATCCATGCATGGTCTGGAAAATCTTTCTGCCCTGTCAATTTCTTCCTCTGCTTCTTCATTTCTATTTTGTAACAGCAATATTTCTTTAGCGATTCTATATCCCAAATATTCAGAAGGTGCAAATAATTTAATCTGATTTGCAACTTCTAACCCCTTCGTATATTCGCCTAACATTCCATAACTTAACGCTTTTCTTTGTAATATTTCAATATCGATTCCGATAATTGTTTCGGCTTTACATAAATTAACAACCGCATCATCATATTTTTTTAAATCAAAACAAAGCATTCCAAGAATCTTATATAATTGCCCCGTAACCTCCGGAGAACATCCAATTTCATCTGCTTTTGCAAATATCGCAATTGCTTCCGCTGATTGTGAATTAGTTGCCAAAGCATATCCTAAATGAAAATATCTGTCGCCATTTTCCGGTTCACACTCTACGGCCTTCTGATAATATTTAATTGCTATGTCATATTTTTCAAATGACATATTTGCATTTCCAGCACATAAATATGCGTCTGCATTATTAGGATCCACTTTGATAGCATCTTTTGCTATATCAAGTGCTTCCTGATATTTTCCTTGTACAAATGCCAATCTTGAATTGGCTATTAATGTTTGAATTTGTTCATTCATTTTCATTTATCTCCTATCATTTAGTAATGTTTTTGCCACACTCATCAAACCAATCTTCAAATAAATCAAAAATGTTTTTGTCTCCTGTTATAACAATGTCCTCATAATTATATTTTGAATCCAATGCTTTAGTAATTACATTGTATATCAATCTAAATTCATATGGGCGTTTTGCATCATAAGCCTCACAAACATTTGTGATATTATCTAAATCATCCTTTGCACAATAAAAAAAATCTCTTATTTCTCCTGATGAAAACCAATCATCTCTTGTATACAATTTGCCTTCTTTCTCAAAGAAGAAATTTATATAGTCCATTTCGTCATTTCGATACAAATATATATATATTTTTTCAGCTTCCTTTCCTGAATTGCTTAACAATTCCAAGCCTAACGATATTACACTTGCTTGAGCATCAACAAAAGCGTCTTCAAATCCTTTTAACATTTTATACCTCCTTAATTTTTAAAACTTATCATTTCAAACTTACCGTCTATTTTATAAGAAACATCAAATCGGCTCGGCCGTGACGAGCCTTCACTGTATGCTAAATTAATATCTATGTCAGTAACCTTTTTGCCATTATTCATTGCATCAGCCCAACTCTTTTCCATCGCTCTATATGTCCTATTGTCTCCTTTAACAGCTCGATTTAATGTGCTTCTTTGCGATACAAGATTATCAAGTTCCGGAGAGCCACCAAATTGGTCTGCAAATATGTGTCCCGCATCATCACCTGGTAATTTATCTGCTGTGTTAGGATTATGTTTTAATCTACCATTATGCGTTTTAAATTTTAATTCATCAGCATGAGCACTCACAATTTTACCATTAGAATCTGTTTTATATGTATATCCGTTTTCTCCTGTAGTGTATTCCTGATTCGGTTTTAATGTTCCATCTTCATTCATATGTGGTGGGCAATTTTTATTGTGCACCAAAATTCCACAGTTACCGACAAAGTATGTATGATAATCTTCGACTTTTATGTTATATACATAATTATCTTCAATGCACTTTTCTCTATATATATCATTAACCAAATGTATATCACCATTTGAATCGAGAAGTTCATTGCCAATACATAATAATGTTGCCTCAACAAACCCTCTTTCCTTTACATAAAACGGATGATTCTTTGTTGTTATAATCTCCTCATCGTCAATGATAAGATGAACTAATGAATCCACTTTTCTTTTATAGATAACTTCGACATTTTTATAATTCTTGTCCAACGTCTCTGCGTCTAGTGCCAATACTTTATCACCAACTTTAAGTTTATCTATAGGTGATAATCCATCAATTGTAACAACCATAACTCCTGCAACAAAGCAAGCCATAGTTGTTGTCATTCCGCCTGTAAAAACTGCCAATGCTGACACACTTATTTGAAATATGTTATACGCTTTATTTGAATGTAGTTTTTTATTCAAATCAGCAATAGGATTATTTTTATTATCAATTGCCATATCAGCTAAAGAAATCATATCAAACCCAGCCATTCCAAGACTCAGCACTTTTGATACCGCTGCCGTTCCCTTTATTGCTTTTCCGAGTTTTGATGCACAACTGATTCCCTTGCCTAATGCGGATCCGGCAACTCCAAGTCCTGCAAAAGCTGCGCCTCCAATAGCACCGCCTACTGCACCTGAAAAAGCACCATCTTCAAATCCGTCAAGGAAAGAACCGCCTTGGCTCATACTTTCCAGTCCACCGGCAACACCACCGATAACTGCTCCTGTTATTGCTCCCCAACAGGCTCCAACCAAAATAGTTCCGCCTATTCCTGCTCCGACTCCGGTTGCTATTAATGCAACTGCCACCACAACTATCACAGCAGTGGCTATTAACTTCCAATGTTTTGCACACCACTTAGCTGCCTTTTCAACTTTATCCACAATCTTTTCGATGGCATTTTTTTCGCAATCCGGCTTTAAATAGTTGTACTTCGCGTAAAAATCTTTTTTTGATTTATTGATTTCATCGCGTGCAGAATTATCCCTCTTAACAGTAGTCGTAATAAACTCTGTAACCTGTTTGTTCAATTTTTTTAAATCACTGACTTTTTCTTTCTCAGTTTTGGAAGAGGAACTTATGCTATTTACTGTATCCTGCAGGTTATATGTACTGTTGCTTACACCCTGTAACGTAGATTTAAGTGTTCCTAACTGAGTATCTAAGCTATTGGAAGACTTTATGATGTTGTCTATCAAGCCTCCCACTCCATTTAGTTTATCCTTATATAATGCAATTGTTGCCATTCTATACCCTTACTTTATTTGTATTAAGCGGTCATATGTTTTTTATGATACGCCATATCAACACTTGCTGTCCTCATTGTTGTGTCTGCTTCATCTATCAATGTTACATACCTTGTAATACTAGTCTTAACAGTAGCCAGCTCTCCATTTAATTTTGTTATTTCACCGTTTAATGCAGTTTTTCTTCCTGAAAGATTCTTCTTTGCCTTCTCAATACCTGAAAATGCCTCTGATATATGTTTCTTTGATTTTGCAACTTTGCTTGAGAATACCATCTCTAAATCCTTTTGATTTCCATTACTGGATTTACCTATATTTTTAAACTGCGTTGCCGCTGCAGATAAATGCTTTGCCGCTTTTTGAATATGGCTCTCAATTTCATTGTCTTTTCCATTCGTTTTTGTTAAATCCGTATATGTTTGAGACACTTTCTTTAATTCTGATTTTTTAGAATTAATACTGTTTATCAATTGTTGTCTTTTAGTCTCTGCTCCCGCCTTTTCTCTTGAATATTTGGCTTTATTTGCATAAGCCATTTCATATTTCTTTTTAGCTGCAAAATATTCTTCTTCATGTTTTTTCTGTTCAGGCGTCATATTCTCCACTCTCTTTCTATACTATATCTATTTTTATTAATGAACTATTATATATTTTCAGTAAATCCTGCTATATATATGTTTTTATATGTCTGACTATTAAATCTAGAATATCTTTATCTTCTGATTTTTCTATATTTCAAACTATATTTAATCATATTTCAGCCTCTTCTTTTGTTCCCAATATGTAACATTCCATTTTTTGTTTTTCAACACTTTTTAATAAATATTTTAACAGTTTATCAAAATTTTCTACTGTATCAATATATTTATCTTTACTAATATTTGATATGATTTGCATTGTAACAATCTTGCCTTCACTTTTTTCAAAAATAACTTTGTCAATGTCTTTAACATAATATTTTCTTCTTAATCCATACCACTTTTTTATAACAATCTTGTTTCCATAAACATATAGTTTAGGTGCAAATGCTATATATTCAAACAGTGCTATTCCGCCAAAGATAATCATAAAAATAATTGATACTATAATTGAGACACCAACTGGTTTTTTCTCAATACAATACAAACTAATTGTTCCCCAAAGTATCCCAACAAAGAGAATTGAAAAAAGTATAACAAGACGCATGTAATAACGAGTATAAACTTTGATATCATATTTATTTCTTCTCATTATTTTAAACTCCTACACACATTAAACTTTTATTGTCAATTCCCGTAATCAAAATTTCTATCTTATTAAACCTTTCATCATTGAGATTTTTTGCCAACGACTCACTATCTAGCTTAAAATCTACTAACCGTTCCTTTTTATATTTCAAATCTAAAACTACCTTTTTATCTTTTGTCTCTTCCATAACCCTCATCATATCCTTATAATCATTACGGTCATACATTTTCGGGTCAGATAAAATAAATGTAGCGGATAAATATTTCATTTCACCGTCAATTTTACCGTAAGCCTCAATAGTGATTCCACCTAATTCTATATCCTCTTTGTTTTTTATATAACAAAACGGCAGCTCTTCTTTCTTATATTCAGCCTTTCCCCCAAAAATCATATTTATTTTCTCCTGTTATTAATTATTTTTATATTTTATTGTCAATATCATCAATACTGAAAAACCGTAAACTTTGAATAGTCAATTTTCACGTCTATATTATCTCTACGAAATTGTATCTATTTTTGTATCATCAATATGGTCTAATAGATAATTTTTCATTTTATCATAATTTTCCATTACAGGATCTAAAGATAACACCTTCTTTTTACCTTTATATATGTGAATTCTAGTAGCATCAACAGGCTTTCCACTTAAAGTGGCAAATACAACTTTGGTGATATCATCAAAGTTAACTTTTACACATCTGCCATACCATTTTCTTATAATAATACATTCATCTGTTGCTGTTATTTTATATACTAATATTCCAAATATTGTAAGAAAAATAGTCATATCAAAAAAAATAGAGCAAACTATTCCTTCAATGAAATAATCATTATTAGATATTACACTCACACAACAAATCACTGTCCAAAAAAGAAAAAGATAAATTAACATTTTTACAATTCCTCTTGGCTGATAACATTCAATTTTTTTCATATTTTTCTTCCTTTCACACTAATTAAATACTAATTCCTTTATTTCGTCCCATCCCACGCCAAGCACTCCATTTGTAGGGTTACTAAAAATATTTTCTGTAAATTCTGCCATAAATCCGTTTCTATATGTCCTATATGTTATATTTTTTAAACTAGAATTTTTATGTATCAATCTCTTTATAGATCTATTGTAGTCAGCTCTATAACTATGACTCCCTGCAAATCTTTCCGTAATCTTAAATCCAGTATTTTTTAATCCCTTGTTGAATTTCGTAGTGAAGCCATCAAACCCTTTTGCTAAGACTAATGACAATGCCGTTCCTACTGCGACATTGCTTCCCCACTGACCTAAAGATAATTTTTCTTTGCTAAATATCATAGGAGTACCTTCACTCAGAGAAGTAGAAACAAATACATCTGCTGTTGCTGCTAATGCAAAATTTCCAAACACTTTACTAGCAAATACTGAAACACCAGCAACACCACCTGTTGGTAACATTATAATTCCTCCAATTGCTCCCCCTACTGCCGATGAAATATAATTCAACGGACTACTAACCTTAAAATTTCCCGTGACAAATCCACTAACTATATCAGTTATTAACTGGCTTGCCAATCCCGCTGCTGCTCCAACCACCGTAGCAATAGCCACTGCACCAAGTCCAAATGTAGCAATCGCAAGTGCTACTACGGCAACTACTGCTAATACAGCCAAGCCAACTACAAGTATTTCTTTAATGTTATCCACAAGCCAGCTTACAGCACTTTTTAATCCGTCACACACTTTTTCCAAGCCATTTTTTTCACATTCCGGCTTCAAATATGAATATTTTGTGTAAAACTCTTTCTTAGTTTTCTCGATTTGTTCTTTTACAGAATTATCCTTCTTTACTGTAACAGAAATAAACTCACCAATTTTTTTGTTGAGTTTCTTTAAATCCTTTACCTTGTCTTTTTCAGTTTTTGTTGAGGAACTAATATTATCGACCGTGTCTTGTAGATTGCAAGAATTAGAACTTACCCCCTGTAAGATTGATTTCAAAGAATTTAATTGAGTATTTAGACCATCACTCGAATTAACTGCATCATTTATGTAAGTATTTATACCATTTAATCTATCCTTATAAAGCACTATAGTTGACATTTTATCCCCCTTAATTCATATATTTGTTCACATTATACATTTATTTACTATTTTAGTCAATAATTCCTGAGTTTGAAAATCACATAATTTGTTACGTGATGTCACTTAAATGTTATATCTGCAATTATTTTTTCACTGAAAAAAGTCGAATAAAACATTTTTACAAATATACTTGTAAGTGCTTTAGATTCTACTCTTATTTTATATAATCTTTATTTTATTTATCTTCTATTTTCCACCCCATCTATTGTCCTCAAAAACAATTCCGTCAATGTTTTCTTCATCTTAGGATTTAACTCCTTCAGTCTTTCATCCACTGAATTTTCATTATTTTCTTTTATCCCCAATATTGTGTTTGCATCTGTATCCAGTGCATCCATCAACCTGTATAAAAGATCTATGCTCATTTTATTGTTTCCCTCTTCCAGCTGATACACATGTGATTGGCTTATCTTTGCTCTATATGCCAATTCAAACACTGATACGTTCTTTTTTATTCTTAATGATTTAATTGTATTTCCAACTTCTAAACCTTTGTATTCCATTTATTCCTCCTGATTTTTCTCCTTATGCAATGCATTGCATCACGTCCGATACTTTTGCAGTAATATAACACGCCAAAAATTATTTACTGCCTTGTTTCTTTTCTCCAATCGTCACCGGTATATGTGCTGTAGCTTGCTATCGTATTTGTATACGGGTCACGGCATAGTCAACAACTTCAAACTTATATTTATAATAAGTAGAAACTAATCTTATGCATTGCTTAAAGGAGATTTTTCCGGCTCATTTGAGCCTCTTATAATATACTGTTTTCAAATATAAATTAAGAGTTAGTGGCACTATACCTTTTACTCTTCATCAATAACCATACAACTTCTGCCCAAGACCAAGTAATCAATTGTTGTGTCCAATGCTTCTGCCAAATAAACAAATGTATCAATTCTTGCTCCATTAATTCCACACTCAATCATCTTTAGCCCCTGACATGAAATTCCAATCTTTTCTGATAATTTATCCTGTGTTAATCCCTTTGCCTTTCTTAATTCTTTGATTCTTTTTCCACTTTTCTTAATATCGTAATAAAACATCTTTTTCCTTTCTGGAAAAACCAGAAAGTTTTGTTGTCTACACCTGACAATTTAATTACAAAATATAGTTTTCATATGCGAAAATAAAAGAGACGCAAAAGGAAAACCAGTAAAGTAACTCTACTTCTAACTGATTTTTCCCCTGCGTCTCTGGTGCTCCTACAGTTTCCTTTTTTTGTCTTGTAAACTGCATGCCCTTATCAGGTGGGCATATTCAATTTTTTATAATAAATTGTTTTCAGTCATCCATAATATCCACATTCGTAATCATATGGTGAATGGTATGTTTTTTTCTTATGTAATTTGCTTAATTCATTTTTCGCAGCACTGTTCTTTGTTGCTGCTTCTCCGATAGTCTTATATAGTCTTGACTCTCTTAATTTAATTGAGCCTTTTCTATCCGTAAAGCAGACCTGATAGAAACCATTGGCTATATTAACTATTATCACTTCGTTTATGTGTATCCCATTTTCTATGATATACACGTGCTCTCCAATGCCATACTTGTAAATCAATTTTTACACCTCACACAAATAGTTTTCCGTTAATCATTCTCTCTGCTACATATTTCTCATCTATCTTTTTAAGTGTTAAAACTCTTTTGCATCTATTGCATTTGATAGACAAGTTTAAAATTCCTGCATAATAATCAAACATTTTTCTCTTACAGTCTTTGCAACAGAATGATACCTTCATAGAATTGCTCATTCCTTTGTTCACTTCCTTTAATCAGTATTTTTGTTTTTACAATAAATACCTGCTTGATAAGGGAAATAAATCCTGCAGATAATACGCTAGTATTCCGTAGCATCAAATCCAATGCCCTAGCTAAGCTGATCTCACACCCCTTTTTAGAATGTATCTAAACTATAGCGAAAATAATTTTGGTTTTCTATAGCACATACGCCATATTTCGAAAATATGTTCGTTTTAAGGATTTTTCTTACTTTCAATCGTTGAGACATAATATCTAATATTTCTCTTGAAGAACTCCTGCTCTCGTTCATTTTTAATCTGTTCTGTTGTTTTCCTTGTATATAAATCATCAACCGAAACCTGCAAATATTTAGCAATAGCAAATAATGTAACTGCAGATGGATCAGACTTACCGGTTTCTATCCTGCTAATAGTACTGGTTTCAACGCCAATTGCATTAGCAAATTGAGTCTGGCTTATTCCTTGCTTCTTACGGATAGCTGTTATATTGTTTATATAATTGTTGTCTTTCATTTTAAGCATAATTATCGCTCCTATTATGTACAAATTTCTATATTTATTAGTAAATCAAAGGGGTAAAATTGCGATCTAGGGACCCCACTATTCAAATTATACATTATAGATTGTACAATAAACGGGACTTATAAAACGAAAATACATAATTTAATTGCAATTTAAACTGCTAGTTTTTCCATGCTACTACTTTTGCAAACTAGCAGTTACCTTTGCAAAAGTGTATATTTTAAGTAGTCTTTGTTTGATCAGAAAGGAGGCTTTTATGCCAAAACAATTATCCTTATCTGAACGAATAATTATTGAACGTATGATTAGTAAAGACTACTCTTTTGCCTCTATTGGTAGAAATCTTGAACGTTCAGCTTCTACCATTTCTAGAGAAGTAATTAAATATCGATGCTTTGTTGATAGAATTCCTCTCCCTGGCGAGAATGATTGTACTCACAAAAACTCTTGCCTAAAGAATTCTATCTGCGATGATGTTGGAGTACATGGATGTTATGGATATCGTTGTAAGCGATGTCCTGAAGATCGTATATGCACAAATATTTGCGCTTCTTATGAATCTTCTCAATGTCCTCTTTTAGATAAACCTCCTTATGTCTGCACTAATTGTTCTATGCTTAAACAATGTAAACGTAACAAGGCTTACTATACAGCTCACAGAGCTGATGCTGCTCATCACAAAAGCATTCGCAATGCTCATTCCGGTGTCAGAAAAACTCCATCTGAATTAAGAGCAATTGCTGATATAATTGAACCTCTTATTGCTAAAGGTCAATCTCTAAATCACATTTGTGCTACGCACTTAGATGAATTAGGTATATCAGAGAGAACTCTCTATAATTACATTGACCAGGGTGTTTTTAAGGTTCGTAATATTGACCTTCCTAAAAAGGTTGTTTACAGGCAACGTAGGCCTAAAAAGGTTCTTACCAAGCTTGAATACCAATATAGACAAGGTCGCACCTATGAAGATTTCAAATCCTTCATGGAAGCAAACCCAGATCTACCTGTTGTAGAAATGGATACTGTAAAGGGTGGTCGTAATAAGGGAAAAGTATTTCTTACTATGATTTTTAGAAGGACAAGTTTTATGCTTATCTTTCTAATGAACGATGGAACTCAGGATAGTGTAATTCAGATTTTTGATTCCTTAACTGAGATTCTTGGAGTGTCTCTATTCAAGAGATTATTTCCTGTTATCTTGACCGATAACGGCGTTGAATTCAAAAATCCTCAAGCACTTGAACACACAAGAACAGGGCTTTCCAGAACTCGTGTATTCTTTTGTGATCCTCAAGCTTCGTGGCAAAAACCACAGGTCGAAAACAACCATCGTTTAATACGAAGAATACTTCCTAAAGGTGTTAGTTTTTCACCCCGCACTGTTGCTGACGTAACGTTAATCTGTTGTCATATAAACAGTGTTCTTCGTGAAAATTTAGATAACAAAACACCTTTTGATTTAATGGACTCCAAAGACGGGAAAAAGTTATTGTCTTTGCTACAACTTTCACCTATTCCACCCGATGAAGTTACTTTGAGTCCAAAGCTACTTAAGCGTTAATTAACATTTTAATTGATCAAACAATGACTCCCATATCTTTTAAAGAAGCGGGGTTGCAGTTATTTTTTCAAAACTAATGTTATGCCGCTTATTAACTATGCACGAAAATATAGCAAAACAATAACTTTTTTATTATTATACACCATTTAAAGCTCAATTTTCACCCCATTTAAGGTTTAAAAAATTTGGTGTCAATATGTTCGTGCAGTTACTTTTTCATTTAAAGACGAAAATACATAATTTAATTGCAATTTAAACTGCTAGTTTTCCCGTGCTACTACTTTTGCAAACTAACAGTTACTTTTACAGAGATATGTTTAAGATATTTTTTACGATTTTATAAAAAAACATCTATAAAAAGTAATTTATAACAATACTTTTTATAGATGTAAATCATCAATTATTTATTTGTATGTATCTGCAACAGATCCTAAAACTTTATAATTACAATGGTATGGAGCAACAACCCCTGTCACCATCTGCTTTTCATAGATTTTTTTTGCTTTAGCTTCAATCTGTTTTTTGTACTTTTTGCAGAAAAAATATTCTTTTACCATAAGATTTCGTCTCTGCTCATCTTCTGTTGTCGTTGCCGGTGTACTTAAATCTGCTAAATAATACACTCCATCAACTACTGGAAACATCTTCTTTATTTCTAAAACAGAAAGAATTCTTTTCTTAAAAAACTTAAACTCATCTTCTGGAATTCCTTTTTGTCTAAGTTTATTTAAATCTGTTTCATCAACAATAATATCATATTTATCCACTATTGTTGCCCTTGTATCAATTTCTTCATATACACGATAATTGGTTGTAGTAACATCTCTCCAACTAGCATGCTTTCTCTTTGCTGAAGTAAGCGGAATAACATATTTTCTGCCATTACAAGTAGTAAGTATTCCTAAATGTGGTTTTTTTGAGTAGTCAGTGTCTATTGAATAAAAAATTTCTGAATCCACATTGTGCAATGCTTCCAAATAATCCGGTTGTATAAATACAAAACGAAAGTTCGTAAATTCCAATATTGTCTCCTTTGTAAAAAATAAGGAAGCATTAAAGCTTCCTCATCGTTACTGTCAGCTGTTTTGGTCGCCGACCACCAAACTTTATCGTCTCTCTCTTTTTTTATGGTGGAGAATCACCAAACTTTATCGCTTCCCTCTTTCTAATGGTGGAGAATCACCAAACTTAACATTAGTAATATCAATGCTATATTCTTTTTCTACATTTATTGTATATTCTTTTAGTCACGCCGTCAAGATATATTTTCTATAATATACTGTATATATATTATAGTATTCTTTATTTGTTACTAAATATTCATACTACTATATATTAAATAGATTTTAACTTAAAAATTTTTTATTTAATATGCCTTACCTAAACGGCAGCTTTTCATCTCCAAACTCTCTCATCTTTTCAAATCCTTCTCCATCAATTTCCCGACTTTTCAACTCACTATTCTTCTTTATAATTTCTCCATACAGCTGTTCACGAAATTCTTTAGTTATCGGATAGCACATCTCTGTATATTCCCTTTTTCCATCTTTACTCTCTGTTGCTCTTGTTGGCATTGCAACAAAACTTCCTTTTTCGCTTGCGATTACTCTTACTCCATCTACAACGAAACATTTATCAATGTATATCTTACCAATACTTTCTATCCTGTCGTTAAAATTGCAAGGATACATTACAACCGAAACACCCACTTTATCTTTTCCTGATGTAATGTTAACTTCTTTGGCATTGCTTTTGTATGCCTTAATAATATTATCATACAACTCTTTTCTAAATTCCGCTGTTGTAGGGTAAAAATAATTTTTGTAAATTGCATTTCCCTGCTCGTCAGTTTTACTTGTTTTGTACCCTGGCATTGCTACAAACAGTTCTCCATTTTTTGCTTTTTTAACTGTAATATCTGTCACTTTAAGACTTTCTTCAAAAACTATTGATACAAATGCCTTTGTGCTCCAATCTTTATTTTCTAATTTGTTAACTTTAATACTATAATTCATCTTTTTAACTCCTTTCGATTTTTCTGCCTTATTGCTCTAATTGGGCTACCCATACTTATACTAAATTAAAAATTCTTATTTTAAGAGTTAGCCACACTATACGTAGCTTATTTTTATTTCCCCGGCCTACATATCATCACCAATCCACCATTATGATAATTACCCAAGCACACTCCATGAGCTTCATCCACGGCTTCCACCATCTTTCCATTACCCACATAAATTCCAACATGGCTGATGTTCTTATACCTTCCATTAGTTGTATAACTGTAGAAAATCAAATCTCCCGGCTGTAGATTTTCTTCTTTCACTGTCTTATCTTTTAGACCTTCTGCTTCTGCAGCCGCAGTTGTTCCACCTCCAAACGATATGTCAACACCTGCTGACTTCCACGCATAGTATGCCAAGGAACTACAGTCAAATGCTTTTCCACTGTTTCTTAACGGCTGACTGTAAGGATATCCTACTTTTGACAAAACAAATGAAGCAACAGCCTTTTGTGTTGGATTAGAAATCTTGTCTGTTATGTTGCTTATTTCCTGAGGTGTAAGACTTCCCTGTAATCCACTTATCTGACTTCCACCAGAAGGATTGTTTGTTATGTAAGCACTCATTAACTGATTAAGTGTTGCTGTTCTGTTATCATCAAACTGATACTCTATTGCCATTTCTGTATATGTTTTTAGTGTAATTCTCACCTCTAAGTACTTTATCTTCTTTTTGCCTTTTTTCTCTGTTACATTCTCCGTGGTGTATTTACACATGTCATCAAACACTGCCTTCAAATTTTGCTTGTTCGTTTCATTCATTTTTGTTGCGGTATTTTCATATCGGTACTTAACCATGTATACACTCATAATATCGTAATAATTGGATGGTTCACTATTCATTCCTTCATAATCCACATACACTTTTCTTCCCTTGTCAGCGTCCTTGTGTTCATCAATCAAAGTCTGCACTTCCTGATTAAATTCTGAAACATACTGTGTTGTCACTAACTGTATTGTATCTCCACTTTCCAATGGTGGAAGGAATAATGCAAATGGCGAATTATACAGAACTGCAATTACGGCAAATACAATTCCGGTTGCTGCTATTACAATTATTAAAATGGGTGTAACCAATGGTGCCAACAATGATACTGCTCTTTTTATCATAAAAGTCATTTTGTTTCTTACCATTCTCCTTACAAGTTTAAAAAGACTGTCATTCTGCTCTTCATTTGGTTTCAGCTTGTCCATAAAAAATTTCATCATTCTACTTCTTTGCTCTGCCTTGTAAAATGTATTATCAATCTTCATTCCTGCCACTTCGCCCGCAGCCATTCCTACCAAAGTTCCTTCCGGTCCTGCTACTGAACCTGCCACTGCAGTTCCAGCCTTGGTTGCAATCTTTGTGCTTTCCTTTGCCACTTTCCTGCCGTTATCTTTAGCCATCTTTTTTGATATTTTCTTTACCGCCTTTCTGCCTGACTTTTTTGCTAATTGTTTACCTTTATTAACCGCTCTCTTTCTTAACCTGCTTCCTACGACTTCTTTTTGAAGTTTTGAAACTTTTGCCTTTTTTCTAATTCTATTACCTTCATTTACAATGCTCTTTATAGGCTTTATTGCCATTCCTGTAGCTTCAAAAGTTTCCTCAATGTTTTCACCGCCTTCAATGTTATCTGTAATCTTTGATTCTGCTACTTTTCTCATAACTCTTGCATTATTCTTTGTTCTTGTAGATATAGCTTTACTGTCTATTTTTACATCTCGCTTCTTATGAATCTTGCCATCTTGCTTCTTGTGTATTTTTATTTCAACTTCTTTTTCTTTACCTATTTTCATATTATCCTCCTTTATTTTTTCGTAAAAAAATACGCCAAAGTTAGCTTTTACACTAACTCGGCGTTTGTCTACAATTCTATTTATTGTCTATGTAATTTATGTTTTGATAGTTTTCCTTACAAACTGGAAATTGAATTCTTTTAGATATGATTTCTCTCTGATATTATACCATACAGTTCTGGGCGACGGTTTTTGCACCCCCATACCTCACGATGACGATAATCTCGCAACATATCTACATCCAACTCTGCCACATACACACCCTCTTCCTCGCCAGCTTCAAATACACATGTATCTCGCGAGTCAGGAAGTTCTGGAAGATATACTACACCATCTAACAGGGTAGAATGTCCATTGCAATCCGGATGAGGGGCCGGATAATTGCATGTGGCTATAGCTAACATATTTTCATATGCTCTTCCCCTGAGTTGTGCGAGACGGTTCAGTTCCATTGGGCAGGCATTTGGAACTAGAAGTAGCTCCGCTCCTTTCAACATCATAACTCGAGCACTTTCCGGAAATTCCCGATCATAGCAAATCATCGATCCGACTTTTATAACTCCTTCTTTCGTATCCAATTCTGTCACAAAGAAATCATCTCCTGCGTCCAGAACACTTTCATCATCTTCTTCCCCAAAATTACAAATATGGACTTTTGAATAACAATACTGCATTTTGCCATGTCTGTCGAAAAGGCAAACTGTATTTCTCGGCTTCGGCTCATGTTGTTCCAAAAAAGTAATAGCTATAGCCATATCCAACTCTGCAGCAAGTTCTGCAAACCGTTTCACAAAAGATCCATCCCTAGGAATGGCACATTCCCGTAGGCTTGCCTCTTCATGTGGGAAGACGTATCCACAGCTCCACATTTCTGGAAAGATTGCAATATCTGCCCCCTTTTCTTTTGCCTGAAAACAAGCCTTGATTCCCTTTTCCATATTTTCTTTCAGACTTCCTACTGGAAGAAGCTGTAAGAATGCAATTCTGAGTTTCATATATTCCTCCATATCATTGTAGAAACCAACTCAATGCTCTACAAATTCGAATTTGCGCGTTTCTACAAGCGATGCGCAACTACACTGAATTGGCTGACGAGAGCTTGCTCACAGTCAGACACATTCAGGTGTTGATGCTAATATGTTTCCATTTGCCCACATAGCATATTATAAAACCCAAATCGCTCATAAAACGGCTTTAAGCATTCTTCATAAACCACTGAAATCATGTAGATACGCTTTTTCTTCAGATATTCAATCATTTTATCCATCAGGTCTGTGCCAATCCCTTTACCTTGGTAATCCGGACAAACCATTAAATCTTGAATATAAGCATCTGATACCCCATTTGATACACTATCAATATACCCAATCAGTTTATCATTTTCATAAACTGCAATATGGTAATACGATGTCATCAAAGGGTTTTTATACTCTTTTTCCATCCTGTTCCAACCCACAGATTCACGCAAATCTGCCAATGCTTTTACAGACACTTTTTCATTAAACTTGTACATCATTATATTTTTCCTCATCTCCTTATTGTGGAATATTTATATCGTTAAATTCCGATTTTTCCAATTCTACAAACTGGAATTTGCCGCTTTCCATTCATACCAAAACTCAGCAAATGTTAAATAACGTTTACTTTTATTAAGACTTACCGTCTTGGTTGCAACTTGATAACTCTCTTCACTTAATTGCCAATTAGGTAATGTGCAAGGAATAAATTGATTGTTACAATATCTTTGATGGATTTCTTCATCAGAAAATCTTCCAAAAAACTCAAAAATTAGTGCACCCAAAGTAAAAATATTCGTCTGCTCATCAATCGCGCAACCCTCTATATATTCCTCTGGAGCTTTCAGCCTCTTTGTTCCAAACCAATCTACACCTTTATCGTTGATAACTGGGGCTTTTTTAAAAAGGTCAATGTCGCAAATTGTAGTTACATCTGTTGAAAAATCATACATAATGCTTCCATCATAAAAATCGACAGCAACATATCCCTTTTGGTTTACATTTTGCAAAAAAGAATTTAAAACCTCTATTACTTTCAGCTTTTTACTAACAGGTAATTCTTTAAATTTTTCTTTAGGACTTTTAATACCTATATCTCTTTGGTATGTTTCAAAATTCCAATGGTCAAATAAACATTCTCCATCTGCCCATTCAAAAACCACAACATAAAATTGGTTATAATCGTATTCCTCAATAATTTTAGTCAAATTGGGGTGTGCTAAATCGTAATATAGATGAACAGCTTCTTTTAGAATTTTCACAGATTCTTCCGGTGAAACTTCTGCTTCAACTGTATTTACTCCTGCAATTTTACAAAAATATTTTCTTTCAGCATCCTCCATCCCAATACAAATACATCCTGAGCCGGTTTCATCTACAACCCAAAAAGCAGTACCATATTTCTTTAACCAAGTAAAATCATGCAATTCTTTAAGTCTAAATTCGATAGAATCAAGTTTGTTAATTACCATTGTTCCTCCTAATTTTGTGAAGGGTTACAATATTTTTTTCCTCCACTTTTTTGTCAAACGACAGATACTTCTATTTTTCATTTACAATCATCTCCTTCGCTATTTAATATCTATGTAAACTCTATTAGAGAACTTAAGAATCATAAACAAATTCTAATTTATCGAAGTAACAAACTCAGTCTGTTAAAATCTGTATTGAGCCGTACTGGTTAACAGTTCCTTGATCATCTTCTGGATACGATTTCATTAAAATCTTATAACCCGAATCAAAATGTACAGCTGGGAACAAACTGCTCAAGGAAAGAAAGTCATTTTGACCTAGCCATTTCATACCAACTTTTGTAGGTATCTTTGCTATTCCAACAATTAAATCACTATAGTCCCCAGGATATTCTTCATTTTTTCTTAACATATAAGCATGCTGTGCATGTGGTCTTAAAAAATATGATGGTGTTGCTTTCCTTAAATCTACTAATGTTGTATCATTTCCCTTATATACTCCAGATTTGTTTGTTTCCTCTACTGCATCAGATACTATAAGTACAATATATGCATACTCTTCTTTTGAATCAAAATAATATACATAATTATGTGAATTAACCACCTCGACTTTTGATTCATGAAGTGCAAACCACAAAGCTACCCAAACATTATCTACTAAATCAATGTATGGTGTCTTTACTCCATAATGTTGAATTAATGGTTCAAATACACTTCTATCATATTGGCTAAATATTCTTTTACTAGTTATTGCCTTATTAATTCTTTCATTATATTTACAAGTAATACTATCTAGTCTTGTTTTCCCCCTATATAATGACGGTACCATTTTCCCATCATATAATGAAGTCTGTCCCCTAAAATATACATTGCCTACCTTATTATTTTTATATTTTCCAAAACCAATAAACTGTATCAAGTCATGTACCGTCTCAATCTGAAAAACTTTTATATCCGTGCCACACGCCAATTTAACGTTTTCATAAGTAATATCAGAAGGAGTTTTTTTTTCAAAATTATCAATAATATAATACATATATCCTCTTTTCTCTGTGTGTTTACTGCAAAGTTATTCTAAATATCAATTACTATCAAGTTACCGTCTAGAGTTTGGATAAATAAATATCTAAATATGAAACATATAATTCTCCTAACATTAGCTTTGGAAGTATACCATCCCTTAACTCAGTTAATCTTTTATTCTCTTCCTCATTTTGATAAGTCATATCCAGCATAGGGCTAACTGCATCATCAAACTTTTTCAGCAAAGCGACCTGTGGTTTATAAACTGAAAATCCCTTTATATCTTAAATAAACATTGTTGAACCGCTCCATATGCAATATGAATGATTTCCTGCTTCTGTGACAATAAAGCAAAATACAAATGTGCCGAACTACCAATGCCTCTATTAGGCTTAATAATTGCCACACTACACTAAAATTCATATCGCTCTGGACTAAATTTCAACAATAATAGTTCTCCTATATTTCCAATAGATGAGAAAAGAATATCCCCTTTTTCAAACTTTGTTTTTTCTTAATTTTGCAAAAGTTTCTCTCCGTTCAGAATTACCTAATAAAAGAGAACCACCTTTAATATCTTTACAGTTCAATAAATAGAACTTGCCTTTTATGTCATCTTTTACTGTATTATGAACTCCATCAGTAACATCAATTGATATCTCATCAATGGTTGATTTTCTTTCAGCATTTTCCAAATAAATTATTGAAAATAGCAAGAGCCTGCTCCGATGTATTCCTATTATGCAGCATACTCCACTAAATCCCAATTTATTCAGCCCTAAAAAACTGAAAGTTTAAAACCTTTTATCTTCCTTCAATTCTACCACACCCACCTCCCCTTTTTCAATTACTGCTTTTCTTTCTCCAACCTTTCCATCTTCTCATACATATTTGTATTATAAAGTCTGTAAAGTTCACTGTCCTTTGTTATCACATTGTCAAACGGTACCATTCTGCTTCCGCATTTTATCAATCCGCATCCTGACGGTGAATCTATCACATAGTTAAGCTGTTCTTCTGATATTTCCAGCGACTCCACTATCTTTTCTATGTCCTTGCTTGACTGATTTAAAAGCAGTATGAATGCAGAGTTTGATAGCATTGTTGTGCTTGTCTCACTCATAAGAATATCCACTATGTTCTGTGTTATTCCTGTACAAAGTCCTCCCTGCTTTCTAACCTTTTTCCACATCTGACGAAGATATTCCGCACTGAACGGTGAATTTAAAAGAACATGCACCTCATCAATGTAAAACCATGTTGCTATTCCTCTCTCACCATTATCAATTATTTTCTGCTGTATTGTTTCCATCATTACAAGCATTGCAAGTGGGGCAAGGGATTCCCCAAGGTCTCTTATTCCATACACAATGAATCTATTGTTTACATTTATGTTTGTCTGATGGTTAAAGATGTTTAGTGCTCCGGTAACAAATATTTCAAGTCCAAGTGCCACGTCTCTTGCTTCATTGTCTTCCTGTTCAAGAAGTCTGTTGTACAAGTCTTCCATTGTTGGAACGTATTTTTCCCTGCTTCTTGCTATGTCCATGTACAAATCCTTCACACATCTTGAAATGATTGACCTTTGCTGTGGTGTTATTTCCTTCATTATCTGCTCACAGATGCTTAACATGAACTGGCACTTGTCCCTTACCCAGCCCTTGCTGTCCAATACATCAAGATTCCACACATCCATGTCCATGGGATTAATGTAGTTTCTTGTGTTTGTTGAAATGTTTATGTAAGTTCCATTGTATTTTTCAGTGACATCCTCATATTCATTCATTGGATCCACTGCAATTACATTGTCATCTGTTGAAAGCAAAACCGAACCCATTTCCATCTTTGCCTGAAATGACTTTCCTGCACCTGACACACCAAATATAAATCCGTTGCCGTTTAAGAGTTTCTTTCTGTTACCCACAATTATGTTTTTTGATATCTGGTTTACGCCATAGTAAATGCCGTTTCTGTCACAAAGTTCCTGCACGTTAAACGGCATCAGCACTGCAAGGCTCTGTGTAAGCATTGTTCTCATTGTCTCAATCTGTCTTACTCCTATGGGAAGTGTTGTGTTAACTGCTTCCATCTGTTTGTACATGCATGTGTCCACCGCACATCCTGCTCCCTTTGCAATGGAGTCCACTGTCTCACAGATGCTTTCAAGTTCATCCCTGTCATCTGCCATTACAATCATTGTCACTGAAACATAGTAAAGGCTTTCGTCATTTTCCCTTACGTTGTTCATTATCTCCTCAATGTCCTTTTTCTTCTGTCTCGTTGCATATGAAATGTCTGATGAAAAGTCATTGTTTCTGTTTCTTGTTCTCTGCTGTTTTATTATGTCTGACTCAATGCCCAGATACTTTTTCTGCAGCATCTTCATTGTCAAATCCTTTGGCACCGGAACCACATCCACACTTGTAACCGAATGTACCGGCAGAAATGTCAGCTCCGTAAAAAATCTGTCAGACAGGTATGTTGGATATTTCTTTATGAAAAGAACCCTTCCAACCTTTCCCTCATCCTCAAAGTAGTCAGGATAATATTTTATTCTTGTGTTGCAGATTTCATTTCTAAAGTCTGTTCCGGTAATTCTTCCCTGTCTTATGTCGAAGTTAAATTCATCCTCCCTTCCAAGTCTGTAATAGTCGTGAAGAATCTTTAATCTTTCATTTCCTGTAAGTGGTATCAGTTTTGAACCAAGTTCGGCAAAACTTCGAAACATTGATGCCTCAATTGTTGCGAACTGTGCCTTTGCCTCCTCAAAATTCTTTCTCTCAATTGTTATTGTAAGATATCTTTCCTGCTCGATGCCCTGTCTTCCCTCAAGTATCTTTTCCTCAATGATTCTGTTGTAACTTTCCCTCATCTTATCGAATCCGTCATTTCTGTACTTGAGCATTACCTCATTTCTCAGCACATCCATGTCCTTGTTTTTATTGTTGACTGTTATCTTGAATGTGCAGTCAAATGAGTTAAGGCACTTGCAGTATCTCTGAAAGAAGCTTTCCTGTTCATCCTCTGAACGTGTGACATAATTGACATCACTGAATCTGTATGTCTTTGAATATTTTCCATCCGCCACCTCAAATATTCCGCTTTCCGAAATCTTTAGTATTTCTATTGTTTCCTGCACCGACTTTGGTGATTTGTAAAGTGGCTCTGATGCCTTCTTTATTTCAGAAAACCTGTCCTTAAATATGTTCATTCCTGTTCCTCCGTTTATTTTCCTGTGTTAAATTTTCCTGTACGTTTCTCATTTCCTGTTTTTGTCACTTCTTTTGTTTTTCTTTTGTTTTTCTTTTGTTTTTTCCTTTTGTCTTCCTTTTTTCTCTGCCGTTCCTCTTCCATTCTCATTCTTTTTATGGTTTTCTCACTTTCCTCTGAAATGTATGTAAGTGGTCTGTTCTTAAAAGCGAACCACAGTTTTCTTTTAAACATCTGTGTAAAACTCATTCCCTGATATGAATAAAATCCGTTTAATGCAAGTGGTGCCACCACGGGAATTGCAATGTATGCACTTCCCGTAAGCCCCACGTATCTGTATGTAAGAAGAACTATTGCGCCACCGCATGCAACTGATGCGATGGAAAATATCAGCTGTCTTGCGGTAAGTCCCATCACCACTGACTCCTGATATTTTTCTATGTCCTTGTTAATTGATATGTTCATCTGTTCCTCCTGTTTCTATAATCCCAGTGCCTTACTTGTAAGATTCTGTGCTCCCTTCACTGCTCCGACTGTCATTGCCACGCTGAATGTAAGTTCACACATGTACATCAGTGCCTTTGTCCAGTCTGCATAATCGCTTGTAAACGTTGGCAGGCCTGCATTTAAAAATGCATTGCAGACTATTATTGCAAGTGCCATTGTCACTGCCTCCAGCACTATTGACAGAAAATACTTTGCATAGCTTACTGCCGAGTGACTTACCATCCGGTTTCCGCTTACAGTTGAAAACGCAAGTGCACCAAAGGGTACAACCACAAGTATTTTTAAGAATCTGAAATACACGGTGTATATGAGCATGAAACCGCAGAAGATGATTACAAGTGCAATGATTACTGCAAGTATCATCATTAAAAGGCTTTCCCCGAATCCAAGGTCCTTTATGATTGTCTGCTGTTCACCTGGTATCTTTAACTTGGTTGTTGTTCCCTGTGTCATAAGCCCCACCAGATTTCCTGCTGATGTAAAGAATGCCTTCATTATTGTCACGTTGTTTGCAACAAGCCATTCTGCTATTCCTATTCTCATTAACATCCTTAGTATGGTTTCAAATCTTACCTCTTCCTTTACGTCAATGCTCTCCGAACAGAAGCCTATTACAAAGAACAGAACCACCAGTGACGAACCAACCGCCACAAATATTGGTTCAAGGTTTGCCACCACTGCCCAAGGGCCTCCGTTCTTGAAGCTTACCGGGGACTGCCCCAGCAGTTCAAAAACAAGAGACACCTTGTCATTCCAGAAATCAACAACCGTCTGCAAAAGATCAAAGATTACACCGCCTAAGCTAAATATGTCCATAATCTCTTACCTCCCTTCAGTAACGCCCCCTCGCTTCGCTCGTCGGCAAGTCGGTCGGTGCATTTAAAAACATTCACTTTGTTCATGTTGCACCTCCCTTAGAATCCCAATATTCCAAGTACTGATGAAATGCCTGCCATCATTACTCCTGCAACAATTCCCTTAAGTGACGAGTTCATTGTTGATGAATCCTGTGCCTGATATGCCTGTGCAAACTCCATTACATTCTTTGCAAGAATGATTACGCCGATTGCCCCAATGATTGCAAGCACCAGTGTCTTTAAGTTATCAAGTGGTTTTGTAACTGAACTTGCATCTCCCGCAGCAAGTACGTTGTTTACCTGAAATATTGTCATGTACGTTGCCCCAATTAAACAGTTTTTTATGTTTCCAATGTTTTTCTTAAATCTCTTCATATCTGATTTTCTCCTTATCTGCTTTGATATTTTTCCAATTTCTCTTTCATTTCTTCAATGGATGTTTCTGGTTTTAAGTATTCAAGCAAATACTCCAAATCCATTTTTATTGCTAATGCCTTTTTTGCTTCGTCCATTTGCTCTGCTGAAAAATCCATTGTACATAGTCTTGTTGTAAGCTCCTCTCTTAATTCTTCATCTGTTGATTTTGTCTCCATCTGAAACTCACTCTCCTGTAATGCTGCAATCTCTTGTGGAGTCAAATCAATAATGTTAACTTTTTCTCCTGACTTCTCAACTTCTTTAATTTCCCTTTCACTGTAAATTTTTAATCCATCTTTAATTTTGTTACTTTTCCTAATATTGTGTGTATAAGACTTTGCCCCTCCATCTTCTGTTTGTTTAAAATTCTTATGATCAAAAGGCCAATATTTTTCATCAAATATGGGATTAAATCCTTTTATGAAAATAAGGCAATTTTTGTTATCCATATTTCTTACTTCATCAGGATTCATAAGGGATCTTCCAAGTACATCATAGTTTCTTGATGCCGAACCATGTACACCTCTCGTTTCACCTGTTGACCTTTTGTCTATAGTGCCTTTACCAAGTAACTCAGATATATATTCGTGCGTAGACTTTTCATTTCCACCAAGATATACAAGGGTGTCACAGTTACCTGTAATTGTTTCCCAGGTTTCTTTAAACAGTGCCTTTATTTGTGCCAAATTCTGAATAATGATAATTGCGCTGATTCTTCTACTTCTCATAGTTGACAATAACGAACAAAAGTCATCAGGTAACGCCACATTGGCAAACTCGTCCAACATAAGTGTGACATCAAGTGGAAGTTTTCCTCCAAACTTAAAGTCAGCCTGATAATAAAGTTCCTGAAATAGCTGTGTATAAAGCATTCCAACCAAAAAGTTGTATGACTTGTCTGAATCGGGTATTACACAAAACAATGCTGTTCTTTTTTTCCTGTTTCGTTTTGTCCCTATTCCCAGTTCTTCAATATGAAGGTCATCCTTTGACAAGATTCTCAATATCTGCGGATTTTCTAATAATGCTAATCGTGAATTTGCTGAAATAATAATTGACCTTACAGTATCTCCTGCACCTCTTACCACTTTCATATATTGCCTATATGCCGGATGATGTTCACCAAGTGAACTTGTATCTACAAGTTTTTTCATTCGTATAGTTAGTTTTGAATCCTTGTTGTCATCAACCTCTGCCTCTGACAGCAACTTTAAAACCGATTGAAAGTTCTTTTGGTTTGGTGGCATCTCAAGCCATACATAATAAAACAACGCCTGAAGTAACATCCCCTCCGCATGTTCCCAAAATGGGTCTGTAGGGGCTGATTCCTTTGGCGTTGTATTACTAATTAAATTTGTGACCAGCTTTATCACATCATTTTCTGTTCTTATATAATTGAATGGATTGTAGCAATCCGACTTAGCCATATCTATCAAGTTAAGTACTTTTACGTTATATCCGTTTTTCTTCAACATTCCACCGGTTGCTCTAAGCAGCTATAGCAATAGGTAAGGATTTGATATTATCTCCACCTTTTCCCCTGCTCTACACCGTACGTGAGACTTTCGCCTCATACGGCGTGCCATCATACATTTGCAAATTATTTATTGTCTAAACCTTTTGGTAATCATAATTTTGTCTTATATAATTAACTTTTTTCCATTGTTCTTCATTCAACTTAAATTTTCTTAATAAACTTTGGGCTTCAACCATCTTTCTCGTAAATATTGCCTCGTACACATCTGAATTTATAAAGATTATATTTCCGTGATTATTAGTTCCCCTCTTTTTTAAAGGTTTCTTTCTAATGCACTTCATATGACTAACATCTAACTTCTTACCCGTTATGTAACAATTTCCTTGCTGAATGACATATGCTGATAAACTATTGTCATTAAATTCTATTGTTTCTGTTGGGTCTCTCATTTTAGCTATGGCTTCAAATTCTCTTTGTGTAATAAGCATTAAATTCTTGTGTATTTTCTCTCGACCTTTTGAAGTATAATTACTTATTTCCTGAGAGAAATTCATAGGACTCCTATGGTGAACTCCCGTTAATGGGAGTAAACACATATCTCCTATGGTTACAATTTTTGTTTCTTTCTGAATACCCATTGTTTGTTTTTGGAAATTAATGTCTGTTTCCTTAAATGGAATTGTTTTGCTAATGTCTCTAAGACGTATTCTTATGGTTGGTAAGAGAGCGTAATTCACATCCGTTAAATTGTTGTAAATATTTGTTGCTATGCAATAATAATTTTGTATTCCTCTAATGGCTGAATTATAGTTTTTAATTGCCACTGTTGGGTTGTCTTTTCGAATGTTAATTATTTTGGCTTTTAGGTTGCTTTTTGCATTCTTAATTGCCTTGTCACTCATATCAGTCTTTGCTATATAACCATATCTGGTCTTCCCCTTTGGAACGACTTTTATTTTAAAACCTAAATATGTTGATGAGTTTTTCTTAAGATTTATGACTTTTGATTTTTCTTCACTTATGTCCAATTTCAATCTTGTTTTTAAGAAATCCACTGTTGCGTGATACCATCTCTGTGCTTCGTTATAACTTCCACACATTATTTTGAAATCATCTGCATATCTTATTAGAAATCCATCTTTCAGATTGGTGTATTTCTTCGCATATGTTCGAAATGCTGCAACATTAGACATTCTGTTTGGTTTGAATGTTTCCCATTGATTACTTATCCACCAATCTAATTCATTTAAGACTATTAGGGATAGTAGTGGACTTATTATTCCACCTTGTGGTGTACCTTTTGTCGGTATTCCTTCTCCCTTTATTTCTGACTTAAGTATCTTACTTATGATACTTATTAAACGCTTGTCTCTTATTCCAAGTGTCCATATCTGTTTCAAAAGTTTTCCGTGGTCGACATTGTCGAAAAACCCTTTTATGTCAACATCAACACAGTAGTAATGCTTGTACATATTTATCATACTAACTGTTCTACTAATTGCGTGATGTGTGTCTCTGTTTGGTCTAAAACCATATGAATGGTTGTGAAACTTAGGTTCACAGATTGGTTCAAGGACCTGCAATATGCACTGCTGAACCAATCTGTCCCATATACACGGAATACCCAATGGTCTTTTCTTGTCACTTCCTGGTTTTGGAATGTACACTCTTCTGACAGACTTAGGTTTGTAGTCATCTAACATCTCTCTCACTGTATTAATCACAGTTTCATCCGTTAGTTCTTTAATATCATCTATTGTCTTTCCATCAGTTCCCTTGGTGTTACTACCTTTATTACTCTTTAGGTTTCTATATGCTAACCTGATATTTTCTTCTGAACCAATAATCTCCAGTAACTTATAAAAGTTGTTACCGTTTTTACTTGCTGAATACAATGAATCATATACTCTTTGCATATCATAATATTCATTGTATCTCAATTTGGTTTTCTTTAGCATGGTCTGTAACCTCCTATCTGGGAGTGATTACATCTCTTAGTCTTACTCGAACCCATACCATTCGACTTTAATTTGCTTAACTGTATGACTAGAGGTCTTCCCTCCACCGCTTATTATCACGGTTTCTTCGGTACTATACCTCCGCTTTCACTGACATAATCTCACTTATATCACTATTGTGATTTTCCCGTTTGATACGTTTCGTAGAAAGTAGATTCTCCACGCTGTCAGCTTCCAACGTTCCAAACACACTATCTTTACATCTATCCTTAGGTTCCTTCTATGAGCCTGTTACCTTGACACTGCCTGTAACAATGTATGGACTTTCATAAAGGCGGAGTCTTACTCGCCCACAGTAACGACACTATTTGTGTCACTATGCATTTCTACATAGTCCCGATATAGACCCGTACATTCGAAGTTTCGTCAGAAGAGCTTAACTCTCTTCATTCTCACCATAGATAGTTTATAGACCCCCGGCATATAGGATACACATCTCACCTCTGAAATGCTTTCGACATCTAATCTGTTTCGGTATCTCTCTGCCGGCTTCACCGAGCTTCTTACACTTTAGTTTCTACTAACTTAGGTGCAAGTCGGAGGATTAGGGTTGCCTTTCAGGACGTTACTCCATCATTCGACATATCGTGTGTTTAGTTCTCCGATTTACTACTATTTTTTTTATTCAATTATTAGTTGCAATCGTGCCATAGCTTTTCACTATGGAACGTTTCGCACCACCCTTTGGATCTGTTGCGATAAACGAACCCTTTGGTAACATTTGCATTATATTTGGTTTTACAATATAAAATGTTTTACCTGCACCTGAACCACCGATTACAAGCATATTGTTGTTTAGCTTTGTAACTTTAGTATCTGTACTCATCCTTACGTGCTTGCTAAGTATTCTGTTCTTCTCATCAGATTTATCACTTATAGATTTATTTACCTGATCTATGTTTGCGAAACTTGCAGTACCATACTCTTTTCCATGCATAAAATTTCTTCTGCTTGTAATATACAAAAGTACTGCCATTGCATAAATAAGTGTTCCGACTATCATAGCCTTTAAACTATGTTCAGTCCAATAATTTTTAAATGGATGATCTAATGCATCATTTACCTTGTTAAGTAAAGTTATTACATCCATTCCTTCTTTCCATACACCACTTATAATGTATGAAATAAATAAGACAAAAAGTTCTCCTGCAATAAGAAAAGGAACTAACATCTTGTTATTTCTTTTTTGCAATAGGCTTACTTTCCCTTTCCTGATGTTTCTTCACTTTTTCCTTTTTCTGCCTTTCTTTGTCCCTTTGCTTATTCGCTCTCTTTCTTATCTCTTCTCCAACTTTGTCATAATAGTTGTCCCTTAATTCCTCACCACGCATTTTTCCTGCCGGTTTCTTATTTTTATCAAGAAGTTCATATTCCTGATTTTTGTTTAAAAATGTAAGAAATGTCTTTCCTCCATTTATTGTTATTATGTCTTCCTTTTTTATAATAAGATATTTAACATTTTCTCCAAACGTTCCCGGTACTCTTGTTATGAATAAATCTCTTTTTTCACTTTCAACAAGATTCTTTGAAATTGTAATATCTATTTTTTCAAGGTCATTAATATTCTCGTTATACTTAATATTCTTTTCTGCATTTACAATTTCTTTTTTTCTTTCTGCAGTAACAGATACTGGTGCTTCCAGTAATAATTTTTTCTTCTTAAGATAGTCCATTGTATTCTTGCAGTTTCCATCTCCATTTCTTACATATTCTGCAATATCTTCAAGCTTGCCATTACCTAGTTTTTCTATCAATGCATTTATCCTTGGAGTTGCCTCCACCGGAAAGATAAATTCTTTCATGCCATCACCTTTGTTTATATCCGGCATTTTTGAATACAAAATTCCATATTTCCCTGCCAGTTTTTCAAATTCCTTTACGTCTTTTTCTTTTATTTGAAGTACCTGAAGATTACCACTATTTTTAAGCATCTTTTTAAGACTTGTTTTTCCTTGTGTTTTCTCATGATTTAAAAGTCCAACAATGAATATTGTTAGATTTTTTGCCTCTCTTATTGAGGAACCTGTTACATCTAATCCTAACTTTATACCATCATATCCAAACCTTAACATTTGTATTGCTTCCATGATTTCATCTGCCATTAACATTTCACCTCTTTCTGATTCATCTTATTAACATTTATAGCAATGTCTATTATCACAGACATTCTACTAGCATCTTTTTTACTATTTATAATAGAATTAAGCTGCTTGTCTGAAAGACCACTTTTGATTGCTCTATTAATTTGCTTTAACTGTGCAACAGTAAGTTCTCCTGCTGACAATTTTCTTACAAGACTGTCGTTGTATTTTTTTGATAAAAATACCTTTTTTAACAATCCAAATTTTTTCTTGGGTATCTCCGTTTTTTCAATCCTTAATCTTTCAGATTTCTTTCTCTCGTTCTGTGCATTCTTATATGCACATTCAAACTCCTGTCCCATCTTTTCCTCCATTCATACTTTACGACATTATGTCGGGAAGTTATTTTCTTCTACTTTGCGACATCGTGTCGTGAAGTTACTTTTTCCTGCTTTGCGACATCATGTCGTAAAGTTTCTTTCTGTTCTCTGTATCTAATGTCTTTTAAGATTCCGTAAGATATTCTCATATCTTTTTTTAATTTCTTAATTGTTCTGTTGCATTCATCAATTAACGATTGATAGTATGTCTCTAACTTTTCCGCTTCCTTGTAAGTAAGTTCTTCGCATTTTAAAATTTTTCTTGCCTCTTCTACAAGATTATTTTGTTTTTCAAACGTTTTATCTCCCAGCTTATAAAATGCCGCTGCCTGTTTTTCTTTCTTAATTGTTCTTACTGCTTTGAAGATTTCTTCATGCTTACTATTTTCCTCTATCAAAATCTTTTTTGCCTTGTTGGTTGTCTGAATCTTAGCCTTTATTAACTCCTGTGATTTTTCTAAATCCTCCATAGTCTCTATGTCATAATTTGAAAGAAATATATATTGTTTCTGCAATATATTCAACTTCCTAATGTCATCCTTATATTTATAGTTATTAGAATATGAATGCTTCTTAATCTTTTTTAATTTATAAAGTATAGCAAAATACTGTTTCTGCAATCCTGTAAGTCTTTTCTTTCCAATATGTCCTCTGTAACTTTTAATTCTTAGTGCTTTTGGCATATCAATAGATTTGTATCCAGCTATACTTTTCTGTGATATTCTTTTTCTGATTATTTCCTCCGAATAGTTTTCTCCCAGAGTTTTAAGCCTTCTAAATCTCTCCATTCCCTTAGGCTTCACAGAAATGTACTTGCCATACTTTATTGTATAATCTTTTTCTTCCATCATCTGTATGAACATATCAAAATCTGTTGCCATAATAATACATTCATCAACATCCTTTTTTATCTGCTCATTCCAAACAAACGGACCATTTTTAGAAACATCCCATTCCTTTTCATCATCTTTAGTTTTATTTTGTTCTAGTGTGTGAAGTCCATATTTCTCACAAATTTCATCCACTAACGGCTGAATCTGTCTTTCCCAGTCGCCCTTTTCGTATCTGTATTTGTAACCATCTGTGAATCTCACACTGTTCCAGATGATGTGACCATGAATGTGGTCGGTATCATTATGTACTGAATAAACAGCCTCATAATTATCTGCCAAATACCTGTTAACAAACTCTTTTATTATTTCAAATGCTGTCTCAGGATTTGTTTCTCCCTCTTCAAATGAAATGATAAGATGATATGCCTGTCTCTTATCAGTTTTGCCATATATCTCCTTGGTAGTTCGCATACATTCATATGCATTTTCCACCATACAATTAACAGCTCCCACATAAAGTCCATTCATAGTCTTTTCACTTTTTGTAATGTAATTTAATCCGGTTTTTAAATGATAACTTTCCGAATTCATATGTGGATTAATATGAAGAATTTTGCTTATAGCCATTCTGTTTTAAAAGACTTTCTACTTTTTCGTTTAAAATTCTCATATATTCCATTAATCTTGCCTTGTCAATTTCAGAATATAATTTACTGTTATTGTTTTTTACAACCTGATTAATGTTATGACCTATATAGTTGATTTCATTTGCCAACTTATAAATTACTTTTATAAATTCAGGATCCATATTCTTATCAAGCTTTGCAGCATATCTTACATAAGCTGAAAAATTCATATTCTTCTTTTTAGCTTCCTTCATAATTTTTCTGCATTCATTTTCTGTAAGACGTACACGCTTTGTAATATCCTTGTTGTTCTTTTTCAATACAATCACCTTCTTCATTTTTTGTATTATTAGCTAGACAGGTAGTGGGTATGTATATTGCAAGATACGCATTTGTAGCTACAAATGCATTCTTGTTAGGAGGTATCCTAAAACCTCTACCTAGCTAATTTGTTATTTTTCTCTGTCAGCTGATTTAAATTAGGCTCTTTAAATTTTAAGAATTCCAGGCTAACCTCATAATTTACACTTTTGTTAAACTTAACAACTTCCTTCATTTTCATACTGAAAAATTCATCTCTGTTGGGACCTACAATAATGTGGTCCAAAAGTGGAATTCCTATCATGTCACAAGTATCAATCAGTTTTGACGTTGTTTTTATATCTTCTGTTGAAGGAGTTAAAATTCCTGTTGGGTGATTATGCAAAATCATTATGTTTGTTGCATTTGAAAGTATTGCTGATTTTAATATATCCCTTGGAACAGCCAATGACTGATTGACTGTTCCAACACTTACTACATTAAAATTTATTGGTTGTAATTTTGAATTAAAATTAACAACACAAAGCACTTCTCTATCCATATTTCTAATAAAATCACCTACAATTTTTGCTGCCTTTTTAGGCGTATCAAGTTGTTCATCTGATACAAGTGGTGCATCATTTATCAATCTAATAGATACTTTATTCAACTTTGTTTTTTCCATGCTTTATCACCTCAACGCTTATATATACTTCCTCATCTTCTTTTAAGCCTTGTAATGTGTTCTTAATTATTTCAATCACATCTTCAATTTCTTTAACTTCAATTTTTTTGTCCATTTTTCTACCTAGCCTTTCCCTCTTCAATTTCCGGTGTTTTTTCCTTAATGTCATCAGAGATTGTTCTTTCAAATTTGTTTGTTGCAAGTCTTAATGTTCTTGCTTCTTTATCATAGTGGTAAACCTGATTTGACAATCTGTCACTAAGGTCAACCTGATCCATATTGATTTCATAAACCATATCCGCAAGCTCATTGGCATCTCCAAACTTGTCACTAATAGCAATCACCTCGTGCGTAGATGATGGCAATATATAAAGGTCCGAATCAAGCTGCTGTGATAAATCATATAAATTTTCTTCATAAAGCATTGCTGCCGCTCCAAACAATTTTGACTTGTTTGTAATAACATACATTGATTTGTCATCCGGTGTTTCTGTCATCATATTTCTGAACTCTTCATCTTCCGGCATTAACTCACCATCTTCTCCAAAAATAATTTCACTTATAACCTCAGCCATATTTCTAACTTCTGACGGGAAAATCCTATTAGTGTTTTCCTTTGCAAGACCATATAATTCTTCTTCACTTTTTCCAATTTTCTCAGCAAATTCATTAGTCACTATGTTGGTATATAAACCATTACTGTCAACTCCTACATTCCAACGATATATAATTGCCAAATCTTCAAATTTCCTATGTGGAACATTTTCAAGAAGTTCTTTGTTCTGCTCTGCGTTTACTAATGTAAAAATAATATTTTTATCTACATTACTAAAATCTAATCCATTGTTTAATGGTGACTTTTCAAAGCCTTCAATAGCCTCCTTAAAAGTTTCGCTTAATGCTTCCATAACACCTTCAAAGTCACCTGTTTTTTCATAATTCTCAAAAATGCTCTGTAATGATATTGAAGGTGATGCAAAATCATTTCCCGGAAGATTTAACAATGACATCTGATCTACCTGCATATTAACCTTTGTTACTTCTCTAATAAATACTTCTGCGTCCTTGTATTCCTCTCCAAGATAATTTTTAAATTCATTCTGAACTTTCTGTTTGAATTCTTCGTAATTCATCATTTTGTCTTCCTCCTGCTAATATGAATTTTGCAAAAAGAAAAACGCCAATGAATGAACTTAACTCACTAAGTTCATTCTTGGCGTTTCTTAATTTGCTTATTAAATTGTTATGTATCAGTCCTAGGCTTCTGATAGATATATAATATCATGGAGATGGGTAATTACCTAAAAGTAGGAGTGTTAAATTTTGTGGGAAATTACAGTTAGGATGATAAAATAATGCTTCATAAGATTTACTATACTGTTACAAATAATATTATCTAGAAGTTGTCATCTACGTTTCTAATATGACTCTCTAATATATTCAAAAACTTTATTAAGTGATTGTGCATCGTCTAACTTGCCAACCGTAATATGTGGGTTAATCAATATTGTCAAGCTCTGGAAATATCATTATTGTTTGTAACATGCACCCTTCTACAAATTCCGACTTTTACGTCCCTGAAATTTGGATTTTATTGATTTCTTTTCAGCGATAAAATTTACATCTTCAGCGACTACTTTCTTAACCATTCAAGGACTTTCCGTGCAATTTCTGCAGGAGTTCCATTAGTACAATCTAACGTGTCATACTTTGTATCATCCAGAATATCATGGGTTCTGAAATAATTATTATAATCTACTGAACTCTGAATCCAACCGGCATCATCTATACCTCTTCCTTCAGTCATTCTCTTTCTAATAGTTTCTGATTCTGCCGTAAGTGCTAAAACTTTTATTTCCGAAAAAAATCTTTTTCCATAAGCGCGAGAAAGCCTATCTAAGCCACCAGCCATTGTCCATACTACTGCTTTTTTACTTTGAGAAATATCCTTTGTCAAATAAAAAATCTGCTCTATCAAATTATTTTCTTCTTCATCATTTTGTGGCCAGGCAACATTACGCAGCCAATCTACATCCAAAATAACATATTCATCTGTTAATTTTTGTAATTCAATTGCTGTGGTTGTTTTTCCAACTCCACTACAACCAGTCAAAAAATATATGGGTAGCTTTTCAAATTTCCATTTATAACCACATTTGGGACATTTTATTGTATTTCCATCAACCTCCTTATCCCATTCATGATTTCCACACTTAGAACAAATTTCTAACATTTTATAATCTCCTTTAATTTCTCATAATCATCTTTTCCTGTTGTCCACACAATTGCCGGAATAACTTTTACATTCTTTTGTCTAAACATTTCCAATCGATGTCTTCCATCGCATACATAAAAACCATTGTCACTTCTAAACTCAATAATAAGTGGTGGTGGATTCCAATAAGCTGTAGACTCGACCATCTCATCAACTATACTAAAAAAATAATCCATATCATCTTTTTTACTTAAATACTCTGGAGCGCCTTCTTTAATATTATGTAATAAAGTAATATCAAACTGAACTATTCCTGTATAGAATCGTTCTTCTATTAACAATCCATCTGCTAACGCAACATTATGTCCATCACAACGAAGGAATTGTTGTATCCATTCCTCTGTTCGATTTCTCTTACAATATTCCATTGCAGTTTCTAAATTTCCATATTTAATATTTTCCATCTCTTCTAACATTTTAAAATTTACCCGTCTAATTCCTTATTATCGTTAATAAAACTGGAAGTTACTATTGCTTATTCTTTCTTCTATAAATTTTTCTTATAAACTGTTCATTATTTTCAGATGTTTCTACAATAGATATATTAAAATTATTGTCATCAAATTCTGGGAAAAAGACATCCCCTTGCTCTACATTTATATTAATCTCAGTAATGTACATTACGTCCACTAGTGGTATGGCTTCTTTGTATACTCCATAACCACCGGCTATATATACATCTTTTCCTTTTGCAAATTCTATAGCCTCTTTTACACTAGATGCTGTATGAAGATTTTCACCTATATATTTTTTAGTATTCGAAATAACTATCGTTTCTCTATTTGGAAGCGGGCGACCAATTTCATCGTATGAATTTCGTCCCATTATTACAACATTTCCTGTTGTAAGTTCCTTGAATTGTTTTTGTTCTCCCTTTATTTTCCACGGAATTTTTCCATTTTTTCCAATAACATTATTTTTTGAACGGGCTACTATTAAACCTATCATATAAATTTTCTCCTTATATAAAAGTTTTTACGAGACTAATTTCCCATGTTTACCTTTTCAATGTAATAATCCAATAATTGATATATCCACTCTTTTAAATTAGAAAAATGATATCCTATCTTCTCTGCTTTTTCCGTATTTATGCTATATTCAGGTTCCCCATTATAGGGTGCAGCTTCTCCATCATCACTTAAAATCGCATGCTTTCCTGTATTTTCTTCCACATAATCAATTATCTCCCGAAGTGAAATAGTTCCTATAGAACTTCCATTAATTGCACCATCAATATCTTTATCTACCAAATATGCGATAAACTCTCCTGCTTCATCCGAACGGATATAACTCATTTGATAATCTATATTATCTATGTACATAGGCTCTGATTTCATCATATGCTCTACATAAAATAGAAGTCTTTTCGTATAATCATCTTTTCCTATTGCAAACGGATATCTGACAGCAATCCATTTTTTATCTGAATATTTTTGCCATAATGCATACTCTGCCTGTCTCTTTATCTCCTCATATGGAAATTCAAATCTGTTACACCACACAAAATCATTAGAGTATCCATTAAAATCTGATTCTACAGTATTCATATGTTTTGGATTATAAACTGATGTACTAGACATATATATGTATTTATCACAATCAACATAATCCATAACATACCTGATATCATCCGAGCAATATGCAATCTTATCAATAACCACATCAAAATATTTTCCCTGTAATACCTTTCGCATACTCTCTTCATTTGTTCTTTCAATGATGATGCGCTTTACTCTGTCCCCGTATGAATCAGGTGTTTTCCCCCTTGTTGCTATTGTTATATTATAACCTTGCTCTAAAAGTTTATTAACCATATGTATTCCAAAATACCTTGTTCCACCTATTACTAATATGTTCATTTTCTTTCTCCCTGACTTATACAACCATACTATAATTCACATTCTAAAATTTCATTTTCCGATTTAAACTCATTTCTTACATACCATTCAATAGCTTTATCGCTTGGCCACACAATTATATTTTCACATCTGTTTTGTTTCAGGTAATTTTTTATGTAAGATAACATTTCTGTTCCTACTCGCTGATTTCTGTACTCTTTTAAAGTGTATACATTTGTCAAATATGCTATATACGATTCTTTTTTATTGGGTTTTGGAACTTTTCTAATCATTGTTACAAACATTGTTGCAATTATTTGTTTGTTCTTTTCCATTACAAATATTTTATATACGCTCTCTGTTTTTAAGAAATTTATATATTCTTTTATAAATTCATCACTCTCTATTCCTTTGATATTATCCTCCCCATATATAGCATCATCTTCTTTTTTATGTTCCCATCTCATATGAGCTAACTGTAAGAAATCTTTTTCTGTACTAATGCCTATTGATTTCTGAAAATTTCTGAAAATATATTATTTTCTTTCATCCGTAATTATATGCTCAATTCCTGAATGTTCCTTACTAAAATATTCCTTTAGAAAAGATGGAAACGCTTTGTATTTATCTAAATCTTTTATTGGTATCCAATGCATTGTTTCCCTTACTCCCTGGCTATAACTATCACTATTAAGCTGTTTTGTTCCTCTAGGCTTCATCAAATAGTACATTGATATTTCATGGCAATCCATTCCTTTTAAAGTTCCCTGATTTTCATTGAAGAAATTTTCGTGAATAACTGCAAGACGGTCGATTTCATATTCTACACCTGTTTCCTCAAGCACTTCTCTTTTTACTGCCTGCTCAGATGTTTCTCCAACATGAACTCCACCACCAATTGAGTAATAATAATCGTCTATTTCATTTCTTGCAAATAACACACAATCTTCTTCAATTATTATTGCTGCTGCACGATATCTAAACCATTTATTTTCTCTTGTAAATCCACAATCTTGCATATTCTGCATATTCTTTCTCCTCTAATTTAATGACTATATGTAATTTATCTAAATCTTTTTTCATAGGATGTCTAATAACCGTTTTCCATTTTTCCGGGACAACCTTTCTTGCATCAGACAGATATATTTCATGATATAATCTGTCCAAATTTCCTTTACGAATTACTCTTCCGCACATTCTATTTCATACTCAAAATATTTCTCCTGAAACTGTACCTGTTCTTCTATCTGTTCTTTAGAATATAGTTCATCTTCTGGTGCCACAACCCATTTATCTTCAACATCATTTAACCTATGAATTATCGCAATTACTTCCCCTGTAAATTCTTCAACCGGTTTATTTACACCCAATATATAAGCATCTTGTTCTTCTCCATCAGATGCCATTATGCCTTCGATATATCCATAATTTATCGGATAATAAATATCTTTATGCTTTGGGTGATATGTCCCCATTGGTCTATCAACCGTAACTTTTACAATCTTTCCTAACATATTATTTCTCCAAATAGTATTCGATATTGCAAATACTATGCAATTCTGCTTATTTTTAGATTCACAGCTCTTATTCTTTTATAATATTATCATATACATTTAGCTATTGAAAGAAAAAGCCGGTTTTGAATTCACAAAACCGACTTGCATATAATTCCTATTTTAAACAATTTATCGAAATCTCATTTAACTCACTTATTAATTTGTCATCTTGCAATTTCTTTACAATAGGCATAAATATTGCTATTGTTTCTTTTGCCCTTTTCTGCTTCTCACGTTCTTCCATATACTCTATAGTTCTCATATTATGAAGTCGTTCTGCAATCTTTATAACAGCACATTGTTCATCTTCAAGACCTACTTTTTCAATATCGTAGTCCTTTAATCTTATTAAAATCTTCACCACGCTATCAGGCAAATTTTCCTTTAACTCATCAATTGCTACATTAGTTTTTCTAAAAACATCGCAAAACATTCCTGCATAAATGACACTTTCTTCCGCTTCCATTTGCACTAGCAACAAAGATACATTTAATAAATGCGTTACATAATCATCACCCGAGTATCTTTTTCTGTCTCCATATATACTCTGACAGAAATTATAAATATTATTTAGTTTTTGATTATCATATCCATGTTCTATTATTTTTTCGTGCAATACTTTGAACAGTTCTTCTTTTGATAAATGTCCATCCATTATTTTATAAAAGTTACAATTGTTCATATCTCCACCTCCAAAATGCATTATTTCTAATTTCATTGCATACAAGAGTGAAGGTGAAAAACCATAATAACTTTTGAAAGCTTTAATAAATCCACCGTGCGATTCCCAACCATATTCAATTGCCACATCGAGAATTTTGGTTCCATTTAATATTTCTCTGGTTGCATATATCATTTTCCTTTCCCTGACATATTCCATAACAGAAACTTTCATTTCTTGTTTAAATAGTCTTGAAAAATAAAATTTCGTATAACCTATATTACCAGCTATTTCCTCAATGGTTATTTTATTCTTTATGTTGTTCTCGATATAGTTAAGACTTTCTGCTATTATTGTTTTCCTATCCATATGTCTTACCTCTTGTAATTAAATGATATAATAAAAATATCATCTTGAATGGATATTTGCTTTTCCAATGTTGCTCTAAATATATGGCTTAAATTAATTCAAATTTTTCTTTCCAAAACTTCCGGTTTTGTGCATATCTTATAATAGTTTGCTCTACATAAGATTTATAAAATCCTCTTTTAGGTAAAACTACATCTTTATTCCATTTATATGTAATTTTATTGATAATAGCGTTAGAAATAGATAGTTTTGGTAAACTACCCCCGCTTGCTTCACTGTCATGAATCTCTTTTATTGATTCAGTAGACAACTGTGCAAGTTCAAATAATAAATCATCCATATACATCTCTTTATCTCCTCCATAATATAAATAGCTAGGCGTAACACTGAAAATATCTGCCAACATCATAAGATTGGGAAGTGTAGGGGCCATACCATTTCTATCTTGTTCATAATTCTGTATTGTTTTAACTGAAATGCCAGATATATTAGCTAACTGGACTTGGCTCATATTTCTTTCTTTTCTAAGTTTCTTTAAGTTGTTTGCAAATTCTTTCAATAATTCGTACCTCCAAAATAATTATAGCATATTTTTTTATTATCATTGTACGCAGACGAGCGTACTTTTATTATAATATAAATTCTATTATTACTAAACATCCCTATTACCATAATGCCATATTTCTTTTTCCTATAACCACAATTCTCCAATCATCCCCTTTCCCATTATCACAAGTAGACAACATCAGCATCTGCTCCCCATACTTAGGTTTATTCCCCTGTCTCCACAAACTATGCTCCTCTACCTTGTCAATGAACTCATCATGCTCTTCCTTATTCCTTGCCATTACAAATTTCCAGTATTCAAACTCATGTATGTTAACACTCATCACTGCAAACACTTCATACTCCCTCTTTTTATCCGTTGTAAAATATATCTTCTTGTGCTTGTAAAAAAACTCTTTATTCTTATACTGTTCCAATGCTCCAAACATTTTTCCTCCGTTTATGTTATGTCCGTAAATAATCAGGCTGTCTGATTTTTTCACATCACAGTATGCACTTAAATAAGGTGTTCCATAAAAACTGTAATTCCTGTTAAAATCATGATTTAAATAAAAATCTGGATTATCCTTTGTCTGCATAACAGGGTAATTTATGGTTGTTCCCGGTATTTCCACATATCCTATGCAGTCCTTGTTTTTCTTTACAAGACCATTTACATCAGACTTCTTTTCTGTCACGCTCTCCCATATCTTCTTAAAATCATTCTCATACTTTCTCTTTGCTCTTTTTTCCTTTAAAAAAGGGACAGCTGCAATCACAGCCATCCCCACTAAAAGAAGTATCAGAGATATTTTAATTATCCTCTTCATCGTCCTTCTCCTTTTTGAAATTGTATTTTGACTTGTCCTTTGCTCTTACGCATGCAAAACATCCAAGTGCAAGTAATAATGAAATAACTGAAACTGCCATTCCTGCAGTCCTTCCATTAATGCCTGTCTGTGGTGTGTCAGGTACCACAGGGATTCTTTCATCCGTAACTGTAAGTTTCTGAACCTTTCCCGTATCCTTAATTTTTATTTTCTTATCCTTTGCAACCTTGTAATGTTCTGGTGCATCCACTTCCTTGAATTTATAAGTTTCTCCTGCCTTAAACATTCCTTCTATGAATTCAGCTTTCTTTCCGGTTGTAAACTCATATACCTTCTTGCCCTTGCTGTCGTATACCTTGTACTTTGCACCACCAAGCTGTTTTTTTGTGTCTGATGCAATCTTGTTGAATTCAACCTTGATGGTGTCATCAACCATATTTACTTTCTGGATATCTCCATTGTCTGCTACTGCAAACTCAATACTTGTTGCTGTTGCGTATCCGTCTCTTGGTTTTGTTTCTGTTAAAATATAAGTTTTTCCCACGGCATACTTTCCTTCAATCACATGACTTTGTCTTGATGAAACCCATTCATCCATTACCTTTCCTGTATCCTTTTCAGTTACCTGCATGTGGCATCCCGGAAGTTCCTTTCCGTTGGTAATGTCTGTCTTTGAAAATTCAATCTTTGTTGTGTCATCATACATTATCACCTGATTGTCAACATTCTCCGTGAAACTGTCTCCATTCTTAACAAGTACTTTTGTCTTTGCATTTTCATCATCACTTTCCACAAGTTTAAATGTAATGTCATTTGCAGTTGCAAAACCGTCTGCCGGCTTTGTTTCTGTTAATGTGTATTCCCTGTCATGAAGCAATCCGTATATCTTAACTGCATAACCGTCACCGTTTTCTACACGAACGTTATCATATCCCATCTCATCAATCTTTTCATTTAACTTAACTGATGAAATTTCACCTGTTATCCAGCTTACGATTTCATTACCATTTTCATCACTGATTTTTAAATGGCAGTCCTTAATCTCAACTGATGATGCAATCATTTTTTTACTGATTACTGTTTCAGTCTGGTCTTCCTTAACTACTGCCTTGGCTGATACAACTGCGGTTTCCTGATCCTTGTATTCAAGATGTACCTGATGTTTTTCCCTGTTAATGTAATAACTGTCGCTAACACTTTCTTCAAGGAAATAGTAATCTCCTGAATTTAAGTTGCCTTCCGTCTTTCCATAACCTTCATCCATTACAGGTACATCGAATGGGATTTTCGCCTTTCCTTCCTTGTCAGTTGTTACTGTTGCAATCTTTTCACCTGCAGCAACAATCACATTCCCATTCTTATCGTAAATGTTGTCCCTTGAATAAAATCCAAATCTTGCATTTTCAACAGGCTCATTTGTCTTTGAATCATGCTTTTCAAGTGTAATGTCTGTCTTTACCATGTCATTGTGTATGTCAATCTTTCCATCCTTTGAGTTTTCAGAAATGTCAAACACATACTCATCATCCTTGTTATTCCACTTAAAACTTAAGTCACAGAATGACTGTTCTGGAAGAACATAACCATACTTTGTCTTTACTTCCTTTAAAGTGTATTCTCCAAGTGGGACATTAAGTGTGATTGTTCCGTCATCGTTTAACACAAAATTACAGATACCATTACAATCGTTTGTAAACTCTGCCTTTTCACCTGTTGTAATTTTTGCAACAACTGAATCCTTCTTAAACAATACTGTTCCCTGATTATCCTGTGACATGATGTCTTCTCTTGCAGTAAGTTCAAATACAACGCCGTTTAGCAATGTGTCCTTGTAGTTAAATGGATTTACAACAGTGTCATTTGACTTATTGTTATCATTTCCGGTTGTTTCACCCTCACTACCATTTTTATTTACTAAATCTGTCTTTGCTATACCATCCGTATTTTCATCTGCAGAATCATTTTCATCTTCCTTCTTGCATAATTCAGGACCAATTTTATTTATTGTAAATTTTCCATAAGTCACATCATTATAATACTCACATTCTGCATACAGATATTCCTTACCAAGTTTGTCTACCATTGTCTTGTATGAGTTACTGTTAATCTCAACCATCACCGGCTGTCTGTTTACCCTGTATCCTTCCGGACCTTCAATTTCATAAACCTTGTATGTACCGGCTTTTAACTTTTCGTAAGTAATGATTTCTCCTGTTTCATCTGTTACAAATCTGTCCACAACCTCAATTGCATTTCCATTGCTGTATGTCTGTGTAACAAGAGTTTCACTGCCATCCTCATTTACCTTATAAATCTGGTATGTTGTTCCAGCCTTTAAAACTGTCTGATTTGTTTTTGAATCCTTCTTTACAATTTTTAGATATGCGTTGAATTCCGGATTGTTTAAAAGATACTTGTATGTCTTTCCGTTTTCCTTCACATTCACGTAAAAGTCAGGACACTTTTCAGTGTTTGCAGCTCCAACAGTCTGATGAACCACATATGTTCCATATGGCATCTTCTTTGACTTTGCATAACCTGTTAAATCTGTTGTAAGAATGTCTCTTTCTGTTGCCTTTGCCTTGTCATATGAACCTGCACTTGCAAGGTAAATCTGAAACTGTGCCTTGTTTTCAGGTGCAACAATACCTGCAAGACCATTTCCCATTCCCTTAATAATTGATACGTCACCTTTTACCACGTCGTCATCAACCTGTGTTTCTGCCGAATTGTATTCGTTGGTAAACTGCTGACCATCCTTTGTGATTGTGTATACCTTGTCATTTTTAAGGTAGCCTTCAGGCGGTGTAATTTCCTTTAAGTACATGTTTACACCACATCTGTAATAGTCTGTTTCAAATGTACCCTTGGCATTGGTCTTGTATAACTTTACAAGTTTTGTGCATGCTACATCTGAATATACTCCATACACTGCGCCTTCCAATGTTGCATCTCCCTGTGGTGTACTGCCTGTTTCAGAATCCTTTTTCCACACAGTCATTTTTACTTTCTTGTATTTGTCCTTAAGAACAGGCTTGTATGCAAGCTTGTAATTACTGTATGACTCTTCTGCAGTCTCGGGCCACTTTCCATCACTGTTCTTCTTCCATGAATCAGACTTTGTAAGTGTTACTGTAACCTTGTTTGATGACTGGCTTGTAATCTTGTTTGAACCAGACTCAACAACAAATGATGTAAGAATGTTGTTGTTACCTGATGAGATTTCTTCAATTACATAATTGTTTGAGATATCATCCATCTGGTCATTGATGTCATTCTTTATTAACTTTTCTGCTCCTGCTTTTGACAAATCTGATGCATAATCATATCCCTTATCGTCTAATTCGTCCTTAATTTGTTTTTTATCACTTGATGACATATCCTTTAACTCTTCATCTGCTACATAATAATAACTCTTAGAATTTAGTTCGTACGTAAAACGAAATACGATTTTTCCTTTAGAATCTGCTTTTACTTCCTGACTAAATTTGTTAGCATCATCATCTACATCTTCCTTAACAGAATCTCCCCAACCATTGTACTGATAAGAATACAACTGCTTTATATTCTTTGTTGTAAATCTAAAAGTAACCTGTGGAAGTTCTTTTCCATCTTCATCACACTTTTGTAATGTAATTCTCTGACGGTAATAGTCTTTTTTACTAATAGGTGTATACTTGTATTCTTTTTTGTTTCCTACAATTTCCATTAGTTCCTGAACTTCATCGCTATCAGTCTTTCCGCTGTATTTCCATTTTGTAATTGTACACTTAACTACACTTGTGCCTTCAAAAATATCAGCATATAGGCTATCATTTGCATAATATCCTGTATTGTTTTTAACTTGTTTAATGATATCCTTTAATCCAGTTTCACTTGTAATTCCTTCTTCAACAGCCCATATAAGACACTGTGCATACACCCATGCCTTGTTTGAACGCGTTTTTGTTTGATCATACCAATATCCTATTTTAGCCTCCAAAGCATTTTTCTTATTAGAACTATCACTTGATATTGTACTGTTGGATGCAATATAGGTGTATCCAGTATGACATGCCTTTCCTAAATCTAAGCAAAACACATCATTTCCATCCACTAATGTTTTTACCCATGTTCCACTTTCACTCTTTGATCCGATATTTACTGTTCCAAGTTTTCCAAGAGTTACTATACCTGCCTGCTTCTTCTCTCCATTGCCTGCTGCTGCAACATTACTTATAGGAATTGATGTTACCAATGTTGCTATTGCTAATATTGTTGCTGTAATTCTTTTTAATTTACCTAACATTTACTTTCCTCCTGATAAAATAAAAAACGCCAAGACTAAAACTCACATATAATGAGCTCATCTTGGCGTTAATCTATTAATTTGTTTTTTGTCATTCCCGGTTACTGACAATCATATTTTAACATTGATTATCTACTTTACCTAAAAGTCATACTGTTAAAATTAAATTTATATTTCAGCAGGAGTGTAAAAGCAAAAAATAACTTCACGACATTATGTCGCAAAGTTATTTTTAATTACTTTTTTATTTCCTTATCTAAATCCACTCCACCAAATATTGCTACCCAATATGTTTTTCCACCTTGTTTATAGCAAGCAATGGCACCTGCTCTATGTTCTTCGTCTATGAGGTTTCTATAATGTCCCGGACTACTTTTCCATCCTTCCATAGCAGACTTATATGTGTAATATCCCATTGCAATATTTTCAGCATTTGCATACATATGATAATGTATATAACCATCGTCTCCCTCGTAAGATATTCCATCATCTTTTAATCCATACTTTTTTTCTAATAGTTCTGTTGATGTACTTATAAATTTATTATGGCTAAAATCTTTAACAAGTTCTTTTGCCCTTGCCTTACATATTTCATATAAAACATCCGACCAAACGATACTTTGTTTTCCAGCACTTTTTCTATATTCATTCTGCAATACAAAAGCCTGTTCTGCAGCATATCTATCATAATATTTTCCCGGCAATTTATAGTTGTTATTTATTTTATAAAGTGCTGAATTTGTTTTTATTGTTCTCTTTTTTGACCAGTTACCGTAAACTTTTTCTCCATTTATTTTTCTATAAGCCCGTACTTTAAATTTAAATTTGTCCTTTTCTAATAAATTGGTAAATACATAACTTGTCTTTTTTGTATCCTTAATTTTTCTCCACTTCTTTGATGCAACACCGTAAACATATATCTCATATCCATTTGCATTCTTCACCTTTTTCCATGAAGCTTTAATTCCATATTTGTATTTAGTTTTCTTTTTTCTCATATCCTTGGCACTAACTATGCCTTTATAATACTTATAATTAGTTTTTGTTTTTATTGATTTTACTTGTCCCAAAGTATCAGCCTTTACCTGAATATTTGTGCCAATTCCCATCATCAATACAAACATTCCCACAACTATCAGCGTTCTTTTTAATTTTTTTATCATTTAGCAAACCTCCCAAGCTATAAATAACTGTCTTTAATTATACTCTACAACTCTTATTAAAGAAAACACAATTTTAAATGCTGCTATAGTCAATACTAAAAATATCTTTAACAAACTTCCCAATACTGCAATTATCACTCTGCATATAAACATTATAATTGCTATTATGCATTCCACTAAACTTTTTGCTCTCTCCATAACCTTACCTCCTAGGTGCATACTGTGGCATATCATGATTTACCTCTGCTGTATAATACCCATTCATTGTTGATAGTGCATTAAACAATGATGCCAGCAAATATTTTTTGATATTTTTTACTTTGGTTGTATTTGATTTAAAGCAACTCATGACATACTCTAAATGTGAAAAATTAAGTTTAAGAAATCTTGATTTTACAACTTCCTTCGGAAACGAATTGCTCGCTATGACAATATAATCATTCGTGCTAACTGTAACTTCTGTCATCATTTCAACTATTCCATCGATAAGTTCTGCATCAAGTGGATAACGTTCTTTCAATGCATCGTATTCAATATTATCTTTGATTAGCTCCATATAAAGTTCATATTCAGATTTTTTCTTATCGCATCCCATCCTATCTGCTTTAGGCATAGTTGTACTAAGCCCTTTTTTATGCGTCCAATTATCTGCACCTGTCATATCTGGCTCTTCGACTTCTGTTAGCGGATAAGATAAGATATTAGTATTAATATTTTTAGTATTATTTATATTAGTATTATTAGGGTCTAATTCTTGAACCTCTTGAATTTCATTTTCTGAACTGCCGGAAGTATAATTATTGAACTCCTTGTAGTTCAATTTCTGAACTTCCTGAGTTTCAATTTTTGAACTTCTTGAAGTATAATTGTTGAACTTCTGTGTATTCTTCGGCGTTTCTGGTGTATTTGTATACCTTCCACCAAAAGTTTTTTCTTGTTCTGTGCTTTCTTTTTCCACAAGAAAACTTTTAACATATAATATGTTTGGAAGCCCCAAACCTCTTTTCTTTTTTTCAACCAATCCAAAATCTACCAGCTCCTGCAGATATTTCACAGCTGTTGCTCTTGCCATATTCATATCGCTCATAATATCTTTTATTTGATAAATAATATAAACCCTATTTTCTTCATCCAGCCATCCATTTTTCATAGATAAACTCATTCTGTCTAAAAGCAAACCATATAGCATCTTAGCGTCCACTGATAATCCAATGAACGCCTTATCATGTACTAACAATTTAGGTACTTTTATGAAACTATATTGGTCGGCTTGTTTTCCATAATAATATTCAAATGCCATACACTAATCCTTTCCTTTCTTCCATTCCTTTAGCAGTGAATAGATTACTTTCTCCATTTCTTTTTTCGTGTAAGTCGAATCAAAAAATTCAGACAACTTATTTTCTTTAAGCGTCACATTGCATATCTTTTTTTGTACCTTTACCTTGTCAGCAAAGAGTATTTGACTTACCTCTTCTAATGACAAATTTTCCTGATTTTCTCTAATCATCCGTACATTGTCTTTACTTACCTTTTTACCTTTACAAATGTTTTCATAAATTAATTGTTGATATTCCGTTTTTAAAAATGAAATCTCTACACCTAGTACAAATGTTATTTGTTTATCATCCACCAATTTGCTTAACTCTGGTATTAGTTCCGTAAGTCTTATGTATCTTTGAACCTGTCTGTCTGAAATTCCTGCCAACTGTCCTATCTGTTTTGCCGATGACATTTCATCTGAACTTTTTCCCTGATGTGCTAAGGCTTCCATTTTCATTTTATAAGCTTTTGCTTTTTCACTTGGTAATGTATCTTCTCTTTGAAAGTTTGCATCAACCATAAGTGGTATAGCCTCTTCATGACTTATATCTTTTATAATTGCTGAAACTTTTTCCTTTCCTGTAATTTCACAGGCTCTCTTTCTTCTGTGCCCTGAAATTATTTCATATTCACCATTGCCCAAAGGTCTTACCAATAAAGGTGATAATATTCCATTGTTCTCTATTGATTTAGCCAGCTCAAACATTTTTTCGTTATCAACCACACTGAATGGGTGATCTTTAAATTGATGCAATTTGTTTATATCTATTTCACTAATCATATCATTGTTTACACCAAGTAATTCATTGTAACTTGTTAACTTAATTTTCTCTCTTGTTGCCATGTTCTAAAACCTCCTCTGTAACTTTCACATAACTTTGTGCTACTTTTCCTTTCGGATTATGTTTAAATATACTTGTACCTTTAATTGGCGTTTCTGCTGCTCTAACAGACATTGGCACTATGCTCTTAAATATTGGAATATTCGTTGCATATGTTTCATAGATTGCTGTTGAAATGTCCTTTGCATAATTGGTTCTATAGTCCATCATTGTAAGCAAAATTCCTTCAATCTCTAGTTTGGGATTAATCTGTCTTTTTACTCTTGCGATTGTCTTTATCAACTGTTGTAAACCTTTTACCGGTAGATATGAAACCTGCACTGGTATCAATACTGTATCTGCACAGGCAAGGGCATTAATGGTAATAATTCCAAGACTAGGCATACAGTCAACTAAAATATAATCATAATCATCTTCTACTTCTCTTATAAACTCTCTCATTAGCAATTCTCTACTCATAACATTCACCAAAGAAACTTCTATTCCTGATAATTCAATATTTGATGGCAATATATCTATCCCTTCTTCGTGCTTAACTATTCCTCTATTGGCTGGCAATTTTTCTTCGTTTACTATGTCCATAAGCACATTTGCAAGCGTATAATCTAACTGGTCCGGTTCATTTATACCTACACTAATTGTCAAACTTCCCTGAGGATCCGCATCTATTAAAAGGACCTTCTTCCCTTCTCTTGCTAAACCCACTCCCAAATTTAATGTTGTTGTAGTCTTTCCTACTCCGCCCTTTTGATTTGCTATTGCTATTATTTTACACATTTGTTCTCTCTCCTTCGTCTTTAAAACTTTTTAACTTTCTGTTTCCCATACTGCTGTTTTTAAGTCTTTTTTGTTCTGCCATTTTCTTTTCAAAGTTCTCCACTCGCTGCTGCTCTTTTAGGTTCTCGTTTTCCTCTATCTTTAAAAGAATCATTGAAATTACTTTAATCAATTCCATTAATTCATCATTTTTAGGCGTAACTTTATCCAGCCTTTTTAATTCTTCATATACATATGTAAGTTGCGCCTTAAGGGCTCCAAACACACGAATGGAACCCTTTACAACTACTTTATGGTCTGTTGTTTTCTTTATTAAATAATCCTGCTTTGTAAGTCCTGATATGTCTACAAGTCTGTTTAATAACTCTGCTTCTTCATCAGAAACTCTAAATGCAACTACTCTGCTGCGCCATCTTCCTTTGCTATCCAATTTTCTATCAGACATCTCCTAGTTCTCCTTTAATTTCATCTAGTTTATTAATCATCTCCAACTGCTTTGATGGAAACAAATGCGCATAGTGATATGTAATTCTTACACTTTCATGCCCCATTCGTTCTGCAATCTCCAATGCTGAAAATCCCATATTTATGAGAAGTGAAACATGACTGTGTCTTAAATCATGCAATCTGATTTTCGGCACTCCTGACATTTCACTGCCTCTTTCCATTTCATGTTGAAAATATCTTTTTGATAACGGAAATATTCTTTCTTTTCCGTCAGGCTCATACAGACTATTAATCAGGTCTTCCATTTCTTCATTTAAAAACTCCGGCATATATATTGTTCTTACACTTTTTGCAGTTTTAGGAGTTAATATTAGCTTTTCACCTCTTACCACCTGATAATTTTTAGTAATGGAAACCGTCTTCTTTTCAAAGTCAAAATCTTCCGGAGTTAGTGCTAATAATTCTCCAATTCTTAATCCACACCAATAAAGCATTTCAAATCCATAAAATGATAATGGCTTATCCATCACACATTCAATAAATGCTTTATATTGTTCCTGGGTCCAAAACATTATGTTGCCTCCTCTTTTACTTCCCATACTGCCGGCAATCTTTGCAGGATTGTTCTTCAAATCATAAAATTTTACAGCATGGTTAAATATCGCGCTTAACTGTGCGTGTAATGTTGCAAGATATGACTGGGAATATGACTTTCCTTTTTCATCCCTATACTCAATCATTTCTTTCTGCCAATGTCTTACATCCTTTGCAGATATTTCTATCATTTTTCTTTCTCCAAAGAATGGTATGATTTTTGTTTTTACCATTGTTTCCTTGTTTTCCCAGGTTGTCTCCTTAACCCTATGCCTTACATCAGCCTCATAGATTTCATAAAATTTTGAAAATGTCATATCCAGATTAAAATTTCTTTTAAGCTTTTCAGCATTTTCCCATTCACTTGCTTCTCGCTTTGTTGCAAATCCACGTTTAGTTGTCTGTTTCTTTACTCCGTAATAATCAACATAACGAAACTTTACATACCAACTGTTTCTTTTTTCATCTTTGTAAACTGACATTTTTTCCTCCTACTCCTCGTTGTAAATAAGTTTCTTAAAAAAGTACTTTGTATTTACTTTTCCTCGAACTACGATATATCCTTTTTCTTTTAGTTCAGCATTAAGCATTCTTATGATTTCATATGCCTTTCCTTCTGAAATATTTAACATCTCTGTTACATCCTGAACTTCCATAAACATCTTGTCTGTCATATTTGTAATCTCCTTTCTCTCTTTTGATTAAATTGTTCTTGTTTGACCGTAGTTCTACTTTAGTCCTTTTACTTTCCAAATAGGAGTTAGTGGCACTATACCTTTTCCTTTAATAAACTTCTTCTTTCTCTTGCAACCAACATTAAACAAATTTGTTTTTTTATCAGGCTTAAAGTTCCAATTCCCTTTATTTATCGGCTTCTCAAGCAAAAAAAGAAGAGCTATTTCAACTTATTAGTCAAAATAACTCTTCTTATTCTTAATTTTGTTCTCAAAATGTTCTCATAAGAGACTTATATTCTGTGCTTTCCCTTTATTTATGGGGTGTTCGAACATTTGTTCGCTTATTCAAACTCGGCTTGTACCGAGCTCGGCTTAAACATATTGGTTTAGGTTTTGTGTGTTTTTATCTGTTGATTTACCTATATTATATTATTTGTATTATCCTTCTGATCTCGTGTTGCCATAGTGTTGCCACGAAAGTATTATAGCATAGGCTATCTCTTATTTCATCAAGTTATTTTAATACCTATAAAAAATACGTTTCAAGTTAATGAACTATTATTCTTAATAATGACATTCTCAATACAATATTTTATTTTTTTATAATAAACAAATACAACAACTTTTCTATTATCACAATTATCATACCATACAAATAAAGGTTAATATCTCCAAATATATTAAATAAACAACAAATCAAATAAACAACAGGAAACACTAAGTAATTGCATGTTCGAAAGATTAACTTATTCTTTTGTTTTCTAAATGCCTCCATTATGTTAATAATTGCTACTACTAATAATAAGATTCCTACTATCATTATGCCCTCTCTACTTTATATGTATTATGAAAATATTTATATACTTTTTTAACTTTGAATTTATTATACCTTTTATAATATGCTATTGCGTTTATAATCTGTGATGCCATATATGTTGCATACATAATCCCAGAGCTTCCTAAAATAAACCCACCAATAATCAATGCAACTGTTACACCTGTTGATAATCCTAATGTAAATATATGTCCTGCAACTGCAAATTTTATTAATGAAGAACCAAGGCTAATATATGCATAGCTAACTCCTGCAACAGTTACAATCAAATTAGCTATTTCGTGAATACATGCAGTCTTTCCTTTAAAAGTTCCTGTTATCGCAAATCCACCATTATCTGCGAAATTTACTGGATTACTATTACAATAACAATAGAGATTATCTTGGAAAATAGCATTTAGTCTTACATCAAATATACTCACATCATCTGCATTTATAAATCTTCCCACCTCTGCATCGTAATATCTGCTCTGCAGATAATAAAGATTTGTATCGCTTTCAGTATCAGTGCAGCTTCCGTCATAGTAGTATCCTCTGTACAATACATGATTTAACTCAAAGGGAACCTCATATCCTTCATAACAGAAACTCTTTCCATCATTTGTGATGACATTTCCCCATGCATCATAAATATATGAAGCTATTTTTGCTCCTCTGGCATCAAGCAGACCTGTCACATCTCCCTGCAGGTTCTTTTCATAATAGATTCTTGTAGTTTTTAATGTTTCGTTTATCTCACTTAACTGGCTGTATTCAAAGCCGACAACATTATTATCTGAATCATACATGTACCAGATGTCATACTTCTTTCCGGTCTTTTTGTATGTAACGGTTTCCCTTATAAGCTTTGTCTCATCCCATTCATATGCGGTTGTTGTTTTTTCTGTATCCTTATAAGTTCTAAGTCCGTCCTCATTGTATTTATATGTTACCCTTTTTCCATTGGCAAGAGTTGCTTCCTGCAACTGTCTTCCCCTGTACCAGTTAAATGACATTCCGTTATAGTATTCCTTCGGATTGCCACTGCTGTCATATGTGATTTCCTTTCCACAGTACTTTGTCAGCTGATCAGGCCAGTCACTGTTTCTGTATGAATATTTTCTTAGTTCATCATCCTGTTCAACCAAGCTACCGTTGGCATTTATCACATATGTGTGCTTTGCCTCAACGTTTCCCGTTGTGGTGTATCCATACTCATATGCCCTTGAAACATCATAGTCATATTCCCATGTAAGTCTTCCGTGTGCATCATATTCATATGCATTTGTAAGCTTACCGTCAGTTTTTATTTTGGTAATGTTTCCTGCCCTGTCATATGTGTAATCGATGTTTTTGTTTTCGCCATACTTTTCTATGTCAAATGTTCTGTGTGTGGAATCGTCTTCCACTGAATTGTACTTTAATATGTTCTTTTTATATTTATCTGAATATAAATTTGTTGCACATGACTTTCCGTCATCTGACATTGTCTCGCTTAATACGTCACCATTGTATAAGGTTGTCCTGTTCCTTTTTTTGTCACTGTCTGAACTGTCGGTTTCAATTTTTGAAATCAATGTTTCCTTTTTGTCATCAAGTGCCTTATATTCATATTTTGTGGTCAGTGTGCTTTTCTTATTTTCTTCATCTTCATTCTGTACAACTTCCTTTATGAATCCGTCACTTCTTGTCACTCTTGTTGTATTTTCATTATATTCATAATTGTACGCCAGCTGTGCACTTTCCGTGTTATCGGTAAGATTAAGCATCTGTCCTGAGCTGTTTACTGTCGTTACATATGAAGGTGTCTTTTCATCATTATAGAAAACTTCCGTCTTTTCCGCAACCGCGCTATCATCTTCTGAATCAACTTTATATTCCGTGGTTACGGTCCTTACCTTCTGTCTGTCATCTCCCGTACCGTAATAAGTTATCTGTTCATCAGTATTTTCAACGGAAGTCCCTGTACTTTCTCCTGATTCATTGCCGGAATCTTTCTGTGTGTGACTGTACTCGTATGATACAAGTGTCCTGTCACCCACCTGAAGGTTTGTGATTTTGTTGTCGGAATTATATTCCATTGTGTATTTTGTCTGCTGATCACAGATAAATTCCACATTTCCATTTTCATCATATGTATATGTTATGCAGATGGTCTGCGTGTCATTGTCGTCATATTGTTCAACTATTGCCGTATTGTTTCCCTTTGCATCATAGAAATATTTCAGCCTTTTATTTATTTTTACATCACCATAATCACTGTAAATGCTCTTTATGTCTCCCCTGTAAATGTTTGCAATGTATTTAACCGTTACGCCATTTTCATTCTCAGAATATTCCCTGTCATAAAGCCCCTTGTGAATCTTTGCTGCTGATGCAACTGACCTGTCCGTTCCCTTTAAGCGTGGGTTATCCGTTTTTCTTGGATTGTTGTCTCCAACATCATCCTTGTCTCTTAATCCGTCAAAGTCTGAATCATACAGCCACGGATCTGTTCCCTTCTGATATTCATTCAGGTCAGTCCAGCCGTCTCCGTCGCTGTCAGCATTTTCCTCATTTGCCACTGCCGGGTCTGTTCCTAATGTAAATACCTCATATCCGTCAGGCAGTCCGTCTCCATCCGTATCCTGCTCATACTTTGGATTGTCCTCCGTGCTGTCTGCTGTTTCAGTGTTCCACATGGTCTTAAAGTCCCATATTTCATATCCGTCCTCAAGACCGTCTCCGTCTGTATCCTTTGAAGTTATTTCAAAGGAATTTCCCCCGTCATCTGAATCTCCATTTTCTGTCTTTTCCAACGTTACAATGTTTGAAACCTTTACAGTACCGTCTGAATATAATACCGCTGCTCTAATGTCTATGCATTCATCCACGTTGGATGCATTTATTTCAGCATCTTCTGAAATGTCTGTTCCCTTTTACTTTGCGCTAAATTTTAATGCATTGTCTTTTCTTGTAAATATCTTGTATCCTGTTACCGCTACCCCTTCCTTAAGTTTATTATCATCTTCTATGGAAGTAATAATGCTGTTACTCTGTTTATCATATTCAGCATTTATGTTTATGGAAGCATCATATGGTTCAAAATCTCTGTATGTTAAATAGATTGACATGTGTCTTGATTCACTGTTCGTTCCATTTTCGTCCTGTATGTAATGTGCTTCCGGACCATAAAACAATGCTGCTCCGCCTTTTTTTGCCGTAAACACCAGTCCGTTGTTTTCTATCTGTTCATCGGCTATATCCTGCACCCATTTTGTTATGTCAAGGCAATGTCTTGTGCCCTCAACTCCCGTAAACTTTTCTTCAAGAAGTACTTCTTCAGAAGCCCCCGGTTTATTGTTCCACGTGATTGTATCAGGATTCCATGAGTCCTTTGCCGTACGAAGCTCCAGTGTTCCCACCTGATACGGTGCACGGTAACTGCTTTCATACAGATTTAATGATGCAGATTCAATGTATTTTCCCCTTATGTTCAGTCCACTGCCCACCAACGCACTTCCTGTTAACAGATTTGAAGTATCCAAATATACATGTTCCTCTGAATTGTATGGATAACTTGATATCATGTTGTTCATGGCAGTCAGATAATGGTTATGCAGGTTTCCATTTTGCTGAAAATCAACAGACCAAACTGATGCAGTAGTTAGGTAGTCAAACATCCATACCATTGTAGGATCGATTGTAACCGGATACTTTGTAGCTTCGTTTTCAAAATAATCATTACTTACAATTACTTTTAATGCTTCATTTTCACCATCTTTTTCTAATTTGTATTCTACACTTTTGTAATCTTCTTTTCCGTCTGCATCAACTAAGAATGGGGCTTCTATTGTTCCTATGATTTTATTGGTATTTTTGTCATACACCAACAGACCTTTATCATTTTCCTGTTTTTTCAAATAGAGATTCTTTGTTTCAATTTTATATTCAAATATATTTGTTTCAGGCTTTTCATTTAGTACAATATTCTCTTTCACGCCACAGTTGTTTACGGAATATTGATATTCCATGTTTTTTGATTCCGATATATATTTTAATTCGTTTGATTCCTCATTTTTTATGCATTCAAACTCATTATTTTCATTTGATTGAGATGTATTTTTATCATCTTTGTTTATGTCATCAATTTCTTCTTCGATAACAGGTGTCATCTTTAAAATGTACTTCCCATGGCTTAACATTATGCCGTCTTCAATGTCATCTGAAAAATATGCCTTGTTATCACTGGATTTGTTTACATATTTGTATGAAGATTTGTCACCCGAACCATAGGTACTTATAGACTTTTTTCCTTTTTTTCCAATGTCAACAATTTCATTTTCATAATCTTTCAATTGTCCGTCTTTTTCATATCTGATGTTTGATAAGAATATTTCTGTTTTCTTAGATCCGTCAGACAACAGATACGTGTTTGAATTTTCTGTCCGCTCATCTGTCAGTTCCTTGACTACTGTTACCTTGTTATCATCTGATTTTTGTGAATTCTTGCCATCATTAACGGAATTGGCTAACGCATTAATTCCCGAACCTGTTCCAATTATCGCTATTGTTAATGCAAGCGACACCATTTTTTTGCTTATGTTTCTTATTCTCATACTACCTCTGTTACTCCTTCCTAAATAATTAGCAGTAAATTTCCGTACAATAAGAATAATCTTCCTGCATTAATTATCCTTACCCATCCTTCTCTTCCATCATAACATGTTTTTCCAATATGCACACTAACAAAAATCTTTTGTAACATTTTTATTTTGATTTTACTATTGTTTGTATTTACTCCACTGTATTTCACTTGTTTTATCTCTGTCTGTGTCTTGTTTTTTCGTTGTCTTTGCCCATTTCAATTACCTTATTGTAATCCTCCCTCTTCAGGAATTTCTTAAAATATCCAAGTTTTTTCCTGTCATCATGCAGTCCGTCAATCTCTTTTTCCTGCTCATCAATGCTTTCTCTTAGCCTGCTATTTTGTTCCCTTAGCATTTCATTTACTTCAAGCTGTTCATTATATTTTTCTGTCAGTTCCTTAAGTTTTGCAAAACATCCCTTTGCAAAATTAACTACATTTTTAAATGCTTCATACATTTTATCTATAAATGGAACGACAACCTTTTCCCGATAATTCTTGGCAGACATGATTCCCTTTGGATTATCCGGTCCTTTTCTAACCATGGTTTCAAGTTTTTTCACATTTTTTCCTAAGTCAGCCACATTTTCAACTATTTTTAATTCCTCATACATGTCTGCTAATTCTTTTTCAGCCACTATCTGCTTAATCATCGTTTCCTTAAGTTCCTGTTCAGATTCAGCATTTTCCTTCGCTAACTGATTTGCTTTTTTTGTTTCTGCCAGAGTTTTATATTCTGCAACTTGTAAATCATTATTTCTGCCTTTTTCTTTTCCTTTCAGGAACTCTCCAATCCATGTGAATGACCTGTCCTCTGCATATTCTCTTATTCTGCCCTGCAGTACTTTTTCAAGAAATTCCTTTGTGCATACTTTTCTCTTTGACACTTGCCTTGACATTCCCTTTTTAAATCCGTCAGCTACGGGAACTGCCACCACGTGCATGTGTGGACTTGCCTCATCATAATGTATTACTGCATTTGCCACAACAAGATTTGGTGCTTCCTTCTGTAACATATTAAGCATTTCCTTAAATGCAACATCCATCTTTCTTCTCTTGTCAGGGTTCTTATCCCAGAACTCCTTGTCTCCTATCTGAAAAATAAGTTCCACTGCCATGTCCTTGTTTGACTTTGCTGTCTTTTCAAAATAATCATCAATCTTTCTGTCATCCCTTGTCTGCTTTTTGTTGTATTCCCTGACTGCTTCGTCAAACTGTTCCTTATATACTTTTTTTACATCCTGCACTAATTTATCCGTACCCCATAAAATTACAATGTTCTCCTTATCGTATTCCAAGGAGCGGTACTTTCGTAAATTGTGCTTTGCAACACCTGAGAGTTTCGCCTTGCTGTTAATGGCACTGTTCTTCTGACTCAGGTGTGCTGAATATGATAATCCTGCCATAATCTCACTCCTTTTTTTCTTTTATTGTTTTGATACGTGCGGTGACACCTGCACGTTGTTAGTCTTTAGTAGTCTGCCCGAGGCTGTTGAAAACGGGTGGTTCTTATCAATTTGGCTCTGCCATAATTGATAACCCCCTAGCAGTTCTGTCATAGACACAACTGCGGGGGCTCTGCCGAGGGCTTATATAGCTGCTATCAATGCTTTACTCATAACCTGTCAAATGGCATTTAGTGGTTGCTGTAATTGTAATGGCAGCTATATTATGTTTAACCTCGGGACTCCGGGTCCCGCGGTTCTTAGTGACATGATGTCACTAACTTTTAACTGTAACCAATCCTTTTTGGTTCTCCCTGATTATTCTTTAACCTGCAAGTGTCACTTGCAGGTATTGATATTATCAACAAGAAACCTATTTATGTTGCAAGCTGTTACTACCATCTAAAGTCCCGGTGCATTCCAACGGTGTCAAGATATTTCTGTCTGTACTCTTCCCTCTCTTCTTTTGTGGGTGCCATTTTACTTTTTGTGTAATCCTCGTGCCTTGACATCTTGCTTAGTTTTTCTTCCAATTCAGAAATTATAAGATTATTAATTTCTTCATTATTTTTCATGTCTAATACATGATACTTAATCAAAGCCATCATTAATTCATTGCTTATCATTCTGTTTTTGCTCATTTTTAAACCTCACTGTTTTGTAATCAATCTTGTTCCGTGACGATGCGTGACGGTTGTGACGATGATTTACGTGCCATAAAACATCGTCACCATCGACACCATCGTCACGCTTTACTCTTTTTCATATTCCAATGTTATGATTCTGCCATCGTGACAACGCTTATTGTCATATCTGATGCCATAATCCTCATACAGCCTTCCTGCCTTAATGTTCAACTGTCTGGTCAGCTGATTCGGAACTAAATTAATCTCCTGTATCTTATCCATCAGTTCACTTGCCGTTCCCTGAAAACATCCTGCTTCCATCAGATATGTATTAACAGCAGAAAGTACTTTATCTTCCGGCTCTTTCCACAGCTCTGTTTCAGCCTTTTCAAATTTCCACAAACACAACTCAGGTTCAAACTTAAGATAAAGTTTCTGGTCCTGTTGGTCTCTTCCTGTTATGTCAACGGTAGCCTTTAGGTCAGTTCTTTTTTCCTTCTGCATGATGAAAGCTCCGTCAGCTGCACCAAGCAGTCCGTTTGTTCCCGATATCATTTCAAAGGCATCTGATGAATCCATCTTTCTTGTGTGATGAACCACCAGAATGCAAATGTTATGTTCATCAGCAAAGTGTTTTAGCTTTGTAATGATGTCATAATCGTTTGCGTAACTGAATTTGTCTCCACTTATTTCCTTGATTTTCTGAAGTGTGTCAATTATTACAAGTCTTGTATCAGCATGCGCCACAAGAAACTCTTTAAGCTGTTCTTCCAGACCTTCATTGAGATTTTTGGAACGTGTGGCGAAGTAAAAATGCTCTGCCACATCAATTCCAAACATTCTTGAAAGTCTCTGTTGAAGTCTTGCATAATCATCTTCCAATGCCAGATACAGCACTGTTCCCTGATTGGTCTTATGCCCCCAAAGGTCAATTCCTACACTTACACAGAAACCTATTTCAGCCATTAAGAACGACTTTCCAACCTTTGGTGCACCGACAAACAGATACACTCCGTTGTAAATCAGATCCTCAACCAAAGGTTTCTTAATCGGATATACCGTGTCATAAAGTTCTTCCATTGATACTGTTTCCAGATTTTCACCCACCGGGGTACCGGTGGATTGCAAATTGCGGACACAATTATTATCTGTTATACTGTTACTGTGTTTGGTAACACTTGGTGACTGCCCGTTATCTGCGCCAACAGATACGTTAAGGGTAGTCACTGTTGTTTTATTATTCATCATTCTTATCCTCCTTCATTCCGTTCATGGTAGCACCGATTAGTTCAATTACCTCTAACAAAACATCATCAACCTCACCTGCACCTGTAATTCTTTTTAACTCCTCGTACACGTCATTAAGTCTGTTTTTTAAGGCAATGTAAACCTTCGGATTTCCATTTACCACAATTTCCTTTTCACACAGCCTGCGGATAATGTATTCCTGCTTTGTCAGTCCTGACAGGGCAACCCTGTCATCAATGATTCTTGCCTCTTCCTCAGAAACCCTGAAGGCTACTATCTTCTTTCTCCAACGACCGTGACTGTCCAATGATTTTTCCATTATTCCTAACTCCTTTCCTCTTCAAGTTTTCTTGCCATTTCATCCTGCTTGTTTGGATACATGTGGGCATATTTGTAAGTAATGCTGATTGCTTCATGCCCTACCCTTTCAGCTATGTCAAGTGCTGAAAATCCTCTGTCCATAAGCAGTGAAATGTGTGAATGTCTAAGGGCGTGTATGTTGATTCTCTTAATTCCTGCCTTCTTGGAACCTCTTGTGATTTCATGTCCAAGATACCCTTTTGACTTAAAGAAAAGTCTCTGGTCAGGCTTCAGATCATAAAAGCATTTCATGTAATCCTTAATCTCATCTGCCAGAAACTGTGGAATCTTCACCACCCTGTTACTCTTTTTTGTCTTTGGAGAAGTAATGATTTCACGCCCCTTTACCTTCTGATAATTCTTGTTGATTCTCATTGTGTTATTATCAAAATCAAAGTCTGCCGGAGTAAGTGCCAGTAGTTCTCCTTCCCTGACACCTGTCCAGTACAATACTTCAAATGCATAAAACGATAATGGCTTGTCCATAATTGCTTCCGAAAACTTCAGGTATTCTTCCTTTGTCCAGATTTTCACTTCCTTTTCAACGTCATTTTTCATTGTTCCGACTATTGCCGCAGGATTTGTGGATAGCCCATAATATCTTTTTGCAAAATTAAATATTGCGCTAAGCTGTGCGTGAATTGTTCTTAGGTAACCTGATGAATAAGGCTCTCCCTTTTCATTCCTGTAATTAAGCAGTTCATTCTGCCACTCCATTACATCCTTTGGTTTAATCTCATCCATTCTTCTGTCCTTAAAGTAAGGAAGGATTTTGTCTCTTACCACATATGATTTTGTCTCAAAGGTGGTTTCCTTTACCCTTGCCTTCTTGTCTCTTTCGTAGATTTCATAAAAACTTCCAAATGTCATGTTCAATTGTCCGTTTTCGGCTTTCTTCTTATTTTCAAGCCAAAACTCCGCTTCTCTTTTTGTGTTGAAGCCTCTTTTCTGTGTCTGTCTTCTTTTTCCGGTAAAGTCAGTATAGCGATAAACAGCTCTCCATTTTTTCTTATTATTTGCCATGTAAGAATAAACGCTCATGTTCATCACCTTCCTTTTATAAATATTTTCTAATCACCGCTGTACATTACTTTTTTTCTGAAATAAGAAGTACAGACACGTCCTGCTACCGTGATGATGCCTTTTTCTTCCAGTTCCTTATTAAGCTGTCTTACAATCTTGTAAGCCTTGGACTTTGAAACAGAAAGTTCTTCTGCAACATCGTCGACTGTCATAAAGTTCTTTTCCATGATTTTTTCCTCCTTCATTATATTTCTTAAACATATTTGTTTAAGATAATGTGCATTGTATTAAACTTTTTAGTTTAAGTCAATAGAAAAATTAACTTTTTTTGTTTAAGTTTTTCTTGATATACATTTTTACCTATGTTATACTGACATTAGCGAATTTGTTTAAGTTATCCCGCATTGGGAATTTTTATGTTAAATTGGAGGTTTGTTATGGCAATTGGTGAAAGAATTAGAACTTTTCGCAAGCGTAAAGGTTTAACTCAAAAGGAATTGGGAGTTCAGTTAGGTTTTAAGGAAAGTACTGCTGATATCCGCATGGCTCAATATGAAGCAGAGAAACGTGTTCCCAAGGATGATTTGATTGAAACTCTTTCTTCCATTTTGGAAGTTTCTCCTGCGGCCATTAATGTTCCTGACATTGATACTCATGTGGGAATTATGCAGCTTCTGTTCACTCTTGAAGATATTTATGGTATATCCGTCAGACAGGAAGGAAGTCATGTTACCCTTGATTTAGGTGCCATCCACGACGCTTTAGGTCATGAGGCAAAGTCCTGGGCAAAGATGAAGTCCAAGCTTGATACCGGAGAAATCTCCAAGGAAGAATACGATAATTGGAGATACAACTATCCGGCTAATACTCACGGATATCATAAACTAATTGATTTATAAAAGAGCATAAAAAAACCTTACTGACTCCTCAAAATCAGTAAGGTTTTTTCATTTATACATATGGGTAAATTGTTTTAGTGTTGCCATATCGTTGCCACGATATAATCACTACCTCTCACAACGCCCATAAATAAAGGCATTGTGGGATTTTTGTGTCTATTCAAACTCTATAGTTCCAGGTGGCTTACTTGTCAAATCGTACATTACTCGATTGACTCCTTTCACCTCGTTTATTATTCTGTTCATTACCTTGTTCAATACTTCGTATGGTATTTCAGCAGATTCGGCTGTCATAAAGTCGATTGTCTTTACGGCTCTGAGGGCTACTGCGTAGTCGTATGTTCTCTCGTCTCCCATAACACCTACTGAGCGCATATTTGTTAATGCTGCGAAATACTGGTTTATTTCTTTATCAAGACCTGCGTTTGCAATTTCTTCACGATAGATTGCATCTGCATCCTGAACAATTTTCACTTTTTCGGCTGTTACTTCACCGATGATTCTGATTCCAAGTCCCGGACCTGGAAATGGCTGACGGAATACTAAATATTCCGGTATTCCAAGTTCAAGTCCTGCCTTACGAACTTCATCTTTGAAAAGGTCGCGAAGTGGTTCGATGATTTCCTTGAAATCAACATAGTCAGGCAATCCACCTACATTGTGGTGAGATTTGATTACTGCTGATTCTCCGCCCAGACCGCTTTCTACAACGTCAGGGTAAATCGTTCCCTGAACCAAATAGTCAACTGCTCCGATTTTCTTTGCCTCTTCCTCAAATACGCGGATGAATTCTTCTCCGATTATTTTACGTTTTGCTTCAGGTTCTTCAACTCCTGCAAGTTTTTCGTAAAATCTATCCTGTGCATTTACACGAATAAAGTTTAAGTCATAATCACCATTAGGGCCAAATACAGCTTCAACTTCGTCGCCTTCATTCTTTCTTAAAAGACCGTGGTCTACAAATACGCATGTAAGCTGGTTTCCAATTGCCTTTGCCAAAAGTACAGCTGCCACTGATGAATCAACACCACCTGACAAAGCACAAAGCACCTTTCCATCGCCTACTTTTTCACGAATTGCTTTTATTGAATTTTCAACGAATGAGTCCATCTTCCAGTCACCGGCACAACCACATACCTTATATACATAGTTGCTTAAAATTTCTTTTCCGCGAACTGTATGTAACACTTCCGGATGGAACTGAATTGCATAAAGCTTCTTTTCTTCACATTCTGCAACGGCTACAGGGCAATCGCTTGTGTGACCTGTAATTTTGAATCCTGGTGCAGCCTGTGAAATGTAGTCAAAATGGCTCATCCAACAAACTGTATCTTCTTCAATACCTGTAAATAATTTTGAAGTTGTATCTACATGTACTTCTGTCTTTCCATATTCTCTTACAGGAGCTTTTTCAACTTTACCACCAAGAATGTGCTGCATTAATTGAGCTCCATAACATAATCCAAGTACAGGAATTCCAAGTTCAAATAACTCTTTAGTATAAGTTGGTGCGCCTTCTTCGTAACAACTGTTTGGTCCACCTGTTAAAATAATTCCTTTTGGATTCATTTCTTTTATCTTTTCGATATCTGTTTTATATGAATAAATTTCACAGTAAACATTACATTCACGAACTCGTCTGGCAACAAGCTGGTTGTACTGTCCGCCGAAATCTATTACGATAACTAACTCTCTATCCATGTTTCCTCCTGTATATCCGTATTGCAGGAACAATAAAAAACCTGCACTTCTGTTATTTTACTCTATTTTTCTTAAATGTACAAGGAAGTTATATGTAATCCTTCAACAAAGATTTCCACATAATTCTCTCTTCCAGAGCAAAGAACGGCTTACCACATTTTTTACTTCAAGTGCATGCCTATTCGCAACTGATTTTTTGCGCGAGTTTTCATTCATAGTAAACTATTTAAGACTAAATTAAAATTCTGGAAGATTTTTTTATTACATATTAAAAGAAGCACCTGCTACATTTCATATAACAGATGCTTCACTATTTCAACACCTTAACTTTACAACTACATTCTCAACCGCAGGTACTTTTCTCCTTCACAAATCTTCTTTGAATCTACTACTATACTTATTGTAATTATTTACAATATTATGTGTATCATTCCTCTCATTTGTCCTGCTTTAACTTCCTTATCTACTCTAACCATAAGATGTTATTGCCCATTGATTCTTCGTTTTGAATACTTCCTATCCTTTCCGTTTCAATGTAACATCTTATCCAATAATTACTACTAAAACAATCTTCCGTTGATTGCCATGTCAGCAGATATCATTGGGTAAAATTTCTTTCACCTCTTATCTTAGATACTGTTGCTATTAGGTTGACATCTAATAACAAGGTGGTTGTTAAATGCACTGTATAAGTCGTTCCAGGTGCTTAATGCTTATTTATTTTGTAACTCTAATGTAGCATATTTTTACACAAATTAAAAGCATTTTTCTTATACTTTTTTAAGTTTGTAAGTGTTGCATAAAAGTGTTTTTATTTAAACATTTTTATGAATCGTTTTCTTATTAAAAATGACTATTTTTCTTCTATTTTGCCTCTTCCAACTTCTGTTTTACAAACTTGGCTGTGTAACTTGTAGGATGTTCTGCCACCTGTTCCGGTGTTCCTGCAACTACTACCGTACCACCTCGGTCTCCGCCGTCAGGTCCCATATCAATAATATAATCTGCAGCCTTTATTACATCCAAATTGTGTTCAATAACTAAAACTGTATTTCCCTCATCAGTTAATCTCTGAAGAATTTCCACAAGTTTGTGAACATCGGCAAAATGAAGCCCTGTTGTAGGTTCGTCTAAAACATAGATTGTCTTACCTGTACTTCTTTTACTTAGCTCAGTTGCCAGTTTAATTCGTTGAGCTTCACCACCTGACAACTGTGTACTTGGCTGACCTAATCTGATGTATCCTAAGCCCACATCATAAAGCGTCTTAACCTTATTATATATTCTTGGAACATTCTTAAAGAATTCCATAGCTTCTTCCACCGTCATCTCAAGAACGTCATAAATATTTTTGCCCTTATATTTAACTTCTAAAGTCTCTCTGTTATATCGCTTTCCTCCACATACTTCGCAAGGCACATACACATCCGGCAGGAAATGCATTTCAACCTTAAGTATTCCATCACCTGAACATGCTTCGCAACGTCCACCTTTTACATTAAAGCTGAATCTTCCTTTCTTGTATCCACGCTCCTTTGCATCCATTGTGGCTGCAAATAAATCTCTAATAATATCAAACATACCTGTGTAGGTTGCAGGATTACTTCTAGGAGTTCTTCCTATTGGTGACTGATCAATGTTTATAACTTTATCTAACTGTTCAATTCCTTGGATTTCTTTAAATTTTCCGGGAATTGTTCTAGCTCTATTCAACTCTCTTGCTAGGCTTTTATAAATTATTTCATTAACTAAAGAACTCTTTCCTGAGCCTGAAACACCTGTTACACATGTAAATACACCAAGTGGAATTTTTACATTAATATTCTTTAAATTGTTTTCCTTTGCTCCTTTTACCTTAAGATAACCTGTTGGCTTTCTTCTTTTTTCAGGAACAGGGACTCTCAATTTGCCACTTAGATATTTTCCTGTAATAGAGTTTTTGTTCTTCATTATTTCCTTAGCAGTACCCTTTGCCACTACTTCTCCACCATGTTCACCTGCACCGGGGCCAATGTCTACCACGTAATCTGCTGCAAGCATAGTGTCTTCGTCATGTTCAACAACTACTAAAGTATTACCTAAATCTCTAAGATGCTTCAATGTCTTTAATAACTTTTCATTATCATTCTGATGTAAACCGATACTAGGTTCATCCATTATATAGGCAACCCCAACAAGACCTGAACCTATTTGGGTAGCAAGCCTAATACGCTGAGCTTCACCACCTGACAAGGTACCTGTTGCTCGTGATAAGCTTAAATAATCCAAACCTACATCAATTAAAAACTGAAGACGACCTTTTATTTCTTTCAGAATTTCTTTACCTATAGCCATCTGTGTAGTTGTTAATTGAACTTCATCTAAAAACTTTCTCAAGTCTCTAACTGACATTTCTGTCATATCAATAATATTTTTATCGCCAATTGTTACAGCTAAAGATTCTTTCTTAAGTCTCTGACCATGACATGTGCTACAAGGTGTTATTCTCATATATGACTCATACTCTGCCTTGGTAGATTCGGCACTTGTTTCTCTGTAACGTCTTTCTACGTTACGAATCAAACCTTCAAAGGCAATATCATATATCCCTTGTCCACGCTGGCCTGTATAATGTACAGGCACACTTTCACCATTAGTTCCATAAATCAGAATATCTTTAATTTTCTTAGGATATTTTTCAAACGGAGTATCCAAATCAAACTTATATTTCTTACATAGTGCCTGTAAAATAGCATTGGTAAAGCTCTTTTTATCCTTAGCACTTTGCCAGCCTAAAACTACAATTGCCCCCTGATTTATGCTAAGACTTTGATTAGGAATCATTAAGTCAACGTCAAATTCCATCTTATATCCTAAACCGTAACAATCTGGACATGCACCAAAAGGATTATTAAATGAGAAGCTTCGTGGCTGAATTTCGTCTATACTAATTCCACAATCAGTACATGCAAAGTTCTGACTAAATGTTATTGTCTCTCCACCAATTACATCCAGATTCATCAAACCGTTACCTAACTTCAACGCATTCTCTATGGAATCTGTAAGACGTTTCTCAATTCCTTCTCTTATACTTAATCTGTCTACAACAATTTCTATATTATGTTTTATATTCTTATCAAGAGTTATTTCCTCTGTTAGCTGATACATGTTTCCATCAACAATTACACGTACATAACCACTTTTCTTTGCACTTTCAAAAACCTTCTCGTGACGACCTTTCTTGCCTCTTACAATAGGAGCAAGTATTTGGAACTTAGTGCGTTCCGGTAATTCTAAAATTCTGTCAACAATTTCATCTACTGACTGTTTCTTGATTTCTTTGCCACATTTTGGACAGTGAGGTACACCTGCTCTGGCATATAGTAATCTCATATAATCATATATTTCTGTAACTGTTCCAACTGTTGAACGTGGGTTTCTGTTTGTAGATTTCTGGTCTATTGAAATTGCCGGTGGTAAACCTTCAATACTTTCCACCTGGGGTTTCTCCATTTGTCCCAAGAATTGTCTAGCATAGGATGACAAAGATTCCATATACCTTCTCTGTCCTTCTGCATAAATTGTATCAAATGCCAAAGACGATTTTCCCGAACCACTTAAACCTGTAACTACTGTAAATTCGTCTCTTGGAATTTCAATATCAATATTCTTCAAGTTATGCTCATTAGCCCCTTTTATTTTAATGTACTTTTTCTTGTCCGACATTACTTTCACTCTCCATTAATTATCATTATTCTCTATATTTTTTCTTAAGTTCTGCCAGTTTTTCACGCATTTCAATAGCAGTCTCAAAATCAAGTTCTGCTGCTGCTTTCTGCATTCTCTTTTCAACCTTGTCAATTAACTTCTTCAATTCTTTTGAATCCATTGACTCAGGATCTTTCTCAATATCATTAATTTTTCTGTCAACTTCTTTAGAAATACTAATAAGTTCTCTAACAGCCTTTTTAATTGTAGTTGGAGTAATTCCATGTTCCTTATTATATTCCTGCTGAAGTTTTCTACGTCTGTTAGTTTCAGTAATAGCCTTATCCATTGACTCAGTAATATTGTCAGCATACATTATTACGTGACCTTCTGAGTTTCTGGCCGCACGACCTATAGTCTGTATCAAAGATGTCTCTGAACGGAGGAATCCTTCCTTGTCTGCATCTAAAATTGCAACCAGACTGATTTCCGGTATATCAAGTCCCTCTCTTAAAAGATTAATACCTACTAAAACATCAAAAACATCCAAACGCATATCCCTGATAATTTCTGTTCTCTCTAATGTATCAATATCAGAGTGAAGGTACTTAACCCTAATTCCTACATCTCTCATATAATCCGTCAAATCTTCTGCCATTCTCTTTGTTAAAGTAGTAACCAGAACTTTATTTTTCTTCTCAACTTCTTTATTGATTTCAGTAATAAGGTCATCTATCTGACCTTCAATTGGTCTTACACTAATTTCAGGATCCAGCAAACCTGTTGGTCTGATAATTTGTTCAGCTCTAAGTAACTCATGTTCCTCTTCATAAGTATTAGGTGTAGCTGAAACAAAAAGCATCTGGTCAATCATCCCCTCAAATTCATCAAACCTAAGCGGTCTGTTATCTTTTGCCGATGGCAGTCTAAAACCATAATCCACCAATGTGCTTTTTCTTGCCTGATCCCCATTATACATTCCACGAATTTGCGGTATTGTAATATGGCTTTCATCAATCATTATAAGGAATTCATCACCAAAATACTCCATTAACGTATGTGGTGTTGCTCCGGGAGCCAGTCCTGCCATATGGCGGGAATAGTTCTCGATTCCTGAACATATCCCTGTTTCCCTAAGCATTTCCATATCGAAATTAGTTCTCTCTGCTATTCGCTGTGCCTCAATCAGCTTATCCTCTGATTTAAAATAAGCCACCTGTTCTGCCAACTCTGCTTCTATATCCTTAATAGCTCTCTCTAATTTCTCCGGATTAACTACATAATGTGAATTGGGGAAAATAGCCACATGTTCTAATTCGTGACGCACTTCGCCTGTCAAAGAATCAATCTCTGTTATTCTTTCTATTTCATCATCAAAAAATTCAACTCGTATGGCACTATCTGTGTATGATGCAGGAAATACTTCCAGATTCTCCCCTCTTACCCTAAAAGTTCCTCGTTTAAAATCCATATCATTTCTGTCATACTGAATCTCTATTAGCTTATGAATAATATCGTCTCTATCTCTAATAGTTCCCGGTCTAAGGGACACTACCATGTTTTTGTAATCTATTGGATCACCTAAACCGTAAATACACGAAACCGAAGATATAATAATAACATCCTTTCGCTCTATTAACGCCATAGTAGCCGAATGTCGTAATTTATCTATTTCATCATTTATTGCAGAATCCTTCTCAATATATGTGTCTGTACTTGGCACATAAGCTTCCGGCTGATAATAATCATAATAAGAAACAAAGTATTCCACAGCGTTATTAGGAAAAAATTCTTTAAACTCCCCATAAAGCTGTGCCGCCAAAGTCTTATTATGAGCAATAATTAACGTTGGTTTATTCATTTGTGCAATAACATTTGCCATAGTAAAAGTCTTTCCAGAACCTGTTACACCAAGCAATGTTTCAAACTGATTTCCTTTCTTAAAACCTTCAACCAACTGCTTAATAGCCTGAGGTTGATCCCCGGTTGGCTGATATTCTGAATGTAATTCAAAATGATCCATACAAATCTCCTATAAATCTATTTCTAACCATCTATAAATACTTAACTAATTCCAATGACACATAATATTTGTTTTCTTTTCAGCAACATATAAATGTCTCATTTCTTTTCGACAACTGCATAAACAAATTATAACAAAAAGCCTGAAAAAAGTATATAGCATTTTCGAACTTATGTTCTTTTTATTTGTATATATGTCTTTTTTACTCTACACTTTTTTATTTATACTCATTATTACTTTATATATCATATATTTTTAAAATCAAACTATTTCCAGCTCACCTATGCGTTTTCTAACTTACATTTTCTGTTTCTCTCAGCATAAAAGCAGGTGCCTTTGGATTACATTTATCCTTTAGCATCCTGCTTTATATTTTACCTATTACTACATATCTAATTCAAACCTATTATCATAGTTTTATTTTCCTCATAAAAATTGATAATATAAACCTTCCTAATATATTTTTTAATAGACTACAATTTCCGTAATGGATTTTCTGTTTTTAAAAAAATATTACTTTGAGTTTTTAAACGTCACATTGCTTCTAATTTATTTTTATAATCTATTTTTTCTTTAAAACTTCTAATGCTTTATTTAGCTGTACATCTGTTTTTCCGTTTGCCTCAATCTTTACATCTGGTGTAATTCCTTTTCCATGAATGTTTTTGCCACTTGGTGTATAGTAGTCTTCAATTGTAATTTTAACTGCTGAACCGTCTGTTAATGGAATAATTTGTTGTACGATTCCTTTGCCAAAAGACTGTGTTCCTACAATTGTTCCTACACCAAAGTCCTGTATGGCTCCGGCAAAAATTTCAGATGCGCTGGCACTGTTTTTATTTTGTAAAACGACAATCAGCATATCTAAACATTTTGCGTCAGAAGTCTGCTTTTCCTCGTTTCCGTATTTGTCTTTAGTATAAACAATCGTTCCTTCCGGTAAGATTTCATCTAATATTTTGCAAACGCCTTCATAAGAACCACCTGGATTATTTCTTAAGTCAAAAATTACTTTTTTCATGCCCTGCTTTTTCAAAGAACTTAAAGCTGATGAAAACTGATCAGCGGTTACCGTATCAAATTCAGAAATCTGTATGTAACCGATTTTGTTCTTCTTATCAAGCATTTTGTGTGCTACAGTAGGTACTTTTACTTCTCCTCTTGTAATTGTAACGTCCACATATTTCTTAACCGATTGACGATATACTGTTAACTTAACTTTTGTTCCTTTATCCCCTTTCATCATGCTAACCACTTTATCAACATCTTCTGAAGATACATCTTTTCCATCAACCTTTGTAATAACGTCACCATCTTTTACTCCGGCTTTGTCTGCCGGGCCATTCTTAAAAGCTTTTGTTATTGTTATTACTTTTGTTTCTGTGTTCTGTGAAACATAAGCTCCAATCCCGCAATATTCACCGGAAGTGCTTTCTATTAACTTTGTGTACTCTTCTTTCGTGTAATAAACTGAATAAGGATCTCCCAATCCTTCTAAAAGTCCCTTATATAAACCGTTTTCCAAATCTTCCTGATCCACATTCTTCAAATATTTTAAGTTGATTAATGCCTCTAAAGATTTGATCTTTGATTCTGCCTTGTCCACAGCATATGTAGCATCTGTTTTTACGCTATCCTGAGAAAAATGCAGTCCAACGCCAACTGCTACTCCCAAAACCAACATTGCAAACATACCTAAAAGAAAGCCAGGTACAAATTTTGTTTTAGTTTTCTTTTTCTCGATTTTTTTATTAATTTTCTTTACATTTATTTTTTCCATATCAATCTCTTCCTCGCTTTACACTATAACCTTTTCATTTAAGTATGTTCAAATAAATTATAGTTCAAATTTGCATAATAACATAATCACTTTTATGAACTTTTTAACAGAACTTTCTCCTTGCGAATCATACTACTTATGTATATTAAACTATTTTTTCTTTTATAACAATAAAGAATGAAAAACTAAATAATTAATTTTTCATTCTTTACTATTTATAAAATATTATGTTTCATTCTGTTTAGAAGTAACTCCATGGATTTACCCAGTTACCTGGTGTTGTTCCACTTGTTGCTCCAAGATGTAAATGGTTACCTGTTGATGAACCTGTTGTACCAACTAAACCAATTGTCTGTCCCTGACTTACATGCTGACCAACACTTACTAAAATTGATGACTGATGCATGTAAACTGATGTTACACCATTTGAGTGTTTAATACCTGTCCAGTTTCCTGCTGTGGCATTATAATTTGCCCAAACTACAGTACCGTCTGCTACTGCTACTACAGGAGTTCCACCTGGTGCAGGGAAGTCAATTCCGTTGTGGAATGTGCTACTACCTGAGAATGGATCTTTTCTGTATCCATAATCTGATGAAACTGATGTGTGTCCCGGTACCGGATAAATCCAACCGCTGGATTTGCTTGGTGTTGGGTTTGTATTTGTATTAGTATTGTTATTAGTATTATTATTTGTGTTGTTATTTGTATTATTGTTTGTATTTGTCTGTGCTTTTGTAGCTGCCTGAGTTGGAGCCTGTGTTGCCTGTGCTGCGATCTTAGCCTGGGCTACTTTTTCTTCCTGTGCCTTAATTTCCCGATCAAGTGCATCTGAAGAAGCCTCATTCTGCTCAAGCAAATCTTCATATTCAGATAATTCTGACTGCTTTGATGCAACTGTACTTTCAAGCTGTGACTTATCTGTCTTCTGCTTTGTCTGCATTGTTACAAGGTTCTTCTTATCTTTCTCCAAAGAAGTTTTTGAATCAGAAATTGTCTTTCTTGTCTGCTTTAACTTGTTAAGCATTTTTCTATCATACTGAGATAATTCTGTAATATATTCAGCTTTGTTTAAGAATTCTGTAATGCTCTTTGAATTTAAAATTAAGTCAAGTAATTCTGTATCACCATTTTCGTACATATACTTAATTCTTAACTTCATGTCAGCATACTGAGCCTTAATGCTTTCTTCTGCTGCTTTTAATTTCTTCTCTGTTTTCTTAATATTAACTTCTGTCTTATCTAATTCCTGCTGTGTTTTATATATCTGTGTTGATAAATCAGTTAATTTTTTATCAACTTCTTCAATATAAGCTTCGACTTCACTTTTTGAAGCCTGAAGTTTTTTCTTTTCTGCATTTTTCTTAATTTTCTGGCTATTTAAATCTGACAGCTTGCTTTTCTCACTTGAAACGCTGGCAAATGATGTTCCTGCCATTGATAAAACTAATGTTGCGGAAAGTAATAAACTTAATATTCTCGAAAAATTCTTTTTCATCTGTTTATCTCCTCCATTAAACTTTTAAGTGCTTTCTAATTGAAAGGAATGAACCAACTAAACCAATTCCGGCTCCAATTCCAAGTCCTAATGGAACAAGCACTCCAAATATTTCACCTACTGTTGCAAAAGAAATTGAACTTGCCATAACTCCTACCTTTGACATTACAAAAGATATTAATCTTTCATAAATCACTCTTAAAATAACAAGAGGTATAGCTGAACCAACAAGACCGATTATAACACCTTCTATAATAAACGGTGCTCTAACAAAGCCGTTTGTTGAACCAATCAATTTCATGATTTTAATTTCATGTCTTCTAACGGTTATACCAATCATAACTGTATTACTGATTAAGAAAATTCCCACGCCTAATAAAATTACTATCAAAGCTATTGATACATATCCTAAAAGTTTTGAAAACTTACTTAATGTTTCTTTTGCCTGCTCTGAATGTTTAACCTTTCTAACACCCTGAACTTTTGAGATGCTATTTACAAAAGCATCCTGTTCATCAATGTTTTTCAGGAAAACTGTATATGATGCTGAATCAGCTAATGGATTATCATTTGCAAATGCCTTTGCCAATTCAGGATCTTCTGCGAAGTAATCTCCCTGGAATTCCTTCCAAGCTTCCTCTGCTGATGTGTATTTGTATTTTTCAACATGCTTATCAGCTTTTATTGTTGCACCAATAGCATCAATCTGTTCCTTTTTTAAACCTTTATCAAAAAATACAGTAACACCAACGTTTTGCTCTACCTGCTTCTCCACAGAATTAACGTTAATAATAATAGAAAGTATAATTCCAATAAGAAAAATACAGGCAGCAATTGTACAAATTGATGCAATTGAGAACAACTTATTTCTCTTAATATTAACGACACCCTGTTTAAAGCAGTATCCTACTGTTCTTCCATTCATTTATTCCACCACCTTGCTATCGCTGACTTTTACACCTTTCTTCATTGTAATTACTCTCTTGTTCATTGCCTCTACAATTTCAAGGTTGTGCGTAACAACAATAACGGTAGTTCCCTGTTTGTTTACTTTATCTAATAATTTCATAATTTCCCATGAGTTTTCAGGATCAAGGTTTCCTGTAGGTTCATCGGCAAGTAATATGTCAGGCTTGTTTACCAACGCTCTTGCCAAAGCAACTCTCTGCTGCTCACCACCTGATAGCTCATTAGGATTTGAACGATACTTTTCTGATAAACCTACCAAGGAAAGTACCCTTGCAACATTCTTCTTTATTTCTCTTGGAGACGCTCCAATAACATGCTGTGCGAAAGCAATGTTTGAATATACATCTCTGTCCTGTAGTAATCTAAAATCCTGGAAAACTACGCCAAGTTTTCTACGATACTTAGCCACTCCTCTTGATTTTAATTTAGATAATTTAATGTTACCTACTGTTATCATTCCTTCTGTTGGATTAAGTTCCTTCAAAAGCAATTTAATAAAAGTAGATTTTCCTGAACCACTGGCTCCAACAACGAATACAAACTCGCCATCTTCAATTTCTAAATTTAAATTGCTAAGAGCAGGTGCGCCGTTTCCATAAGATTTACTTACACCTTTTATACTAATCATTTGTCTACTCCTTAACATATGTGTAATGAACTAATCTTTCACATTAAATGTTATACATTATCGCAATCTTATTTTTTTACACACCGAAAAATTATATTACGCAAATGTAATAAAAATTTGTCGAATATAATTTTTTAATTTCTTTTATGTTCTATTTCTTCCATAAAAGTAAAATATGATTATTATTTAAATATGATTATTATATTAGTTCATTAATATAAGTCCCAACATCACTGAATCAGCACCAATGCTTACCCAGCCTGTCCACTTATATATTAAAATAGCAATTTGTTAAAATTCTGTGTCCTTTTTATATGTAATATTTAGAAATATTTAAATTTCTGTACTTAAAGCAGCACTTAAACAATGTATGAATGTCCTTCTATTAAATATCATATTAAGTCTTTAATAAATAGATCAAAATTCAATATTACTAAAATTCAGTATTACCCATGTACTTCATATATTTAACAACCATTAATGCAATCTTAAATGTAATGGCATCTTCAAACACTCTAATGTCCAAACCTGTTGTCTTCTGAAGCTTGTCTAATCTATATACTAATGTGTTTCTATGAATATATAACTGTCTTGATGTTTCTGAAACATTTAAACTATTTTCAAAGAACTTGTTAATTGTTGTTAATGTTTCATCATCGAATTCATCTGGTGACTTGCCATCAAAAATTTCATTAATAAACATCTTACATAGTGGAATAGGTAACTGATAAATCAAACGACCAATTCCAAGATTGTTATATGCAACAACATTCTTTGTACTAAAGAAAATCTTTCCAACATCAAGTGCCATTCTTGCTTCCTTGTATGAACGTGAAACTTCTTTGATTTCCTTAACGATTGTTCCATAAGCTACGTTTGCCCTAACCATAGCTTCTGTATTCAACATATCAACTATTGTGTTGGCAATATGTTCAACTTCTTCATATCCCTGATTGTCATCAACTTTTTTTACAAGGATAATACTCTTTTCATCTACTGCTGTAATAAAATCTTTTTTGCTACCTGCAAACAATGTTCTAACTGTTTCAAGTGCAACACTGTCTTTTTCATTTTTTGTTTCAATAATGCAGACACATCTTCTTGCATCCACATCTACATGTAATTTCTTTGCTCTATTATATATATCTACAAGGAGGAGATTGTCTAAAAGAAGATTCTTAATAAAATTGTCCTTATCATATCTTTCTTTGTATGCAACAAGTAAGTTTTGAATCTGAAAAGCAGCCATCTTTCCAACCATAAACACATCATCGCTTGTTCCCTGAGCAATCAAAATCAACTCTAACTGATTTTCATCATATACCTTAAAAAACTGGTAATCCTGTACTGACTGGCTGTCTGCTGGGGATGCTACAAATGCCAAAACTGAATTTTCAAACTGTTCACTTGTATGTGATGTTGAGGCTACAACCTTTCCATCTGTATCTGTCACATGTAAATCTACTCTTGAGATACTCTTAATTCCTTCAATTGTGTTCTGTAAAATTTGATTTGAAATCATATAATTCTCCTTGCTTTTTTTAACTGCATTTGTGTATATAAACAATTATTCAAGTTATATTTTAAACCAGTTTACTGTAAAATACAAGTGAAAAAGCACCCTGTTTGTTTCCAAACAAAGTGCTTTTTCATAATTTTATTTATCTAATCTAATTAGTTTGTAATTACCTTTTCTGTGTCCTTATCGAAGATGTGTAATTTTGATAAGTCCATAGCGAATTTAACTTCATCACCAACTCTTGCTTCTGTACGGGCATTTACTCTTGCAGTACAATCAAATCCTTCAACATCGAAGTATAAGTAAACTTCTGCACCAAGTAATTCGTAAATTCTGATAGTTGTTGTAAATACACTTTCAGGTGATTTTGCAATGAAGCTTTCTTCATCATGAATATCTTCTGGTCTGATACCCATAACAACTGTCTTACCAACATAACCGCCTTCTTCAAGCTTCTTAGCCTGTTCAGCTGGAACTGTAATGTATGTTCTAGCCTGGCCAACATGTAACTTGATATCTGTTCCAACCTTTTCAACTTCAGCATCGATGAAGTTCATCTGTGGAGAACCCATGAATCCTGCTACAAATAAGTTTACTGGCTTGTCATATAAGTTCTTAGGTGAATCAACCTGCTGTACAACACCATCTTTCATAACTACGATTCTTGTACCAAGTGTCATAGCTTCTGTCTGGTCATGTGTTACGTAGATGATTGTAGCACCTAATCTCTTATGGATCTTTGCAATTTCAACACGCATCTGAACTCTTAACTTAGCATCCAAGTTTGAAAGAGGTTCGTCCATAAGGAATACCTTAGGATTACGAACGATTGCACGTCCCATAGCAACTCTCTGTCTCTGACCACCTGATAAAGCCTTTGGCTTTCTGTCAAGTAACTGTTCAAGGTCAAGAATCTTAGCTGCATCTTTAACTAATCTTTCCTGTTCAGCCTTTGGTACTTTTCTTAACTTAAGACCAAATGCCATGTTATCATATACTGTCATATGTGGATATAATGCGTAGTTCTGGAATACCATTGCGATATCTCTATCTTTAGGTTCTACGTCATTTACTAACTTATCCCCAATGTATAATTCCCCTGATGAAATTTCTTCAAGACCTGCGATCATTCTAAGTGTTGTAGACTTACCACAACCTGATGGTCCTACGAAGATGATGAATTCCTTGTCCTTAATTTCAAGGTTAAAATCCTTAACTGCTGCAAATCCGTTTGGATAAACTTTGCAGATATTTCTTAATGATAAACTTGCCATATATCTTTTCCTCCTAGAAATAGTTCTCACTACCTTTTGTATGTTGATATTCTAAATCACATCGTAGGAAAATACTATATGGCAAATAAACAAAATAACAAAAAAATCTTTGTATATTTTGCATATGGCTACTGCTATTTCTCTATAAATATGTTATTTTCACCAATAATTACTTGGTGTTCTTTGAGCAATCTGCCAATAGCTCTCTTAAATTCACTTTTGCTCATGTTAAAATCACGCTTAATAACCTCTGGAGATGCCTTGTCTGTGTAGTCAATTTTTCCGCCATTTTCTTTCATAAACTGCAATATTTTTTCAGCATCTTCTTCTATTTGTAAATATGATTTTTTTCTAAGAGCCAAATCCAGCTTGCCATCAGGACGAACACTTTTAACTCTGGCTTCCACTTCCATTCCTACATGAACTTTCATTGTAAGTTCTTTTGTCTGAATCAGACCGTGGTATTTATTATTAACCGCAACAAAGGCTCCATAGTTTGGATTGTAATTATATACAACGCCTTTTACAATATCTTCTTCCTGGTATGTGGAATTGCAGCTTAGGTAGTTGTACACTTTCATTGTGGCGCATAATCTGTCACTTTTATCTGTATAGATGCCCACTAAAATTTTGTCGCCTGCTTTAATGTTTGTTGTCTGTTCCTTATAAGGCAGAAACAAATCTTTTCCAAGGCCCCAGTCAAGAAACGCCCCAAACTTAGTTATTTCCTTTACTTCAACATAAGCAGTTTCTCCAACTTCTGCTACCGGCTTATGAATTGTAGCAATCAATCGGTCTTTTGAGTCCCTGCAAATAAAAACTTCTACAGTATCTCCAAGCTCCGTTCCCTGTGGCACCTCGTTTTTTGGTAAAAGAACCTTATCATACTCAGTTCCTAAATAAATACCAAAATCTGTTTTCTTTACCACTTTTAATTTTAATGTCTTTCCTAATTCCATTAGATTCTCCTCCAAGGGGCAGGAAACAGTTTACAGACATCTGCAAACTGTTTCTTACCTAAATATTTTTTAATTTTATTTGTCCATGTATTTGACCGTCAGCACTTTCAAGATTTATGCCAAGATAATCCTGATTATTGTAAGCCACACACACTATTTCTTCATCTATTAAAGCTTCCTTTTTGTATACAATTTCAATCTGATTGTATTTTTTTCCCTTTGGCAGAAACTGTTCAACAATCCGCATATAGTCTGCATTGTTTAAATGACCATTTGTGTCTATGAAACTTTTGAAAACCTTTGTTGTTCCAAGAACTTCTCTTTCTCCCTGAAACTTTAATTTTCTTGACACTTTAAGTGAGTCAAAAGCCTCACCTAATTGGTACTTGGAAATGTCAACTTCAGTTATTCTTACGGGCATGCGCTTTTCTGTATCAAGCAGACTCCAAATAGATTCAGCCTTTACAATGTACCCGCCATTTGCATCCTTAATCCAGAACTGTCTTGTTGCCATTACCTTGTCAAAATTTAACGGACTTGTGCCAACTTCAACTTCTTCACCAAATCTTAAATCCTTAAAAATCTGTATTTTGTAAGCTAAAAGTACCCATGCCCTGTGGTGTTTTTTTAAGTAGCTAATGCCAATTCCTAAATCCTCTGACTGAAATGTGCTACAATCTTGCAAATTATACAATATTCCATAATAAGGAACTATACCGTCTTTTCCAATTTCACTAAAACTTACTCTTTTTTTATAAGAATACATATTTACCTCTTTACGCCTACTTTGCCTGAGTTGTTGTTTCAGGAGCTGTAGTTGTTGTTTCAGGTGTTGTTGGCTGTTCAGGTGTTGCCGGTTTTGCCTTAACTGTGACTGTAAGCTTCTTTGTTACTGCTGTGTAAGTCTGATTTTTGTACTGAGCCTTGTATGTAATTACATATTTACCAGGCTTGTTCATGTCAACTTTTCCTGTGTATGTAACATATTTCTTGATTTTCAAATCTTTGTTATCATAAGTCTTTAAGCTCTTAACATAAGTATAACCAAATTCTGCATTTGTACCCTGAACTAAAGTTACCTTTGAAGCTGTTAATGTAAGCTTAACTTTATGACTTTTTACTTTATATTTAACAGTTTTCTTAGCTTCTTTTTTGTTTCTGCCTTTTACACTATATGTAATATTATATGTTCCTGTATTTGAGAATTTTACGCTACCTTTCTTTACAGAAACTTTTTTGTTCTTATATTTAACAGAAACTTTAATCTTTGATGTTAAATTTTTTCCCGGTACACTCTTTGCTGTAACACCGGTTAAAACGTTAGCTTTGCTACCCTGAGCAACGTCTTTATTATCTGCTGCACCGCTAATTACAGGTGCCTTTGTATCTACAACCTTAAACTTAAATGTTTTTGTAACCTTGTTTCCAAGAGAATCTTTTACAGTATATTTAACTTTGTATGTACCAAGCTTGTTTGTGTTTATTTTTCCTTTTGTCTTAATTTTCTTCTTGGCAATTGCATTTCCTGCACTGTCTTTTGCTGATACTAAATTCTTTAATTTTACTTTTGTACCAAATTCGATTTTAGTCTTATTAGCTTTGACCGTAGGAACTTTTTTCTTGTATGGGTTCTTTGGATCTGGATCAGTTGGATCCCAATCTGTGAATTTTCCGTTTGTAATTGGTGTAAATGATGGACGTTTTATTGGATCATCACTTTTTTTGCCCCAGAAAATTACTACTTTTGTTCCAACTGCACAATGGTCATAAATCCATTTTGAGTCTTTGCATAAAAGTCTTACGCATCCATGAGAAGCCTTCTGACCCATTACATTGTAAGCCTTAACAGACATTGAAGACTTGTCACCATTTTTGTAATACCATACTGAATGGAATAAAATTGAAGTTGTGATTCTTGTACAATACTGTGCATAGCAGTTTCCAATCATTTCATGCCATCTGTATTTTACAGGTACATAGAATGTTCCTGTTGGTGTTTCATTACTTGGAGAACAAATCATTGCCTTGATGGCTTTTCCGTTTTTGTAAACTGTTGTACAGTTTGTTCCCAAATTAACTTTAATTGTATAGGCTGTACTGTCAGCGCTAACCTTGTTAGGTTTTGTTATAGTTATGCAACTAAGTACCATAACTACTGCTAAGAATAATGATAAACTTTTTGTCATTATTTTCTTCATTTCATTTCCTCCTGCTCATTGCATTTTAATTTTTAAAGCTAGTTTTTTACTTAAAATCTTCTTAATTATACTACATTCTTCCTTTTTTACAATGTAATAATGTTGCTTTTCTACCTATATTTAATATATAATTACATACATTAGAGTTTTGGAACGTTTTTTGTAATTAAAATACTACGGCGGAGGTATTATTAATGAAATCAAAGTTTAAATTAGCCTTTATACTATTGGCTATAGGATTTATTTTGTTAGCACTTGATGTGGATGTATCTACAGGCGTCAAGTATCCACATGACTATAGTAATTCCAATAATGTTATTGGAGAATTTCAATACTACAATATTGCATCAAACTATGGTGCTAAATGTACTTATAAGCTTATTGATACTTCAGGTTCTTCTGGTTCAGCCTTAGAAAAAACACCTTTGGTTTCCGGCACTACGGATTCTACAGGCACAACCCAGACAAAGGTAATCGACAAAGTATATTTTGGAGCTGTACATATTGACATTTTCAATGATGGACTTGGATTTATCTTAATTTTTATTGCATGTTTTTTATTAAAAAAAGTAAATAAAAAATTCAGTTATGGTTCTTTAAGTACATTTTGTGGCTTAATATTGCACATACTATTAAAAGCACTTCCTTTTGTTTTCAATGGTTTGTTATTATGTAATTTAGCCATGTTTATTGGAATAGCTTATATGTGTTCAATTATTTTAACCACCTTTTTATTTACAGGCGGGTTATTTGCAATGTGTCCTGATGTATGTTGCAGAGACGAAAGAAAATGGGGAAAAATCACATGGTTTGTGTCTATGGTACTTATAGTCCTAAATACTTTTGTATTTTGGATTGGTTCAGACTATAGTGCTTTACAGTCTTTAGGCAAATTTTCTGAAGGACTTTTAGTAATTGATATTCTAATTTTTTGGATAATTTTAAGGAGGGTATATTACTATTTAGAACAATCTTATGAAAAAACCGTTAATGCATAATTTATGTTAAATTGATTTTTCAATTTTAATGGTCATGAATATTTGATTTATACTTATGGTATTTTTCTGATGAAATGCTTTTATAAGATTTTCTTACTTATTAAATGGTAATAAAAAAGAAAAATGAAAACAGCTTATGTAACTTTAAAAAAACTTTTATTTGTGTTAGCCATATTATTATGTTCAACATGTTTTTACGCTATGCACGTATCGGCTAACGACAACGAAATGACATTTCATTCTATTTATGTTGGCTCAGGTGATGCCCTTGTAGTTGAGAGCAAGGGACATTACATGATTGTTGATTCAGGTCCACCAAGTGCATCTAAGTTAGTTGCCAATTATATTAGCAAATTAAATATACCTGATAATAAAATAGATTATGTAGTTGCCACTCATCCTGACGGAGACCATGTTGGTAACTTCAATAAAATTTTTGAGAAATATGAAGTTGGACAGGTTTTCTATTCGCCTTGCGTTAAAGGTAACAAAACTTATTCAAAATTCATTAATAGCGTAAAGGAAAAGGGCTGTCCTTACAGAAATCCTATTGATGGAGAATCTTGGAAGCTTGGAGATGCGACTGTAACTGTTGTTTATGATGGTTTTCAGGGAACAACTTACAATGAATGCAGTATTGTTCTAAGAGTAACCTGTGGTGGTAAATCCCTTTTGCTTACAGGCGATTTGCCTTCAACAATGGAAAAGCAGTTACTTGCTAAAGGGTATAATTTTAAGGCTGACGTCTTAAAAGTTGGTCACCATGGTGCCGGTTCATCATCCTGTACCGCTTTTATAAGGGCCGTTCAGCCGCAATACGCAATAATTTCTTCTTCAAGAGCTTCAACAGCAAGACTTCCAAGAGCTTCTGTTTTAAAAAGACTTGCTTTGCAGTTCGTTAAGGTTTACAGAACAACCGATAAGGATGTTGTATTTAATTTTATAGACGGAAAAATTTCAACACCTAATAAGGAAAGTATCAAGTACACATGTATAAAGAACGGAACCATTGCTTTATCTTCCAAGGTCTTCAGATCAAAGGGAAAAGCAATTACTCCTAGTGTTTCTTTAGTTGTAAATGGCAAGGTAGTTTTCCCTTCCGAATATAAGATTAAATATTCTTCAAATAAAAATCCCGGTGTTGCCAAAGTTAAACTTACGGGATTAGATAAAAAGTTTGTCGGTACCTGCACAACCACATTTATGATTCTTCCTAAAAAGGAAACCATAAAAACTAAGACTGTTAAACTTAACAAAATCAAACTTGGCTGGGAAGGTCAAAAAAATGTTACCGGTTATTATTTGAAATACTCAACTAGTAAAAGTTTTAAGAAAAATGTTAAATACAAAATTTTTAATAACGAAAAGAATTTAAACACTACGATAAAAGGTCTTTCTTTTAATAAGAAATATTATTTCTCTGTTCGTGCTTTTAAAAGCAATATTGGAGACGGCAAGTGGAGTAAAACAATTTCTCTTAAAACAGAAAAATTACCGATTCCTACAAAAGGATTTTTTACTGAGATAATTGAAAAGACAAAGAGCATAAAATTACAGTGGAAAAAACAATCTTCCAAATATAACGCAGGCTATATGATTCAATATTCACCTGACAAAAAATTTAAGGATGATGTTGAAACTGTAACTATTAAGAAAGCTTCAAAAAATTCTTTTAAATTGAAGAAGAAACCAAAAACAAAAGACTACTACATTAGAGTAAAAGGCTACAATAAATACTGCGACGGCAAGTGGAGCAAAGTTAAAAAAGTAAAATTTGCTGATTAATTATTTAAATATTAAAGAACCTGTATACAATTTTTATATACTACTCTCCTTACTGATTTTTGTAATCCGGTAAAGACTTAACATAAAATTGTATACAGGTTCTTTTTTAATAATATTTCTATGTAAACTAAAGATTTCTAAATATTTCTGTCCCCTTATCTTTTAACCACTTATATGCAATAAGTAGTAAGCATAGCAGCACTAATACTAGAATGCCTAAATATGTATCCGCACCTATCCAATCTACACATACTTTCAAATACACCACTGCCATTACTGCAATCATTGCCCATGCTAAAAGTATTGCAAGAAATACACCAAAGCTTTGTTTTACAGCTGCCGCCTCAGTAACCCAGTTTAAATTTGGCATTTTCAAATTAATTACCAGGCCCAACGCACCATTAAGCATTACGAAAATAACGGGAACAACTGTAACTAATATTATCTGCAATATTGATAGTTTAAATGCAATGCCCAGTATCACACTACATATAACCATAGGTGTGATTGTTATTATATTATGAAGTTTTAATTTTGCTCTCAAAATCTGCCAAGTGTCCACAGGCAATGTTTTCGCAATCCATATATTTTTTCCTTCTAGAGAAATTGATGGTGCGGTAATATCGTTCATTGACATAACTGCACAAATCATCAAAGTTATGCCAAAACTAAGATATACACTTCTGATGCCTGTAAGGCTTATGAGCCTGTTTATTTCATCTATTTTTATTACTACTGCTACTGTTATGACTATTATAAATAAACAGCCTAGTGCGCAATTTAACATATACACTGCGCTTGAAGTAAATCTTTTTAACTCCCTAAACAGTAATGCTTTGGAGACGCTTTTTTGCTTTTCAGTTTTTATTTTATAAACCTTTTTCTTTTCGCCTTTGTTTTCAGTAGCTATGTTGAAAAAACTTTTTGCCAAAACAAAAATTACAACTGCCAGCAAAATTAGAACCATTAGCGAAAATATTGCCATATATTTCACATTACCGGTAGCTCCCTTACCCATTGCATACAACGGATATGCTGCCCCTTTTATTTTTTCTCCAACAACTGCCGCCTGAGCAATTACCCCCTGCATTACATCATAAGCTTTATACGATATATAATAGTAAATTCCGAAGAATGCCACGGACACGATTATTGTCACCAGATTTTTGAATTTCAATCTTGAACTAACCTCTGCCACTATCCAGCCTAATATACATGACATTGCCAGTAAAAACAGTGAATTCATTATTGTAATTACAATACAACCGATAATTCTTCCCACAGTTATGTCTGCATTAAAAAAGTATACTATTGCCGTTGGTATCATTACTAACAACTGATAAAACAAACCTACAATATACACTCCGGCAACTCTAATTAGCAATATATATGGTGCCGGGATTGGAAGTGACATTAGCAAATCATTGTCTTTTGCCTGATACAAGCTTGCATAAGTGTTAAATACACTTCCAATTACTCCAAATGTAATCGCCACCATTCCCATTATAACAAAGTACAGCCAATCTAATCCTACCTGTAAAAATGGCTTGCAGAATATATTTGCCATACTAAAAAACACTACAGCTACAATTGCAAACAAAACTGTGTATACAATTATGTATGATGCCATTTTTGTTTTTGACATTTTCTGTTCATTTCTCTTATTTCGAAACATTAGAGATATAACTTCCCTAAGTTGCTTTTTTAATAGGGCTTTTATCATTATTGTTCAGCCTCCATTTCTAGGAATACTGCCTCTAAAGATTCGTCACCCTTCACTTCTTCCATTGTGCCGGATTTAATTAACTGGCCATTTTTTATAATTGCAATTTTATCGCACAATTTTTCAGCCACTTCCAACACATGAGTTGAAAAGAAAATTGCCCCACCTTTGTCACACACATCCCTCATCATTTCTTTTAAAATATGAGAAGATTTTGGATCTAAACCTACAAATGGTTCATCCATTATTATTAGTTTTGGATTGTGAATCCAGGCTGAAATAATTGCCAGTTTTTGTTTCATTCCATGAGAATAGGCACTAATAGGCTGTGCTAAATCATCAGTTAATTCTAACAAATCACCATATTTCTTAATTCTTTCAGTTCTGTCTTGTGAACTTACATTATAAATATCTGCAATAAAATTCAAATAACTGATACCTGTCATAAATTCATATAAATCCGGATTATCAGGTATGTACGCTATTTTTTTCTTGCATTCAATTGGGCTCTCTTTCACAGACATACCATCCACAAGAATTTCACCTTCATCAAATTTCAAAATTCCTACTATCGACTTAATAGTTGTTGTTTTACCTGCACCATTATGACCAATAAAGCCATAAATCTCACCAGGCTCAATATGTAAAGAAAGACTATCAACTGCCTTCTTGTCTCCAAACTTCTTTGTTAAATTTTCAATTCTTAACATTTTCCCCTCCCCTTTGTATTATTATTAATTTGTCACTGTTTATTAGTATACTCTATTTTATGTATAAAATATATATTTTTATACATTATTGAAATTTTGTCATTTTTATTAAAAGAAAAGAATGTCGCAAGCGACATTCTAAGTACTGAGTGCGTGTTGCCACGCAACTATATTCTTTTTGCACCAGGGTGTATTCCTAGTGAAACATTTATTTATGTTTTTCGTATTATATTTCCTGTAATTAATTGCCTGATAATTTTTCAATTACCTTGTCATAATTATCTTTTCTATGTGGGAAAGTACAATTACTGCAATCCTTTATGTTGTTGCTAAGAATTGTAAAGTTTCCGCCACACTTTTCTCCCATTGAGTACAACGGGCAAAAACAAAATAAGCAGTTAAATTCTTCTCCTTCTGCTATTTTGTGACATGGATAATACTCACACTCTTTGTTTGAAAAAAATTTATAACTCATTATTATTCTTCTCTCAAAATTAAACTTACGCCAATTCCTGCTGCTTCAGGACCTGTATGAACCCCAACAACAAGTGATAACGGATCATAATAAATATCAGGTATGTTAGGAAATCTTTCTTTTACCTGTTCAAGCCAGTTGTTAGCGTCTTCTTCTTTTTCAAAAGTTCCTGCTGCACCAATTCGAATCTTAGATGTATCATTATTTTCTAAAAGTTTGTTTACATATTCTTCTGTATAATCAAGCATTTTTGAAATTGCACGCTTGCTACCTCTAACCTTATCTACTGCGTCAAAATTTTCTCCAACAGTTCTTAAGACAGGTTTAATATTTAAAACTGCTCCAAGAGCTGCCGCTGCCGGTGTAACTCGTCCACCTTTCTTTAAATATTTTAAATCATCAACAGTAAGATATATTATTGAATCAAAGGCATTTGCCTCAAGTGCTTCTTTGATTTCCTTTGCATCTTTTCCATTATCAGCCATCCAGATTGCATCTAAAACAGCCTGACGCATAGTAACAGAAATTCTATGGTTATCCACTACCTGAACTTTGCCATCATATTCCTCAGATAACTGAATTGCCGCATGGCATGAATTGCTCAAGCCACTTGATAGTGGAATATAAACTATCTGCTCATAACCTTCATCTAATAACTTATCCCATCTATCCATTATATCCCCTGGAGAAGGCATAGATGTTGTTATGTTTTTATCTGATTTCAATTCTGCGTAAAATTTTTCCTTAGTCAAACCATCTTCCTGATAAAAAGTTTCCTCTTCGATAACTATTGGTGTGTAAGCTAAATGTACACCAAGTTCCTTTGCCTCATTTATATCAATTCCAGCATTACTATCTGTTAAAATTGCTATCTTCATTATTTTCTCCATTCTTAAAATCTATAAATGCACTTAATCAACTCTTTCGTCGCCCCAGAAGAACAATGCTACTGTTCCCGGACCTGTATGACTGCCAATTGTTGTTCCTATATTGTATATTTCAATTTTCCCTTTTGTATTCGGAAATTTCTCTTCTATTAAGTTTGCAACAGCCTTAGCATCTTCCATACAAGCTGAGTTACTTATATAAACTTTATCATTATATTCTAATCTATTGTCAGCAAATTCTTCCATCTTTTTCACAATAGCCTTGTATACTTTTTTCTTGCCCTTAATCTTTGCTCTTGGAATTAATTTTCCTTCGGAATTCACATTAAGCAATGGACATATACCAAGTATACCGCCTACAATACCGGAAGTTTTTGAAACCCTTCCACCTTTAATGTAGAATGTTAAATCAGTAGAAAAGAACCAATGATTTACTCTTCTTTTGTTTTCTTCAGCCCACTGATATACTTCATCTATTGTTTTTCCCTGATCTCTTAAATCAGCCAACTTGTCCATTAATAAACCGAACCCGGATGATGCTGCCAATGAATCAACAACATAAATTTTTCTGTTAGGAAATTCTTCTTCCAAATTAGCCTTCGCAACTAATGCAGAGTTAATTGTGCCTGAAATTCCTGATGACAATGTTACATGCAATACATCAAGTCCCTGTTCTAAAAATTTCCTAAAATGTGCCTCGTATTCTTCTGCATTTACCTGAGATGTTTTGGTTTCTGCTCCATCAACCATTGCCTGATAAAAATCATCTAAACTCATTGATTTTCCCAAATCATCTAAATATTCTTTTCCATCAAGTTCATAATGAAAGAAAACACACTCAATATCCCTGTCCTTAAAATGCTCTTCTGTTAAATCCGCAGTTGAACAACAACTAATAATATAATCCTTCATATCATACTTTCCTTTCAAACTAGCAAACACTAAGCCATATTTTAGACATTATAACATTTATAGAATTTTTAAGCAATCCGCCATAAATAATGGATATTAATAATTTGTATTATTTTACAATATAAACTTTACTCCACTTGCCATATTTTTTATTTTTACCTACTACTTTAACAGCTCTTACTTTTATGTAATACTTTTTACTTTTTGCCAATCCGCTAAATGTGTAACTTGTTTTCCTACTTAATTTTGTTTTAGTTTTTTTCTTTTTAAATTTCTTGTTGTCGCTTATTTTAATCTCATATTTATTTGCATTTCCTACTTTATTAAATAGTAAACAAATTTTAGTTTTATTTTTATTTTTATTTTTCTTTTTATATGCTTTTTTGATTTTCACTTTTACCGGTGCTTTTACTGTTACGTTTCCGGTTGTAGGACAAGCCTGAGAATCTGTTCTCTCTGAAATGCCAGTTTCATTTTTTGATGTTTGAGAATTGTCTAAAACTCCATTATCTGTTGTTTGAGTTGCATTTGTTGTTATTTCATTACTTGTTATTACATCTTCTTCTGAATTCTTTTCTGTAGTTGAGGTTTCATCTCCTACAAAATTAATGGCTACTGACATCCTTACATTATAATAAAAATATTCCATTATAAAAGAATATGTTTCCCCTGCTTTTAAATAATATTCTATGGTGACATTTTTACAGTCTTCTGCATTTTCTTCTGCCATTGCAACGTAATTTTTGCAATTTTTTGTGTAGTCTTTGTCTTTGTACAAACGCAAGGTTCCTGTATTAAGTCCTGTTGTATATAGCTTATAATAACCTGATTTTTCGGGAGTAAACTCTAATAATGTTGTATACTCGTCTAAATCTTCCAACTTTTCTCCTTGGTTCATTGTATATTTGTACTCTATTACCTTTGTCTGGCAATATACTTTTTCAAAGAACTTTTCATTTTTATACACCAATGCTGAATATTCACGGCAATCGGCATATCCATCACATTTTGTCTTAAATTTCTTATCTGTGCCTAAACATATATTGTCGTCTTTTTCATCCTCATCAACGTCCCCTTTATACCATAAATATGTCATGTTTTTTGGATTTTTTATTTCCTCACCAATAATATTATATAGCACCGGTTCAAACTGTATTTCCTGATCATGTAATCCATAGTTATCAATATCTTTGGTACAGCCATATGTCTCATCCATATCCATTTGTTTAACTATTACATTACATGCAATTGAGTGAAAATTACTCTCCTGTAAATCAAAATAATACATCTCCCCTCCAATTAACTTCTTACTTATGCAACAGTTTAAACGAAATACCTTGCTACTATTCCCGCCACTTTGTATTTGTGTTCCATTTGAGTCATACAAACGAACATAAGTAGCTGAACTACCTACTGTATAGAAAGTGTATATGGCTGTTTCCTTTGGGACAAAAGAATATCTGTACATACAGTTTTCCGGTCCTATAAGCTTCACTTCCATATCTTCTTTAAGTTCACCCTTATTTACAATAGTAATTTCCTGATTTTCATCTTCGTCATCATAAATATTACTATCAAGCCAACTGCTACCTGCTTTTACAGCATACAAATCTCCACCTCCCAAAGATGATACTGTAAGGGTTAATGCTAAAAATAAGGCAGTTATTCCTTTTCTCACATATCCTTTTTTGTAGTTTCTTACTTTGATTAAACCTTTATTGTGGCTTAATTCTAATAGTTTGTCCTTAAGTTTTCTCATTTTATATAATCTCCTTCTTTTTACGGCTTTCGCCTTTCTCATATATTTTGTAACATTTTATTATGTTTTAGTCAATGCACTTTTTGTATAAAAATATTTTTTATTTATATTTACGCCCTAAGCACGTGTTTCTTTAGCAATATTTTTCCTTTCGTGCCAGAATGTATCTCCAGTAGAACGTTTATATGTAATAAGAAATTACATATAAAAAGCAGACAATCTTTCTCACTAAATGTAAGACTTTAAAGTTTGTCGTAATACTTATACGAATTTCATATTACCACGATCAATTACATATATAGTCCATTTTTTAATGAGTTTCATTGTCTGCTTTTCAATAAAGCTACTGTGCTTTTATTTATTTATATACCTAAATTATTCCTGCTGCTGTATTGCATCATAACCTGTCTCACCTGTACGGATTTTCTGTGCGCTTCTTACTTCATAAGTAAAAATCTTTCCATCTCCATAGTCTCCTGTGTAGGCAGCTTTCTGAATGGCTCTTACTGTTAAGTCTGCCCAATCTTCAGATGATACAATTACATCGACTTTAACTTTAGGTCTTACTTTTGTTTCAAGTTTCATGCCTTTAACCCAGTTATCAGCACCTCTCTGTGCGCCGTAACCTTCAACTTTTGTTACTGTAACACCATTTACCTGAATGTTATCTAATGCTGCAATAACGTCCTCTGCTTTTTCTTCTCTGACAATTGCTTCTACCTTAATAATCATTTTACACATCTCCTTACTTTTTATTCCTGACGCTGAATGGCGTCATAGCCGGTTTCACCTGTTCTTATTTTTACAGCTTTTTCTACAGGATAGCAGAAAATCTTACCGTCTCCGTACTCTCCTGTGTAAGCAGCTTTTTTTATGGCATCTATAGTTTTATCTGCCCACTCTTCAGATGAAACAACTATTTCAAATTTAATTTTAGGTTGCATTTGAGGTTCAACTTCCATACCTCTTACAATTTCTTTGTAGCCTCGCTGTAATCCACAGCCCATAACCTGTGAAACAGTAAGACCATTTACTTCTATGTCCATCAAAGCGTTTTTTACATCTTCAAACTTTTCTTCTCTGACAATGGCATCTATTTTCATTATCATGATTTAATCCTCCTAATAATCAACTATTTCCAATATAAATATTTCTACTCCACAATTTACTGGTCCATACCGTTGAAACTTGGATATGCACTTTCTCCATGCTGGGAAATATCAAGTCCTAATTTTTCTTCACGGTCTGTTACTCTAAGAGGTGTAAATATTCTTACAATTCCAACACATATAAGTGTACCCACTACAGCTATTGCTATTGTAATGAGAATTCCTTCAATCTGTGCTGCAAACAATCTCCACTCGCCATATACAAGGCCATCCCATTTTGCTACTGAATTAATAGAACTTTTACCGAAAATTCCTGTTGCGATGCCGCCCCAGATACCACCAATGCCATGGCATCCAAATGCATCAAGTGCATCGTCAATTTTTAATTTTTTCTTTACTAAAATAACGCCATAATAACATATTGGGCTAACTAATGCTCCAATAATAAATGATGCCCAAATTGGTACAAATCCAGCTCCCGGTGTAATGGCAACCAAACCAAGTACCAAACCTGTTGATGCACCAACCAAAGTTGTTTTCTTATCATTTACCATATCAATAAACATCCATGACAAAAGGGCTGCTGCCGATGATATTGCCGAAGTCATAAATGCATGGGCTGCAAGCCCATCTGCTTTTAAAGCACTACCTGCATTGAATCCAAACCATCCAAACCAAAGAATTGTAGCTCCTAATACAACAAACGGTATGTTGTGGATTCTATATGTCATTCGCTCGTAACCTTTTCTTCTTCCAAGAACAATTGCGAGTACAAGGGCTGTTACACCTGAACTAATATGTACAACGTCACCTCCTGCAAAGTCTACTGAACCTAATTCAGCAAGAAGTCCGCCCTGGCCCCATACCATATGAGCCAATGGATAATAAATCACCAAAGACCATAATGCTATAAAAATAAACAAAGCCTTGAATCTCATTCTGCCTACTACTGCTCCTGTTATAAGAGCTGGTGTAATAATGGCAAACATCATCTGAAATGCACAAAATACAAGATTTGGTATTGAATCTGCATACGGTCCTACATTCCAACCTATACCTTCTAATCCAAACCATCTAAAGTCACCAATAATGCCTCCATGATTTCCGCCAAATGCCAATGAATAACCGAACAAAGCCCACATAACTGTTGCCAGTCCCATAATCATAACAATTGCCATCATGGTGTTGACCACATTTTTTCTCCTAACTAAACCTCCATAAAAGAATGCCAGCCCCGGTGTCATAAAAAACACCAACGCAGAGCAAATGAGTATAAACCCTGTGTCTCCTGAGTTCATAACAAGTACCTCCATTTCCTATACATATTTTCCTAATCTCCAATTAAGACATTTTACTTAAAAAGGGGGGGTTAAAATGTCCCAAAAAGCAAAACAAGGACGTGCGACAAATAATTGTCGAACGTCCTTGTTCATTGCAAAGTTTATCATTTGAATGTAAAAAACACAAGTAAATTTAGTGTTTTGTTAATTTTATTAACTTTTTTCTTTATTTATTAAACATTTACAATATTTTATAAGTTTTGCTTATTTTGCGTAGGCTGCTTCCCAGTTAAATGTAACCTTGTTAATTGTATAACTCTTTCCTAAATCAACTACAAACCACTAATCATCTGAGGATTTTGAAGACCATCTTGTGCTTGTATCATTATCTACAATCTTGTCTCCACCAACAGTTGCATTTTCCGCTGATGAAACCTGAACATTTTTACCTAAAGCAATATTTGTATCCTTTGATACAGGTGTACCGTCAACTGTAATTGTTGATGATGCCATTGCTGATGTCAATGACGTTTTACACGGCAGGCAAAAAAAAACTCCTTCGATTAATAGTTCTAACCTACTAATCAAAGGAGTTCCATGTTTATTGATTATAATTTTAAAATCCCATTTTGCTTTTACTTATTCTACAAACAAATTTTATCTGTAATTCACTTGTATTGTCAGGATTTCCGCAATATAGGGATGCACCTGATTCAAATGTGAAGAATATGTACTTATTCCCGCTCATGCAAATTCCCTCAAGCATACATGGCAAGGTTTCTTTTTTTACAGGACTTCCAAGTCCACCAGCCTTGCTTACTTTTTTCTTGTATGTAATTAAGGATGAGTTCTTTAATCTGCCATAAGACTGAGCAAATATAAATCTTCTATTTGTTTTACTTATTTTCTGAACAATTAGTCCCTGACTGTTAGCCGGAACATAATAACTGAACTTTCTTGTGAACGTTAATTTTTTCTTTTTAATTTTAACTTTGTAGCCCTGCATTGTTGCATAGTTTGTATTAGCACTTTTACCTGCCCAAAAATAAGTCCCGTCAAAAATTGCAAAGTCTGCATCTCCCGAGAATCTCACACGATAGCCAGGTTTTAATACTTTTCCATGCTTTGCTTTCTTTATCTTGCTGTAACTGTACACAGCTCCATAATCAGGTGTTGATATGTTATTTAAAGAAACAACAAGTCTTCCTTTTACATTGGTAATTGCGCCAACATGATCATAATTAGGCAAGACAATATTTTTTACAAATTTTCCGGTGGACTTACTGTAAACAACCAGTATTGAACGCTTTGCCAAATGCTTATGATACATGGAAACTATTACATATTTTCCAAGAACACAGGTCCCCTGGGGTACATAGTCTGATAAATATTTTAATTTGTATTTATTCTTGTCACCGGCAGTTACTTTTGCCAGATATTTGTCGTAAATTGTCTGATTTGCTGCTCTTCTTTTCTTTTCTGAATTAGTGTAATCCCACTTTAACTTCTTTGCTCTTGCATAAGCCTTTCCTTTTGAGTTTGCATATACAAGCAGTGTTAATTTACTGTCATTTGTAAAAGCACCGTCACCGATTGAAACAATAGTTTTGTAAAGTGTTATCTTTTCAACCTTTGGGCAATTTTTAAATGCGTATTTACCAATGGTTTTAATGTTACTTGACATTGTAAAACTTGTCATTTTTTTACAGCCATAAAACGCATATGTATTAATAGTTGTTGTATTGCTTGGAAGCGATACTTTTTTTAAAGATGAGCAACCATAAAAAGCACTTGCGCCAACTATTACTGTTGTTGATGATATTGAAACAGTCTCAACGCTGTTAGCGTTCTTTAAAATATTTGAAGGAATTGTTTTCATACCCTTCTTAAAAGTAACTGAAGTAACATTAGATTTTGAACCTAAAATCTGATTTCCGTATGTAACGGAACTTGGAATTGTCAGTTTTTTAAGTGCCGGACATGATGCAAATGCCTTGTAACCTATTGTCTTCAATGTGCCTGGTAATGTAACTGTTTTTAAAGCATCACAACCCTTAAATGCATATTTATAAATTGTTGCAATTTTGCTGTTGTCTGCAAATTTTAATGTTTTAATATACTTGCAGTCTTCAAATACATATTCATTAATAGTTGTTACTTTTGCAGGAATTGTAAGAGTTGTTATTGTCTTGTCCTCTTTGTCTCCCACATACTCTACAAGCACACCCTTTTTTACTCTATATAAACCGTCAATTATTTCACTACTTTGTGTTGTAACAGGCTCTGTTGGTGTTTCTGTTTCTGATGGTGTTTCCGTTGGTGTCTCTGTAGGTAAATCAGATGATGTTTCATCTGTAGCTGTTTCAACTGTCTCTCCGCCACTTCCTGTAGGGACCACTTCTCCTAAGTCACCGCTACCTGTATTTTCATTTTGACCTGTAGTAACTTCAATGCTACCGGCTTCTATTTCTGTTACCGTATTAGCTGTCCCTGTGGAAGCTTTTACATCTATAGAAAATAATTTTAAGCCAAACCCACATTGTGTAATCATTGCGATAGCCAAAACAAGGGCTATTTTTCTTATCATTTTTTTAGTCATAGTTTTTCCCTTCTTATGTTCCCAATTTTCCAAACACATCCATTCTACTCTAAAATTATGATGAAAAATAGCCCTTTTCTGCTATCCTATAAAATTATATTAATTTTGTACAATATTTTTCTTATGACACCTGTTCAAACTGGCTATTATACAGGTCAGCATAGAATCCTTTTTGCTCCATTAACTGCTGATGATTTCCACTTTCAATTATGTCTCCATCTTTTAAAACAAGAATTATATCAGCATTCTTAATCGTTGAAAGTCTGTGAGCTATAACAAAAGAAGTTCTGCCTTTTGTTAATTTGTCCATTGCTTCCTGTATTTTAATTTCTGTTCTTGTATCAACAGAGCTTGTAGCCTCATCCAAAATCATCATTGGAGCATCCTCAACCATTGCCCTTGCAATTGTAAGAAGCTGCTTTTGTCCCGCTGACATATTTAACTTTTCATCAAGTATTGTGTCATAACCTTTTGGTAAGGACTTAATAAAATGACTTAACCCTGCTGCCTTACATACTTTATCAAGCTGTTCATCAGTAACATTTTCTTTTCCATAAGCAAGATTTTCTCTGATAGTTCCCTCAAAAGTCCATGTATCCTGTAATACCATGCCAAATAAATCATGTATATTCTCTCTTGTTAAATCCTTAGTTGAAATGCCATCGATTTTTATGTCCCCTGAATCAACTTCATAAAATCTCATTAAAAGATTTACTAATGTACTCTTTCCTGCACCTGTAGGGCCTACAATGGCAACCTTCTGTCCCGGTTTAACATGTTCATTAAAATCATGTATGATAACTTTATCCTTTGTATAGCCAAACTTAACATGGTCAAATTCCACATCGCCTTCAATGCTTTTTGGCAGACTTTCAACCTTATGGCTTTCATCTTCCATTTCTTCAGACTCAAGGAATTCGAAAACTCTTCCTGAAGCTGCTGCTGTGGACTGAAGCTGTGTAGCCGCCTGTGCCATTTGCGCCAAAGGATTTGTAAATAATCTTACATAAATCATGAAGGCAACAATTGTACCGAAAGTTGTATAGTCGTTCATTACCAAATATGCACCCATTACACAAACTGCAACATAAGCAAAATTTCCTATAAATGCCATAATCGGTTGCATTAAGCCTGAGAAAAACTGTGACTTCCAATCGCTTTCGCACATTTTTTCATTTAATTTAATAAACTTCTTTTTTTCCTTTGCTTCTCCATTAAATAATTTTACAATGTTATGACCTGAGTAAACCTCCTCAATGTGACCATTCATTGCCCCTAACCATTTTTGCTTAGCTGCAAAGTATTTCTGTGAATGGCCCATTATTAAGAACATTAAAATAAATCCAATTACTGATGCAAGAATTGCTGTTATTGCCATAACCACATTAGTATATACCATCATCACAATTGAACCTACAAACATGGTAACTGCAGAAACCAGTGTGGTAATACTACTTTGCATTGTTGTACCAATTGTATCCACATCATTTGTTACTCTTGATAACACATCACCTGTTGTGGTTTTATGAAAATAACCAATTGGCAGATTGTTAATTTTTTTAGAAATATTTGTTCTAAGTCCCTTGTTTAATTTCTGGGTGACAATAGTCATTATCAGCGATGTAATGTAACTTAGAACTGTTCCCACCAAATACAAAACTATCAAGAAAACACAAATTGACACTATACCGTCAATGTCCATTTTTCCTGTTAGACCTGCTGAGATTTTATTTGTAATGTCGCTTATTTTGTTTGGGCCGATTAATTTTGTAACTACACCTAACATGTCGCATATAACCGCAATAATCATTACTGCCCAATATGGTTTACAATATTTCACTAATTTTCCAAGAGATTGGAAGGTGTTACCTGTTGGTTTTTCGTAAGTCATTCTTCTACCATGCATTTTACACTTCCTCCTTTTCCAATTCTTCTTTTGATAACTGTGAGTACGCTATTTCCTGATAAAGTGGACAATTCTTCATTAATTCACTGTGAGTTCCGTTGCCAACAATTGCTCCATCTTCTATAACTAAAATTCTGTCTGCGTCTTTTATTGTACCAATTCTCTGAGCAACAATAATATTTGTTGTATCTGCAATTTCCTTCTTAATTGTTTCCCTTAAAACTCTGTCAGTTTTATAATCAAGGGCTGAGAATGAATCGTCAAATACAAGAATTTCAGGTTGCTTTGCAATTGCTCTTGCTATTGATAAACGCTGTTTCTGACCACCGGATAAATTTCCACCTCCCTGAGCAACCATACCGTCGTATTCACCTGGCTGATTTTCCACAAATTCTTTTGCCTGGGCTATTTCAACAGCCTTTTCTATATCATCCATATTAACTTCTGCTTCACCGTAACCTACGTTACTCTCAATTGTTCCTGAGAACAAATATGCTTTCTGTGGTACAAAACCTATTTTGTCACGTAAAGTTTTCTCTGAATAATCTTTTACGTTTACTCCATCTATCAATATCTGCCCTTCAGTTGCATCATAAATTCTAGGTATTAAGTTAATAATTGTACTTTTTCCTGAACCTGTTGCACCAATTAAAGCCACCGTTTCTCCTCTGTGTGCCTTAAAATTAATATTGTGAATTACATTGTCTGCTGCGTCAGGATATGCAAACGAAACATTCTTAAACTCAACTTCACCTTTTAATGATTCTTCACCCTGTTCTCTTACGCCATCTTTCATTGAGACTTCTGTATCAAGCACTTCATTAATACGTTTTGCTGCAACTGTTGCTCTTGGTAACAAAATAAAAATCATTACCAATAACAGAAATGCCATAAGTACCTGCATTGCATAAGATGTAAACACAACCATATCAGAGAAAAGTCCAACTCTTTCTTTTATGGCAGCCATGCCTGTAAGTGTAACATTGTTTATTAATATTGCTCCAATCCAGTAAATACCTAAAGTTAAACCATTCATGGCAAGATTAAGTCCCGGATTCATAATTGACATTACCAAATATGCCTGTAAATTGTTTTTTGTTAATCTGTTATTTGCCTTGTCGAACTTTTCTTCCTGATAATCTTCAGCATTGTAAGCTCTCACAACCATAAGACCTGTCAGGTTTTCTCTTGTAACTCTGTTTAAATCATCAGTAAGCCACTGAATTCTCTTAAACTTAGGTAATGCAAAAATTACCACAAACAATAAAATAAAAATTACAAAAGCAACTATGGCCAATGTAAGCGCTGTCCACTCAAAGTTCTTTGAACTGATTTTGGCTACTGCCATTACCGCCATAATTGGAGCTTTAATCATAACCTGTAAACCTAAAGCTATAACAAACTGTATCTGTGTAATATCGTTAGTTGTTCTTGTAATAAGACTGGCAGTTGAAAAGCTGTTAATCTCCTTATCAGTGTAAGACATTACCTTATCGTAAACATCTTCCCTTAATCTCTTTGAAAAATTAGCGGCTATTTTTGCAGCAAAAAAGCCAACAACTATCGCTGATGCCAGCGAGCCTAGGGCACAGCCCATCATCTTCCCACCAGCCGTAAATATATCTGACATTTCACTGCCCTTTGTCTGTACAAGCACTGTTATGTCCGACATATAATCAGGCAACTTCAAGTCCAGCTGAACCTGCAAAACAATAAACGCAATGCTTACAATAACCATTGCCCATTCTTTTGCCTTCATATGTTTAAGTAAACGAACCATAATTCCTCCTTGTTATTCCTTAATAATATACCAACTAATAGGACATATTATTTTATTTTGTTTTATTCTAATGTACCAATATATTTTAGCACTCCACACTCTTCGGTGATAGTTTGTTTTCAAACAATACTATTCCTAAAAAAAAGAAATGTCAACAACATTCATTAAAAGTTTACATTTCTTTTTCATTTGTTATTTATTTTCAAGAAGTCGGTTAAGATTATCCCACATTTTCCCGGATACTCTTTTTACGACCTCTCTCTCTTCATCAGTAACACCTTTCATTATCTCATTTTCTGTTTCTTTCATTACCTTATTCAGTTCTTCCAAAATCGGCATTGCCTTTTCCTGTAAAACATAATGTATCACTCTTTTGTCTTTTTCATCGTGAATTGCCTTCACATACCCCTGATTACAGAGATTTTCCATTGCTGTGGATATGTGCCCCTTGTTCATTTTTGATACAAACTGAATATCCTTTGCTGTATTATTTTCTCCACAACTGTTCAAATAACCTATTATTCGTACATCTGCTTTTTTTATATTATATTTTTCCTGTATGCCCTGAGTCTGCTTTTTAAATAACTGTTTAAAAGCCCCCTCCTGCATAAATTTATTCACTCCAAAATGCATATTATTACACCCTTTTATCTTTGATATACTTAATGTTACTTGTTTTTGGAGAATATTTCAACTTTTTGATTAATAAGGAACCACGAATGTGGCCAGCCACATTCCACGCAACCAGCACGTTTTGTTTCCACACTATCTTCCTTTCATGTGAGTGTACATCCCTAGTGGAATAATTTATATGCAATAAGAAATTCTGAAGTAATTTTTTATTACATATAAAAACAGCTGTGAGACTGTTTGCATAAACAATACCCACAACTGTTCTTGTTATCTCTACAGTTAAAGATTATTCTTCAACTTTTTTGTTCTCGAAATATTTATTAATATTAACTAATAATTCATCAGGGTTAATTCCATGTACCATAGCAGCTTCTTCTAAAGATTCTCCAATTGATGATGGACATCCGATGCAATGCATTCCTGCTTCCATAAGAACGATGGCTACGCCTCTGTCTATTGATAAAAGTTCACCCATTGTCATTTCCTTTGTAATCTTTACATCCATTACTGTATCCTCCTTCAAGATTTTGTATTCCAAACCGGCATAATCATCAAATCCGGTTCATTTACTATTGTGTGCCTTATCCTGCAACCATATTCATTTACTAGGATATTGTCACTTACAGTTCACTATTATAACAACTTTCTAAATCTTTGCAAATAATAAATTTTTTATTACATAGAAAAGCGATTAACCGGTATTATTTTTTCCAATTAATCGCTTTTTATGATTTCAAAATATTGTGCTTTATTATTACTAAATATTCAAATTAATCTACAACAAACACTTTATTTCTTTTTTGCCTTTTTAGTTTTAGCCTTCTTTGCTTTAACTTTTTTAATAGTCTTAACTTCTGACCAGCTTCCGTATACAGATTTCTTGCCAACTTTTGTATAGGCTCTGGCTTTTACATAATACTTTTTATTCTTTAATTTCTTTAAAGTAACTGATGTCTTCTTGCTAGTTACATACTTAGTTGTTTTCTTTGTAAACTTCTTTGATGTTGAGTAAGCAATCTGATATCCTATTGCATTTGAAGCCTTTGCTAAAGTAAGCTTAAGTTTCTTTGCTGTTCTCTTGGCTTTTTTAATTGAAGTTGCGCCAACCTTTGTTACAGTAACCTTCTGTTTTGTATAAACTTTTGCTGTTACCTTGCTGCCTAATGAATTAGCTCTTGCTGTATAAACATATCCGTTTTTACCTTTAGCAACATTCTTACCATTAACAGTAAACTTTGTTATTGTAAAGTTATCGTCAGCTTTTGCAATAAGCTTAAATGTATCACCTGGCAAATAGTAGCCTGTGCCTTCTACATAACCGCCGTCTGTACTGCTGTCTACTACATTTGTATATCCACTTGTTACATTAATGTATACTGATTCAATTCCTGCTGTGACTTCTTCTTCGTCACCGTCAATGCTAACTGCACTAGATTTCTTTGTAGTTCCTTTTCCAAAGTTCCAATCACCGTCGTCATCATTGGCCATCTGATTGTTACCATAAAGAACGTATAACTTGTCCTGGACTGTTGTTGCTAAAACATTATCCGCCTTAAAGTTTTCGCTGTTTAAGCTGTAACCTGAAGCCTTGTAGGAATCTGAACTAAGGTTGTATGTAAATGTATCTCCAAGACCTTCTGCCTTTAAATCTGTATAAATAACACCGTTAGAAATTGCACCAATCTGCGCTTCTGTTATACAGAATTCCTTACCATTAATTGTTTCCTTGTAAGCATCTGTAACTTTTCCAATTGTAGCCTTAGATACAGTCCACTTGCTACCATCAAAAATCAAGTTCTTTGGAGTTGATTCTGTTCCGTCTGTTCCCAATGTTACAATTAACTTATTTCCAACCTGAACAGCTTTTGCACAAGCTCGTCCACTTGGCAACTTAGCAACTGTTGTCCACTTCTTTGCTGATAAAGAATACTTCATAACTGATGTATCAAGACTTCCATCCTTCTTAATTCCGCCGAATAAATATAAGTCACCATTATATGCTACTAAATTGTAACCAAATGCCCCCTTAAATTCTTTTGGAACTGCTGTTAATTTCTTCCAACCTTTATTAGTATCATAGTATGCAAGAATTTCTTCTTCTGTGTAACCTAAACCTAAACCTACTGCTCCATAAAGCTTTCCGTTTGTGTAGACAAAATCGCTGTTAGCATATACACTACCGTTTAATGCATACTTATATTCTGCCCCGAACATTTCTGTTGTAAATGGAAATCTTCCTTCATCAAGTTCTGAAGTTCTACCTGCATCTTTTAAAGATTCCTGTTCTTTTAAGATTTCATCTTTTAATTCAGGGAATTTTTTAATTAATTCATCAATATCAATATCCTGACTATTTGATAAAGAACTCCACATAACAATACCTTCATCAGTAATGTATGCCACTTCCTGACCTGTTGATACTAACTGACCGCCTAACATAGAGTTTATGAACTTCTTGTCAGATGTGAATGCTTTACCACATGAGAAGTAACATGTTCTCTCTATTGTTTTTTCTTCTTTTTGAATCTTAATATTTAAAGTTTTATTCTTATAGTTATTTCCGTCAAATGTAACTGTCTGATCATTGTTTGAAAGCTGTTTTACTTCTGTATTGTTTACAAATACTTTAGCATCTTTAAGGTATGAACCTTTAATTTCAACCTGTGATTTAGCGTTCATCTGAATCTTACCAACGCTAATGCTAGGTGTGTCAACCTTTGTTAAGTCCAGTACACCACTTGATGAAACTTTGTTTGCTAATGCCGGTATCTCTCTTACAGAACCAAGCACTCTGTTTTTAACATCTAATGAATTACTGTTACCATATGTATTTGCAATGGCTGCTACTGCACCTGTAACATGTGGTGTAGCCATTGATGTACCATTATAAAAGTCGTATTTTCCAAATTCGTCTGCATTAACATCTTCTTTGCTTACACCAAAATCTTCTACACTAAATCCATACTCGCCATCTGTTGAAGCAACTAAAGCAAGAATAAGAACTTTCTTAGTGTCTTTTTTAACTTTACCTGAAGTTGAAAAACTTAAATGTGTATAACAATTATCCTGCTCTAAGTGTGACATACCTATCATTTCTGCATTAGCAAAATCAAGTTCTCCTGAATCTTTTACATTACAATCAAAAATTCCATACGTTCCAATTGTATCTTCATCTAAAAGACCTGTAATGTTTGTGTTGTCTTTTTTAGGTTTCGCATTTACCTTTAACATTGCACTTACTGTTACAGGAGTTGAAGATTTTTTCAACTCGTATGGTAAATAGAAATTATACTGTTCTTCTGTTGCAATATTGCTTACAGATAAATTAAGGGACTTGTTTGTATTTTTTGCTTCTCCAAAATATGAATTGTGAGTTGTAGTTGCTGTGAATTTTGCACCCTCATCATCACTTGAATGTCCCCAAGGAGCCTCGCCCTGTGCTGCATCTTTTACGATAGCTTCATCTTCAACTACATTAACTACTTTTTCTGTGTCGTATGTATAGAATGTACTACTTAAATCCATTGGGTTTTCGTAAATAGATGGATTATAACAATTATATGAAACTGATGAGAGAATGTTAGTTCCCGGTGCTGCAATGTCTACATTATCTTTTCCATAATTAGAAAAAGTTGCAAGTTCATCATTTTCATTACTTGCTGCAACTGAAATAATGTAATCGCTGTCAATACAGGCAGGACTTGTGTAATATTCATCTACATTTACACCATCATTTCCTGATGCTATAACTGAAAGTGCACCCTTCTTACCAACCATTTCAATAACAGCTTTTAATGCATCTTCTGTTTCGTCTGCATCACCGCCCCATGAGTCATTTACAGCTACAACATTTGTGCCTAATGACTGCGCTTTATAAATATAGTTATAAGCACCTATAGCATCTATTGTTGAACCTGAACCTTCTTCATCGAGGCATTTAAGTGCTATGATCTTTATGTTATCACTTTTTGCAGTTCCACTTATACCAACATTGTTGTTAGACTGTGCTGCAATAATACCTGCACAGTGACTACCATGACCGTTGTCATCTAATGGATCTGCATCTTCATTAGCAAAATCATATCCATGTTTTCCTTTTAGTTCACTTTCATCATAAGGATTGTTCCATATTTTATCTTTTAAATCTTCATGTGTGTAATCAACACCTGTGTCAACAATCGCAACAACTTTTTCCTTATTGTCCTTGTCAGCCAAAGCGCTGCTGTCAGCGTTAATATCTAATCCCTTTGTGCCGCCATTTTGACCAACGTTTTCCTGAGACCACTGATATTTATAATACTTGTCATTATAATCTGAAGCCTTATAAATATAGTTTGGCTGAACACTTATAACACCAACTTTGTTCTTCATCTTTGCAATAAGTTCTTCTGTTGAATATGAATCTGATTCAACTAAAGAAACCTTCACGTCTGAAGCATCATTGTTACTATAAGTTTTCACCTTTCCTTTGCTTTCCTGGAAATCATATGTTTCTTTAATTTTTACCTTACTGTCTGTAATACTCTGTGTTGAAACATTCTTTCCACTTTCCTTATATAGAATGACTGCCTGTCCTTCTACATAACTTTTTTCCTTTTTGTTTTTGTTGTTTTCTTCTTGTTTTATGTCTATAGACGCCTTTGCTGTGAAAGGTGTTCCACCTAGCGCTAATGCTGCTACCAGCATAATAGACATAATTTGTTTGAATGTCTTTCTCATACAAACCCTCCTATAAATTTATTGTTTTTTGGGGCATTGTTACTTAGCAAATGTACGATAAATTTGTTATGCCCACAAAAACATTTATAATTATACATTATTTCGAGCAAAAAATCACTTTTATATCAAATTTTCTTTCCAAACGCGACTTTCCTCTTATTGATTTGTAAACAAATCAATAAGCACGCGGCATTCCCTTTGCTTTAACTTTTTTATGCGTGGCTTTCCTACTTTACGCGACACTCCTCTTATTGATTTGCATGCAAATCAATAAGCACGCGGCATTCCCTTTGTTTTAACTTTTTTATGCGTAGCTTTCCTACTTTACGCGACACTCCTCTTATTGATTTGCATGCAAATCAATAAGCACGCGGCATTCGCAGAATGCCGCTAAATAAAAGAAGAGACAGGCTCCCGTTTATGCAAGCATAACGGATTGCCTGTCTCTTCTTTTATTATGTCGCTTTACTCAAAGCTTCGCGATTATTTTTGTGGTCCTGCTGAAACAAGTGCTTTTCCTGCTTCGTTTCCTTCGTATTTTGCGAAGTTCTTGATGAATCTGTCTGCAAGATCTAATGCCTTTGTTTCCCATTCTGAAGCATCAGCGTAAGTATCTCTTGGATCAAGAATTCCTGCATCTACTCCTGGAAGTTCTGTTGGAACTTCAAAGTTGAAGTATGGAATTGTCTTTGTAGGAGCTTCGTTGATTGCTCCGCTTAAGATAGCATCGATGATACCACGTGTATCCTTAATTGAGATACGCTTTCCTGTACCATTCCATCCTGTGTTTACAAGATATGCCTTAGCGCCGTTCTTTTCCATCTTTTTAACTAATTCTTCAGCGTATTTTGTTGGATGAAGCTCTAAGAAAGCCTGTCCGAAACATGCTGAGAATGTTGGAGTTGGTTCTGTAATTCCACGTTCTGTACCAGCTAATTTTGCTGTAAATCCTGATAAGAAGTAATACTGTGTCTGACCTTCTGTTAAGATTGATACTGGTGGTAATACTCCAAATGCATCTGCTGATAAGAAGATTACGTTCTTAGCTGCTGGCGCTGATGAAATAGGACGTACAATATTTTTAATATGATTGATTGGGTAAGAAACACGAGTGTTTTCTGTTACGCTCTTATCAGCGAAATCAATCTTTCCATTTTCATCTAATGTTACGTTTTCAAGAAGTGCATCACGCTTAATAGCATTGTAGATATCTGGTTCTGATTCCTTATCTAAGTCAATAACCTTAGCGTAGCATCCACCTTCAAAGTTGAATACTCCGTTGTCATCCCAACCATGTTCGTCATCACCGATTAAGAGACGCTTAGGATCTGTTGAAAGTGTTGTCTTTCCTGTTCCTGATAAACCGAAGAAAATTGCTGTGTTTTCTCCATTTAAATCTGTATTTGCTGAACAGTGCATTGAAGCAATACCCTTAAGTGGTAAGTAGTAGTTCATCATTGAGAACATACCCTTCTTCATTTCTCCGCCGTACCATGTGTTAATGATAACCTGTTCACGGCTTGTGATATTGAATGCAACTGCTGTTTCTGAGTTTAATCCAAGTTCTTTGTAGTTTTCTACTTTTGCCTTTGAAGCATTGTATACTACGAAGTCTGGTTCGAAGTTCTTGAGTTCTTCTTCTGTTGGCTTAATGAACATATTTGTTACGAAATGTGCCTGCCAAGCTACTTCTACGATAAAACGAATAGCCATACGTGTGTCTGCATTTGCTCCACAGAAAGCATCTACTACATAAAGTTTCTTGTTTGAAAGTTCTTTCTTAGCGATGTCCTTTAATGTAGCCCATACATCTTCTGATAATGGATGGTTATCGTTTGCGTATTCATCTGATGTCCACCAAACAGTGTCCTTTGAATTTTCATCCATAACGATATATTTGTCTTTAGGTGAACGTCCTGTGTATACACCAGTCTTAACGTTTACTGCACCTAATTCACTTTCCTGACCTTTGTCAAAACCTTCAAGTTCTGGCTTTGTTTCTTCTGCAAATAACTCTTCGTATGATGGATTGTAAACAATTTCAGTTGTTCCATAAATTCCATATTTTGTTAAATCGATTGCCATTTTAATAATACTCCTTTTCTATCTTGTTTTTCGAAAAGTCACCAAGGAATTTAATTAATTATGGTGCCTTTCTTACCTAAAGCAAAAAAATCTTGCTTTACGCATATATTATACATTATTAATTGACAAATTCAATGCTTAATCAACAAATTTGTGCATTTCGTTAAAAAATTAACCATAAATTATTTTTATGATTGACATGTCTTTTAACCAATAAGAAATCATTCCTTTTGAACTATTGCAAAATTTACAACAATTTCCCAATGTTCTAACTCTCCATTTCGTAATTTTTATAATTGGGGTGGTTTGTATATTCTTTATCATCTTTGATACTTTGTTCCTCTTCCATTACCTGTTTTCTCAATATAGTCCTGCTCGACAAGGTGGTTTAAAATTGATATAACTTTTGATTTTTTCAACCCTGTTTCCTTTACAATTGCAGAACTGGACATAGACTTTGTGTCAAGTAAGTTAAATATAACCGATTCATCGCCTTCTAATGTATTTTTTTCAATGATTGGAAGGCATATTTTAATCATGTTTTCAGTTATTACATATTGCGGCTTTATAGCATTATCTTTATAATATTGATTTATTCTTTTTATTCCGGTTCCGAAACGTTCTATCATATGCAATCTTAAAAACACATTGCATAAAATATAGTTTCTAGGTATGGATATTCCTCCGTTCAAATATTCTTCCTTAGAAATACCCTTTGGTAATCCACCGGGAGAGGTGATTTCTATCCTATTATCATACATGGCCACGTTGATGTTTGATTTCACATCCCATGTTCTATGTGCTAATGCATTTGCTATAGCTTCCCTGAATGCTTCCTTAGGAATCAATTCTTTTATACGCTTTTGATTTGTAAAAATATGGTTTGTTACTACCCTCTTCAACAGTAAGGACTATTACTGATGTATTTTCATTTATATTTAATCTATAATCCGGTACAGGTGAAATACTATCATTTATCCTATTTTCTATATCTGTGCATTCCTGAACGGGATTTTTAACTCCAACTTCAATTCCATCATCATCTACTCCAAAACGTATCTTTTTGCGTTCACTTTACGTTTGATTATTAAACATACTTTTTAGTTTTTGTTTGATTTTACGTTTGATTTTCAGACATATTTTTAAGTTTTCGTTTGATTTTACGTTTATTTTTCAAACGTATTCTTAATTTTTGTTTAATTTACGTCTAATTTCCAAACGTATTTGCTATTTTTTAACACTATTTCAGAATCACAATCTGCCCTACTGCTTTCTTATATTTATCTTCTACAATCTTAAGCCTTCCACTTTCAATTAAATACTCCATTGAAAATACACACAAAAAAGCATCTGATGAAAACAAATGTTGATTTATGTATTCTCTTTGAAGCTTTACATTCTTTGGCATGTTATCTGGTTCTAATAAAGCCTGATACTCTCTAATCAGAGCAAGATTTTCTTCAATCACTTCATTTTTTATATTGTAAGCCATTTTCTCAAGCTTTTCTCTTATTTCTCCTTGTTTTATTGCTACAACACCTAATTCATACCCTCCATCTTTCTTTGTAATATAGCCTTTTTCCAAAAGAAATGTATATTCATCGACGCTAAGAATATCTCCATTAATAAATCTACCAATCAACTTAAGATCCCTTTGTATATTAGGGCCACCATAGTATTCTGTCACTCGTTTATCCGACCATTTGCTATCCACCAGCCACAACTTTAACAGTTCGTCTTCATTCCAACATGGTCCACAAAATTTCTCCGTGATATTTAATATTTCTTTTTCACTCTCTGAATCAACACTGGCAGTAATAATATTGCAACCACCATCCGGTCTAATGGTTGCTGCCTGCTCAAATGTAATTGTTTTTTTAATACTATCTACATTAGCTGTTGCAATCAGATATATTAATAATCCCCACATTCTAAAGTTATCATCCTTAGGGCCTAAAATATCCGGACTATTTAAGTAGTTGTTATTTACAATTTCGTCAAATAATTTTGCAGAAAGCTCTTCTGCTATTTTTCTATAGCATTTCTTAATAATGTTGACTTCATTTTCCCCATTTGTTTCTTCTATAATTATATTGCAAATGTATTTGTTTTTGTCTCTTATAACAAGTTGATGTTCCTCAAGAAATTCGATTTCACTTTCTATATAAACCGGAGAAACATTCATAATATCAGCAATTTCTTCAATTGTTCTTGCTGAATCTTTTATCGTATACAGAATATTTTGAGACAATGCACTTCTTACATACTTTATTGGATTTCCCATTGTTCCCGTATACCCATCATATCTAACCTTTGCAAACTTTATTGGATTAAATTTTAAATCATTTATATTTCTCATCTTTGCCATACCTCGTTTCAATTCGTTCTTTGCCACACTTAGGTGCCACTTTACTGTTCCCACTGGAAGATTTAAAATAGAAGCTATTTCTTTTTGCTTTTTTTCTTCGTAATAATACATAATGAGAATTTGTCGCTGAATCTTAGACAGATAAGCAATTTCTTTTCTAATTCTGTGATAGTTTTCCTTTTCTATCATGCTATCAATTATATCCTTGCCACCATCACTTATTTTAACTTCATTATCATCTATTGAAACATTCATCTTAAAGCGACCATTTCCCCTATAGAAATTAACCAAAGTATTTCTAGCTACGGTCCACACAAATCCATCTACATTAATCACATCTTTAATGCACAGCGACTTATACAATTTAAAAGCTATCTCCTGCGATATGTCTTGTACGTCAGCCTCGTTTGACACTCTTTTCTTTACAAAACTGTATATTCGATTTATGTAATTATTAACGATTTCTCCTGCTTCTTTTTGCTCCATTTTCTCCTCCATTATGTGCTTTATTGAACATGTTCATTAATATAGACACAGATAAGTAAAAAAGGTTGGAACTTTCTCCAACCTTTTTTAGCTTCAATCTTTTTTATTTATCAAATTAGAAAGGGCATCAGATAAAATGGCTTAAACAGTAAATTTTCTTCCTTTCCAACATCTTTCTGAGACAATAAATATATTTTATTTACATTCTTTGAAAATTTTTCAGAGAACTGCTTTATGGACCGATGTTGCCCTGCACCAGAAGATTTAATCTCAAAAGCATTTATTTTACTTCCTTCAGAAATCAGGAAATCCACTTCATAATAATGTGTGCTTCCATTTTTTCCCATATATGATAATACAATTCTCTTCCAGATGCAGTAATCATTTGAGCAATAAGATTTTCATAAAGGAACCCTAAATATAAACATATCATATCATAAACGTGCATTTCTTCAAGGTCTTAAATTTAATTTTTCTACATTTCTTCAAAGCTTGATTTACCCAATTCCTACATTTCTTCAAAGTTTTTGTGTACAAATTGTTTAAATGTAACTCTTTTTGATTTTAAGCTACAACTTTACATTCTTTAAGGAAATAAAGTTGTAGCTAATTACGAGCATATCTAATATTAAATATTATATCCTTTGACATTATTTCTATTTTACTTTACCTCAAGGTAAAGTCCTGCAGCACTATGCTCATAATCTTTTGGAATTTCCAAATCATTAGAGTCATATATTCCATAATAAAATAGCGAAGAAATAGGTTGGAAGAACATTTTCATATTCCAATAAATAAAGTTACTCATCAGTTCTTTTCGCACATATGGCAATAATATTTTTTCTACTTTACCAGCTATACAATCAGAATATTCATATGCGATATTCCTAACTGCTTCTTTTATTAGTGTTGCTATTTTTTCAAATACGTCTCTTTTAAAAATTGGTAATAATACTTTATATCCATTGTCTTTCTTTTCAACCAAGCCGTTTTTAATAAAACAGGCAACCATTTCTTCTTCATATGTATTCAGTTTTTTACTACTGTTTTCAGCTAGTTCCATTAATAGTGTAATATTATCACCATTTACCCACAGGTCACGTCCCTTTGCAAATTCTTCTCCTTCACTTGGAAAAGGGGCACACTGATAATCGTTTACGAATTCAATTTTTCCATAACGTGTGGACATAAATTTTTGAGTTAAACATGACCATTCAGCTGTTTTCGTTTCATCTTGAATAGGATAATCGATATTTTCATCAGCATTGCTGTATTGCATTGTAATCCTATAATCTCTTTCCCCCTCATCTTTATACTTGCCTTTGTACTTTTCTAAATATTTTTCATTAGCAAGATATCCTATCTGATAGCCTGCAATAACATAAAAAATCCACTTTAAATATTTGTAGTTAAAATCATTTCCATAAAAATCGAATTTTAATATTTCATCTTTTGTGTTCTCCAGAGCCTGATTTACTTTGTCGAAATAACCGTTTTCACGAAATTCATAGTTTGCAACTGACTGTGCCTGCATATATGCCTGCTTTGGGAACACACCAAAATTTGAAATATACTTTTTCTTATTATATGGCACAACTAATTTCACTTTTAAAAGTTGTTCCATAATTGGTTCAACATAAATTGGTGCTACTCCCATTTCATCAGAAATTTCATTAATATTCTTCGGTTCTTTTCCACACAAAACACATATCTGTTGTGCTATTTTTTGATTATCAAGTACGCCTGCTGCCTCTCTACAACTATATCCCCAAAACCAATCTATCTCTGCCGGAGCATAAGATAATGTACCAATGTTTCTCATTTTATCAAACCTCTCTTTCACTTTTTTCTTTGCATCAAACAATCTTCTTTTTACAGTTCCTTCCGGAATTTTTAATTCCTGTGAAATTTGTTTTATTGATTGTTCCTTCAAATAAAATCTAATTATTATTTCACGATAGTCTGATGCTAATCTTGAGAGTGAATAATTAAGATACGAAATCTTTTCATCATTAATAATCTGTTCTATCGGCTGACAAATTTCTGCAGCAACACCTCCAGCCACTTCTATTGGCAATGTTTGAGTTTTCTTGTACTCCATATAGTTTGCATATTTATTATGTGCCATTCTCCAATACCATCCATAAAAATTTGTAAACTTTTTTCCTTTCGAAACAGCCTTTAATGCTTCCAATAAAATATCATGAGCTAAATCTTTTGCCGTATCGCTATTAGCCACTCGCTTTATGCAGAACAAATATGTGTTCTCGATAAGTTCATTATTAATGTATTCACTCATTTTTTCTTCCTCCTGTAAATCGATTTACACTATATTAGTCTCTAAAAAAGCCAAAAGGTTCGCTAATTTTTATAACTTACAAATCTACCAAATTTCTTTTCCGTCTCCCAAAAGAATTGATTTTATAATTCTTGTATTTCGTTATATAGCACTGACATTGCATCTTCTTTGGGGAACATTTTATATCGTTATTATATAGAAATGTTCCCCAATAATTAATATTTCGTATGCAACAAACACCTACAATGAGTCCAACTTAAATTGTAAACATATACGTTCACAATTTTCTCTCTTGAAATTTTCATATAATAAGAGTCTCTAAGTTATTTAAACTCAAAGGCTCTCTTTTTTATATAACTTTATGCAAGTTCAGTTTTCTTCACCGCAATAATCACTTTCACTTCTTCTATGTCCTTACCTGTAGCTGATGCTATCTGCTCTGCTGCGAGCCTACATATTAAGAATAATCTGAATTGCTGTTGATACACGAATATATATGTAGCATTTTGTTTTCTTCTTCAATGCATTCGCTCCCCTCTACTGTGGTAAAATCAAAGTTGGATTTTTCAACAGCGTTGCAATAACCGGGGTATATTTAGACACTCCATAGTCTTCAACAATACTGGTTATTCTAGCCCCTGCATCCTTTGATGAAGCCCCACATAAGAAAACCCTTTCAGCAGCAGTTCCATAATCCAACACTATAAATCGATCATGAAATATACCGCCTGTCTTTTTCATTGATATTTTTACGGATGGATATTCTTTGCAAAAATCCGTAAATTCTATATTATGAAGTTTATTGTTCCCAACATTATCGCTGAATAAAGTAATATTTACTCCTGTAGGAGAATTTTTAAGATGTACCAGCGTTCTTAATCCAATATAATTGTCAACGACATATATTGACGACTTTGCCTGCTTATAAATAGACTCATATACCTCATCTGCACTACTAAATTTTGCATTAAACATGAGCCACTTTTCATCATCATCTGAAACAAAGCTGTTCATCATATCCGCCAACTCAGATTTTGTCACAACATCCTTCAAGCCTTCTGCAACATCTGAAATCTGCTTTTCAAGAGATATCATATCTGAGTTGATTTTGTTAATTTCTATTCTGTTGTTAGCAGCTTCCATGCTTAACTGAAGTATTTCCCGCTGACCTATTAAATCACGATTTTCTAATATGTAATCTTTCATTCTCTTAAAAGTCTTCACAAGTGCACGGCTTTGTTTAATTGCGAGCTCGCCACGCAAAACTGTCATAAGCATATATACTCCCTGTTCTGTAAACACATAAGGTTTGTATTTTATATTTGAACCTCTTCCCATATTCAAGGTGAAATTTTTGCACCTTGAAAGATTTTCCACTTCTTCATCATTCAATTCAAACATAAAATCATCGCCTTCAAATTTGGCAATGTTATTCTTAACCTGCCTTTTAAAATTTTTGGTTTCATACCCATAAATCTCTGCCAAGTCTGAATCAAGCATAACTTTTTTCCCTCTGAATTCATAAAGCCGCTCCTTCATGTATTCTTCTGTAATTTCAATTACTGCAATTTCTTTCTTTTTATCTTCTGCCATATATTTCCTTCCTTGTTTTGCGGTCACAAACTGTGACCACAATTCTCATATGAACATAGTGCCGACATCAGCAATATGTCCGATTTATCATTATTATTCTATTACCTCAGCTAACCATTTTCCTTTCCATATTAGACTTTCTCCTCCCACATTGGACCATTTTATTTTTCGGAGCTTCCAATGAATAACCATCTATCTGCATGACTGTAGAAACACGAGTATAAATATAAACCTTTGTTTTTTACTATTCACAATTTTTCTCCTTGACATTTTCACAAATAAATAGTACCTTTTGAAGTAAGAAATGGGTTTTGTACCGTACGTGCTGACTTGTCAGTAGCTAAGCGGGTTGCTCGTTTCTTTTTTTGTTTTTATAACATCGTACAAATATTCTTACCATTGACATCATGTCTTACTATCAGAAAAAGCATGAAAAATATCATCTTTTCCATTTAAATCTTTAATTACATTTATGTTCTTATTTTTCTCCATTCATTTCCTCTAATCTCTTCATGTATTTTAATAAACGCATCTGCTGACTTTTAGATAACTTATGGTAATCTTCCAAAATCTTATGATCCTCAACATTCTTATAATCAATATCCTCTGATAAATTTTCTTTAAATGACTCTGAACCTATAAGCAATTCTTCCACAGAAACCCCCAAAGCCTCACTAATAACCAATAACTTATCAGAAGCCGGATTCGACTTCTTGGTATTCCAATCGCTAATTGTACTGATTGTTATTCCGGTTCTCCTTGAGAGTTCTCTTTGGCTCATTTTCTGTTCCTTCATTATTTCAAAAATTCTTTCACTTATTATCATATTCGCCTCCATTTTATGCACGCTTTTACGTTCATGTTAATACTAGTTAACATAATAGTCAATATCAATATACTTCTTTTTTGTAATAGCTCTACAGATATATACTTTTATACATTTTTCTAAAAGTAACAAATCCCGACTGCCAGTGATATAAAATGCGAAATTGACAACATGATTATTTGGCGTGAGAATCTACAACTATTCTGCATCGTGTTGCAAGTTTTTCTACATTTCTTCCGGACATTCCATTCCAAGAAGACCACAAGCCTCGTTAACAATTTTCTGAACTAAATTAACAAGATTTAGCCTTGCCATTTTTACCATCTCATTTTCTTCTCGAAGTATGGTACATTCTTGGTAAAACTTATTAAATGAAGAAGCAACTGAAATGATATATCATGCTACAATTGAAGGTTCGTAACGATTTGCTGCATTTTTAACTGCTTCCTCATATCCAGATAGAATCTTAATCAGTTCAAATGTCACATCATCAGTAAGTGCATCATAACATATGTTTTTATTTTCAATTTCTACATTACTCTTACGTAATATGCTCTTAGCACGTGCATAAGTATATTGAACATAAGGACCTGTAGTTCCCTCAAAGCTTAATACGTCATCCCATGAAAAATCTACATCCTTAATACGCTGATTAAACAAGTCATGGAATATTACAGCGCCGATTCCAACCTTTTTAGCAACCATTTCTTTGTTAACCAGCTTTGGATTTTTTTCTTCAATGGATTCCGCCGCACGCTTAACTGCTTCATCTAATATATCTTCTGCATATATTATATTTCCGTTTCGTGTAGATAACTTTGCTCCTTCCAAACTTACGAGACCATATGGAACGTGTACTAAATTCGTATACCACTTGTATCCCATTAACTCAATTGCTTTAAATACCTGTTTAAAATGAAGACTCTGCTCAAGCCCTGTCACATATAAACATTTATCAAAATCGTACTTTTCTTTACGATACAAAACTGCACATATATCACGGGAATGGTAAATTGAACCACCATCCTTTTTTGTAATCATACATGGAGGCATGTTATACTTTGATAAATCAATCACATTAGCTCCCTGACTCTCTATTAATAATTTTTTCTCTTTCAGATAGTCAACTAATTCAGGAACCATATTGCGATAATAGCTTTCACCAAGATAAGAATCAAAGGAAATCCCCAACATTTTATATACTCTTTCAAACTCTACCATACTGATTTCTTTGAACCATTCCCATATTGCCAACGCTTCCTGATTCCCCTGCTCCATCTTTACGAACCACTCTCGTGCCTCATCCATTAGCTCCGGATTTTTCTCTGCTTCACTGTTAAATTTAACATAAATATCAAGTAACTCATCAATTCCTCTTTTCTCAACTACTTCTTTACTACTCCATTTTTTATAGGCAACAATAAGTTTTCCAAACTGTGTCCCCCAATCTCCTAAATGATTAATCCTTATCACTTTATACCCTAATTTATCATAAATTTTATACAATGAGTTCCCTATAACTGTTGTGCGTAAATGTCCTACGTGGAAATTCTTAGCGATATTAGGAGAAGAATAATCAATACAGATTGTCTTATCTAAGCCAACCTTTTCTACTCCCAAATTATCTTTTTCCAAAGTGTTCAGTATCATTTCCACATACTTTTCACGGTTTACAAATAAATTACAGTATCCGTTCACCGCCTCTACCGAAGACAGTCCCAACTCTTCTTTAGCATCTTCCAAATTTTCTTTCACTTCATTAGCTATTAATGATGGATTCTTGTGCATTAACTTGGCTAATGAAAAACACGGAATTGCGTAATCACCCATTTTGTTATCAGGTGGCGTCTCTATTAAATCTAATATCGACTTCCAATCCTCTGTATTAACCACTCCTGCTACAACTTTACTAATTTTTTCTTTCATTTTTCTTTTCTCCCTTCTTGTTTTATAAATGAAAAAAAGAACCGCACCCGATTATCACATCTGATAAATCAAATACGGTTCTGCATATGATACTAATTAACATCACCGCATAACAACAAGACATAAGTTCTTGCAGTTATGCGATTTACAATAACTACAAGAACTTATGTCTTCTCTGTCTGCGTCTTAAACTGTTAATTAATAAATGTTTCATTGTTTTTAAATCCTCTCTCAAGATATTTGTATAATATATAGCAAATTCTAAACGCTGTCAATAAATTTTTCGCCATCATACTAAATTATCAAAACATTTCGGCCAAGCCATGCCACTGTCTCCACATGGCTCGATTGTTCAAGAGAAAACATACCCACCCCCTATTGTAAAAGGGAATGGTGGAACGCACCTTTTCCCTTAAAATCTAGTGGTTCGAGCCTGTGTGAACCTTGAATTATCCTATAATTTGTATAGGCAAACAGGGTAAAGCTCTGTTCCTTAAACTTCATTTTTCATGTCACCCCTACAAACTGGAATTTGTAAATATTATTTTACATTTTTATATGAAATCACAATATGACTTGGTGCAAATAATACTGATGCAATAATCAATAGCACTGACCTACTCATAATCCCACTAAATAAGAACAACATTGAAGGAATAATAGAAAGTGCTAATGCTTCGTCAGACCACCTCCCGAACCAAGTTCCCGAAATATTGATTATCATGAATCCGAAACAACCCAATCTCCCTACTTGTTCTGTGACCTCAACATATTTATTGTTCCACTTATTATCAAATCCATCTTTGCACTTAATCGCAATCTCGTTAAAGAGCGTTGCGTCTTTTCTCAACCCACGAAGCGACACCATACCGTCAGCTTCCATCTGCTTTAATTGCTCCATATAGGTCGGAGCAAAAGGCTTTTTGAAATGCACATTATAGGGTATGCGTTCCTCAATCATATTTATATTTTCATAGGTTTCATTCTTGCGTTCGTTGTGCCTTTCCGCCTTGCTCACATCAGAAACGGTGTACTTTTTACCCTTGCACAACTCATATCCGCCTTGTTGCTTTTCGCCATTTCGTTCTCCTTTCTCGGCAGAGCAAGCAATCCTCCTTTCCTGCCGGAAATAAAAACCACAGGAAAGATACATTAAGCCTTGTTTGTGTCATTTCTCAGGGCGAAAATCAGGGGAAATTTCCTTTCTAAGCCTTTCAAAAAATCGCAAGGTATTTGTACTAACCTGTGGTTGTGTATGAAATTGTGGGTTTGGGATAACAAAAAACACCGTATTTCTACGGTGCGTTCTGTAAGATATATTCTGTTTTATGATAGCAGAAAACTGGAATTCACAGTTCTTCCATCCTTCCCATCTTCAGCGCCATAACAAGAGTTCCGGCTGCCATCACAAAGACACCAATTTCAATCACATAGATGGGAAGAAGCGCCGGACCTGCCACGGCAAAGAAGTCCACGATAAAATGAATCCCATATGCAAGAACCGCTGTAAAAGCCGCTGTCCTGTATTTGCCTGCCTTTACCGCCCGGTAGATCAGCAGTGACAACCCGATATGCAGAATGATAGCACTGATTCTTTCGATTCCGCTTACAAAAAAGAGTGGTGCCGGTGTTGTCCATAGGGCCGACAGCTGTGACACGGTCTGATTTGCAGACTCAGCAGGAAGTGCCGCCAGCGTATTCTGCATGGCTCCGCTGTTGATCATCAGCATGGACACAAGATTGCTGATTCCGGAGAGTCCTCCGAGCAGAATAGCCTCCACACCGCCATGCCCGATTCCATACATCAGTGCATTTGGAAAATCCAGCCATTTCTTCATCCAGAACTTCATGGCAATCAGTCTTCCGGTCTCTTCAAAAACAGCTGCAGCCAAAGCCGCGTACACATAGTAAAGCCATGGCCTGCTCTGTGCGTTCAGTCCGCAGAACCGAATGACAAGAACATGCAACAGCTGCTCCAACAGCATGGCAAACAGCAGATAGGTTCCTGCTCCGATAAAGAACGAGGAAATCCTTGCCTTAAGCTTCACCCTTCCTGCAATGAACAAAGCAATCGGTACCCCCATCGAGAGGACAACGGAGCAGATAACTCCCGCTATCGCCAGACCTGATATTGTGTTCAATTCCATCTTTATACCTCCCTGATTCTCAAAAAATTCCTTTATTGTATTTGAACTGTCCATACAATATAAAGCCTAATCCGACAATAACTGCTGGAAGAATGATATAATCTATAATTATTTCACTCCAAAACGAAACAATAAAACCTAATATAAGAGATATTCCTATAATCAGCGTTCCTGTGCCGACTGTTTTTCCATACTTTGGTATATCTTCTTCCTTTACTTTTCGCCTGTTATAAGAGTGAATTGTGCTGATATTGCCTTTGATATTTACAATTCCCACAACAGATATGAACACTCCCAAAATCAACAGTATAATATTTTCCATAGTGACCTCCTAAAAATAGAATAGTTCCTCAAATTTTTTGTCCAATGCAATACAAAGAATTAGAGCCAATTTTGCAGTTGGATTAAACTGTCCTGTTTCAATAGAACTAATGGTATTTCTTGATACCCCTACCATTTCTGCAAGCTGAGCTTGAGAAAGATTTGCTTCTGTGCGAACTTCCTTTAAGTGATTTTTCAGTTGTAATTGTTCTTTCATATTCTCACCTCTAAAAGGTGGCTAACAAATCCAACAAATGCAAAAATGGAAAGCACAAAAAACAGAACGGTCAAGACCAAATCACTCTTTCGCTTCATTTTGATAAAACGAACTAACCATTGTGTTGCAATAATGCTGAAGTATATAACCCACGGACTGTAAATCATAGTATGAGCAAGCACAGAAGATAACAGCGAAAGCAAACAACACACTAAAGCACCAACTCTGCTTGCGTGACTTCCGGCTTGATATACCACTTCCATTTCAGCCAAGTCCTTATTGCGATGTTCTTTTCTGCTTGCATTTAAGATTTCGTCCTTTTTCATAAAAACACCTCCATGCCAAGTTTTCTTTGCATGTTTTAATTATACACATACCAAGTTTTCTTGTCAATAGAGTTCATAAAAAAGTTACAACCGATATAATAGATAACTTTTCTACCACTTCGATTATACTCGCAACTTAATGACTTCTTGAATACTTGCCGAAAAAGAAAAACTGCCATCGGTTTGACAGCAGTTCTTCTTCGGTTAGTATCCGTTAGGAATACACAATATCATTCATTACAATCTCATCGGCACAGGCTCGAATGTTATTCATCAATCCTATCCATCTCATCATATCCGTTGCTTTCAGTTCTTCTGTTACACCTTGCTTCTTTGCCATTTCCTTTATCAGATATTCCGCCATATCACGAGCCGAAGTATCAATTTCGGCAAGGTGTTCATATAACTTTCCGCTTGTCAGCAGATTAAAATATAGCACACTTTTCGACAAATTCTTACAAATAACTACAAATTTTTTCACAAGAAACGAAAAAAACGATACTGCATCTCTGATAAGGCTTTTCATACAGATCCATAAAATCATCCGGACAGGAAATCTGATTACCAATATGGTATCTACAATCAGATATAGTGCAAATGCTTCGTCAGACCACCCCCCGAAACAAGTTCCCGGAATATTGATTATCATGAATCCGAAACAACCCAATCTCCCTACTTGTTCTGTGACCTCAACATATTTATTGTTCCACTTATTATCAAATCCATCTTTGCACTTAATCGCAAATACAACATTGGGTATCATAATGACTGCAATAAAAATCAGCCCAAAAACATTAAGTCATTCCATATTATCTACCATCACAAACTTCGATTTGTAAATTTCATTGAATATGAATTTTATCTTTCTCCAGTAGATACAGATATGTAATCGGATTCTGTGCCGACTGATTCAACTTCAATCCGACTATCGACTTTCCAATGTAGAACGATTCATTCTCATCCATACCTCTTTGGTAGAGTCTATTTATTTTGATGACAAGGATTTTATGCCTGATGTCTTTTTCTTCAAGTGGGGCGGCACCGTTTATTCTTTCACACTCATCAACCGATAAAGCCTCTGCAGAATGGTGTCCGGCAACAATGTTTGTAAGTCCCGCGTCACCAACATAGTTGAAAGCATTAATCAGTGAAGCCTCTGCAGCAAATGCCTCTTCTTCGGTTAAGTTTGAATTGATGATTATTTTCTCAACCTCAAATCCGGCATTCTTAATATCCGCAATAGTCTTCAGTTTCAACTTCTCGCTATCAGGACTGCCCAGGCTCTCTTTTTCATGTTCATCATCCTTTGTTACAACTGCTGCTTTCTTTTCTCTCAATCTCAATATTCCTGTCTATCCAACCATAAAATTTCCTAGATTTTTAAAAGCTTTTAGGACATTTTTTGCGGTATTATTTCCAGTAACCAAAACTATCGAAATCCCATTATTTCAAGCCTTTTTCATACTATCAATTATGTACTTTAGTCAACAGAACCACTGTCTCCACATGCACTGTCTGACCAAACATGTCGCATGGTGTTGCTTCCTTTAACTTATACCCATGTTCTTCAAGCCATTTCAAATCCCTTGCCAATGTAGCGCTGTCACAGCTTACATAAACAATTCTCTCCGGATTCATTTTTACAATAGTATCAAGTAACACCTGGTCGCAACCTTTTCGTGGCGGGTCCACCACAATCACATCCGGCTTACATTCAGGTTGATTTTTATGTTCCTCAAAATATTTAGGAACTACTTCTTCTGCTGCCCCAACCAGAAACTCTGTATTTTCCATGCCATTTATGGCAGCGTTTTCTCTGGCATTGTCAATTGCTTCAGGAACAATCTCCACGCCAATAACCTTCTTTGCAGCTTTTGCAAGGAAAAGAGAAATACTTCCAATACCACAATACAAATCCCACACAGTTTCTTTACCTGTAAGGTTTGCATATTCCAGCGCCTTGTTGTAAAGCTTTTCTGTCTGAATTGGATTTACCTGGAAAAATGACAATGGAGAAATTCTAAACTTAACATCCCCAATGTAATCTTCAATATAATCTTTTCCGTACAAATTAATAATTTCTCTGCCTAAAATTACATTGCTTTTTTCTTTATTTACATTAAGACAAATACTTGTCATGTCATCAATTTGCAATAACTGTTCCACCAATTCCTGTGAATGTGGCAATTTATTTCCATTAATAACCACACAAACCATTATCTCATTTGTAAAAGCACCAATTCTAATAAGAACATGTCTCACCAAACCTTTGTGTGCTTTTTCATCATAAGGTTTAATGTTATAAATATTCATAAAAGTTTTTACTATATGCATTACGGTGCCATTTACGTCACCATCTTTTTCAATACCAAGAAGGCAATTGTCCACGCTAATAATGGAATGAGTTCTGCCTGCATAAAAACCGCTGACAATATTTCCCTCTCTGTCCAGACCTACCGGAAACTGTGCCTTGTTTCTATAATGAAAAGGTCCGTTGTCTTCATGTCCCTTTACTGACAACTCTTCCATGCCGATAATAGGCTTCATTTCAAAGTCTTCTATGCCACCAATTCGTTTAATATTGTTATAGACTTTTTTCTCTTTAAATTCCAACTGCTGCTTGTAATTCATTGCCTGCAACTGACAGCCTCCACAGCGGTTTGCCTCAGGGCAAAGAGGCTCTACACGATAAGGGGATGGCTTTACAACTTCAAGTAATTTGGCAAAAGCAAAATTCTTTTTTGCCTTCATTATTTTCACCTTTACCACATCGCCAATAACTGCATCTTTTACAAAAAGAGCATAGCCATCAACTTTGCCTATGCCCTCTCCTGTAGTTCCCTGATCAATAATTTCTATTTCAATAATATCATTCTTATTAAACATATATTTTAATCATTCTCCATTTTTATTCAGTAGTTCTTCTAATGTTGCTCTCTAAAAATCTATTGTAGCCTAACCACTGGTCTGATGTTGCTGTTCCGTTACTCTTAAAGATTTCCATAACTGTTTCCATCTTTGCGTCTGTATTATCTGCAAAATTAAGTGCAACAGCTTCAATTAATGCCGGCTTCTTTGGTGAACCGTATTCAAGCTCGCCATGATGCGCCAAAATACAATGCTTCAATTCATTTGCCTGCTTTGTTGGAAAATCAGGTATTGTTGCTATAATCTTTGAAAGCATTTCCGAACCCATAACAATATGACCTAACAACTGACCTGCATCTGTGTATTCATTAGAAGGAAAATCTGATAATTCATATACTTTTCCAATATCATGACAAATAGCCGAAGTAATAAGTAAATCCCTGTTTAAAATAGGATATTGTTTTGTATAAAAATCGCATAACTTTGTTACTGAAAGTGTATGCTCTAATAAACCACCGATAAATCCATGGTGAACACTTTTAGCCGCTGAATGTTTCTTAAATGCCTCTGCAAAATTTGCATCATCAACGAATAATGTTGTTAAAATCTGTTTATAATAAGGGTTATTAACACTGGCGATGAATTTTAGCAATTCTGTCATCATTTCGTCGATGTTTTTATCAGTGCAAGGTAAATAATTTGATGGATCAACATTTTCTTCACTTACTTTTCTTGCGCGCTTAATACTAAGCTGTGTCTGACCGTTAAAAACTGTAACGTCTCCATGAACTTCTACATAATCTAATGCGTCAAAATCATCAATGCCCATTGAACCCGGGTCCCAGATTTTTGCATCTAACTGTCCTGTTTTATCCTGTAAAATAACATTCTCATACTCTTTTCCTGTTTTTGTCATTGCGCTACTTTTTTGTTTGCATAAGTATACTTCCTGTACTCTTTCACCTTCACGTAATGTTTCGATATATTTCATTATTTCCTCCTAATATAAGAATTTACTTTTATACACATTTAAGCTAAACTTTATTATAATTGATTATGTATTCAAATACAAGAACAGTACCACTGTATTTGGTGGCAGAATATGTATAGTTACATCAAATAAATGGAGATTATAAAATGAACAAAAAGGTATTAAAAACATTAGAGTTTAACAAAATTATTGACTTGCTAAAAGAAGAAGCAGGTTCTGACATGGGTCGCAGACTTTGTGAGAATCTCACCCCTTCATCTGATTATCATGAGATAAAAATAATGCAGCAAAATACAGGCGATGCACTTACACGAGTTTGGCAAAAAGGGAGTCTTTCTTTTTCGGGACTTCACAACATTGGTGAATCCCTTAAACGATTGGAAATTGGCAGCACCCTTGGCATGGGAGAACTTCTTAGAATCAGTTCCCTATTAAAAGTTGCCAACAGGGTTAAAACTTTTTCAAGACGAGATGACGATGGTAACAAAGACAGCCTAGACGATATGTTTGAAGCCATTGAGCCTCTTACTAATTTAAATAAAGAAATTGAAAAGTGTATTATTTCTGAAGAAGAAATGGCAGATGATGCTTCTTATAACTTAAAAAATATTCGAAGACAGATGAAGCTGACAAACGATAGAATTCACAGTCAGCTTAGTAACCTTGTTAATTCTACTAACAACAAAACATACTTACAGGACTCTCTTATTACCATGAGAGACGGTCGTTACTGCGTTCCTGTTAAACAAGAATATCGTGGCAATGTGCCGGGAATTATTCACGACCAGTCCTCAACAGGTTCAACTCTTTTTGTAGAGCCTACTGTAGTTGTGGAACTTAATAACAAGTTGCGTGAACTATCAGTTAAAGAAGCTGATGAAATTCAAATTATACTTGCTAATTTAAGTGTTACATGTAGCGAATACATGGAACAGCTTAGAACTGACATGAAGTTACTGCCTAAACTTGACTTTATTTTTGCGAAAGCAAATCTTGCCAAGAAAATGAAAGCAACCATGCCTGAGTTTAACGACAAACGTTTTATAAACATTAAACAGGGACGTCACCCATTACTTGATCCAAAGAAAGTAGTGCCAATAGACGTTAATTTAGGAAAAGATTTTAACCTGCTTATTGTTACAGGTCCTAACACCGGTGGTAAAACAGTTTCCCTAAAAACAGTTGGTCTATTATCATTAATGGGCCAATCAGGTTTACACATTCCTGCATTTGAGGGCAGTAGCCTTGCAGTATTTAAAGAAATTTTTGCAGACATTGGTGACGAGCAGAGTATTGAGCAAAGTTTAAGTACCTTCTCAGCCCATATGGTAAACACTGTAAATATTTTAGACAAAGCTGATCAGGACTCTCTTGTTCTCTTTGACGAATTAGGTGCAGGAACTGATCCGGTAGAAGGTGCAGCTCTTGGAATTTCAATTCTTAACTTCTTAAAGAATATGGGTACAAGAACCATGGCAACAACTCACTATAGTGAGTTAAAACTTTACGCCCTCTCCACCGATGGTGTCCAGAATGCCAGTTGCGAATTTGATGTTGAAACTTTAAGACCAACTTACCGCTTATTAATTGGTATACCGGGAAAAAGTAATGCCTTTGCAATTTCAGAGAAACTTGGATTACCTAAATTTATTATTGATGATGCCAAATCAAGAATTGATGCTGAAGATGAGCAGTTTGAAGATGTTTTAGCTGAACTTGAACGTCAGAAGAAACAGATTGAAAAAGACCACGAAACAATTTCTGTTTACAAGTCTCAAATAGCGTCTTTGAAAAAAGATTACGAATACAGAACTAAAGAAATTAATGAAAAGAAAGATAAGATTTTATCTAAAGCAAGGGAAGAAGCCCTTGATATTCTTAAAGAAGCTAAGGAAACTGCTGATACAGCAATTAAAAATATTAACAAATACGGTAAGTCCGGCAATACAAAAGAACTTGAAAAATCAAGAACTGCCGTTGGTTCAAAAATTAAAAAGAATCAAAGCCACAGTTCGATTAAGGCTTCTAAGCCTTCAAAATCTTACAAAGCTTCTGACTTTAAACTTGGAACAGGGGTTAAGGTGCTTAGCATGAACTTAAATGGTACTGTTGCCTCCCTTCCAAACGCAGCCGGTAACTTAACTGTCAAAATGGGTATTTTAAACAGCAAGGTTAATATTAGGGACTTAGAAATTATTGATGAACCTGATATTAAGGCACCGGGTCTTACAAGAAACAGTAGCGGCAAGATTAAAATGAACAAATCTCTTAACGTGAAGATGGAAATCAACTTAATCGGTAAAACTGTTGATGAAGCTTTAGGTGAACTTGAGAAATATCTTGATGATGCTTACATTGCACATTTACCACAGGTTTATGTAATTCATGGTAAAGGCACAGGCACATTAAGAAAAGCAGTTCAGAATTATTTGAAAACCTGCTCTTATGTTAAGTCATACAGAAACGGCGAGCATGGTGAAGGGGGTGCAGGTGCTACAGTAGTAGAATTTAAGTAATGTTTAATATTAGAAAATAAAATTTTGTATTATTGCAGATTTTATTTTTTGTATTATTGCAGATTTTATTTACTGCAAATAAGATATTTTTACATTTTATTATAAGCTATTTAACATAAGAACTTTATGATATAATTATTAAAAATCGGCTGAAAAATTTTAATTAACATTATATTTCCATTATCTTTAAAATATAAAAGATACTAGGATTTTAATTTTTCAGTAACCATTAATGGGAGGACAATCAAATGGCAAACAAACAGAAAATATTAATAGTTGATGATGATGCAAACATTGCAAATCTTATTTCTCTTTATTTAACAAAAGAGTGTTTTGATACAAGAACAGAAGAAGACGGTCAGTCAGCACTTAACGCTTTTAAGGAATATAATCCTGACCTTGTACTTCTTGACATTATGCTACCGGGCATTGACGGATACGAAGTATGTAGGGAAATCCGAAAAGAGTCAAAAGTTCCTATTATTATGCTTTCTGCCAAAACTGAAGTTTTTGACAAAGTATTAGGACTTGAATTAGGTGCAGATGATTATATGATTAAACCTTTCGACTCAAAAGAATTAGTTGCAAGAGTTAAGGCAGTTCTAAGACGTTACACAGCACCTGCTGCAGCTCCAACTCCTAAGTCAGACAAATATGTTGAGTACAAGGATTTAATTATCAACTTATCAAACTACGAAGTTATTTACAAAGGAAAACAAGTTGAAATGACACCAAGGGAAATTGAACTTTTATTTTTCCTTGCTTCATCTCCTAACCAGGTTTTCACTCGTGAACAGTTGCTTGACCATATTTGGGGTTACGAATATGCAGGTGATACACGTACAGTTGACGTCCACATTAAACGTATAAGAGAAAAAATTTCTGACACAGATGAATGGTCTATTGGAACTGTTTGGAGCGTTGGATACAGATTCGAGGTACATAACAAATAATGAGAAATTCTATTTTAACTAAATTTTTTATAGGATATTTTTCCTTTGCTGTACTTGGATTTTTACTTATAACTTATTGGTCAACAAACCTTATTTACAATCATTTGGTTCAGGACGATGCCAAACAGCTTAACAGCTACGCGTCTGTTGTTTCAGATAATATCAAATCTCTTGATATAGAATCTTTGGATGATATTTCAAGTCCTGATAACTACTTTAGTGATTTTAACAGAGTATTGAATTGTAATCTTCTTGTTTTAGATAATAATAAGAAAATGATTTATACTACTGACAAAACTCAGGAATTAAGCAACGATGAACATACAATTGTATTTAACGACTTTGATCCAACTGACTATAGCAAAGTTTCCTATAGAATAGGAAAATTATACAATATTTCAAAAACTGACACTTTAAGTGTTGTCCACACACTTGCAAAAGACGATATAACTTACGGGTACGTGGTAGCCCACATGCCTACATCTTATATTAAGGACAGCAGTTACAATATTACTTACATTTTCTATGTAACGTATATTATAATACTGGCTTTGTCTTTAATAGTTTTTCTTAATTTCATGTGGTTTATTTATTTACCTCTTAAACAAATTCGTCTGGCGGCAATGGAATATGCCAAAGGTAATTTTGAATATGAGGGCTTAAAAGTAAATAACGATGATGAAATTGGTGATGTGGCAAGTTCACTTAAATACATGTCTAAGCAGTTAAACAATTCAAGGGAATATCAGAAGAAATTTATTTCAAATATTTCTCACGATTTCCGTTCACCTTTAACATCAATTAAAGGTTATCTGGAAGCAATGATGGATGGAACCATACCACCTGAGGATTATAACAAATATTTATCAATTGTTATTTCCGAAGCAAACCGTTTAGAGAAATTAACGACCGGTCTGCGTAGCTTAAACAATTGGAACAGCACCGGGCCTGAACTTTTATACGAAGAGTTCAGTATGGAAAGTGTTATTACTTCCACTGTTGAAACTTTTCAGGGAAGTTGTGAAAAGAAGCATATACAGCTTATAATTCAATTTCCTACAAAACATTACAATGTCTATGCTGACAAAGGGAAAATTGAACAGGTTCTTTACAACCTTTTAGATAATGCCATTAAATTCAGTAATATTGGTTCAAAAATCATATTAAAGGTTTACAACAAGGGTGAAAAAGTCTACTGTTCTGTTAAAGATTTTGGTATGGGTATTCCTAGTGACAGCATTGATAAGATTTGGCAAAGATTTTATAAAACAGACCTTTCAAGAGGCCGTGATAAAACCGGTTCCGGTATTGGTCTTGCCATTGTTAAAGAAATTATGATGGCTCATGGTGAAAACATTGACGTTATAAGCACCGAAGGTGTTGGAACTGAATTTGTATTTTCACTAAAACGCGCCAAGAAATAGTTACATGAAAGAAATAGTTATATGAAATAAACAGTTATGTGAAATAAATAGTTATATCAAATAAATAATCATATTCAATGAAACAAGATTCCTGCATTTGGCTGTTATCCCAATCTCTTGTAATTAGATTTTGAGATGAGACGTCAATTAACAGGAATCTTTTTTCATTTTTCCATAGTTTTATTTAATTTTTGTTTTATATTTTTTTATTTATTTGTTAATTATTTTATTTTTAGTTTTCTTTTTACTTAATCTCATAATTTTTAATACATTTCTATTGATTTTGTATTATGTCCTGGGTAATTTTTGCAATGAATTCCGAATTAGTAGGTCGGTATTTTCCTGAATCAATTATGTATCCATAATTTTCCTTATGGGTCTGATCATTCCAGGCGACCTCTATGGCATGCCTTATTGCTTTTTCAACTCTTTGTGCTGTAGAATGGTGTTTTTTTGCTACATCAGGATATAGAATCTTAGTCACTGCATCCAAAGCTTCCTCATTGTTTACAGCCTCTTTTACAGCAGTTATCATATATCTGTAGCCTTTTAATCTGGTTGGTATACCAACTGCATTAAGTTTTTCTGAAATAGCTTTATCAATTTTCTTATTGTCCTCAAAAACACTATAACTTAACCCTTTGGTGTTTTCTTTAGTCATAATTTCAGTTGTTGCAACTGTCCCCTCTTCAATTATTTCATTCATTCGTGTGTATATCTTCTTTACTTTCTTCACAACGATTTTTGTATCATAAGGTTTGGTGAGAACATAATCTACATTTCTGTGAAATGCCTCACAAATTAGCAAATCACTAGTAACTGTAGTTGTCATTATAAGTTTTGTCTTATCCGACACACCATACTCATTAATCTTATCTAACAATGTGTACCCATCGTATATAGGTAAAAGCAAATCAAATATAACGATATTGGGTTCTTCTCTTTTAAAAATTTCAAAAGCATCTTTTCCGTTGTCAGTAGCCCCCACTACTGCAATTTCTAAATCTTTTTCAAGTTCTTTTGTCAACTGTTGTTTTACAACTGTCTGACTTTCTGCAACCAATACTTTTAACTTCCCCATGTTGCCCCCTTCATTTATAAAACTTTTTCTTTTTGCATTCTTAGTTTTATTTTTTTCAACAATATTCGTTAAAAATATTTCTGTTTTTCATTTTGCAGGCATTTATCAATTGCCCTACAATCTCCTTTTTGTACTTTACTTTTTGAATCTCCCCCCTTCGTTAAGTTTACAATAATATGTTGCAAGTTAATTTTTGCAGATATTTAAACAAAATATTGCAATTTAAAATCTGCATTTTTATAATAGCTGTATTAGGAAAAAATTGAAAGTTATTGTTTTACACCAAATCTTTGCTCTAATCTATTACCTGGTGCAATTCAATACCTTTATGAGAGGGGTATGAAAATGAATATTGAAGCTAATAACAAATACGCTGAACAAAATCTTTTAAAATCAAACATTATAAAAAACATTAATAAAATACTTAATACTAACAACTGGTCAATTAGGAAACTTTCTGATTTTTCGGGGCTCCCCTATGAATCTGTGAAGAAACTTCTTTCCGGCAAAATAAAAAATCCAACTATTTACACTTTATACAAAATCAGTCAGGCTCTAGGATGTGGCATGGATTATCTTATTGGCTACGATATTGGTTGCAGTATACCTGCCGGTGAATTACCTCCAAGAGCATTTACTCTTCTTCAGGAAATTGCCCGTTTTGAACATTCAATTCAGCAAAACAATCAAACTAACGGTGTAATGGAAATCCCCGTATTGGTTCCTACAGGATTAGTCAAAGATGGCATGATTTACGATAGTATTTACACAGAAACCATTAACGCCTATGCATACTCAGACATTTGCGATAATATAATTATGTGTGGCATAAAAATATCAGGCAACTATCTTTCCCCTACATATCTTGATGGTGACATTCTGCTTATTGCAAGAGACCGTTTTCCTATCCCCGGAGAAGTTGGTATATTCTTAAAAGGTAAAGCTGTTTATATTAGAAGATATGAAAACGGACAACCTATGCGTCTGGTTCCTGTTACTAATAGTGGTGACACACTTTTCATAAATAACATTGACGTCATCCATTTTTTCGGAAGAGTAATCACTGTTATCAGAACATAAACTCTATAAATATAGTTGTGGGAGAATTATTAATTTTGCCATAAATCTTTTTGTAGAATTTGATATTCTCATCACTTTTTGCGATGTTTTGCACTAATTAATGTTTATTTCTGTACACATAATTTCTAATTTTTTTAGAATAAATTTTATATATTTTTCTAAATTTGTTAATGATTATATTGTTGCAATATGTCAGCAATTGTATTATTATATGAATATAAATTTTTAAATTTAAAGGAGGCTTTCATAATGGCTTACAAGATTAATGATGGATGCATCGGTTGTGGTGCATGTGCAGGTGCCTGCCCAGTTGGCGCTATTAGCGAAGGTGACGGAGCATTCGTTATCGATGCTAGTGCATGTATCGAATGTGGAGCTTGTACAGGATCATGTCCTACAGGTTCAATCGAATTAGATGCTTAATTAGAGATAGTAAAAGGAGACACCCCAAGGTTGTCTCCTTTTCTATTGCACATTATTCATTATTTAATTCTGCTAATAACCAACTTCTACATCTGTCCCATAGAATTACTTAATAGCTACCTACTGAGCCGGTGCTTTCTTTCCGATTTTCAAATCTCCCTTTTTCTTCTCTGCTGCCAGCTTTTTCTGTTTTTCCTGTTTAAGTCTTTGTTCTTCTTTTTTAGTTTTCTTCAGTAGAAGTTTTTCAGCTTTAAGTTGTTGCCTTTTTTCTCTTCTTGAAAGTTTTTGTTTGGAACGCATTGCCATATCTAACTTTTTATAGCGTTCTTCCTCTCTTTCGTCCTGAGTCCGCATTAGATAATTCATTTCTTTTAAAACTTTTTCGCTTACGTTTCCACTTACTTCCTTGCCTAATTCTCCGGCACTTTTCTTTAACGCCTTAGAAACAACCTTATCCATTATTGCCTGAAACTGTTCCATCTTGCTTTCGCGGCTCTCAATTGTCTCAACCTTCATCTGCTCTTTAAGCACCGGTGCGCTAACTGCTGTAGCTGTTAAAGCCATGTTATTTCTGCAATTATTATTTTTTCCTTCTTTTGTATCAGGGTCCGTCAGCATCATTTTAATTGTTCTAAGTCCATAGCCCTGATTTTTTAAGTCACGCACATTCTTCAACAAATTAATATGATTGTCGGTGTAATATCGATGCCCCATTTCATTTCTTGGTATGACTATATTAAGTTCTTCCTCCCAGTATCTTAAAACATGAGATTCTACTCCAAGCATCCTTGATGCATCTGAAATCATGTATCTCTTTTCCCCCATTTTAACCTCCTAAACCTGCCCCTTTAAAGGGTTTGAAATTCATACTAATTTCTTAACACCACAATTATAAGTCCATTATATTCCCCTATCAATAAAAATAGCACTGCAAAAAATGTAACCTTTTGCGGAGGTGTCGAAGAAGATATATTTATATACTTGAGCATACAAAAAACCTTTGAGACAAATTTAAAATCTGTTTCAAAGGTTTTCTACATATTAGCATTATCTATTAAAAATACTTTATATCTTCTTAGGCATACAACCATTTAAATCTGATCACCAGGTTGTTCTGCATCTTCGAATTTTGTAAACTGTGGTAACCATACCAATTCAACTTCACCTACAGGGCCGTTTCTCTGTTTAGCTACGTTAAGAATAATTCTGTTTCTGTCTTCTTCTTTTTTCTCCTTGTCGTAATATCTTGACATAAGCATTACAACGTCGGCATCCTGCTCGATAGAACCGGATTCACGAAGATCCGCCATAATAGGCTTTCTGTCTTCTCTTGTTTCAGATGCGCGGTTAAGCTGTGAAAGTGCAATTACGGGAACATTTAACTCTCTGGCAATACCCTTTAATGTTCTTGATATTTCTGCAATTTCCTGTTCACGGCTTCCGTGAGGCGTGTTAGTTGTCATCAACTGTAAGTAGTCTACAATAACCAACTGAATATCTTTCTCCAGTTTGAACTTTCTACACTTTGATCTCATTTCACCAATACTGATACCCGGTGTATCATCAATAATAATTCCTGAGTTACCAATGACATTGGCTGATTCTACTATATTTTCCCATTCGCTATCACTTAAATCACCAATACGGATTTTCTGTGAGCTAACCATTGAGTTCTGTGAAATTACACGGTTTATAAGCTGTTCGCTTGACATTTCCAAACTGAATATTGCTACCGGTATATTATGTTTTACTGCAATTGTTTCTGTTAAGTTAAGTACGAAGGCTGTTTTACCAACAGAAGGTCTGGCAGCTATAAGAATCAAATCGGAAGGCTGCAGACCTGACAACTGCTTGTCAAGCTTGGCAAATCCTGTTTCCAAACCTGTAATAGAACCTTTCGTCTGAGCTGCCTGTTCAATCTTGTCAAAAACATTTAAAACAATCTGTCTTACAGGAACATAATCTCCTGTATTACCTGTTTGAATCAAGTCAAAAATACTTTTCTCTGTTTCTTCAAGAATTGCCTCTAAAGGCTTGTTGCCTGCATAACATGTATTGGCAATACTCTCATTTGCCCTTATAAGATTTCTCATTACTGACTTTTCATATACAATATCCGCATACTGCTTTATGTTTGCAGATGTTGGAACCATATCTAAAATATTTCTAATAAAATCAATACTAATAACTTCTGAAGGAACGTCCATTTCTTCCAGTTTTGTTTTGATTGTAACCAGGTCACCCTCACGTCCTTCGTTATACAATTCAACCATTGCCTTAAACAATGAACCGTACTGTTTATTATAAAAATCCGCATCTGATAATTTTTCCATTGCAACTGTTATTGCTTCCTGGTCCATCATCATTGAGCCAATAACAGCCTGCTCCGCCTCGTTGCTATGAGGCATTATTCTTTTTACTACTGCTTCGTCCATAGTGCATCTCCATTCATAGTAAAATTATCGCAATACATCCTTAGACATATTGCGATTCTCTTAATTACTAATTATTTTGCTTCAACTTTTACTGCTAACTTTCCAACTACATCCTTGTGTAACTTAATGTTTACATTGTAAGTTCCAAGTGACTTAATTGCATCAGGAATAACAATCTTCTTTTTGTCAATATCCATTCCCAGCTGTTTCTTTGCTTCTAAAGCTATTTCTTTACTTGAAATTGAACCAAATACCTTGCCTTCAACTCCAGCCTGTATCTTAACAGTAACTGATTTGTCTTCTAAGTCCTTTGCCAAAGCCTGAGCAGCTTCTAATTTTTCTTTGGCAACTTTAGCTGCATTCTGCTGTTGAAGCTTTAAGTCATTTAAATTCTTTCCTGTTGCTTCTAAACCTAAATTCTTCTTTAATATGAAATTTCTTGCATATCCATCATTTACATTTACTATTTCGCCTTTTTTTCCAAGTGACTTTACGTCTTCTAATAAAATAACTTTCATTACATGTCTCCTTCTTCAATTCTTCTACTGATTGCGTTTTTAATCATCTGTGTTACTTCTCCTAAAGATGCGTCTTTAACCTGGGCTCCTGCCAGATTCATGTGACCGCCACCTCCAAACTCTTCCATAAGCACCTGAACATTAATTTTATCTAACGATCTTGCACTTATGTATATTAAATCATTGTATGGTGTACATACGAATGATGCTTTTACATTCTTAATGTTTAACAATTCATTAGCTGCCTGAGCACCTACAACTGTTGGTGATGAAACATTCTTTGCCGTACATACAGAAATTGCATAACAGTCCTTGTAAATTTCTGTATTCTGTACTGCTGCAGCTTTTGCCTTATAATCATTAATATCATCTCTAAACATTCGTCTGACTCTTGTTATGTCCGCACCGTTTTTCTTAAGGTATGCTGCCGCCTCGAAAGTTCTTACACCTGTTCTGTTGGTGAAATTATTTGTATCCACCATAATACCACCATAAAGTGCTTCGGCTTCTATTTTATTAATCTTCACTGTTTCCGGTATATACTGCATAATCTCTACAACCATTTCACATGTAGAAGATGATGCAAGTTCTATATATGACAACTGTGCGTTATCTATTACATCTTCTGATTGTCTATGATGATCGAAGACAACCAGACACTGTGCTCTTCTGACTAATTCAGGATATTCTGTATAAGCAGCTCTGTTACAGTCAACAACTATTAAGGCGTCATTTTTTCCTATTTTGGAAACTGCTTCGCTACCTGAAATAAACATGTCTTCAGCATAAATATCTGACTCATGGAACATTTGAGCTATGGGTATTACGCTACCTGAAATATCTTCTATTACAATGTGGGCTTTTTTACCAATTGTCTGAGCTATTCTATAAAATCCTATGGAAGCACCAAATGAATCGTTATCTCCAATATGGTGTCCCATTATAAATATTGTTTCCTTTGTTTCAATTAAATCTCTAAATGCTGTAGCTTTTACTCTTGATTTTACTTTTGTATTTTTCTCTACTGACTTGGACTTTCCACCATAATAATATACTTTGTTGCCTTCTTTTAGCACTGCCTGGTCACCACCACGTCCCAGTGCCATGTCAATGGCTGCTCTTGCGATCTCATAATTTGCCACTAAACCATTGCCACCTACACCTATACCAATACTAAGTGTAATTGGAAGTCCATTTCCAATATTTACTGTTTTTACTTCATCTAATATTGCAAACTTATTTGTCTGCATCTTGCTAACATATTTTGTTTTAAACATGACGAAATATTTATCATTTTCAAGCTTTCGTACAATTCCGTCATACTGTGTGAAATACTTATTTATTTTTCTATCTATTAACGCTACAAGCAATGTTCTTCTTGTTGGATCGATACTATTAAGAACTTCATCATAGTTATCAATATAAATATGACCTGTTACTAATTTTTCCTCTTTGTTCTCTTTGGCTAACTGGTGAATCAATGTCTCGTCAAACATATACATGGAAATTAACGCCCCACCACCACCAATCAATGGCACTAAAGCACTTTCTACGTTTTCCTCATTCATTGAGAATAATTTGAGAATTATCTTATACACTTTATTCTCGTGTTTAACTTCAAATTCACTTCTGCCCTCTTCATCAAATGAAAAGTCCTCTGCGGTTATTCCTTCAAAAACAGATGTAATAAGCTTATTTCTGATATTTTTTTCGCATATTTTATCCATTTCGTTGTTAGTCCACATTACCTTGCCGCTTTCATCTAAAAGACAATATGGTACTTCCATGTCACGTATCATTTTTCTTTGAACCTGACTGTACTCCGCTCCGAAATCAACAAGATTTCTCATAATATTAGGCTTAAACAATAAATACACTGTAGCAGATATACATAAATATAAAACTGCTGCAAATGTCATCAACACACCTGCCTTTATACTTATTGTAAACCCTAATGCCGCCATTACAATCCAAATAAAATTCAAGTATAATGGCCATCTAATATATTGGGGTAAATTTCCTTTAGCTTTTAATTTCTTCTCGTCCACCATTTTACTTCCTTTCAAAAAGGTATAAAAACCTAGTTTCGCTTAAATTATACCATATTTTATCTTTACAGTTAATATATTTTCCTTTAAAATCAAAGAAGTTATTTGCGAAGGAGAGATTTTTATGTTCAGAGTTTGGGGTAGAACCTTTAAAAGCAACAAAATGCTACAAAGCACTACAATTGAATTAGATATAGATGACACAAGAACCCATAAGATTTTCAAGGCTCTTGAGATGATTTGCGACGAATTTGATTTAAGCAATCCTATATGGCTTGAATCTAATATTAAGGAGTTCAAAAAAATTGCCCGCACAAGATTTTATGCGGACAGTTTTGTTGAATCTATTGATTTTGATTATCTGGATTTCTATGTAATCGAAGAGGACTAATTACATTGGTCCTCTCATTAGGAAATCCATAATTTTCTTTGAATCTTCTAATTCATGAGCTACTATTTCCATTTCAGGAATCTGTGCTGATGAAGAGAAAATTGTTGAAAGTGAAACAAGCTGACATAACTTAGATTTAAGGTTAAGTCTGTCCCCGTCATCTGTGATAAGTTCAACCTTTCCCTCACAACTGTCTATTACTTTTAAAAATTCTTCCGGATTATCGATATTCTTAATCTTCATAATTGTATTTCCTTTCTATCTTGATTTTTATTTTAGTTTAAAACTTTAATTATAATTTTTTATTTTGGTTTCAATATAATTCTAATCTTTATTTCAAAACTTAATTACAACTTTAGTTTTAATTTTATTTATTTTTCTGTTTTTCTTCAATTTCTTTTAGCATGTCAATTCTAACCTGATGTCTTCCACCTTCATATTCAGCTTCAAGCCACTGGTCTACTATCATTTTTGCAAGTTCAATACCAACAACTCTTGCGCCAAAAGCAATTATGTTTGTATTATTGTGCTGTTTTGATAACTTTGCACTATAAGGTTCACTACATACACATGCTCTGATGCCATTTACTTTGTTTGCTGCAAGCGAAATTCCAACTCCTGTTCCACAAATTAATACGCCACAGTCAACCTCACCTGCAACAACAGCATTTGCAACTGCTTCCCCATATTCAGGATAGTTACATCTTTCAGTTGAATCTGTACCGAAATTAACAACTTCATGGCCTTTTTCTTCAAGGTATGCCTTAATTTCATTCTTCATTTCTACTGCAACATGATCATTTCCAATTCCAATTTTCATTTTTCTACCTCTCATAATTTTCATATTTTAGTCGAGAAAATATTAAGAAATATCTCCTTTAAAAATTAATATGTTATACAGTAAATAACCTGTTATACAATAATATATTCTTCTGCACCCTTTACAACCTCTGTTACTTTATTACAGATGATTGTTGCCTGATTCAAGTCAAGAACTTTACATAAGGTGCTTTTTCCTGATTTGCTACTATCTGCTAAAATATAAGCTTTCTTAGCATTTTTGCATACAATTCGCTTCTTCTCAGCTTCAAGTAGATCTGGTGTATTATATCCTGCCTCAAGGGAAAAACCAGACATTCCAACAAATGCCTTATCAAAATAGTAACTCTTTAAGAAATTGTTTGTTGTAATTCCTCTAATTGATGCTGTTGCTATATTAATCTCTCCGCCGGCAATAATACATTTAATGTTAGGACTTTGTAGTTCAGAATATATTAATGCGTTCGTTGTCACTACTGTTATATTCTTGTCTCTTAAATATTTCATCATATCTAAAGCTGTACTACCTGAATCAATGTAAATGGAATCTCCATCTTCAACTAATTCGGCTGCTGCTTTAGCAATTCTATCTTTCTCACTGACATTTTTCATTTTCTTTGACATGACAGGGATTTCATAGCTGTCTCTTTTTAAACAAGCGCCACCGCCTCTAAGTAAAGTAATCTCGCCTTCACGTTCCATGGTCTTAAGATCTCTTCTAACCGTAGACTCTGACACTCCACCTAAGGCCTCACAAAACTCATCTAAAGATACAACCTCATTTTGTTCCAGTAATTGTGCGATTTGCAATCTTCTCTCATAAGGTATCATATCTTTTTCCTCCTACTCTCTATAATATCCTTTAGCCAATAAAAATGTCAATAATAATCGGTGTTTACATAACTTCTTCTAATGTTGGCATGGATGGCTGTGCTCCGCATCTGCATACAGTTACTGCACTGCACTTTGTTGCGAATCTGCAAGCCTCTGTCAATGTTAATCCTTCAACAATAGAATGGCTTACTGCCCCAATATATGAATCTCCGGCTCCGGTTGTTTCCACTGCATCGACCTTCTTTGCCGGAATAACTTCGATTGTACCATTTTCATATACTACAGCCCCAAGTGATCCTAATGTAATAATCACGTTATTATTGTATTTTTCGGCTAATTTCTTTATTTCTTCTTTTGCTTTATCTACTGAATCAACAGTTTCCTTACAGTAAAAAGATGCCTCAACCTCATTTACTACAAGTATATCTACTTTTGCAAGATATTCGTCCGGTATTTCAATCGCAGGCGCTGCATTTAACACAACTATACAACCTGCTTCTTTTGCTTTGTCAATTCCATATTCTATCATTGGCACAGGAATTTCGTTTTGTAAAATACAAACCTTTGACTCCTTTAATGCCGGCATGGCTTTGTCTATATCTTCTTTTTTAATCTGGAAATTTGCACCTCTTACAATGCTGGCATAAACGCTACCGTCTTCTAATGCGTGTATAATTCCCATTCCGCTACTGCCTTCAACTTTTCTAATGAATCTTGTATCAACTCCGTACTGTTTTGCTGTACAAACCAAAAAGTCTGCTGATGCATCAGTTCCAACGCAACCTACCATATATGTTGGTGTTTTTAATTTAGCTGTCTGCACTGCCTGATTTGCGCCTTTTCCACCGGCACTAAATGTAGAATTATCTACTGCCATTGTTTCGCCTTTATAAGGTAGTCTATCTACTTTTAAGATAACATCATAATTTAAACTGCCTATTACAGTGATTTTATTTTTCACTTTCTTACCTCCTGCCATCTGTTAAAAAAGAAAGGCGCAAAGTTTAAATCCTTGCGCCTTTTTATAATTCAAATGCTTTGAAAATATATTAGTGCCGCAATACTGTGTGCTATTTGCGGTTTTGTTTTGTAGCTTAAAACTAAGCTGTCTTTTTATGTCTTGAAACGAATCCCTTAATATCCTGCTGGATGAATTCGAAGTATGAAGCTACGATGATAATAATACCAGTTACTACGAACTGCCAGAAAGAATCTACGTTGATTACTACCATACCTACTTTTAATACTGCAAGCATTAATGCTCCGAAGAATGTACCAAGGGCTGTACCTTTACCACCTGCCATTCTTGTTCCACCAATAGCTGCTGCTGCGATGGCATTTGTTTCATATGCCTGACCTGCTGTTGCTTCTGCTGAACCTAAGCTTGCTAACATAATCATACCTGCGATTGCTGCACAGATTCCACAGAAAATGTATGCTACATATTTTGTTTTGATTACGTTTACACCTGAAAGTTTAGCTGCTTCTTCGTTTCCACCGATTGCATATAAGTAATCACCACTTCTCATCTTTGATAAAATAATGTGAGCAATTACGAATACTACTACCATTACTACAATGTAACTTCTAACGCCGGCAAATATTTCACCGTTGAAAATGTTTCTGTATGATTCTGGAACATTTGTTACCGGTACGCCTCCTGTTACTACGTAAGCAATACCTCTGTATAAACTCATTGTACCAAGTGTAGCAATGAAAGGCTGTAATTTTAATTTGTTAATTAAGAATCCGTTAAATGCACCAAGAACTGCACCGATTACGATACCAACAACAATTGCTAATACTGGATTCATTCCATAAGTTACTGTACATGACGCAACTACGATACCGGTTATGGCGTATGTACAACCTACTGAAAGGTCGATACCACCTGTTATGATTGTGAACATCATACCTACGGCAAGAATACCATTTAATACCATTTGCTGTAAAACTGTTATAAAGTTACTATAATTCAAAAAGTTTTTATTTAGTGCTGTAAATACTACACACATAGCGATTGTAGCAATGAGAACTACAAATTCTCGCTTATACTTATTCCAAATATTTTTCATTTTATTTACCTCCAATTGCCAAATCAAGAATTGAATCTTCGTCAAAATCAACTTCGTTTGTAAGCTCAGCAGTTATCTTTCCTTCACTCATAATGATAATTCTATCACTAATACCCATTGCTTCAGGTAATTCTGAAGATACCACTATGATACTTTTTCCTGCTTCTACAAGTTCCTCCATAAGTCTGTAAATTTCAGCTTTAGCACCTACGTCTACACCCTTTGTTGGTTCATCGAAAATGATAATATCTACATCTGTAGACATCCATCTTGCTAAAATAACTTTCTGCTGGTTACCACCTGACATATTACTTGTCATATAATCGACACGTCTTGGATGTACATCCATTTCCTCAAAAAACTTTTCAGCATTTTTGACTTTCTTCTTTGTGTCTGTAAATGGTCCTGTCATATATTTCTCTAAACTGGAAATAGCTATGTTTTCATAATTGTTTGATAGATTCATAAATCCCTGTGTTTTTCTATCTTCCGGTAATAAACCTATTCCGGCTCTCAAAGCCTTTGTAGTATTCCAGCCGCTCTTTACCTCTTTGCCTTTTAAAACAATCTTTCCTGAAGTTCTCTGGTCAGCTCCAATGATTGTTCTCATTACCTCTGTTCTTCCTGCTCCTACCAAGCCGAAGAAACCAAGGATTTCACCTTTATGAAGTTCAAAACTTACGTCTTGATAATTTTCGTTTGTTAAATGTTCTACACTTAAAACAACCTCGTCTGTTCGTGGACTTGGTTTTGTTCTTGAAGCCACTGCTGCTACATCTCTACCTACCATTGCATGAATTAATTCTTCTCTGGTAGTATTTTTAATGTCCATTGTCTGGATATATTCCCCATCTCTTAAAATGGAAGCTCTATCACAGATTTGGAAAATTTCTTCCAATCTATGGCTTACATATAAAATAGTTACGCCCTGTTTCTTTAGTTTTCTTACTACATCAAACAAAGCTTCTGTTTCTTTCATTGTAATTGATGCTGTTGGCTCATCAAGAGAGATAATTGTTGAATGATGGTACAATGCTCTTGCAATTGCCAACATCTGCATTTCACCTGCTGTCAATGTACTTACTAAATCTGATGATTTAAAGTTACAATTTAATTCTGCCAGTATTTCATCAACTTCTCTATTCATTTTCTTGAAGTCTATAAAGACTCCTTTTTTAGGTTCATAACCCATTGTTACATTTTGACCAACAGTAAGATCTTTTACTACTAAAGTTTCCTGATGAACTTTAGATATTTTGCCATTTACAATAGCATCATTTGTGTCTTTAAAGCTTACTTTCTCTCCATGAAGCTTTACTTCGCCTTCATATTCCGGATAAACCCCATGTAATATATTTAATAGTGTGGATTTTCCTGCACCATTTTCACCTAATAATGCGTGAACCTCTCCTTCCTCTACAGAAAAAGATATATCTTTAAGGACGTGTACTCCTGGAAAGCGTTTGTTAATATTAACAAATTCAACAGCCTTCGCCATAATAGTTCCTCCTTTTTATAGATGGGAGAAAGCAGTGCCTTCTCCCATTGTAAAATTACCTTTTATTTTCAAGTTAAATTATTTTGCAACATATGTTGGATCTTTCCATCCAATGATCTGAGCTGCATCTTCGTTTACATTTGATGAATCAATAAGTGCCTGTGGAGTATGTACTACTCTTGGGATATCCTGTCCATCTAAAATTCTTAATGTTACTTCTGTAGCAACCTGTGACATATAGTATCCAAATGAATCTACTGTTGCATCAAGCTTTCCGGCTTTGATTGAATCATAAGCTTCACCAATACCATCAACACCTACTACTAAAATGTCAGCCTTAGCTTCTTCTACAGCTTCAACTACACCTAAAGCCATATCATCATTGTTACAGAAGATTGCCTTTAAGTCAGGTTTCTGCTGAATCCATGTGCTTGCTAATTCTTTAGCTTTCTGACGATCCCAGTCAGCGTTCTGTTCTGCTACTACATTAAGTCCTGACTTGTTGTCTTTAATCCAACCCTTGAATCCTGCTGTTCTTTCACGAGCTGCGAAAGCTTTTGCCATACCTACAACGATAGCAACATCACCCTTGTCACCAAGTTTCTTTGAAACCCATTCAGCTGCTAATTCACCATTCTGGTATGCATCAGGTCCTACAAAGTAATCTGCTGCTGAAATTAATCCATCGTTTACGTTTATTGTAGGGATTTTTTTGTTCTTAGCATTATCTACTGATGATGTTAAGTTTGAATCTGAGATTGGGCTTAACATTAATGCACTGTATCCCTGGTTTACAAGGTTATCTGTCATTGTCTGCTGTCCGATTTCATCACCTTCATCTGTTGTTCCATCTACTTTTACTGTTATATCAACTCCGGCTTTCTTAATAACCTTTGCTGACTGTTCATAACCATTCTTAAAGTTACGCCAAAATTCATTTGAGAATGATTTTGCGATGGCACCTAACTTTAAGTCACTTGCAACCTTAACTTCTTCTCCGTTGTCCTTACGGATATCTTCGATTGTCTTGCTGTCTTCAATCTTATCTGGGTTGAAGTCCTCTGTTGCCTGTGTTTCATTGTTCGCTTTTGTTGTTTTGTCTGAACTCTGTGATGAGCTACCGCAGCCAACTAATCCGAACACCATTGTTGCTGCTAATGCTACTGCTAAAATTTTCTTTCTCATTTGCATTTTCTCCTTTTTCTTTTATAAAATTTCTTATTTTAACATGTCCAGTACAAGGCGATGGGCCTCTACACCGTCACGTTTAGATACAACTTCTGCGATTCTGTCCATTCCGATTTCATCAATTATTTTTGAAATCTTTTCGAAAGAATCAATGTTTGCCTGAGTTTCTGCTTTGGCATTTTCTCTAATTGGGAATGTGTCAAAGAACACAACTCCCTGATAATTATATTTCTTTAAGTAGTAAATGAACTCCGCCGCATGTGCTATGTTTACTGATCCAAAAATCATTCCGCTATCCATTTGTGAATATCCGTCATTCATATGTAATCCGTATAGCTTACCCATACTTGCGGCTATCGCCAGACCGTATGCCGGGCTGTCTCTCTTCATTAGCATATGGCAAAAATCTAATGTACATCCAACATTCGGTCTGTCAATTTCCTTTATAAGGAGGAGGGTCATTCCTGTACTATCTATCATTGAAAAGTTCCTTGGTTCAAATGGTTTGTATTCAATGCTTATTTTCAAATCAGGTGCATAATCAGCAACCTCTCTAAAAGCATCTATTAATTGATTCCAGGCTTCTTCGTAATCAAGTTGGAATGCATAATCAAAACCATCATTCTCCATCCAGAGGGTAATGTATGTTCCGCCAAGCTCTCTACAAATCTCTGCGGCTTCTTTGCAATACTGAATAGCTTTTTCTCTTAATTCCTTATCAGGATTAGTGAAGTCGCCATTTGTAAAATAATTTCTCCATCTTACTGCAAGACCATTTACCTTTAAGTCTCCAATTGCTTTCTTAATTTCTTCTAAATCATATCCTGCGAAATGTTCCGGATAGTTAAATTCTAAATGTGTAATTCCGTCCATTTCGTGATATGCCTTAATTGCATCAAAGACGTTCTGGCCTTTTAATATAAATGAATTAAATCTTCCTGCGTAGTTCATAATACCTTCCTTTCTATGTTTCTCTTTATCTTTCATTGTCTTTAGTTCTTTTTGCTTGATTTCATTTTCTTTCAAATGTTTTCATCTGTTGTCATAATTGTATAACTCTTTTCATTATTCGTCAATACTTTTCATTATTTTTCACGTTTTGCACAGTTTTAAAGTTGTTCTTTTGTGCATATTGTATAATTTATTGTGATAAAACGTTACATTTTTCGTCAAATCTTCTGTTTTCTTATTGTGGCAGAATAAAAAAAGTGTCATTTTCTTTCACTTTCTTTCATTTTTCCAAAAAAATCGTGAATGAAAACAACACTTTTATTATGTATTTATTATATTTTAATCAAACTTAAGACTTATAACATTGTTAGTCAAAACCAAATACTTACTCTATACTGATTTTCAGCCATTCCAATCTTAAACTTATACTAAAGTCTTAGCATAGATAATGGCACCTTTTACACCATTGTCAACTTTATCTTCTGAATACTGCACCTTCAAAGTTTCTGCAGGATATGGTTTTCTCATACGAACGTATAATCTCTCTTCTAAATAATCTTTTGGGAATCCTTTCATGTTAATTACTCCTCCGCCAAAAATTACTGAATGAGGATTCAAAATATTTATTTCCGAACATGCAACACAAGCAATATTGTCAACAAAATTTTTCAACACTGAATCATTGCTCTTCATGACAAATAAATCATTCATATCAATGTCTGGAAAATATTCATCCTTAATTTCTACTAATTTCCAACCTGAAGCATAACATTCAGAGCAGCCGATGTTTCCACATCCACATCTGTCTTGTCCACCTATCATCGGAATGTGTCCAAGTTCTCCAGCCACTCCATCACGACCTACAAGTGGTTCTCCATTAATAAAAATCGCATTTCCTACACCTGTTCCAATATAAATTCCTACACCAATTCCTTCATTAGATAATTTCTTGTCATATTTATCCCAATAGTAAAGCATATTAACATCTCTGTCCAATGCTACCTTAACACCAAGGTGCTTTTCCAATTCCTCACCAAGAAACAGATGATCCATTCCCTTTATGTTTGGAACCTGAAGAATTTCTTTTCTATCCGCACTTAATGCTGCAGGAATTCCAATTGCAATTTGCTTAACTTCAAATTCATTACAATTTCTTTTAATATAGTCTTCCAGAACCTTAGCCATACTCTCAGAAATATTGCCATCTTTGAAAGTTTCCTTGCTTGATATTCTTTCAAAATCTGCCAAATCACCATTCTCATCTGTATGACCTATTCTGATATTTGTACCACCTATATCTATTCCAATAACACACTCTTTGTTCATAGGCCTCTCCTTATCTTATAAAGCTCTTAAATTTTCAATTAATTCTTTATATGGCTTTCCTTTTCCAAATAATGAAGATGTTCCAAGAATAAATCCTTTAACACCTACTTTTGATAAAGTTTCAACTCTTTCCGGTGAACATGCTCCATCAAGCATAACTTCATATCCATACTTTTCTTTCATATCAACTAATTGCTGAATTTTCTCATCAACTGATGGAATATATTTCTGTCCTGCAAATCCAGGATTAACACTCATTACCATTACATAATCTACAAATGGTAATAATGGCTTAATAGTTTCCACAGCCGTTCCAGGATTAATTGCTATTCCTGGTTTTGCTCCCGCATCCTTAATTGACTGAAGTGTTCTTGTTGGATGAACATCTGCTTCAGGATGAATATAAATAATATCAATTCCAAGCTTTGCAAATTTCTCCACATAGTTGCCAGGATTTTCAATCATAAGATGAGCATCTACAGGAATTGTTGACTTCTTGCAAATAAATTCTACATCTTGTAATCCCATTCCAAAGTTTGGAACAAACTGTCCATCCATAATGTCAATGTGAAAAATGTCTACTCCTGCATCAACCAACTCCTGAACCTCTTTTTCTAAATTTCCATAATTAGCACACATCATTGATGGGCATAATAATTTTTCCATTGCAATACCTTCCTTTCATTTTGTAATTTTATTCCTACTTCAATGTAAACGTTTACATTCGTTTGCAATTAAAAGAAACTGCATCCACAGCTTCCTTATTTATTTTTAGTTTATACTGTAGCAAATACAATGTCAATGATAATTTTTCCAAACTTTTTCATTTTTTTTCATTGTTATCTACCAAATGTAACATTTCCATCTTTGGTATATTGGTTCTTCTATACACTTTCTCTTTTTATAATTTCAATTGGTAATACTATTTTTTTGTTTATTACTTCTACCTCATTCATTAATTTTTCTAATTGTAAAACAGCTATTTTCACCATTTCATCAATTGGCTGTTTCACAGTTGATATTGATGTGGTTGCTATGGCAGATGCTATACTATTGTCGTATCCAAATACTTTTACTTCCTTTGGAACTTGTATTTTTAGTTCCTTTAAAGCCTTCATTACTCCAATGGCAATTATATCTGTTGTAGAGAATATACCATCTACATTTTTATTTTCCCTAATATATTTCTTTGCTTTTTCATAACCATCAATCTGAGATATTTTTCCTGTTTTAATCAATTTCGACTTTAATCCTGCTTCATCCATAGCTTTCCTGTAACCTAAATATCTATTTTTGTGTGTTGAAACATTGTGTTCTGGACTTATACAAATTACATTTTTGCATCCGTTTTCTATCATTTCCGTTGTCGCCTGATACCCTCCTTCAACATTATCACTCTCCACAACTACAACCTCTTCACCTTCAAGGTACATTGGTTCTCTGTCAATATAAACTGTCGGCATTGGAATTGCTTTTTTTCTCTTTCTTGTAGAGGAAACAATATGAATTATTCCAGCAACTTGCTGAGCCTGCAACATATCCAAACATTGGTTTTCTATTCTGTAATCTTCATTTGTATTACAAATAATACTAGCATAACCTTTTTCGAAAAAAAGCATTTGAACTTTTTGAGCAATTTCACTAAAAAATTCATTGGAAATATCAGGAACAATAATTCCTATAATGGTAGATTTTCTAGTTCTAATTCCTTTTGCCAAAAGGTTAGGAACATAATTGTTTTCTTCCATAACCTTCAATATTTTCTTTTCAGTATCTTTTGCCACTTTTCCGTTTTTGTTAATTACTCTTGATACAGTTGCAATAGATACCCCTGCCATTCTGGCAATATCTTTGATTGATAAATTGTTGCTCATGATTACTTCCTTTTGAATTTTTGATTATAGCTTATTTTCAAGATTTGAATGTCAAAATGCCCAAATCTTGTTCCGCGCTTCGCACTTTCAAAATTATGCAAATGCAAGCGGGGCAAAACCTTTTGACACTGTAATCATTATAAAATAACTAAATTTACTTATCAACTATAGAACCGTAAACGTATCTTGCGACATTATTTGTTCTGGATACGTGCCTATTCAATAACTATTTTCTTTTGCAACGAGATTTCTTTCTATAACAAAGCCCTCAGAAATTAATTTTACATAATTTCCAAGGGCTTTGCATTATTTTATTATTTTATTTTGTTAAAACAATCTTTTCGCTCCACTTACCATAAGACTTTTTGTTTTTCTTTACAATCTTGTATGGTCTTACTGAAATATAAGCAGGCTTTCCTTCAATCTTTGATGTATAGTTATCTATATCATAGCTGAAGCTAACGTTGTATTTTTTCTTGAACACCTTAGGGGCTTTAACCTTAATGCTTGTTTTTGTTGTAAAATACTTATATGTCTTGCCACCTTTCTTAATCTGAACCTGATAGCCCTTGGCACCTGTTAATTTTGCAAACTTAGCATTAATTTTATTCTTTTTGAAAGTTGCACTTGTCATTACTGTTTTTGCACTCTTTAATGACTTTGTAGAAGTCAATATTACTTTCTGGTCAAATGCCTTTGGACCCATTGCTACACTGCTCTTTAATGTAACTTTCTCTAAAAATATTGTTTCCTTAAATGCGCATCTGCCAATCTTCTTTAACTTTGAGTTTGTAGTTAATTTTAATACGTGTGATTCTGCAAATGCATATGGTTCAATAGTTGTTACATTCTTGCCTAATTTTACTACTGAAATTACCTGATTATAAAAAGCTGCTGATTTAATTGTTACTGCAGTATCAGGAATTGTTACTGTGTAGCTATCTGGATTTGCCATGCGGTAGTAAACTGTTTTACCGTCAGATGATACTAAACACTCATTTGCGATTCTGACTCTGTTATTATCCTTAGCAATTGTAACTGTTGGGTCATCTGCTTTTGCTAATGCAAGACCTAATGTTTCGGCACTTCCTTTTAACTGAACTTCCTGTACTTCACTACCTAATGCCCCATACTGGAAATTATTCATATCTCCTTCTACTACAACTTTTCCTACACCATTAAAAGCATCTGTCTCAACTGTTCTAACTGTTTTTGGAATTGTAATTGATTTTAAATCTTTAAATGCGTTACCCTTAATTGTTGTTACTGTATCTGATATTTCAGCACTGCCAACGCCATTGAATTTTGCAAAAGCGTCTTCACCAATTACTGTAATTCCATTTCCTATTACAATTTTGTCAACAGTGCCTAAATGTGAATACTTAGTGCCATTCCACATAGCACCTGTTCCACTAATCGTTAATGTTCGAGTTGCTTCATCGTAGCTATAAATGGCATTGTCACCACAACGCCCTTCAATTTTCTGACTAGGTGCTGTAGTTGTAACTTCCACTGCCTTTACTACTCCTGTTGTTAATTCTAATGGCATTACTGTTGGAACTGCTAATGTTAATGCCAAAGTTGTTGCTGTTAATACTGATAAAAATTTTGATTTTCTCATCTTAATCTCCTCCTGTTTTCTCTTTGATTTATTTTGTTTGATATATATATAGATCGAAGGCTTTTCAAAAAATATTGCATCAGCTTTATTTTTTTTTCATAGACCCGATTACAAAGCCCTCAGAAATTAATTTTACATAATTTACAAGGGTTTTGTTAAAACAATCTTTTCGCTCCACTTACCATAAGACTTTTTATTTTTCTTTACAATCTTGTATGGTCTTACTGAAATATAAGCTGGCTTTCCTTCAATCTTTGATGTATAGTTATCTATATCCTTTGATGTATAGTCATATATATCATAGAAGAAACTAACATTGTATTTTTTCTTGAACACCTTAGGGGCTTTAACCTTAATGCTTGTTTTTGTTGTAAAATACTTATATGTCTTGCCACCTTTCTTAATCTGAACCTGATAGCCCTTGGCACCTGTTAATTTTGCAAACTTAGCATTAATTTTATTCTTTTTGAAAGTTGCACTTGTCATTACTGTTTTTGCACTCTTTAATGACTTTGTAGAAGTCAATATTACTTTCTGGTCAAATGCCTTTGGACCCATTGCTACACTGCTCTTTAATGTAACTTTCTTTAACTTTGTTCCCATAAATGCGCATCTGCCAATCTTCTTTAACTTTGAGTTTGTAGTTAATTTTGATACGTATGATTCTGTAAATGCATATGGTTCAATAGTTTTTACATTCTTGCCTAATTTTACTTCTTCAATTCCCTGATTATAAAAAGCTGCTGATTTAATTGTTACTGCAGTATCAGGAATTGTTACTGTGTAGCTATCTGAAATGTGGTAGTAAACTGTTTTACCGTCAGATGATACTAAACACCCATTTGCGATTCTGCATCTGTTATTATCCTTAGTAATTGTAACTGATAAACGATCTCTGTCATTTACCAATGCTAATGCAAGACCTAATGTTTCGGCACTTCCTTTTAACTGAACTTCCTGTACTTCATAACCTAATGCCCCATACTGGAAATTATTCATATCTCCTTCTACTACAACTTTTCCTACACTACCAAAAGCCTCTGTCCCAACTGTTCTAACTGTATCTGATATTTCAGCGCTGCCAACGAATTCGAATTGTGTAAAAGCGCCTGTACTAATTACTGTAATTCCTTTTCCTATTACAATTTTGTCAACATTGCCTAAATTTGAATACTTAGTGCCCTTCCACAGAGCACCTGTTCCACTAATCGTTAATGTTCGAGTTGCTTTATCGTAGCTATAAATGGCATTGTCACCACAACGCCCTTCAATTTTCTGACTAGGTGCTGTAGTTGTAACTTCCACTGCCTTTACTACTCCTGTTGTTAATTCTAATGGCATTACTGTTGGAACTGCTAATGTTAATGCCAAAGTTGTTGCTGTTAATACTGATAAAAATTTTGATTTTCTCATCTTAATCTCCTCCTGTTTTCTCTTTGATTTATTTTGTTTGATATATATAGAACGAAGGCTTTTCAAAAAATATTGCATCAGCTTTAATTTTTTTCATAGACCCTATAACAAAGCCCTCAGAAATTAATTTTACATAATTTCCAAGGGCTTTGCATTATTTTATTATTTTATTTTGTTAAAACAATCTTTTCGCTCCACTTACCATAAGACTTTTTATTTTTCTTTACAATCTTGTATGGTCTTACTGAAATATAAGCAGGCTTTCCTTCAATCTTTGATGTATAGTTATCTATATCATAGCTGAAGCTAACGTTGTATTTTTTCTTGAACACCTTAGGGGCTTTAACCTTAATGCTTGTTTTTGTTGTAAAATACTTATATGTCTTGCCACCTTTCTTAATCTGAACCTGATAGCCCTTGGCACCTGTTAATTTTGCAAACTTAGCATTAATTTTATTCTTTTTGAAAGTTGCACTTGTCATTACTGTTTTTGCACTCTTTAATGACTTTGTAGAAGTCAATATTACTTTCTGGTCAAATGCCTTTGGACTCATTGCCACACTGCTCTTTAATGTAACTTTCTTTAAATCTGTTCCCTTAAATGCGCATCTGCCAATCTTCTTTAACTTTGAGTTTGTAGTTAATTTTGATACTGGGTTTTCTGCAAATGCATATGGTTCAATAGTTGTTACATTCTTGCCTAATTTTACTTCTGAAATTCCCTGATTATAAAAAGCTGCTGATTTAATTGTTACTGCAGTATCAGGAATTGTTACTTTGTTGCTATCTGAAATGTGGTAGTAAACTGTTTTACCGTCAGATGATACTAAACACCCATTTGCGATTCTGACTCTGTTATTATCCTTAGTAATTGTAACTGATAAATATTCTCTTTTTACTTTTGCTAATGCAAGACCTAATGTCTCGGCACTTCCTTTTAACTGAACATAGTCTGCTTCATTACCTAATGCCCCATACTGGAAATTATTCATATCTCCTTCTACTACAACTTTTCCTACACTATAAAAAGCATCTGTCTCAACTGTTCTAACTGTTTTTGGAATTGTAATTGAATCTAAATAGTGAAATGCGTTACTCTTAATTGTTGTTACTGTATCTGATATTTCAGCGCTGCCAACGATAAATGGTGAAAAAGCGTCTTCACCAATTACTGTAATTCCTTTTCCTATTACAATTTTGTCAACATTGCCTAAACGTGAATAATTAGTGCCATTCCACATAGCACCTGTTCCACTAATCGTTAATGTTCGAGTTGCTTCATCGTAGCTATAAATGGCATTGTCACCACAACGCCCTTCAATTTTCTGACTAGGTGCTGTAGTTGTAACTTCCACTGCCTTTACTACTCCTGTTGTTAATTCTAATGGCATTACTGTTGGAACTGCTAATGTTAATGCCAAAGTTGTTGCTGTTAATACTGATAAAAATTTTGATTTTCTCATCTTAATCTCCTCCTGTTGTTAATTCTAATGGCATTACTGTTGGAACTGCTAATGTTAATGCCAAAGTTGTTGCTGTTAATACTGATAAAAATTTTGATTTTCTCATCTTAATCTCCTCCTGTTTTCTCTTTGATTTATTTTGTTTGATATATATATAACGAAGGCTTTTCAAAAAATATTGCATCAATTTTAATTTTTTTTCATAGGGATTTTTTTTATAAAAAAAAGAACCCGATTACAAAGGCGTCTCTTCCTTCATAATCAAGTCCTTTTTATTATTTAGAAATATATGTGTCGAAGTCTATATTGAGTGGTATTCTCCGGGTGACTTCTTCCCATATTTATTTTTGTTAAAATCTTTGAACCATTAAATTTATGATTACAATCTTGATTTTAATTCTGCTGTTAAATCTTCATAACCAGGTTTTCCAAGAAGTGCAAACATGTTCTTCTTGTAGCTTTCAACACCTGGCTGGTTAAATGGATTTACACCAAGGATATAACCACTTACACCACATGCAAATTCGTACATGTATAATAGCTCTCCAAGATAGAATTCGTTCTGTTCCGGAATGTTTACAATAAGGTTTGGAACATTACCGTCTGTATGAGCAAGAATTGTACCGTTCATGGCACTCTTGTTTACGAAATCCATATCTTTTCCTGCTAAGTAGTTAAGTCCGTCAAGGTCTTCAGGATCTTCATCAATAACTACTGATACTTTTGACTTTTCAACATTTAAAACTGTCTCAAACATAATTCTTGAACCGTCCTGAATGAACTGTCCCATTGAGTGAAGATCTGTTGTCAAGTCAACTGCTGCTGGGAAAATACCTCTCTGGTCTTTTCCTTCGCTTTCGCCAAATAACTGTTTCCACCATTCACCAAAGTAATGTAAACTTGGTTCATAGTTTGCAGTAATTTCTACTGCCTTACCCTTTCTAAGAAGGATATTTCTGATTGCTGCATATTTCATTGCATCATTATCTTCAAAAGCATTTTCTAATGCAGCCTTTCTTCCACTTGCTGCACCTTCCATAAGCTTGTCAATATCTGCTCCACTTACTGCGATTGGAAGAAGTCCAACTGCTGTAAGAACTGAGAAACGTCCACCTACATCATCAGGAACTACGAAGCTTTCATAACCTTCTGCTGTTGCAAGTCCTTTAAGGGCTCCCTTTGCCTTATCTGTTGTAGCGTAAATTCTCTTTGCTGCTTCTTCTTTTCCATATTTCTTTTCAAGCATTTCCTTAAATACTCTAAAAGCAATTGCAGGTTCTGTTGTTGTACCTGATTTTGAAATAATGTTTACTGAGAAATCTCTATCTCCAATTACATCGATTAATCCCTGTAAGTATGCCGGGCTAATGCTGTTTCCTGCGTAGTAGATTTCAGGTGTCTTTCTAATTTCCTTTGATACATTGTTGTAGAAACCATGTCTTAAGAAATCAATAGCTGCTCTGGCACCTAAGTATGAACCACCAATACCAATAACAACAAGAACTTCTGAATCTCCCTGAATCTTCTTTGCTGCCTTCTTAATTCTGTCAAATTCATCCTTATCATAGTCAACCGGTAAATCAATCCATCCTAAAAAGTCATTACCTGCCCCTGTTTTTTCAACTAAAACTTTCTTTGCATCTTCTGCGATTTTCTTCATGCTTGTTACTTCATCTTCTGAAATAAATGAAGTAGCTTTAGAATAATCAAATGTTACTTTAGACATATTTTTTTCCTCCGTTTAAACTTAAAACAAAACTCAACCTTTATTATACTTTTTTGAAACGATTTTTTCAACCCTGTATTTTATGGTATTTTTCACTAAAAAGTCCCCTATTTTTTATGTTTTTTTACCTAAGAAACTCTCCAATAACCTGGTCTAAAACTTCCTCTTCTCTTGCCTGCTCTTCTTTTTCAGACGTTTTCTGAGAGTAGGCAATATCAGGTTTAATATTTTCATTTTCAGGTATTTCATTAGCCACTTTGTTTTCAATCGTTTGACTCTGGTTAAATCGTCTGCCATTGCCTTCCTCCAAAGCCTCAGCCAAAACATATGTTAATTCCATTTTTCTATCACTGCAGGCAAGTGTCCTATTAACCATTTCCAAACTAATTGCCACAAAACTGCCTATAATCAAATATTGAACCCATGTAATTTCATTAGGACGTTCTAAGTACACCTCATAAGATACAATTGAATACACTGCCATAATAATTAGCGTACAATAGTTAATTATATTATTTACCCTGTTTACGGAAATATACATTATTCTGCATCTGTTCAAACTCTTTTGCACAAATCCTATAGGATTTTCCATGTTGTGATTTACCTGTCTTAAACTATCATATTTAGTTTTAATCTGTCTTAAAGTTGCGTTGTTGGTTTTGTTTATATTGCCTGCCTTTCTTATAAGCTTATTGTAATTATGTAAAACAAGCCATTTTGTGACAACTCCTAACGCAAAAAAACTCCCTACAATAAGTAGAAAGTTTTCCTGATTTACTATCTTTGGTATTGTTGTTTCAGCCCAGTTTTCCAACTGACTTATGTAATAGTCAAACATTTATTTTCCCCCTTACTGAAAATTAATTTCTTTTCAGTAAATGGTAGCACAAACTTAACCTTGTTGCACTAAAAATCGTTCGACATATTTTCTAATAATTTTTAATAATTTTGTACATTAATTCAATTGAATTTTCTGCGGCTTTTTTCTCAAATGTTGGATAATCCATTTCTGCACCGCCATCTGCTTTGTCTGAAATAGCTCTTATTACCAAAAATGGAATGTTGTTTAAGTATGCTGCATGGGCAATTGATGCCCCTTCCATTTCCGCACAGTCGCCGCCAAACTGGTCACGGAGATATTTTTTCTTTTCTGCAGTTCCGATAAACTGGTCACCTGAAACTACCTTCCCTTCAAATATTTTCACATCCAATTCAGCTTCTTTTGCAGATTTCTTGGCAACTTCCATAAGTCTCTTGTCAGCTTTAAACACTGAAGTTTCCATGTCAGGAATTATGCTTTTTTCATATCCAAGTGGTGTAACGTCCATATCATGTTCTAAGGCTTCAGTTGAAATTACAATATCACAAATATTAATATCATTATTAAGGGAACCTGCCACACCTGTGTTAATTACCCCATCAACCCGAAAATCATCTACTAATATCTGTGTGCAGATTGCTGCATTTACTTTTCCAATACCGCTTTTTACAACTACAACGTCTTTTCCAAAAATGTTACCCATGCAGAATTCCATTCCTGCCTTCTTTGTTACTTCCAAATTATTAATGGCTGACTTTAAAGTTGCCACCTCCACTTCCATTGCTCCAATTATACCAAGCATGTTTATCCTCCTAAAATTCTTTCATTTAAAGCTAACAAAACCGTTGTCATATTGTTTTCTGACAACGGTTCTATTAAATTAATTTATTTCTGCTGTTCTAAATACTGTTCTAATGCCTGTGCAAGCTGGTCCGGACATGAAGTTCCTCTACCGTTACAGTCAATACCTTTAAGTCTTTTAATAACTTCGTGAATATCCATTCCTTCAACTAACTTTGCCACGCCCTGTGTGTTTCCGTGACAACCCATAACAAACTGCACGTCTTTTACCTTGTCACCGTCAACGTCAAACTTAATAAGTCTTGAACATGTTCCTCTTGTTGTATATTCCATTACCTTGTCCTCCTTTTTCTAAGAATTACATACGACAATGTTTTAGTCATTTAACTTGCTCTGGTAAATTGCTGACACTTCATCAATATCACCTTTGGCAATTAACTGACCATGATCTAATAATATAGCTTTATTGCATAAACGTTCAACCTGCTGCAAACTATGTGATACAAAAAGCACCGTTACTCCATGATCAAACATCCCCTGCATTTTCTTTTCACATTTCTTTCTAAACTTAGCATCACCTACAGATAATACTTCATCTAAGATTAAAATTTCCGGTTCAACTACTGTGGCAATTGAGAAACCTAATCTTGCTTTCATACCTGAAGAATAATTCTTAATAGGTACATCAATAAATTCACCAAGTTCAGAGAACTCTAAAATTTCATCATATTTTTCTTCCAAGAAACTTCTTGAAAATCCTAACACTGAACCATAAAGGAAAATGTTTTCTCTTCCTGTGTAGTTAGGATCAAAGCCTGCTCCAAGTTCAATCATTGGAGCAATATGACCGTTTCTTGTAACCTTACCTGTTGTAGGTTTGTAAACTCCTGCAATAACTTTAAGAAGTGTAGACTTGCCTGCTCCGTTAAGACCAAGAATTCCAAGTCTGTCACCTTTTTGAAGTTCAAAATTAATATTTTTAAGAGCCCAAAATTCGTTAAAACGAATTGTCTCACCTTTTATTTTCTTTATAAGTAATTCTTTTAAATTATCTACTTTTTCTTTACTTAAGTTAAAACGAATACTTATATCTTCAACTTTAAGTGCCGGTTTTTCCATAGTTCCTCCTAAATATGCAAGATGAACTTATCTTGATTCTTCTTGAACATTACAATTCCAATTACTAATGCTACCAAACTAAATCCAAGTGAGTAAAGCATCATTGTTAAGTTTGATAGACCATAACTCATGCTTGTGAAAAGTGAACCGCCTTCCATAACTACACATCTTACATTACTGATAATGCAGTATAATGGATTAAACTGAAGTACAGTTTTTACCTTTTCAACTTTGTCTACATAATAGAATATTGCTGAGCAATACATAATAAGCATTACTATAACTTCCCATAAGTATTCCAAATCTCTAAAGAATACACATACAGTTGATAATATAAGTCCAACTGCCACACAGAAAATAAATAATATTCCCAGTGGTATAAACACTTCAATAATATGCCATGACATTGGAACTCTATAGAATATAGCCAATATTGCAAGTATTATTAATGATAATAAGAATAAAATAAAGTTATATATAATTGTTGATAATGGGTATAAATATTTTGGTACATATACCTTCTTTATCATAGCCTGATTTGCTCTAATGGATCTCATTGCCACCTTACTTGTACTTGAGAAGCAACTGTAAATCAATCTACCGCATAAAATATATACCGGGTAGTAAGGATGACTGTTTCCTAACAGTTCACCAAATACAAATGCTAATACCATTGTTGTAAGTAATGGTTCCAACAGCGTCCACACTAAACCTAAATATGATCTTCTATATTTGAGCTTAATACCTTTATATACTAATTCTTTTAAAAGGTATCTATATCTCATAAATCCTTGAATATACTTCTTCATATTACCTCCATCTTTTCTTAGTAATACTCGCAATAATTATATATTATTCTTTTGTAATGTCAACAAATAGCCACATTTTTTTATTATAACAAAAAAGTTATTAAATGTGAAATTTATAGTATTTCTTTTTTATTTGTACTATAATATAAGGAATACTAGATTCAAAAGAACGGAGATTTTTATGGGATTTTTAGGCAAAGTCAAAAGAAAAGCCGGCAATTTCAAAGAAACTGCAAGGCGTTCCAAATATGCTAAATACTACAAAAACCTTTTAATTGAAGATAAGGTTATTTTATATGATTCTTATTTTGGACGAGGCATGATTTGTAACCCCTTTGGCATTTTTCTTGAGTTACTTAATAATGACGATTTCAAGGATTATACCCACGTTTGGGTTATTGAAGATAAATATGGAAACGAACCTGTTATGGAGCAGTTTGCAGAAAACAAAAATGTATTTGTTATCGGCAGACACAGCGATGACCATCTTCGCTATTTAGCTTCAGCAAAATATATTATAACTAACGTTTCCTTACCCTTTTATTATTGTAAGAAGCCGGACCAAATATACATTAACACATGGCATGGAACTCCTATTAAGAGTTTAGGTTTTGATATGCCAGACGCACCGGTTACAATTTCTAATGTCCTTAGGAACTTTCTTTCTTCGGACTATATGATTTCAGCCAATCCTTTTTTAACATCTGTATTTCTTGAGAAATACAAATTACAGGGATTATACGAAGGAACAATTATAGAAGAAGGCTATCCTAGAAACGACAGGCTTTTTAATACTGATAGAAAAGCTCTATTATCACTTCTTGGAAAATACGGCTTAGATATTGATTCAAAAAAAGAGATTATTTTATATGCTCCAACCTGGAAAGGCAACGACTATAATCACCCACAGGTTGATGTTAATGAATACATTGATTTTAAGCGGTCACTGGAGTCCTTAATTGACACTGATAAATATCAGGTTCTACTTAAGCCTCATCAGGTAGTTTATAAGGAGCTTAAGAAATCCGGCAGAATAAGCGATTCGCTTATACCTGCTTTTGTAGATACAAATGAACTTTTGTCAATTACAGATGTTTTGATTTCAGATTATTCAAGTATTTTCTACGATTTTCTTGCAACTGGAAAACCTGTTGTTTTCTACATTCCTGATTTGAAAGAATACAAGAATTATCGTGGTTTATACCTTGCTCCGGAACAACTTCCGGGACCTTGTTTAACAAACATTGATGAAATTGGAAAAGTTATTAACAATTTAGATTTTTATATTAACAAATATCAAATTAAATATAATGAAGCAAAAGCTTTTGGTTGTCCAATGGATGACGGCAATGTGGCAAAACGTATTGTAGATGTTGTTTTTTATGGCAGAACATCTGATGCTAACGGCAGGGACTATAATTTAATTAAATGTAGTAACCATAAGAAAAAGCTTTTATTCTTCGGTGGCGGTTTACGAATGAACGGTATTTCCACTGCCCTTAGAACAATGCTTGATTATATTGACTATGACAAATATGACGTAACTGTTTACGCAGGGAATTTGAAATTTCCTGACAGTAAAGAAATGATTTGTTCATTTAATAAAAATCCTAGAATTTTTGCTAGAGTTTCTTACACACCTTCAACGTTTGGCGAAATGATTCGCAATGATTTTCTAAGAGTCTTTGGTTTTTGTAATGGTCTTATGAAAAAGATCTATCCAAAGGCAATGTATGACAGGGAATTTGTAAGATGCTTTGGTACATGTCATTTTGACACTGTTATTGATTATTCAGGTTATGGTAGTTTCTATTCCATACTTCTTTTAAGTGCTACAGGTGCAAAGAAGTTAATTTGGCAGCACAATGACCTGCTTACTGAGAAGAACAAAGTTGTAAACAACAAGAAACCACACAGTCGTGAACTTCGTGTTGTTTTTTCAACTTATCAGTTTTATGACAAAATCGTTGGTTGTTCAGAAGCCACAATGGAAGTAAACCTTGAAAAAATCGGTTACAAGAATTTGAAGAGAAAATGTACTTATGTTAGAAACGCAGCTAATTTTGACAGGGTACTAAAAGGAGCCAAGGAATCATATAATGAAGAGACTGCTATAAATGCAGGCTTACCGGAGCTTCTTAATAAAGATTTAATTTCTTTTGTTAATATGGGCAGATTATCACCTGAGAAAAATCAGGAAGCTTTAATTAAAGGTTTTGCCAAAGTTAACAAAGAGAATCCTGACACAAGACTTTACATTATAGGTGACGGTCCATTAATGGAACACCTTAAATCTTTAATCAAGTCTTTAGGTTTAAAGGGGAAGGTTATTATGACCGGTAATATGGAGAATCCTTTTATGTTAATGAAAGAATGCAGTTGTTTTGTCCTACCTTCATTACACGAAGGACAACCTGTTTCATTATTAGAAGCAAGATTACTTGGTCTGCCAATTATAATGTCTGACTTTAGCTCTGCTAAATCTTCTTTATTTGAAAACGGACAACTTTTAATTGGTAATAGCGAAGAGGAAATTTATAAAGGTTTAACTACTTTTATTAACGGTCAGGTTCCTACTTGCGATTTTAATTACAAAGATTATAATAAAACTACAATAGAACAGTTTGAGGAAATTATCGGGTAGTTTACGATGACCTGTCACGTAACCCCCATATATAATTAATATAACATTTAACTATTTACTTATTTCAAAGAAAGGACAAGTATTTTACTTGATTATGGTGCAAGTATGGAGAAATATTCAGCCACTATAAAAAATGGGTTTAAATACACTCTGAAGCGAAACATAAAGAAATATACTCAAAACATAAAGATGCCTGAAAAAGATTTAGGTAAAAAACAATACTACTCATTTTTGTCTATACCGGTTCGTGAGCATCATATATTTTACGAAGCTTTCTCAGGACTTGGTGTTCTTGATAATCCTCGTGCCATTTTTCTACAGTTATTGAAAGATCCTGCATTTGAGGATATGATTCATATTTGGTCCATTTCAGATATGGATATGGCAAAAGACAACATTAAGGAATTTGAAGATTTACCAAATGTTCGTTTTGTTAAGCGTGAATCTGAAGATTATTACCGTTATCTTGCCAGCAGCAAGTATCTTGTATCAAATTCAACTTTTGGGTACTTTTTTGTGAAACGCCCTGAGCAAACATACATTAACACCTGGCATGGCGTTCCAACCAAATACATGGGTTACGAACATACTGTTGAACGTGTTGAAAATGCCAGAGGACCTGCAAGGAACTTCTTAGATGCTGACTATCTTATTTCAGCCAACAAATTTATGACAGAAGTTATGTACAAGCGTGCCTACAAGCTTGACGGTCTGTATGAGGGCACTACTTTGGAAATTGGTTATCCAAGAAGTGATTTACTTATAAACGCAGATATTAAGAAGGTAAAACAAAAACTTGAAGACATTGGTATCAAGACTGACAAGAAAATTATTTTGTATGCACCAACCTGGAAAGGTAATCTTTACAATCAACTTGAATATGATGTTGAAGAGTTTAAGAATACTGTTAAGAAGTTTTCAGAAAACATTGACCAAAGCAAATATAGAATTTATTTAAGAGTTCATTATTTCTTATACAAAATTTTAGCTGAGGATTCTGAATTAAAGGATATTTTAATACCTTTTACAATTGATACTAATGAGCTACTTTCAGTTGTGGATATTTTAATTTCCGACTACTCAAGCATCTTCTTCGACTTCCTGATTACAGGTCGACCAATTGTTTTCTACGTTCCTGACTTAAAGGAATACGAAAGTGGTAGAGGGCTTTATGTACCGGTTAATACTTTGCCGGGAATTGTATCCTCTAATTTAGATGAAGTTGCTTCCTCACTGGATGCAATTTGCAAGAATAGAAAAGAATATTGCGATTTCTACAAACCACAGCTAGATGAAATGAATCGTTGGTGTACTTACAATGATGATGGATTGTCTACTCAGAGACTTATTAACATTATCTTTAAAGACTACACCTATCTATCATCAAGAAATCAGGATATTATCAAAACTTTTGATGAAGGGAAGAAAAAAGTTCTTATATGTGTTAATTCAAAACAAAAGAGCAATGCCTTTTGGGCTGAATTTTATCAGAAGCTTAAGAAATACGATTTTAAAACTACAGACGTAACTGTACTTGTTACTTCTTTTAAAGATTTAGAATCTAAAAAATATTTTAACAATCTTCCTGATGAAGTAAGAGTTTTAGTTTGGTTTGCATTACCATTTGTCATTGAGGCGTCTAAAACTTTCTATGACAGAGAAGCGCTTAGAGCTTTTGGTGATGTACACTTTGATGAAGTTTTAGTTGAAGGTGACATTAATGAATATTTTGCAGACTTTGCAAACAACCTAAATGGCTTATACGAAAAGGAGCCACAGCAGGACTAAATAATAATTACAAAAAAACGGTCAGTATGGATTTTACCAAATACTGACCGTTTTTTACAGCACCATAAATAATGTGCCGGCTGTTATTAATATTGAGCCAATGGCTGATTTGTAAGTAAAGACCTCATAAGAATGAGGCCTTTTTATTATGATTCTTTAAAAATCTTATTTACAACTCTTTCTGTAGCATGACCGTCATCTATGCAACAGAATCTATTGTAAAATTCTTCATATCTGTCTTTATATTTTTCCTGAATTTGGTCAATGTTCTTTATGGCATCTACTACTTCATCATTTGTTAGAAGCATTGGGCCCGGAAGATCATCTTCCATGGATAAATAGAAACCATGTAAAACATCTCTATATCTTTCAAGATCGTAAGTATAATAAAGAACCGGTCTCTTTAAGTTAGCAAAGTCAAAGAATACTGATGAATAGTCTGTTATTAAAATATCTGTTATTAAATACAAATCCGTAACATCATCATAAGCACTTCCATTAACTGCAAACTCACCGTATTTTGACATATCTAAAGCTTCAACAACTAAATAATGTAATCTAAGCAATAACACATATTCGTCACCGAATTCTTTTTCTAATCTGTTTACATCTAAATCCAAGTCAAACTTAAACTGTCCAATTTCATAGTAATTATCATCACGCCATGTTGGAGCGTACATAATTACTTTCTTGTCGGCAGGAATTCCTAATTTTTCCTTTATCTTTCTAGCACGTTCTTCTCTGTCAGGTGCATATAAAGGATCATTTGCAGGATATCCGTATTCAAGAATTTTTTCTTTTGGATACATAAAGCAACTTTGGAATTTTTCAGTTGAAAACGGATTGTCTGATAAAAGATAATCCCAGTTTTCTTTCTGTCTGTAAAACTTGTCCTTGTAATTTGATACGCCACCTACAACATCGTTTAAGTCAAAAGCCAGTCTCTTAAGTGGTGTTCCATGCCATGTTTCCAAAAGCACTGTATCTTCCCTTTTTGGAACACTAAGTGGCTGTTTCATATTTAGAATCCAATATTTACTTCTATTCATATAATAGAAATATCTAAGACCTGATCTTCTAACTGTTTTATGTTTTCCCGGTATCTTCAAGCCTCTCTTATCCACAGACCACACATAAGTGTATTTATCTCCAAAATGTTCCTGCATGTATTCGTAAATATATTTAGGCTGTCCGGAATAATTTCTTCCCATAAAACTTTCAAAAATTACATAGTTTTCTTTCATTGGCATTTTGTTAAAAATATGCAATGCAAAAGCTTTATTTCTAGCCCATTTATTTTTGAACATTCTCTTTAACTTCTTCTTTGCCAGATATCTGTTGCCTGTTTTTTTAACCTTTGCCAAATCGCCCTTTGCCATTGCCTTTATTACAGGCTTTTCAAGAAAATAAAAATATCTTCTTTTTAAATTCTTCTTATCCATCTGGCTACATCTCTTGTAGAATTCCTGGAAGTATTCATTTTCCCAGCACTCTTCTTCCTCTGTATTCCAACGGAGTTTTTTAATTAAGTATAATGTGACGAACTTAGCTTCAATAAGATCAAAATGTCCCTGAATTTCAGGATGTCCCTCAGCTACCTTCTTTGCATTGTCAATTGCCATAAAATAATAAGGCATTGACTCTACCTTAGGTGTCTGTTCGATTGCCGGATTATTATATCTGTCATTATGATGTCTCTTTACATAAATTGCATTTACGTTACTTTTGATTTTCTTTGTTGTACACAAAATCTCTGTAAGCACTCTAACATCTGCGAAACAATACTGTTCTTCATTAAACCTAATGTTATTGTCTGTAAATAATGACTTTCTATATAATGCACCAAGAACTGTTAATCTTTCCAGTCTTCTAAAATGAGTAAGTCTTGACTCAATGGGATTATCAAAATCATATTTTTCAAGATTTTCCTCTTCCTTTTCAATATCACGCTTTTCCTCAAATGTAACTGTTCCCTGATATGTTCCCTGAACACGACCATAAGCCATATCTGTATCTTCATCCATTACATCTAATAATTTCTTGATTCCATCATCGTAAATGTAGTCGTCATTATCAAGAAAATAAATATATTCTCCATGTGCCTTATCCATGCCCAAATTTCTGGCTGCGGATACGCCGGTTTTGCCTTCCAAATAGAATATTTTTAAATTAATTTTGTCCTTGTATTCGTCAATGACCTGCTGGAATTCATCTTTGTCATCCTGTAAATCATCTACAACAAGCACTGTTTCATAATCCTTAAATTCCTGTTCTGAAATGCTTTTGAAGCAGTCTTTTAAATACAATAGCCACTTTCTGTGGGTTACAATTATACTTACCATTTCCATCTCCTACTTATCGCCCTTAGCAGTCATGTCTTTTTTGTTAAGGTCTTCTTTTATCTGTGTAGTTGAAATACCTTCTGTTCTTGGTAAATAAACTACTTCGCAATAATCTTTAAGGAAATCAAATTTGCCTTCCCAATCGCTACCCATTACAAAAGTATCAATCTTGTAGTCCTGTACGTCTGAAATCTTCTGATCCCAGTTATTTTCAGGGATAACTAAATCTACATATCTGATAGCTTCAAGTACCTGCTTTCTCTGCTCATAAGTAAAGTAACATTTCTTTTGCTTTGAGTTCCAGTTAAATTCATCTGTTGAAAGCACTACTACCAAATAGTCTCCCATTTCCTTTGCTCTTCTTAAAATATTAATATGTCCATAATGAAGCATATCAAATGTTCCATATGTTATAACTCGTTTCACGTATTCTTCCTCCATTTCTGCATTCGTGTGATTGTATAATCTTAACGAACCCATAGTATCACAACAATTATACTAATTTTCTATTATCATATCCAGCACTTTTTTACTGACGTCAGGTCCGTCTAAATAATTATACTTCTCGTTAAACTTTTTATATTTATCATCAATGACAAAATTGTCAATGAATTTCTTAACATACGCCATTGTTTCCTGCTGATTAAACACTACCGGACCGGGCAACTCTTTCACATCAAAATAAAAGTCTCTGGTCTTATTTTTGTATTCGTCATAATCCGCCATAAAGAAAACAATTGGTCTTTTCAGATTAGCATAATCAAAGAATACCGATGAGTAATCTGTAATAAGCATATCGCTTATGGCATAAAGAGTGTTTACATCTTCAACTGAAGATACATCATAAACAAAGCCTCTATACTCACTTACATCCAGTTTCTTTGATATAAAATAATGTGCCCTAAATAAAATTACATAATCATCACCAAGTTCTTTGTACGCTTCCTTAAAATCAATATAGTTAGCCAGCTTAAAACCTTCTGCTGCACTGTACTGATTATCCCTGAATGTGGGTGCGTAAAGTACAACTTTCTTATTTGTTGGTATATTTAGTTCTTTCTTTATATTAGTGCATTGGTCTTTTGTAAATTTAAAAAGATAGTCATTTCTTGGATAGCCTGTTGTCAGCACATTGTTCTCTTTAGACACATTTTTCATATTAAATGCCGAAATAAACTTATCTGTACAATACTTAGACGGTGAAATCATGTAAGTTATTTTCTTTGATTCCTCCACATAAATATTTTTCATCTGAGACTTGTTTGTTAATGCGTTTCCCTGCTTTTCCACATCAAGACCAATTTTTTTCAAAGGTGTACCATGCCATGTCTGAACAAAAATCTGGTCAGCCTTAGGTTTCAAAAACATTCTTGGATTTGAATTAAAAATCCAATATTTTGCTTTTGCCAAGGCTCTGTAATAGCCAAAACTTTCAAACTTAACAGCGTTTTTCACATCTGTTCTGTTAGGATTTCTAAGAGACCAAACCAGTGTGTAATCTTTATATTTAGGATTATTTTTCATTTCTTCATACAACGCCTTTGGATTACACGAAATATTTCTTCCCTGAAAAGACTCAAACACAACCATTTTGTCATCTCTTTTTTCTATGAGTTTTGCCAGAAAATATAAAAATCTTTTGTAAAGCAGCATTAGTTTTCTTAGTATGTCTTTTACCTTTTTCATTTAATACCTCCGAAAACTTTCTTTTCCACTCTCTGACAGCTTTCGCCGTCATTGTAAGAGTTAATAATCATATTAACTCTCTCTCGTTCTGCTGCGAAAACATCATTATCTTCTGCCACATTCACCACATATTTTTCCAAATCTTCATAGGAATTAATCTTCTCACCTGGCATGTATTCAAATGGATTATCAAATACAAAACCTCGCTTCTTTCTATATTCTTCAATATCTTCAACTGTAAAAGCAATCGGTCTGTTAAGAAGCATATAGTCAAAGTAAGCTGATGAGTAGTCAGTAATAAGCGCATCTGCATTTCTAAGCAGTGCATACACACTTAGACCTTTCTTCTCAAGTGCCTTTTGTGTCATGAATTTAATGTTGCTGTGCTTTTCTTTGTAAGCATCAGCTTTTTGAAGTGGATGCATTTTTATAACCATCTTAATGTTTGATTTTTTTAATTTTGAATTCAACTCTTCTATCTGAGTTTTCTTTAAAACCGAAACAATATAATCATCATTATATTCTCTGTACGTTGGAAGCCACAAAATTAATTTCTCATTTGGCTTTTTCAACAATTCATCTTCTTTTTTGTTTGGTATAAATAGCTCATCATTTCTTGGATTTCCAAGTATTTGTACCTGTTCCTCATTGCAGCCGAAAATCTTTGCCATAATCGGTTTATACAATGGCGAACTTGCAGCCACAATGGTAAAAAAGTTATAGTCTATTTTCTCTAATCCTTTTTCCAAATTTCCGATTTTCTTCAAAGGTGTGCCATGCCACAAATTAACAACTGTCTGATTTTTACTAGGTTTTATTGGATATTTACCAAAGCAGTAAAAAGCGTATTTTGATTTTAGAAAATACTTAATGCCCTGCTTGTTTCCCACAAATGTAACATTAGTAGGAGCGCTTTCAATATATTTTTCATAATCATTACTGCTTACCACAATCCGGTAATCATCGTTATAGTTCTTTCTTATTAAATAATCATAAAAAGCCTTAACATTATCTCTAAAGCCTAAGTTAGTATAGAAAAATATTAGCTTTTCGTCTTTTTTTATAGCCTTGTTAAACCACGTTAATGGTTTGAAAAAAACTTTTAAAACTTCTTTATTCATTGTCCTACTACTTTCTTAATGTCTTTCCATATAAGGTAGCTCTTAAGCCGTTAGGAATAATACTTACAATACTTCTTGTTAATACACTTGTAAGGAAATTTCCCACAGATATGAATCCTATCTTTTTCAAATGTTTTCTGAATCTGTAAATATACCTTACATAAGAAACACCGCCACGTCTCTTGTACATTTCACTGCCACCACGCATATACAGGAGATTTTCCTTAACATTATATCCTTTGTAGCCTTTATTTAACATTGTACACCAAAGATTATAATCCTCGAAAAATCTATAATCCTCATAAAATCCGGCTTCTATTACTGCTGATTTTTTGTACATTACTGATGGATGATTAAAAGGACTTCTGTTTTTTGCAAACATAATTATTTCTTCATTATTCTCAGGAACCACGCGCATGTTTCCGGTGTTACTAATATCTCCCACAAACTCAATTATGTTAGAGCCAACTATATCTGCATTTTTTTCCTTCATTGCCTTCATCTGCTTTTCAACTCTATCAGGCATACTTACATCATCGCTATCCATTCTAACGATTATCTCATTTTTACATTGTAATATTCCATTGTTAAGTGCCTTTGCCAACCCCATGTTATGCTCAAGCCTGTAAACATTGAATAAGCCTGAATAGGTTGTTACAAAATCTGCAATAACTTTATTCAGGCCTTCTGTAAGATGGCCATCACATACAATTACAAAATCATTAGTTTTTACTGTCTGATTAAGAATGCTGGTAATGGCCTCCTTTAAATATTCAGGTTTTTCTTTTATATAAACTGACATTAGCACTGAGTAATTCTCTGTCATATAAATCACCTATTTCTTATCTATAATTGCTGTCTTCTGATTCTTGTCCACGCCTTCAGTATTATCCTTCATGAACATAATCTTAAAGGTCATTAATATTAACTGAATATCAGTCCAAATCTTATAATGCTGAATATAATACATATCCAACTTCAATTTATCATAAGGTGTTGTGTTATATTTTCCGTATACCTGAGCATATCCTGTAAGCCCTGCTTTTACCTTTAATCTGAAACAAAATTCAGGAATTGTTTCCTCATACTGTTTTGCGATTTCAGGTCGTTCAGGTCTTGGACCTACAACTGACATCTTACCTGAAAGGATATTAAACACCTGTGGTAATTCATCAAGATGTGTTGCTCTTAATATTTTTCCCACCTTAGTAACTCTGTCATCATCTTTGGCTGCTAAACGTGCGCCGTCTTTTTCGCAGTCAACTTTCATGCTTCTGAACTTTAATATTTTAAAAACTTTTCCATTGACCGTAAGTCTTGGCTGTGTGTAGAAAACCGGTCCTCTGTCCCAAATCAAATCGCATACTGCAACAATCACAGTAATAATAACTGTTGGTATACATAAGATTAAGGCAATGACAATATCAATAATTCTCTTCACAAAAGCCTGTTCCCACTTAAGTCCTCTTATCTTAGTTACCAATAATGGCGAGTCAAATAAATTATTCTGTTCTGCACCAATGACAATAATATCTGATAACTTCGGTGTAATATATGCCCTCTTATCATACATATAACAAAGTTTGATAATTGAGTTTCTTGTTCCACTTGGTATGTCACAAAGCAATACTGCTGAATGTCCCAAAATGGCTTCTTTTATTTTTGAAAAATCTTCATCACAATGAATTGACTCTTTAATGTGATATTTATCTTCTCTTGTTTTGATTTTCTTTACTAAATTATCCGGATCCCTATCACTATATATTAATAACATGTCTTTTGGTGGATATAACCATTTGTAGACCGACATGGCTATTGCCGCCCAAATGAGACAACATAAAATATTATCAAAACTCATCCCAATAATAGGTGCCGGATTTACTAATTTAAGACTTAACATGGAAATCTGCAAATACATTATTACATTAGTAAATAACAATGCAAGTAACTGCGAGAATACCAAATCCGAATACTTAAGTCTTCCTAGCTTAAATGCTCCGTACACCTGACATAACACTGTAAACAATAAAGCATATACAAACAACAGCACCATATGACCTTTAAAGAAAAAGCCTCTGTCCATTCCACCGCTGTAATGATTATCCCAACAATACCAGAATACCATTGTCTGTACAGTTATTACTGTTGCAAGCAACAATAATACTATTATTCTTCTAAACGCTCTTGACTGTTTCATTTTTTCTCCTACAACATAAGCTGGCTTGCATCAGTTTCAAAGTCCGCAACGCCAGCTCATAATATTCTATAATTTTACCAAAGCCACTATTATTTGTCAATTTTACCACCCTGACCGTATAATAGGTAGACTGTTATACTTTGTTTTTTTATAAATATGTAGTATAATTAGACCGAATTTTGCGAACTGTCAGAAACAATTTTTGATAGTTTTTCAACGCATTTTAATTTGAATGAAATATTAATGAATATACTTGAATGAATTATTTATATTTTGCTCAATAAATATGCATTTTATTTCGTATAACAGATACAAACAATTATATGGCTAAAGTTTTTTAATCACTTTTTCAAATAAAGTGATTATTTAGCTTTTACTAAAAATTAAAATGTTACTCTATAAAAGAATTTAGGAGGTACTTATGAGTAAAAAACAAAATTCATCAGATACAAAAGCCGGCTATTACGGATATAGCTCTGAAACAACATCAGCAGCAAATCATGCCAAATCAAACTCCGGTAGTAAAAAGAGTGTAAAGGCTAAAGATCCAACTAAAGGTTCAAAGGCAGGAAAAATCGTTGGGATTGTTCTAGTGCTAATTCAGCTTGCATTGTCAATTACTGATGTTTATTTATTCCTTACTAAAGACTTTGCTTTTATCACACCTACAATAGTTAGTGTAACAATACTTATTCTTCTTGTACTTTTAGGCTTAGTTTTCTTCTTATTACAGAAATCTAAGAACGCTCAAACATTTGGGAAGATTATTTCAGTTATTGTAATTATTTTATTGGCACTTGCATGCTTTTTCCTTTTCCGTGATTTTTCTAAATTCACTAACGGTAAAAAGCTAGATAATAAACCATTTGTAGTTTTCGTTTCTGCAAATGATACTTTTGGAGAATTTAACAGGAAGTCATTAGGACGTTCTGATACAAATATTTTAGCAGTTGTAAATCCAAAAACTCACAACGTTTTAATGGTTTCAACTCCTAGAGATTATTATGTAGAAGTAAAGGCAAAATGCGTTGCCCCTGATTCATACGACAAATTAACACACGTTGGTTTATATGGAAAAGGCACGGCTAAGAAAGCAGACGGAACTGCTGCTACTGTTAGTGACTGGCAATGGGCAAGTGAGGTTTCATGGAATCCGGGCAATAAAGCTTTAATGGACACATTAAAATCTTTATATGGATTCAAAATTTCAAGCAGCCGTTATCATTATGTAAAGCTTAACTTTACAGGTTTTGCCAAACTTATTGATGCCATGGGTGGCATTACTGTTAAGGTTGATAAACCTTTCAGTACAACAACTTATGCTTCATACGGTGATACTGAAACAAAAGAACGCAAGAAATACACATACACTAAAGGTAACATGAAAATGGATGGTGCCACAGCCCTTACTTATGCAAGAGAGCGTCATTCATTTGGCAATGGTGATATGCAAAGAAACAAAAATCAGGTTAAGGTTCTTAAAGCCATTGAGAAAAAGGCATTAAGCGGCACAACATTGCTTCATTATAATAGTATTTTAGATGCTATCGAAAACAGTTTTACAACTGACATGGATATTTCATCATCAATTAATTTATTAAAAGATGGTGGTTCTGACGGTTGGAACATTATGTCATTTGGTGTAATCGGTACTCCTTCAAAAGACTTATGTACTTATACAGGAACATATCTTGCAACTGTTTTACAGGATAAAGATTCTGTGGCAAGAGCTACTGATTTAGTGAACATGACTTTAAATGGAAAAACTACACAGGAAATCAAAAAGCAAATTAAAAAATATAATAAAGAACAAGGAAACTAGGTGAATATTATGAAAAAGATTATTTTAACCGGTGGTGGAACAGCAGGACATGTTACACCAAACATTGCCCTTGTACCTCAGCTTAAAGAGGCAGGCTTTGAAATTAAATACATTGGTTCTGAAGGTGGCATGGAAACTAAGTTAGTTGAAGATGCCGGCTTGGATTACCAGGGAATTTCTTCAGGTAAACTTAGACGTTATTTTAGTTGGAAAAACTTTTCAGATCCATTTAGAGTTTTGAAAGGCTATTTTCAGGCAAAGAAAATTATTAGAAAATTTAAACCTGATATTGTATTTTCAAAAGGGGGTTTTGTTACAGTTCCTGTAGTCTTTGCTGCAGCCAAATACAAAGTTCCTGTAATTATCCACGAATCAGATATGACACCGGGACTTGCAAATAAACTTGCTATAAAGAAGGCAACAAAAGTATGCCATAACTTCCCTGAAACTGCTAAGTATTTAGGCGAGAAAGCTGTTCACACAGGCTCACCTATAAGAGCAGAGTTATTTACAGGAAATAAAATCACAGCTCTTGACATGTGTGGTTTCACTGCAAACAAGCCTGTTATTATGGTAACAGGTGGTAGCCTTGGTGCCGAGAAGGTAAATAAACTTGTTAGAGCTGCTTTACCTGAACTTCTTAAAGATTTTCAGGTTGCACATCTTTGTGGAAAAGGTAAGGTGGATGAATCTCTTAATGGTACAGAAGGTTATGCTCAGTTTGAATATATCAGTGAAGAAATGAAAGATTTCTTTGCAATGGCAGACATAATTATATCAAGAGCCGGTGCCAACAGCATTTGCGAGATTTCAGCATTAAACAAGCCTAATATTCTGATTCCACTATCTGCTAATGCAAGTCGTGGTGACCAGATATTAAATGCTAACTCTTATAAGAAGCAGGGCTTCAGTGAAGTTCTAGATGAAGATGTAGCCACAAAAGATGATTTGATTTCAACAGTACATAAAGTCTTTGACAACAAGGACACATACATTGAAGCAATGTCAAAATCATCAGGTACAGGTGGTGTTGAAAAAATTGTTGGCTTAATAAAAGATTTGAGCAAATAAAATAATATAAATAAAATATAAGCCCTATGTTAAAACTGATATGCATACAATAATTTAACTTCATATCAGAATATAACATAGGGCTTTTTTATTAATAACTATTTCAATATTTCTTTAACCTTTGCGGCAATTTTTTCTAAACCTTCTGTGTCCTGTGTGCCAGGTGTCCACTTAATGTTTGCATCATCCTCATCATATCTTGGAATAATGTGAATATGCAAGTGGAACACTGATTGACCTGCTACTTCTCCATTGTTCTGTAAGATATTGATACCCTTACAACCTGTTGCTTCTTTAAGGGCTGTTGCCACTTTCTTTGCAACAATGTGAGCATGTGCAAGTGTTTCATCATCAATCTCAAACACGTTTGCTGCATGTGTTTTTGGTAAAACCAAAGCATGTCCTAATGTTGCCGGACCTGCATCAAAAATCACCTTTACCTTGTCATCTTCATATAGCGCAGTGCTAGGAATTTCTCCTGCTGCTATTTTACAAAAAATACAATCACTCATGTTATGCCTCCTAATCTTTTTTATAATTTTATCATATATGATTCGGGTGTCAAAAGCATCCAAATATTTTTTCTACTATAAATTAAAATACCTGCCTCTGTCTTTGATGCGATATAGCAAAAATCCCATTGCCACACCAATTAATGCTCCGCCAAGATGCGCCATTACATCCACACCTTCTTCCATATTTCCAAATACCATCAAAACAAATAAAATAATAAGTCGTGGTGCAGACACCTGTCCCATTCTTTGTCTGTTTTTGAAAATCATAACAAGCATAACTCCGAATATTCCAAATATTGCGCCTGAAGCACCTACGCTAACAACAGCTTCTCCTAAACTCATTTCAATTAAAGCCGACAATACCGCGCCACCTATACCACTTACAAAATAAGTAATCAGATACTTAATTGGTCCATATTCTTTTTCAATCTGATAGCCCAATATTCCAAGCATAAACATATTATTTGTTATGTGGTTGGCACCTGAATGTACAAACATATGGGTTATCAATCTGTACCACTGGCCATCTTCCAAAACAGCCGGCCAGTACATTGCGCCATGTTCATATAAAAACTGAGTATTTTCAGTGCTGCCTGTGAACTCCATTACTAGAAACACGGCAATATTTGTAATTATCAAAATTGTTGTCACTATTGGTATGTTCTTCTTATTCATAGTTTTATTTCCTTATTTTTTCTTTGTTTACTTGATTTCTTACTTTTCCAGTGATCTATTTTCTTATATATTTTCTTACTTTCTCTGGCATTTAATTTACTTATCTAATGTTCTGCTTTATTCTTTCACTTAATTTTCTTTTCTTCTTTAAGTCTCTTTCTAATGTACTTAAATGCCTCGTCCTCACCGGCTTCTGCAGTCATAACAAGCAATTTTTCAATTTCATCCCTTGTTTTCAAATTAATGCTTCTGTGAGGTTTTCTTCTGCTAAAATAGTCTAAGGGATCCGTCTGTTTATATTTCTTGCCATTGTATATCTTGCTGGCAGCCAATCTGTCGCAATACATCTCAGCCACATAATTGTAAGGCATTTCCACCGGTTCATTTCTATGGGTTTCAATATTGTAATCCACCCAATATTCAAAGTGGTGACGATTACGTCCTTTGTGGTGCATCCAAGCCTTTGAATATCCGAAAACTTCCCTTTCGCCCTCGTTAGGACTTCTGTGTCCTATATAAAACTTAACTCCCGGAATAAATTCTGTTGGCGTATATTTAGACAAGTCATGTCTAAGTCCCTGCCACAATATACCAGCTTTTTTACAATGTTTAATTACCTGATGTCTGTGTCTTGTTATTGTACAAAAATGACCTGTCAGCCTTTGAAAAAAGTTTCTTTTTTCCATTTGAATATCTCCATTTTTATTTTCTTTTAACTCCAACGAGTGTCCATATTTGAATATTATTTATGATATCTCACCTATAATATAATCTACAAATAACTTAGCAATATCTATGTCACAAACGCTGTAAAGCATTCTTGCTCCCACTGCGTCCTCAATTTCATTAAACACAGCCTTCCCATTATGAAATGTAAAATCAATTCCACCATAATCAATTTGGAATTTGTTTAAAATCTGCTTAACCATGGCAATTTCATAATTATTTAAATTATATTCCCGGGCACTTCCACCAAGACTATAATTGCTCTTAAAGCTTTCTTTTGAAGTTCTTAAAACAGCCTTAACAATTTTGTTTCCTATAACATATACCCTAACATCTTTTCCAATGTCGGAGCAAAGTTTTTGGATAACATACTCGTCCTTTATCTTAGAAAGTGCCTGTTTCTTCTCATCTTCATTATGTACTAAAAACACCTGACTTCCGCCATGTCCACAGCAACTTTTGATTACATATGGATAAGTAAAATCCTGTATGCTTTCATGGCTACCAATTACTTCTCCCTGATAAATTATTGGTAGAAAAGGAACTATGCCTTCCAAATATTTGTAATTTTTGCCTTTGTTATTAGCAATGTCTGTAACCATGCTGTTATTAAAAACTCTTATTTCTCTTTTCTCAAGAAGTTCTGCAATGTAGGAATTTCTGCTTCTGTTTATTGCAAAATCAATGTTTGCATTCTTTACAAACACCTCTGGTTTATCAATTTCTTCTAAAATAACCAGCTTAAGTTCAACATTATATTGGTCGAAATCTTCCTTAAGCATTCTGATAAAACCTTTATTTTTTTCTGCATCTTCTCTTGAATAAATCACCCAGCCAATGTTGCTCATTTTTTGGAATGTTCCCTCCTATATTAATCAACTAATTTTAAGTTTCTATTAATAAATTGAATCTTTTTCTTATTTACTTCAAATATAAATCTTGGCTTACTAATATGTTTAGCATCAATTTTCCACTCATTTAATTTCAATGCTAATCTTTAATACTTTTAACAATATAATCTAAAATACTCTCCGATACATTCACGCCTGTGCAGTCATATATGTTTTTAAAGTGAGCATTGGAGTTCACCTCGCAAAGAACCGGTTCTCCCTCTTTTCCAAACATGATATCCACACCTGCAAAATCTAAATTAAGTTCGCGACATACATCTATAGCCATCTGTGCCTGCTCTTTAGTTGGTGTGTACTTTTTCATTTTACCACCGTTAGTTATGTTGGCGCGGAAATCATTTTCATTTACACGCTCCATTGCCGTAACAATCTCATCACCTACAACGTGTATTCGAACATCTTTACCCTTAGAACTTTCCATGAACTCCTGCATAATAAACTCATGATGCCCGATTTCTTTTATTTTATCAACTGCTTCATAATAGCTATTTACCAAATATACCTGTTCACCAAAAGAACCTTTGTTTTCCTTAATCACCATAGGATAGCCGAGGCTTCCTTCAACCTGAAGTAAAAAAGTATAATCTTTATATTCCTTATCAAATGTCATTGGTGCAATAAAAGTTTTTGGCATTTTTATGTTTTTGTTTTTTAGGCGGATAAAAGTTAGCGCCTTGTCATCGCACGCCTCAATTCCATCTGCATTATTAAATACCCTGAAGCCTTCTCTCTCAAGCATTCTTGCCAAATTGACATCCTTATCCCAAAACAAAACAAATTCCGGTCTTTCTCTCCAGTTTATATTTTCAGGATCTGCCGGAATAATTGAATCAAGCTGGTCATTAGGCAACTTTTTCAAATTAATGTTTCTTTCCTTTGCTGCTTCAATTAACCAACTATATATTTCTTCAAACTTTTCACTTTTTAAATATCCATTTACTACCAACCAAGCTGTCTTCATATTGCCCTCCTACATTTGTATTTTCCCTTTAACAGCAAAGAACGGTTAAGGCCCCCTTGCCATTAACCGTTCCGGACTGAAAAATATGTTAGTATACTTATGAGTCTTAGGAGAGACTTATAAGTAATAGGTACTACTCTTTAATTATAACAAATTCTTATTTTTTATCAACATACTTTTGCTTTTTACCTTTAACTTATTGACCTTTTATGCTAAAATTATGTAAAGATTAGCTTTTAGGAGGCGACAAATGCGCGATACAAAACAAACAACGAACAAAAATATAACATATATCGTTATATTTACAATAATGATTATAGTTGTTGCATTACTAATAATTTTTATACCAAAACTTAAGAATAAAGATACTAGCAGCAGCAATTCATCACCTGATTCAGTATCTGTAATGTCAACAGAAGGTTCACAGGATGAAACAATTAGTAAATCCATTAAGAATTTAACTGATGTTAAGTTTGGCAGTAAACGTAAATCTATTTCTTCTTATGAAAAGAAACAGAAAGGTACTCAGGATGGTTCATACGCAGCTTCTTCAGATGGAAAAGTTGCATATCTTACATACAAATTCAGCGAGAAGAAGCCACCTGAATACTTTGGTGCACAAGTTCTTCCTACTGATTCTAACGCTCTACTTCAGTATGTACTTAACGAAAAAGGTAAGCTTTATGAAGTGCGTTTACAGTATGGCAAACTTTCAAAGGATTCTTATGATGCTATAGTTTCTAACATTTCAGGTACATACGGAAATTATACATTTGCAAGAACATATTCAAATGGTTCCGCTGAGCATTGGTGGAAAACAAAGAGTATTACACTTATAGCATATTACCAAAGTACAAGTGTAAGTGTTTATCTCAGAAAAAATTAATTAACATGACACCAGACAACTCTTTGCTTATGCTTAGAGTTGTTTTTATTTGAAAGGAAGGTTTCTATGTCTTATTCAGATTATGTACAGGCAGCTAAAATTGGGAAAAAAGATTATCAGTCAAAACTTATGGCTGGAGAAAGTCCAACTCTTGAAGTTCTTGATGATATTTTGCATACAACCAAAAGTTACAGAGAAGTATCTCTTGGGTTAGTTCAGATTCCATTAGCCCAGGTGGTAGGTACCAAAACTGCCGGAAGAAGCAATTCTTTTTCCAGCAACTTTATGCCTATTCTCGACCCTAATTCCGAGTTTGCTTCCAAGTGGATGACACTTTCCACAGCCCAACAGGAAGAAGGAATTACCGATCCTATTATTGCTTATGAATACATGAACAAATTCTATGTTTTAGAAGGAAATAAACGTGTCAGCGTTTTGAAATACTACGATGCAGTTTCCGTAATGGGACAGGTAACAAGAATTTTACCGAAAAAAACAGATGATTATGATGTTAAACTTTATTATGAATTTGTTGATTTCTATAGTTTGTCAGAAATCAATTACTTATATTTTTCAAAACTAGGAAGTTTTGAAAAATTGCAAACTGTTGTAGGCAAAAAGCCTGGAGAAGTTTGGAGCCATAACGAAAGAATAGATTTTCGCTCGCTGTTTCTAACTTTTAAATCCAAATATGATGAAATCGGTGGCGAAAATCTTAAGGAAATCACTTGTGGCGATGCTTTCCTAGCGTTTACACAACTATATGGCTATAAAGAACTTTTAGAAATGTCAGACAGTGAATTAACTAAATTAATTAATTCAAATTTCTCTGAGTTTGAGCTTATGTCAGATACCGAAGTTGACTTAAGAATGACTGCTTCAACCAAAAAAGCTTCTGTTTTAACAAAGCTTTTGACACCGGGTGCAAAGCATTTGAAAGTAGCATTTATTTATGAAAAAACTTCAGCATCCAGTGCATGGACCTATTCCCATGAGTTAGGTAGATTGCACCTTAACGAAGTTTTTCCTGATGATGTAACTACCGTATACTATGACAGTATTAATTCACACAATATTGAAGAGGCAATTGATGATGCCATTGCCAATGGCTGCAATGTAATATTTACAACATCGCCAACTTTTTCTCAGGCAAGCTTAAAGGCTGCAATTGCTAATCCAAAAATTACAATACTAAACTGCTCACTGCATGACCCTCATACTTCAATGAGAACATACTACGCAAGAATGCATGAAGCTAAATTCATTATGGGTGCAGTTGCCGGTTCAATGGCAGCGCATGACAAAATTGTATACATTGCCGATTATCCTATATACGGAACAATTGCCAATATTAACTCATTTGCACAGGGTGTAAAAATGACCAATCCAAGAGCAAAAATTCATCTGCTTTGGAGCTGTTTAAAAGACGTTGACGTTGAAGAACAGATTAAACAATTACAGCCTGACTGCGTTTCCGACAAAGATTTGTCTGTTCCAGAAGCCGGAACAAGATACTACGGTTTATACATGTCATATCCTGACAGTATTTGGAATCTTGCCATTCCAATATATAACTGGGGAAAATTCTACGAGCAGCTTATAGAAGCCATTCTTAATGGTACATGGAAAGCAGATGACTCAAAGAATGTAAAGGCAATTAACTACTGGTGGGGCATGGCTGAAAACGCAATTGAAGTAATTAGTTCTCCATGGTTACCTGAGGGCATTAAAAAATTAATAAATCTATTAACAAAAACAATTCGCTCCGGTGATTTTAATCCATTTTCAGGAATTATTTATTCACAGGACAAAACAATAAAAAATGGTGAAAACCAAACTCTCTCACCAAACGACATTATTACAATGGACTGGCTTTCGGACAATATTATCGGTGAGATACCTGTTATTGATGAACTTGAAGAAGAAGCAAAACCTGTTGCAATGCAGCAAGGTGTAAATCAATAACTAAAAGAAACAATGGGGTTTCTTAAAAATAAGTTCGGAGGACTAATATGAAGATTTTATTTATATCAGACGAGGAATCCAAATACTACTGGGATTATTACTCACCTGATAAATTAGAAGATATTGATTTGATAATATCTTGTGGTGATTTGGCTCCACAGTATTTGTCATTTCTTGTAACACTATCTCACGTTCCGGTTCTTTACATACATGGTAATCATGACGAATGTTATCTTTCAACACCTCCAGAGGGATGCGTGTGTATTGATGACGATTTGATTGTCTACAACGGAATTAGAATAATGGGACTTGGTGGTTCAATGCGTTACCGTCCGGGAACTTTCCAGTTTACAGAAAGACAAATGAGACGCCGCTACACCAAACTTAAGCGTAAGCTTTTCCTGAAAGGTGGTGTTGATATTTTGGTTTGTCATTCACCTGCCAAGGGAATTAATGATGGAGAAGATTTGCCGCATACAGGTTTCAGTGTGTTTAAGGAAATTATGACAAAATATAAACCAAAATATTTTGTGCATGGTCATGTTCATAAAGCATACGGTCACGAATTCAAACGCTACGACAAATTCGGCAACACAATTATCGTTAATGCCTGTGAACGCTGCGTAATAGATTACGAAAAATAAAGATGTGATAATTCACTTTAATGTTTAAATCTCAGATTATATATCTGATTAAACCGGTGAATTATCACATCTTTTTTATTTGTTTTACTTATACTGAATCCACATTGCCGGACGAATGTTAATATTCTGGCTTGATACCTCGTAACCATAATCCATGACCTTGCCGTTAGATACGAACTGAGCTGTATTGTCGCTGATACCCGCATCAATAAGCCACCAGTCTCTTGTATAATTACTTAAGATTTCTTCATATCTGTTTGCCTGCTCAGCATTAAGCATGAACAACTTATCTGTTGTTTCCTTTCCACCCTTTGTCTTAGACTGACTATTAAGGGGAATTGGAATCCTTGTTTCTAATATTTTTGACTTCTGACTTTCAGAGAATGTTTCATCAATAAAATCACTATTTAAGAATTTTCTAAGAGATGACTTTTCCCATGTTACGCTAATATTTTCATCATTGTATGCATATCCTGGAATTGGTTCTGACTTAACCAAAAATGCTTTTCCCTGTTTTTTCTCAAGAATAAGCCACTTATACTCTCCAAAAAGTATACTTGTGCCAACCTCAGACTTATCAATATTGTTAAGTTCCAATTCACACAACTGAGCTTCGGAATCTTTATAATCTCCCAAACTTCTCAATGTATTCTTTGCGACTTCGTATTCATCTTTCTTTTTGCAATCTATGCCATATTCATATTTGCTTAAAGTTGCTCTATCCTGACTGTCCTTGTAAGACTTTAAATTATTGAACATCTTATAGGACTTTTCATAATTGCCAACCTTTTCATAATATGAAGCTCTAACATATCTTCCCTGTTTTGTCTGAGAAAAAATTACTCCTACAATTCCAACAACTATTACTACAAGAATAATTCCTAAAACTATTTTTCGGACAACTCCGTTACTCTTCTTCTCTTCTTCCTGAAAATTATCAGGTTTCTTTTCATTATTTTTGTTAGCATCAGCCTTTTTCTTAAATTCTTTTGCCTTAGCCTCTGCCTCTTCAGCTAACTTAGCCGAGTCCTCATAGTCACCCAGCTCTCTATATTTCTTAGCTATTGTTCCGTAAATTTCTGCTCTTTCCTTGTCTCTTGTCAGACAATTAACAGCCTGTGTCAGTTCTTTCGCTTTCGCATACTTCTCTTCGTCAGTCAACTTAACTTCTTTAACTTTTGTTTTTGCCGCCATATATACCTCCATTTTATCTTTTTCATTATATTACTCATACACTTTAAAAGCAACTGAAAAAGTGGCATGGACAGTTTATGTAATTTTCTTCTTTTAATTACCTGCTACATAAAAAGTCGCAGAATTAGTCACTACCTTTTCTTTATTCTTTCCACTTGATTTATAATTTATTGAAATAACAGCCTCATCTAAACTCAAGGTGTTTCCCTTTTTATATTTTAATGGAAAATATACATAGTTCTTTCCTTTTTGCAGTTTTAATCCTAAATCCTCTATGATAATTGTTTCATAAAATTTCTTCTTATAAACATCTTTGATTTTATTCTCAAGTTTGGAATCGCCAATCATACTATGAATTTCTTCAAAATCCTGTTGGTTAAAAATCTTATAATTATTATCAACTTCTACATAATTATCCAAACCTAACCTTACATTACTTATTTCTATATTTTTATTTGTATTTAACTCTATTATAATGCCGTAATTATATACGTTGTCATTATTATCAGTTTTCAAAACAGCTTCTGCATTAACAAAACTACACTCCTTGTAATTTTCGTTTTCATCATTTATGAACACCAATGTTCCTATTTCATAGCTATGTTCTTCGTTGTCGTCCTTCTTTTTTACAATTAACCTTGCATCATCCCCTATTGATGTCTCGAATTCTCCTGATAAAGTAATATGTCCCATGTAATATTTGTTATCTATTAATTCGTCTTCAAGTTTCAACTCATCTACATTCACATCAAATTCATCAGAACCAACTGCCACTCTTACAGATTCAATATTACTTTTCTTCCATGAAGCTCTATTAGGATTGTAACACTTGAAATTTAGATTTAATTGCTGGGAGCCAGTATATAAACTACTTAATAATTTATCAAATTTAACTTTTTCTTTCTGATTATCATTTTTTGAATTAAAGGCAACGATTATCAACACAATTGCCACTATAACTACTGCTGCTCCAAATATACGTTTCTTCATTTTTTCCTCCCCTCCGTATTTGATTCACAATACTTTTGTATTATAGCACAGTTTCCATTATGCAAAAAGCAAGTGCATATCTAAAAGCACTCATAATGTAACTTTCAATCATAACTTCTCCCTCTCTTTAGTTTAAAATAATCATTAAACTTTACTCGCCTACTAGCATACAAAAATTTATGTAAATGAAACGTTGAATTATATGTAAAACAAATAAATATAAAAACAAAATAATAACTACTAAAATTACATTGCTTAACAATTTTCGCAACGGTGTATTTGCTTTCATAGATTTATTATTTTTATCATTCTCCTTTAAGTCAGTCCCCTTTGTCTTATTTGCATATTTTTTCAGAATCCATCTCCTTGAAATATATGTTCCGTAAAAAGCAAAAATTAACGCGGTTATGATCATTCCTGCCAAACCAATTTTTAATAATGTTGGACTAATAGGATTATAATATAAATTGCTATATGTTACCTGATTATCAATATACACTCTATGTAAATCAGAACCTTTCTTCGCTAGTTGTACCTCTAAGCCATCAGTCCGGTATACATATGAAAAAAGTACATAAATCAATAAATCCATTATCCACAATATTTTTATAACTCGTTTTTTCATTTCAAATTTTCTCCTAAAATTCCCTTTTTTCTTAGTAATCTAAAGCTCATTCTTATTAAAACTATTGCCAATAAAATAAATGTAGGCACTAAATAATCATAGCGACTATAATTCACATTAAACAATATGAGACATAAATCTTTCCACTCATCAGGAATATCTAATGGATGTATTGTATTAGCAAAAATTGCTCCTACAATAAAAAATACTCCTAACCAGAAAAATTTGACTCTCTCTAAAAATTTTCTTATTTTATCTTTACTAGCTATAACAATATAACTAATTATTGTAATATAAAATGCTACCACTAATTTAAAGTATATTGTTCTGTGATCTGCATATATTTCACTAATATTAGTAGCATATTTATAAAAATCAAATTTAAGAGAATACACTATTATCTCTGTTATCTCATAAAAAGTTATAAATAATACTATTAAATTAGTAATATGATCTGTCCTCTTATAAATAGTTAACATCATACTGACAATCAATCCTAATATGGCACCTATCAGTATACTGTATACTCTAAGATTTGATATATAAATTGAAAGCACACCAAATAATACCCCATAATATGTTGTTACAATAAATTGTTTCATTTTTCTAGGTATTACTTTGTCACTAATAAGTAGCATTATTCCAATCAATATTCTAAATAAAGTGATTACAATTTCACCATGTATATCTATGTAAAAATCTAGCATTCTTCTCTCCGTTATACTTCTTAATTAATTGTTTATTTGATAAATATAATCCTTCTAATTGTCAATTATTAATGCCGGTTCATCACTACCAAGAGTTTCATAATTTATCTTTTGTAATTTAATCATCTTTGTTGAATCAAAGATTTTTTCCAATTCATTTGATAAATTATTTTTATCATACAATTCATAGCTATTGTTTTTATAATCAATAATCATATAATTATTGTTTTCATTAACCAAATATAATTTACTCTCTTTAGAATCATCATAATAAAAAGTAATTTTATCAAATATAGACTCATCTTCTTTTAAATCATATATCGTGTAATCAAAACTACTCATCATTTGAAATCGTCCGTCACCTACTGATAGGTAAGTGTCTCTTCCAGATTGATATTTTGTTTTTTTTGTATTTGCACAGCCTGATAATCACAATATAAATATTAACTCCAGTATTGAAAACTTTTTAATCTTTATTTCCTTCCTCCATCTTATTACTAATTATACGAATTTAGCTTTTATTTTTCTATCTTTATACTCCATTTCTACCCTTATTTTATAGCTGTGACTAGCACCTATAGCCTGGCTTAACCATTCATAGTTATTGTCAAACATAACTATAGAGTCATAACTTTCGCGTTTAAAATCATATCCATCTATTAAAATATAATTCAAAGTGTTTCATTCTTTATCAATTGGATTTCCCTTGCTCCACACTACATTTTCTTTTTCTTCTTGTTTTTTCAAAAAACTATCAACCTGTTCTTTTGTAGTTTTTTTGTTATTCACTCTATAAATAGGAGACTCTTCATTTTCATTATCACATGCACAAAGTTCGCTATAATGGCACTCTCCATTATTAAATTTCAGTCTACCAATATATGTGTCTGCAGCACTTCCAGAACTTTCAAAACTTCCGTCTTTCTTTATATTTTTCATTCCTCTGAACGGAAATGAATAACAATACACTTTTCCATCTTTATAAGTTAATACCAACTCATTTCCTAAACTTGTTTGTAACACAACCTCTTGCTCCCCATCATAATCTATATCCACTTGACACCAAGATTTAATTTTTGTTTTTTCAACATTACTTTCTTCTTGATATTCATATTTACCTTTTGAATTAACACTCATATAATTATCTGAATTGTAATCTCTAATGTAGCATTCCTTTTTTAATTCAGTATTATAATACCTTGTCTCGTTTTTAAGTACGTCTAATATTTCTTTATTGTCAATTTTCACTACTTTACTACTAGTTGTCACAACTATATTTTTTTCTGTTGAACTTTCATTAGATTTGTTTGTATTTTCTGTTTTTTTATTACACCCTACTAAGGACAGTATGCACACTATTATACATAAACAAATTATCTTTTTTTTCTTATTATTCAAAGTCATAGTTACTTTCTCTCCTTTATTAATTTTCTTACGAAAATATCTACTAACAGCTCAAAATAACTAAAATTATTTAAGTTATTTTGAGTTGTTACTAAATAAATATTTTACTTATATTTTTTTAACAATTTTTTTGCGGTATTTATTCTCTCGTCTAAATGTGGTACTCCTGCCTGCTCATAATCTTTACAAAAAGAATTCACCATATCAGCTATCTCTTTTTTGCCTTTAAATATTTTCCACTTATTTTTATAAGCACTCTTTCGCTCTTTATTAAAATATTCTAACTGAACAATCAAATCACCAACATTCAAACTTTGAGTCCTATGCTTATTATTAGCTTTTTTTACATATTTTAACAAAGCTTCCTTCCTAGTAAAATAGGTCCATTGAAGAATCCCCCATCCTTTACTATCATATGCATCATACTTTTTGACATACCAAAATGCCGGTTCTGAGCTTCCTTGTAAAATTAAAGAACTATATGTATGCCACGTTTCAACATAAATATTGCCCAATATTGCACATGCCTGCTTCTTGTTAGTCTTCAACTTTTTCCTTAAATATTTATATATGTATTTTCTGGCTTTGTTCGTATTATAATATGTATACTTTTTTGCCTCCTGTTCTCTTATAGAATCCCAAGCACCTGCCGGATAATATTGTCCACTATTTCTATTCTTCTTATGTCCACTCGGATCCACATAATTTATTGGATTTCCGGAACAATAAGCATATAGATTCCACGTATCTTTGTCAGTTTCTGTGCCTCTATAGGTATCCTGACTTAAAAATTCGCCATCACTTGAATCATAATATCTTGCATTCAAATAGTAAAGTCCTGTATTTTCATCATATATACCACCCGTATAACATATTTCATTATAGAACTTACTATCAATGTTCTTTTGTGTTTCTCCGTAGTCAGTATAACTGTACGCCTGTTCACATTTGCCACTATTATTAAGAATTGCCACGACACTTCCCTGTACATCTTTAGAATAAAAGTATTCTGTCTGTGTACCTGAATCATACCTTATTGTAGCAAATGCATTACTATCATTTCCAATAATGTTTTGGCTTGTCTTATTGCCTTTTTCATCAGTTGTATATAATAGCAAGCTTCCCTCGTAATAATAGTTTATTGTTTGGTAATTAACCTTATTTCCCTCAATTTGCGTATCTGTTTTCAAAATACGTTGACCTTGTCCATTATATTCATTATGTTGTTTTGATGTAATTACTCCATTTGTCTTTATTTCCACATCAATTAGCTGGCTATTTACATCGTATTTGTAAGTAGTGTTTGTTTTTTTACCACTGTCAATAACAGAAATTTGATTTCCTTTATTGTCATAATTATATGATTTACTATACGATTTAACATTTGAACCATCAGCGCATTCTATTACCGTACTTGATGTTAACTGATTTAATTCGTTATAACCATTATATGAATAATATCCTGTTGTTTTTGACTGATCTGTTGCAACAGTATATGTCTCAAACTCTGATTCATAGGTTCTGTTTCCTACTTTATCATATTTGTATGTACAACGTACCGTTTTGTATGTTAACTTATTATTCTTTTCTGATTTTACAAGTCTTCCTTCTTCATCGTAAGCATAGAATACTTCCTCATCCTTACGTGAATCTTCGTAATTACTTATCTCATGTTTATAGGTAATATTAGAATTTTTATCATACTTATATTCATATTTTTCCTTTACAGTATTTGGGTTATCACTTGTAAAATATGTCATTAATACTACTCTATCAATTTTATCATATGAATAATCCCTTTGAATATAGTCCGTACCCTTATTAAGGAAATTTTTATAATCTCTTATTGTTCTAACTTTTGCATTACTGTAATAATCATATTTTCGAATTACAGTTGTGTCATCATCACCACCTGATAGAATGCCGTCAATTTCTGTAATCCATTTGTCTTTATTATAAATAAACTTAATGCCTTTCAATTTATCCTTTGAACTGTTAGGATAATATATCTTTATGATATTATCATCAACATCGTACACATATTTAATCATTGAATCTTTAATTTTCTCAGTTGTCGGTGTACTTGTTGCATTTATCTCAGCCACACCTGTATTTCTTCCATATGCATCATATTCATAATATGTGTATCTGTAAGGCTTTCCACTCTTATAATCAATAGCTGACTTAACCTTATCATCCACTGTATATTCATACTGTGTATAGCCTTCAACATTTCCGCTATCATCAATTCTTGTTGACTTAATTAATTCACCTGTTGCATCTTCATATGTATTTTGAATATAGCTTCCATCAGAATATATTTCTTTTGTCTGTCTGCCATTAGAATCATATTCATATGTTTTTACAATGCTTTTTGTTGATGCTATATCTTCAATTTTAGTAATCTGATCAGAGCCATTATTTGTTGTTTTAGATACTCTTCCTAATGCATCCGTAACGGTATCTACCACACCCCTGTCATTACCATCTTTTATCAACTCATCATATGAGTATGTATTAGTTGCATCAGAAGGTGTAATTACTTTTGTTGTCCTTCCCTGCTCATCATATTCATATTTTGTTTGATTTCCTTCTCCGTCTGTGCTTTTTATTAAGTTTCCATTTTGGTTGTATTCATTTGTTGTAACAATTGAATCCTTACCTACTTTCAATGTGTTACCAGATATCTCGGGATTAGTAATTGTAGCTGTCTGATTTCCTTTTTCATCATATGTTTTCACTATAAGCTTACCATCGTCTATTCCTGACGGATTATTTTGATTTGTTCCGTTAGTATATTCAGTAAAAACTCTTCCAGACGCATCATAAGTATAATCAATATACAATCCATTACTTAATTCCTTAACAGTTCTTCCATCGTAATCAACAAAGCTCTGACTTACAATTTCATTTTTGTTGTTATATACAGTTGTGCTTTTAACATTGCTTTTTTCTTCTGCCTGCTGATTTGCTTTTGTAATAAACAGACTCACGTTTGCACTGCTAACGCTTAATGTTAATGCCAATGTAAATGCGATTCCTTTCTTAAGTACATTCTTCAATTTTTTCTACTCCCATTTTTGATTAGTAATGTAAAAAAGCACTCCCTACTTTTTATGTTTGTACATCTAAATTTAGATATGCATCACAGTATACTCACATTTCCCTTTATTATCAATAGACTTTGCACGAACGTCGAAAAAAACGACATGAACGTTGTTTTTTTGACGTTCATGCCGTTTTTTTATTACATAGCTGCGATTTTTTTCTTTGCTGCAATATATCGTTTTTTCGTTTCTGCATATTTTCTCACGCTAACATAAGATTTCTCATTATCTTTAAAATATGCAAATTCTTTATCAATGTATTCCACCTTTGCCATATTGGTCAAATAGGATTTGTGACTTCGGTAAAACCCATACGTTTCTAACCGGTTTTCCAAGTCATTGATTTTTTCATCCGAAATAAAGCAACCCTCTTCTGTATGAATTAGTGTTTTTCTTGACTTTGTTTCAATATATAGAATTGAATTAATAGGAATTTCTCTTGTCTCATTACTTTTATGCCCTATTATGCAGGCGTATTTATTTTCATTTATTTTTTGTATTGCTCCAAAAGCTTCTTCTAATTCATTCTGCATATTTAACTTATCAATGTATCGAAATGCATTTACCAAAAATCCCTGTCTTGCACAGTCCAAATGTGTCGTAAGAATTATGACAATACTGTTTTTATTACTTTTGTTGTATTCCGTTATTGTCTCAAAGCCGTTTAAATCCGGCATTTCTACATCCATAATTACAACATCATAGTATTTGTCTTTTTTCAGGAATTCCATCCCCGAGCTAAACATTTCAATTCTGTCTTTATCTCCTGTGTAATTATTAATTACTTTTTGCGCTGTTTCTCTCCAACAGCTTTCATCATCAACAATGGCTATATTCATTTTCCTTATACCTCATTATTCTTTAATGTAACTGATACAACAAAACAACCATTTTCGATTTCTATGTCTATTAACCCGTTACATGCATTGACGCTATCTTCTACATTTTTCAATCCCCAACCATGATACTGTTTTTCGGGCTTTTTAGTTTTTAGATTTTTCTTATTAAGATTATTATCACAATAAGAATTTCCAATTTCTATTATTATCTCGTTTTCCGTATAACGACATATTACCCAAACTTTCTTTATCGTGGCTTTTTCTGCCGCCTCTATAGCATTGCTCAACAGATTAGAAAATATTGTACATAAATGATATGCACTAACACTACAGTTTATTGGGAAATGTCCCTGAATCTGTATGTTAATGCCTTTGTTAATTGCTTCAGCATAATATTTATCTAATATGGCATTGGCAATATCATTTCCAACATTTACCTTAGTTCCTAACCTGTCAACGCGCTCTATAATATCCTGAAGATATTTTTCAAATTCTTCATTCTTCCCCTCTTTTTTCACTTTATCCAATAGAAATAAATGATTTCTTATATCATGTCTGAATTTCTTGGTTTCGACTTCCCTTTGTTCCAGGTATTCGTAATAGTTTTTTTGTTCTTCCAAGTATTTCTTTGCTAACATTTCATTTTCTCTGTGTATATTTCTTGAAATTATCAAAGCTACTGTTGAAACTATTTGAATTATTAATCCTATGGAAACAAGTAAATAAATTATGATGTAAACAGCTTTCCCGTCATGTACAACCTGTTTCATTGTTATATATGCCAGTATTGCCAATACGCAGAAATTTGCCATTATATTTATCGTCATAATTATCCAATATTTAACAGCTATCTTCTTTATTCCGTAAATATACTTTCGTTTTATTATAATTGATAAAACAATAATGCAAATCAACGTTAATAGTGATGCTATAAGATTAGAATAATTTCTTGCATTGAGTTTTAGCATCTCTACTATTGTCTCAACAATTTGTGAAAAAAACATCTCAACACATTCCAATACCATAGAACTTCCTATGATATATACAATTACCGTCTTATTTTTTTCAACAAAACAAATCTTCATAATTATAAATATACATACTAAAAAGCTTATTAAATCCAGCCCCGTATGTTTCATCAATACAGGATTAGCACTGAATATGGATACAATAATTGTTGCTAATATTTTTAGACCATTACTATTTTTAGATTTAGTAAACTGTAAAATATTTTCTGCAATCAATAAAATCCCCATTATATGAAAAAGATTTGCCAGTATATTACAAAATATGTTCATTGATTTCTTTGCTCCCTAATGTAAAATATATTAAATTATACCATATTTTTACATATAAGATTAATATAAATCAACTCATTTTAATAAGCTCCAAAACCAATGTACCCACTTGTACACTTCCCTTGTCCTTTCCGTATATACTGTTGTATTGCCCGGACAAGAGTTAGCATACTTCTTTTTATTTAATTGTAAATAGTTTTTGCACGAACGTCGTTTTTTTCGACATAAGCGTTGATTTTTTTCTGATTTTTACATCTTATTTGACTATGTTTATATAATTTTTATACTCTTCAAATTCTGTTAAAAAGTCGTTTATTTGTGATTTTTTTACATTACCTGACATGGTAATTTTGATTTCTTTGGAAGTAATAGCACATCCAATTATATAGTCATATTTGTCTCTGTCGTGAAGAATTTGATTGCTAATAAACTCTTTTACAGTTTTTAATTTTGCATAAGAAATTTCTCTATTTCCAAACACAATGTCCTCTGGTGAATCCACAATTTTTAATATTTTTTTGCGATTTTCACTGTTATCTCTGCATATAAAAACTTTTAGTTTCAAATCGCCATCAACCAGTGCAATCTCGTTTCCGCTATACCAGGATTCACCTTCATATTTTTGTAATGCAGTAACATATTTTTGCATTTTCTGGTACCGATTGTATTGTTCGCTTTTTGGGAGCTTCTACTTCATTTTCATCATCAGTTCCGTTTTTATTCAATGTTTTTAATTTAGATAGTTGATTATATAAATAATCAATATCATCTTTATTTGTGAATGTTATTGTTTGAATTGGTTCTAACCATGATACATCTTCCTGTGAATTTTCACCTACAACAATTTTTGAAATGTCCTTGTAAGATTTTATATTGATTTCATTTAACAAAGATTTCCCGGTTTTACCTTTGTCTTTTCTATTAGTAATAGTGCTTTCATTAACTACCTGACTGTTGTCTTTTTTTGCTGCTTTACCAACTTGGAAATACGCAATTCCACTGATAATTCCAACCACCAAGCACACCACAATAGTTATGCATGTTTTTTTCTTATTTTTCATATTTTCCTCCTGAATTTTGTTTTATCTTGTGTTAAAACTACTGTAATGGAAAAATGTATAAAACTTGTAACTGAAACTTTTAGAAATAGATTTTGTAAGTTTTTATTTAGATATGTACTTTTTCATACTTCCCCATTATGAAATAAAGTTGTACACAAAACGCATACAACCTTATAATAATATGTATTCATATATTTGTCAAAAATTCCAGTGTTTAAAGCTACCTGCCCTGTTTTTTATGCTTTTCTATTGCACCAATAATTACGAATAGAACGCCTAACATTTGCTGCTCTCAACTTTAATTCGTCACATACAACTCGATTCCACTTCGTTACATCTCGCTGATGCGGCATTCGCCGCATCAAAAAAAGAGAAAAAGACTCTCTGTCTTGAATGCAAGCACTCAGGATTGAATGAGTCACATACAGCTCAATTACGCTTCGCTTCATTTCGCTGATGCGGCATTCGCCGCATTAAAAAAAGAGAGAATGTTCTTTTCGAAATGTAAACATTTCTCTCTGAACATTCTCTCTTTTTTTATGTGACTCATTGCTTACGCACAAAGAAAAGTACCACCCCAGGCAATTTAATGTCCGAAACGGTACCCGCAAGTGCGCCTTCAGGGATGCGGTTGTCCTGTGGACAACTCTGCCCTTGGCAGTAGCATCGACCGAAATGCCAATTGAGACCTCGAACCCTGCACACCCTGAAAGCCCTAGGGCATTTTATATCAGTTTATTAAACATTATTTTGTGTTATAAAAATGTCCGCAATTCCTTTGTTTATCCGGCATTGCGGGCAATATGAAACTTTATGGTATTTTATAATAAAATGTAAAAAGTTCAAGTGTTTGTGGGAAGGATTTTAGGTTTTATACTTAATTAATACATTTATTTGTAATAATAATTAGTTATCCATTTTTCTCTTTTTATTCCAAATAATAGCTATCTTCTATGCAAAGAATGATGAAATTAGTACTATTACAATTCCTATCCTACAACATTTTATTAATATCATTCGTCAATTCTAACTTCTTTTTCTAGAAAATATTAATAATAGAATTAATATTGTATCAATAAAAAACATAATTACTGTATATTGTGTTTTCCAAAAGAAATCATCCATTATAATACTCATAAAATTAAACAAACAAATTAAAATTGATATTATCATTATCAAAAGGATAACGATTTTTTTCTTTTCAACTTTCATTATTTTACTCCTCCTTCAATTTTTGTATTATGTTCAAAATATTTAGCTGATTATTATCTTTTATTTTCCCTTTTAGGCATTTATTTTTAGATGCTGCATCTAATAGTATTTTCTTCATCTCATTTGCTGACTTTATTTCTTCACTCATACTATATATTATTGCACAGGCCTTTGCAACATATGGCACAACAAAAGAAGTTCCACCCATATAAGAAACTTTATTATCTTTTGTTAAGCATAAAATATCCGTTCCTGGTGCTACAATATCAACACTTTCACCATAGTTAGAAGTAGTACTTAAACATCCATCACATCTAAAACTTCCTACCGTAACAACATTATTAAAATTATAACTACAAGGATACATTTTCACTTCATCTATGTCTAAATTATAATTACCAGCCGCTACCACAAAAAGCATATTAGATTCTTTTATTACCTTTTTCAATTTTAAGTTTTCTTTAAACATAAGCAAACTTACAACACAAATTTCAGCCCCATTTTCTTGAGCATAAAGTATAGCGTCTACCAAGTCATCAAACTCCCCATCATTACCTTGTTGCATGATTTTTAATGGCATAAATTCAATAAACTCGTTTTCTTCAAAATTACCATCTTCTGTTGAATTTGTACATAGTATATTGGCTATACTTGTACCATGACTTGTATCCTCCCTAGAAAACAATTTAGTGTTGTTATCTTTAAAATTATATCCACATATGTCATCCACATACCCATTTGCATCGTTATCAATATTATCTATCTTTTCATCAGTATTTTTCCACAAATGTCTTTTTAAAATAGCATTTTCAATATTAATTCCTGAATCAATAACTGCAATAGTACATTTACGATATTTTAAATATTCATTTAAATCAACCATTGAAATATCTATTTTGCAATTCACAATTCGGAAGATGATGATATTGAAGTTTATACCAAAGACAAACTAAAAATTGTGCTTAACTGCACTAGATTAAATAAAAATGTTTATCTTGAATATCCGTTGGATATTGCTTATCTCCATCGACTTGCAAGGGAAGAATCATTTAATTATATCTATTTCGCCTTACAACCCGATGGATTGCAAGGGTATGTTAAAGCAATGAATGTATTCAACTAAACCTATGCATTTTTAACCTAAGAGCATATTGCGATTTCGATTTCGCAATATGCTCTTTCTGTTTATTAAAACTGACAAGATATTCAATAAAAATTTATTACAATTGGACTATTTCCTTACAATATGAAAGTGCAACATCATCATGAGAAACCATAACAATTGTTTTTCCTTCTTCATTTAATTGAGTCAATAATTTCATCACAATCGCCGTATTCTTGTCATCCAAACTTCCTGTAGGTTCATCTGCCAGAACAATATCACAATCTTTAAGCATCAGTCTTGCAATGGCAATTCTTTGTTGCTCACCTCCTGAACAAGTATAAATCTTTTTATTTAAAAATTCATTTGCAACTCCAACTTTCTCAAGAGCTTCTAACATTAACTCCTTTCCTTTTATCTTATTCTTTTTATTGATTACAATCTTGAGATTTTCATATACTGTCAAATCATCAATAAGTGCGTAATTTTGAAACAGATAACCTATTACCTTTTTTAACATCTCTTTTCGTTTTTTCTTATCTCTGTACCTTACCTCTTCCCCCATAATATTGAGAGTACCCTCATAGTCCTCCAATAAACCCATTATATTCAACAAAGTTGTTTTTCCTCGTCCACTTTTTCCTTTAATTCCTAGAAATGTACCCTTTTTAACCTCTAAATTATAGTTATCAAATATAGTATTATTTCCATACTTCTTTGATATATTTTTTAATTCTAACGCATTCATAATAACTACCTTCCTTTAATTACAGTTCCTATGCTTTCAAATGATTTTCTTGATAAGATAATATAAAATATTATTGTTTCAGGAATAATTAAAAACATAAAGATCCTATTTATGATAATAGATGCTGCTACTATAATCGTAGCATTATAAAATATAAAATTAAAAATATCATTCACGGTCTTTCTTCCTAACAAACTATATACCGCCATTTTCTTTTTCTTAAATTCATAATAAATACAATACAAACTTATATCTACAAGTACATATGTTAAAAAAACAATAAAGAAATATATTACACTTTCAAATAATTCCGTCTGATAAGTTGATATATGTGTGCGCAATTCTACACCCAATTCTTCCATCTCTATATCTGCTTTTTCATATCCCATTGTTAGTAATTTTTCTTCCATCTGTTTTGCTACATTTTCAGTCATAAAAACATCACCATAGCTAACTGTAGCCCTTTTTTCTAGTTTTGATACCTGTATAACAGAATTATAAGAATACTTACCCGGAGTTTCCAAATCCATAATCCATTGTCCATTTGGAATGCATATGGTTTCTATATTTTCTAATCCTTCATACTTTATTATTTTGCTACGTTTTTCCCATAAATTTTCTGGAATTAACAAGTACTCTCTATTATCTTTTATTTGCAATTTATTTCCGTTTTTATTTTTTATTCCCAAATAAGAAATAAGATTAGATGAAGCAATTATCATATTGCTTTCAATGCTATCTAAATCCTTGTACACAACAGCAGGTTCATTTCTATCTTGTGTGCTGTCTGATGGACAATAATTAAAGATTTCATTAGACTTAAACTTTTGCATATATAAATCAAGTTCTTTTTCTTCATCACTACTTAATGCAACATGCTGTGTACAAATATACCAATTATGAGCTTCAATCTCCTCTGCTCTTTTAACTCCTTCCGTTAGTCTCAAAGTATTATCTATTAATTGTGTTGATATAATAAGCACTACTACCACCAAGATTACTTTAAACAGCATTACCATTAAAAATATGATTTTATTGTTTTTTTTGTTCTTTATAGAATCTATATAATCTGTATTCTTGATAAAAATTACTGCTACCATTGCAACACATATATACACAAAATCCAGAGCTAAAATTAAAAACAGCAACATTATTAAATATTCCGGCAATTGACTAATATCCATAAACATTATGTACAAGACAAATAATATTGCACATGGTACAAATCCATATCCTGTATTTTTTACAATATCCTTATACAATCGTACTGAAATTCTTCGTTCAGACCAACCATTTAATTTCAATATTCCAATTTCTTTTAATCTTGAAATATAATATATCGATGTGCTGAATAAAGATAAACAAAAGATGGATACAAAAAAGCCAATATTTAAAGGACTAAATAACATTTCAAAACTAAACTTAACCGGTTCTTTGTATACCACTTCTGCATTATAACCATTTTTATCCAATATATTTTTTAATGCTGAAACTTTACCTAATTCATTATCCTGTACCATAAAATATCTGGCTTTTCTATCTTTCCTTTTTTCATTTGGTACTATTTCTATATGTCTATTTGGAAACAGGCTCTTCATAACACCATATTGAGTATTATGTTTAGGGTTAATAACCTCAATTTTGCATTGAACATTTCCAAAAGAATAATTATTAAATGTTCTAATCTGTACTGATACATCGCTTTCCTTTGCAAATTTTTCAAGTGTATCAAACCCAACTTGTTTTTCTAATGAGAAATCGGAAATCCTTTCGTCACTAATATAGTTAGATTTATCAACTACAAGTAGCATAAAATATACTGAAAAAATCACAAGCATCACGCCAATTAGTGAGAATATTTTTTTCATAAAGCCTCCCCTATTTATTCATAAAATTAATAGTGTATATTTAGAAAACCTTGATATATCATTATCAAGGTTTTCTATCCTTTAAAGATTATTTTACAGCGACAGCCTTGAAATCTTTATATCCGCATTTTTCTGCCACAAAAGGATTTTTATGAGTAGCTGCTTTTGCAACATGTACTCTTCCTTTCTTTCCTTTAGCAGTCGTTTCACCAGATTTTTCTTTTTTAGGACTCCAATCTGGATCTACCCATACTGTAACATTATATTTTATACCATCTTCTTTTTCATCATACAAATTAGAGTATAATATACCATCTGATGTTTCTCCACCCGTCCATTTTGCTCCGCCACCGTTAAGTGTTTTTGACGCTCCTGCATAAACTGCTGTAGTAGCGCCAAAAACTGTTGCCACCGTACAAACATAAACCATTACTTTCTTCAATTTGTTCACTTTAATTTCCTCCTCTTATTATGTTTTTAAAGAAAATAAATTCTTATAAGATTTTATTTTTCGTTGTTTCAAAACAATCTGAATATATCCTTTTACTTTCATAAACTCAATATCTTTTGCCTAAATGGTATATATTTTTACTTAAATGGTAGTTCTAAATGTGAAAATGTTTATTATTAATATTTTTCCCATACTTTTGTAGCAAAAAAAAGCCACTTGCGTGACTTTTTAACCATTTGCACATTCATATTGTCTTTTCAAAAAAACTTTTTTAAACTCACTGACCTTCCTTCTTGATATATCTATATCATTACCGTTCTTCATATATATTACTGTGCCTTTTAGTGATTCTATTTCGTCCAGATTTACTATAAACGAATTATGGCATCTGTAAAACCATTTATTGTCCAGTTTCTGTTCCATCTCCGACATACTGTCGTTACATCTTTTTACTCCCAATGTCGTATAAATCAGTACCCCATGTCTTTGTGCTTCAAAATAATAAATGTTTTTTAGCGCTACCTCCTGCTGTGCTTCTCCAACGATATTTAAGGTTATCTTTTTATCCTTTTCAAGCAATTTTTTTGCTGAATAAAACGCCTCTTTCAGCTCTTCTTTTAAATTCACTTTGTCCAAATATCTAAATGCATTTACGAGATAACCTCTTCTACTCATTTCCGTATGTGTTGTTAATATCATAAAGATGGTGTCCTTATTTTTCTCCCTGGCTTTTTTAATAGTTTCAAAGCCATCCAACTCATCCATTTCTATATCTATTAAAGATATATCATATTCATCCTTAGATTCCAAATAGGATATTGGATTGTCATACACTGTAATCTCTATTTCATTCTTCATCTCTTCCTTAATGCATTCTTCTGCCTTTTCTCTCCAGTAAGCCTCATCATCAACTATTGCAATTTTCATGTTATTTACCTTTTTATAGAAATAGTTTCCATAAACTCTTCCTTCCCTATCTCTATGTATATAAGACCATTATTCCTTTCTACACATTCTCTAACATTTTCAAGTCCGAAACCATGATATTCTCTGTCACTTTTTGTTGTAACCAGATTCTTATTTTTAAATTGTCCATTATCCTTATAGGTATTTCTTATGTTTATAATTATGTTTTCATCGTTGTATCTGCAATCTAAATAAATCTGTTTCTTTTTTGACTTACCTGCAGCTTCAATTGCATTGCTTAAAACATTTGAAAATATTGTACATAAATCATAAGCATCAATCCTACACTCTGTAGGTAAAACACCTGAAACTTTCATTTTTACACCTGAATCTATTGCCTGATAATAGTATTTATTCACTATTGCTTCCGCTATTCCGTTTCCGATGCTAACTGCATTTCCCAACTCATCTATTTTTATGTTTATTTTTTCTAAATAGTCATTTACTTCTTCATACTGTTTGCTATTTATAAGTTTTGTAAGCAATTCTAAGTGATTTCTAACATCGTGTCTGAACTTTTTTGTGTTTTTTTCACGTTCTTCAAGATATTCATAATAGTTTTGCTGCTCCTTCAAGTACATTTTTGTTTCCAGTTCTCTTTCCTGAGAAACATTTTTTGAAACCTTAAGTAGAATTACTGCCCCCAATTGTATGAATATCCCAACTATAACAGCTATGAACGCACCTGAAAATACTAGTTTATGTTTTTCAGACAATTCAATTGTTGCAACTTTTGCAACCGTCATCACCACAATGGAATTTACAACAATTAGCACTGTCAGTAATACCAGATTTTTATATTCTATTTTTTTCAATCCGTATTGATAATGTTTCCTATAAATATAGCCTACCGTATAAATAAACATTAACGATAAAACTGACGCCATAAGTTCTTCAAAACTCTTAATGCCAAACGGTAAAAGTCCCAAAAAGAGTTTTACCAAAATTAAAAACATAGTGTCTATCATAGACATCATAAATGGAATCCATATAGAAAATAAAAGCAATAATTTTCTTTTTTCTGCATACCACATTCTAAACACTGAATATGTTGTAATAAAGTATACAATTGAACCAATCTTCATTTTCTCATCAAAGTAAATAATACCTGATGCCAGTGCTATGATTGCAGCTATCAATATGATTTTATACTTATTAATTCTCTCTTCAAAATTTCCAAACAAATTCATTGCCATTATTATTTTTATAAAATGGCTGAAATCTGTTAATATTGCTATAAATAGATTCATATATTCCTCTTGCTGTTACTAAGTTACATCCATTATAACAAAATAACCTTCATTGCAAAAGGAATATATAATAACATTTTATATATTAATAATATGTGTTTCTAGAAAAATCTAAGAAACCATTTGTAAATGTATGAGTACAATACTTTTCCTTCCCGTATATACTAAAGTATTGTCCGGACAAGTACATATTACTTTTATTTTTTCTAATGTAAATGGATTTTTCCTAAGTGTATGTCTTAATTTCCTAAATGGTATCAATATACGCTTAACAAAATAATTTATGAATAGATATAAGAAAATATAATCGAAAATAACATTCTTCCCACAACTTGTGGGAAGATTTGTGGGAAAGATTTACATAACATCGATTTTTTCAAACCTTTTTCCTCCTAATTTAATCTAATTTTTATCGATGTTTTTTAATGTTGATGTTGTTGTCACATTAATTTTTTAATAATGATTTTAAAACTGAAATATGTAGATTGGTAGTTATTTTAAGATTGTATTTTTCAGGGGAAAACAAGTTACTTTTATGTTTCAGAGAAGTTTCTGGTTTTATAAGTGATTTTGCGGAATGTGCCTTTAAATAAGGCAGTGCACAGCTCGATTGCACTTCGCTTCATTTCGCTGATGCGGCATTCGCCGATTACCCACCACTTCAATGAGTCACATACAGCTCGATTACACTCCGCTTCATCTCGCTGATGCGGCATTCGCCGATTACCCACCACTTGAATGAGTCACATACAGCTCAATTACGCTTCGCTTCATCTCGCTGATGCGGCATTCGTCTCCAATGATTTGCTATAAGCAGTACACAGTTCGATTGCGCTTCGCTCCATCTCACTGATGCGACATTCGTCGCATAAAAATAAGAGAGCAGACTTTTCTCGGAATACAAGTATTCCTCTCTAAGTCTGCTCTCTTATTTTTGTACTGCTCATTGTTTACGCACAAAGAAAAGTACCACCCCAGGCAATTTAATGTCCGAAACGGTACCCGCAAGTGCGCCTCCAGGGGCTCGAACCCTGCACACCCTGAAAGCCCTAGTGCATTTTATATCAGTTTATTAAACATTATTTTGTATTATAAAAATGCCCGCAATTCCTTTGTTTATCGGGCATTGCAGGCAATATAAAACTTTATGGTATTTTATAATAAAATGTAAAAAGTTCAAGTGTTTGTGGGAAGGATTTTAGGTTTTTATATAAACAACATCTATTATTATAAGTTGCTGTGTTACGCTGAACAAATTTAACTTTGCTACTCATTAAAATTTTAACTTCACTATGACTTGCTCTTTTTACCACTAGTATATTTTTTTCTAAAAAGCTCTACCATATCTTCTAATTTATCTAAATTATCAATATCACTTTCTGTCACATAAAGGTTTATATAGCCTTCTACTACATTTCTAAAATCTAAAATTAGTCCTTTTTTCATTAATTCATAGATATTATTAATTCTATCCTTTATAAATTCCATATTTTCGTCCTGATCATTTTGATTTATAATAATCTTACAATACGAGAATTTCTCAATAATATAACCCACAATTTTTTTATACTGTTCCACATCATCCATATATATGGTATTCCAAATACCATCATCATGACACAAATATGCAATCGTATTGTTTATTGTTTTTATTTTATAGGAATTCAAAGGATTTTTCATATGACACATATATAGCAATTCAGCTAATTCTTCTTTTTTTACGCACTTAAGAACATTCTGATCTACAAAATTTACCCAACAAAAATCTCCCCAATTTTCAACATCTTCACTTACAAATTCTTTTCTATTATCTCCTGAAACATACTCCAAAAACAAATCTGTATTAAATTCCGAATTTATTGGCTCTCCTGCTAATATTAAATAATTATCACAATATCCTAATGCCTCTGTAAATTCATGAAAATCTATACCAGATGAAACTATTTTGTTTTTTTTTGTGTATATTTTTAAATATATAAAATCACTCCACATATAACCTCCTATATCAATTACATTTTTATTCCAAGCAATTACATGCCCCTGTTGAAACATTATTACTATTTGCACTAAAAAGTTTATCGCATTTCATATTAACCAGATATACCTTCCTATATCCCTTTTCATACATTATGTTAAACATTTCACTCGCTCTATTACCACTATAACACATTAAAACAATTGTCTTTTCATCGTATTTATTGTCATATAAAAATTTAAAAAATATATCTTCTTTCCCTTCTGAATATGGTATATTTACAAAATTATCTAAATGACTCTTAGCATAATCTTCTTCATCCCTTAAATCAACAAATAATAATTTAGGTTGATTTGAATAATATATCTCATTAAATTCTTTTTTTTTCGTAAGTATCTTTATATCACTACTGTCTTTATTCGCTAAAAATATAAAAACTAAAACAATTATTGTCATTGCCACTAATATAATTGCCTTTATTCTATTATTCATACTTTTTCCTTACCTTTGAAATATTTTTATAACTAGTATACTCATATATAATTCCAGCAAAAAATATACTCATAATACCTGATACTAGTAACACTAACACCTTATGCCAATCACAATTATACGTTGTTGCCGTTATTATTTCGCTATATAAAATATAATATATTTCGTCTTTATAATATCCAAAGATATTATAAAAACTACCACCTGATGCTATTACAAAGATTACAATAAGTACAACTTGAAAAAACATTGCTACTATTTTTTCTAATTTAATTATTTTACATATACACGCATATATTATTCCTATACCATACACAAACCAAAGTGCAACTAAATAGATAAGCATTAAATACATATAATTTATTATAGAATATTGCACACCCGTCATTATAATAAATGATATTGCTAAAACTATTGTCATTAACATATTAGCTACTGAACTTATTAAAAATCTACTACATAAAATTTGTTTTTGACTCTTGATGCTGATAGTTATATTATACAATACTTTATTCTCATACTCTTCTTTAAAGATTTCTCCATATGGTGTTGCAATTCCATTTGAAACAATCCTTAGAATAATTAAATAATATATCAAAGTAAAGTAAGTTAAACGCTCATAGTTATTTATATTATATCCCTCAATTTTAAAATAAACTCCTAAACTGCATAGCAAAAGAAGAGCCATAAACATCAATGTATACTGAATAAAATGTCTTTTAAACTGCATGCAATATCTTCTTAATTCGACAAACAAACTTTTTATCATTTCATACTCTCCTTCTTGTCAATTGTTAATACTTTATAACCTATTTCTTCTACAATGCTTTTCTTAGTATGAGTAGACATAATAACACTTCTTTCCTTTATTTTGTTTATATCATCATAGAATCTTCTTAAAGTTTCTTCATCTAAATTTTTATCTGGCTCATCTAATAAAATTAAACTTTTTGTTGTATTTATTGCAAAAATAATCACTAGTTTTTGCCTGGTTCCTTCTGATAAATATTTAATAGGCTTGTTTAATGATTCTCCTATTTTGTATCTGATTAAATCATCATATATTTTAATTCTGTTAAAATCTCCAATTTCTGAAAAGTACTCTATGTTATCTTTAATTGATAACTCTTTATAAAAAAAGGAAGAATTATCTAGATACAACACACTTTTTTTAATAAATCTTTCCCATTTTTTATAACTTAAATAACTCATTGGGAACTCAATCTTAATTTCTTTATTATATTTTATTATTCCAGACTTAGGAACATAAAGTCCAGATAAAGCTTTCAGGAAAGTAGTCTTTCCCGATCCATTTTGTCCCAAAACAGCAATTTTATCATTTTCCTCCGTAACAAGTTTTATTGTACTTTCTACACCTTCTATGTCTATACTAATTTCCATCTATATTCCTTATCTATTAAAGGGGATATTTTTCAATCCCCCTTATTCTCCTTATATTTTACCACGCTAATGCTTTTAAAAAGCACGCCCAAGCGACTGCATCATCAGCAACCCCTGTAAATATATTAAATAATGATAATACAACCAAGATTGCCGAAACCGTAACTGCTCCCACTTTGAGTATCCACTTAAATACACTACTTCTTTCAACTTTCGGATTATATGTTTTTACGGCACTTTGAACCTTTTTGTGTTCCATTACCTTTTCCATTACTTTTCTAGGTACTTTGTCTTTACCATTTTTTCCATCACAATATTTGAAATTATTTAATTTTAAACAATATACATGTTTACCTTTCTGATAAAAATGCAAGTGCCAATAGGTTTTCCCATCTGTATTAGGAGAATCGAGTCTTACTTTCCAATCCCCCTTATTATACACATATGTAGTACTTGCACTAACTATAGTTGTCCCAATAACCATAAGTAAGATTGTCATCAACACCAATATTATTCTTTTAGTTTTTTTCATATTTCCTCCTATCACAATCAACTTTGTATTTAAATCTCTAATTTCACAACCATATGGTAATCTTTCTTGTAGATTTTGTCAAATTATACCATATTCAACTTTAATTATGCAAATAATTTATTTAATGTATTCTTTTGCTAACATAAAAACAACTAACGCAACTCCAATCCCCCCACTTATTAATATCAGCACATAATTTCTTCTAACTATATCTTCAACATTCACCATCACTTTTATAATGGCATAAATCACCAACACAACCATTGCACCGATAACTAAATTGATTTTCCATAAATTATTTATTACATCTCCAAAAATAATTATTGCCAGTAATTCTGTTAATACAACTATAGCTGCGTTTCTATCTAATACTTTATTTCTAATCAGCTTTACGATTTTTATAACTAAAACCATTATTAACATAACGATCAACAAAAGCATTATTGTTATTCCAACATATGCCAATATTTTCACACCATCTTCCATGTTTTTGTTACCTATATTACAATTTATTTCCAATCCAACAATGTTATATGCTTTTTTAATTAATCTAATTACTCTAATAAATATATTTTTAATCCAATTACCAATTTGAAAAATGTCTTTTTTCAAAACACTATTTCTATATGCAACGCATAACGAAAATACAATTCCATATGTAAATAATATAAAAATCAATCCCTTATACCTTTTCTCCATTTGGTTTTCTGTTTTCAATTTTTCCATCAGGACTTGTTGACTTACTTCTTTTTGTAAGTCCTGCTTTCTTAATTCAAGTTTTTTCTCTTTTTCTGACAATTTTATTTCTTTATTTTCAAGTAATTTCTTTTGCACCTTGATTTCGTTTATTATTGCGTTGTTATCTTCTCTTTGCCTGTCTGTCTGTTCTTTTATTTTCATTGCTTCTTTCATCATTTCTTCTGCTTTCCTCAACTGCAAGTCGCTCTCGCTCAAGCTCTCTATTTTCTCGTTCAACGATTTTATTTTCTCTGCTTGATTCTGAATCTGCAATGATGCTTTCTGCAATGTCTGTTGCAGTTTTAAGTTGTCTGATGATTGTTTCTGTATCTTTGCTTTCTGCGTTAATATTGTTGTTTCCATCTGCTGTAACTCCGCTGTCAGTTCTTCTGCTAAGTCTGCCAGCTCGTTCATTTTTAATTTTTCTGATTCTGTCATCTATCTTACTACTCTCCTTCCTCATTCTTCTTTTGATTTCAGCAATTGCTGATTCTGTTGTTTTAATGTTTTGTTCTGTTCTATTAATTTTCTGTTCTGTATCATTAATGAATCTACCTGTTGACTCAACAGACTGTTTTCCTGATTCAGTTCTTCCATTAGGCTCAATGTATCCCCTACCTTTTCTATCACTGCCAATACTTCCTTTAACTCTTCCAACTCTTTCATATATCTGTTCAACCCTTTCCTTTAATATTTTTGTTATTTCAGCAATGCTCTTCTTAATCTGCATTACCAGTTTATTTGATTCCTTAACTTTTCTGTTATACTCACATCTGTCTGATACTTTTCCCTTTTGTTCCATTTGTCTTGCTGCATAGCCTTCATGAATTGTAGGTTCAATATCTAATCCCTGCTCTTCAAAACTTCTATGATCTATTTTTTGTTCCTCTATAAGAAATTTATTGCAATAATCAGCCCAGTTTTTTCTCCATTCCTTAAGCTGTTCTTTTGAATTCCATTGATTTTGAATCACATCAATTCTTTTCCAAAGTTTTTCTTCGCCCTTTCCTTTTCTGATTCTTACCTTTTGTTTTCCATTTTCATCAAGCAATGGTATTTTGTTTCCATTATCATCACGTGCGAACTCTGTCTTTCGCATATTTGACCAACTTCCATCTTTATTAAATGCTCTCATTGTACACATACAATGCACATGATGATTTCCTTCTTTTTCATGATATGCCCAGTCTGCTGCCATTCCTTTATTTACAAAATTCTCCTTTATAAATTCCCGCATTCTTGAAATTGTCTGCTCCCGATTCCACTCATTGGGAACTGCTATTTCAAACTCTCTTGCATACTGACTGTTTCGTTTATTTTCCCTTTTTTCAACTGCATTCCATAAAGTTTCTCTATCAGCCAAATCTTCAGGTGCATTTTTAGGTAAGAGTACTTCTGCAAATACAACTTCTTCTTTTCTTGTATAGTTAAAAGATAAACCAAGTCTTGTATCCTTTAATTTTTGTCCTGAAATATATGCAGCTGACGCAACAGCACATTTTCCAATACTTGATTTAATTATTCTTGTTGTAAAATGATATATTGCCATATTTACACCTCCATCCAAGTGAAACTTGGTGCTATCCAAACGCATAGTTTGGCTCCCTCTGAGTAAGAGCGCACAATGAGCAACGCGAATGTTTATAAACGTTGGGCTCCGCCCACGTATAAGTGCGCCCTTCTTAAAAGAAGAAGGGAATAGAAAAATATCTACTCCCTTTCACAAACTACTTATTTGAATTAACATTTGTTTCCTTAACTCCCATTGCTGTTGAAAAATATTTACCATTTTGTTCCTGCTTGTTTAAAAATCCTATCAATTTAGGTATGTCATCTTTTTCAATAGGTTTTCCCAAAACTGATTCAACTGCTGCACCTACCTCAATTAACCTGTGATTTCGCTTTCTTCTATTTTCCTCAGCCTGCTTCTTTTCCAACTCTTTAATCTGTTCCTTTAAATTGTTTGCCTTTTCCAAATATGCAATTTGTTTCTTTGAAAGTTCATCTTTTCTTTCTTCATATGTTCTTTTTGCCATTTTAAATTCCTCCTATTATTTAATTGCTTCAACATCATTTCTTATTCTTAAATCTCTGCCTTCATTTTTTGACAAAAAATTTTCCAGCACATCTTTTTTAATAAGAAACTTTCTGCCTACCTTTATTACAGGTATTTTTTTCCACTCAATTAGATTTCTTAAAGTATTCTTTCCTATACCTGTAGATTTTGAAGCTTCTTCTACTGTATAAGCTAATTTGGCATTTTGCATGTTTATCATCTCCTTTCTCACTTGCATATTGCAATTATTGTTTTATAATATAATTTGCTTTTTAAAATTTGTCAATATCTTTAGCAAATTAATTTCAATATTCAATATTGCATTATGCAAATATGTATGATATTATTTTGTTATCTTAAAGAGAGGAGTTTATTCCTATGAGAGATAAACAATTATGTGCTGATATTGGAAAACGTATCAAGCAAAGACGTAAAGAATTAAATCTGAGTTTAGGATATATAGCTGACAAAATGGGCGTTAATATATCCACAGCTCAAAGATATGAAGCAGGACTTATTGATAATTCTAAAAAAATTGTTGTGGACAGTCTTGCTGAAATACTTCACACTACACCGGAATGGTTACGTGGAGAAACATCAGATTTGAACTCTGATGTAAAAGATTATATGGAACTGAAACTAATTGATTCATTCAATTCAGTTTTAAAATCTTTCTCTAATAATTTAACTGAAGACGCATCAATGTTTTCTAAAAACATGTTTTTATTATTATTAAATGAATTTGCAGAATTTAACAAATCTTTTGAATTTGCTCTTTCTAATTATTCTAATAATGATAATAGTGATATTGCTAAAACTATTGGGTTTAGTTCTTCAAATGAGTTTAATGAAGTTATGTTTTTAAGAGAGCTTAACAGTACAATAAATACTTTTACCGAGTTAAGCGATATTCTTAGAACTTATGCAAAAAATCCAACTGTTGCAAACAACAGACTTAACGCTCTTTTGAAGCAATAATATTTAAATAATTTTATGTAGGAGGTATTTCACATGGTTACAAAAAAATAAAAAGTTAATTACTTGAAGAAAAATGATATATTAACCTATTATCCTTTCCCAAGTACTTAACTTGGAAAGGAAATAATATGAATAATTTTGAATCACTACAAACAGGAAGTGTAAGAAAAAAAGGTTCTCAATGGTATTACCGATTTAGAATAAAAGATCAGGATGGAAATTGGAAAATGCATGAATTCAAGGGCGGTCAAACTAAAGCCGAAACTACTTTTATGCTAAAGCAGGCTCTTGAAGAATATCGTCAGGATGGTTCTATATTTTATGCTGGTTCCTTAACCGTAGGACAGCTTGCCGATATGTGGTACAATGCCGAAATTGAAAATAGTAATCTTACCACTAATGGCAAATACGGATATAAAAATGTAATAAATAATATTCACAATAATCCTTTTTCTCAAATCAAATTAAAGGATTTAACTATAGAAGACATTCAGGAATATGTTGACGGATTATATTTTGGCGTTTATGACAATGAAGGCAATCAGATTGCCAAACCTTATGCAAAAGCAACTATGAGGAAATTTTTTCTTGTTCTTAACAATATGTTTAAGTATGCGGTCTATCCCAAAAAACTGCTTAGAGAAAATTTAATGCAATATGTTAAAAAGAGAAAAGTTGCAAAAGATAATTCTCTTTTTGGTAACTCTAATGAAGCTAAAATACAAACCATAACGCATCAGGAATTTTTAAAAATAATTAACTACTTATCTTCCGTAGAAGATTATTGTTATTTGGCATTACCAATTCAAATTGCTTACCATACAGGTATGAGAGCCGGAGAAGTATGTGGACTAACTTGGGATGATATTGATTTTGAAAATCAGGTTTTATATGTTAGACGTTCGATGTATTATGACAAGGATTTGAAAACTTGGGAGCTGAAAGTTCCTAAAAATGGCAAGCCACGAGCTATAGATTTTGGAGATAGTCTTGCCCATATTTTATTAATTGCAAAACACGAGCAACAACGAGACAAAAAAATCTATGGCGATTTGTATCAGAATCAGTTTTATCATACAACCGAAATAAGAGGTAAATCACATTGTCAGATTTATACGGACTATAACGAATCTTATATTAAGAATTCCACACGTTTTTGTCATGGAATTCATGTGGATGATATTGATTCCAACGTTTCACTATCTCCTTTAACTTTTGTATGTACAAAGCCTGATGGAGAATTACTTACAACTCAAACTCTCAAATGGTGTAACAAAGTAGTTCAGAAGAATTTGCCTGAAATCAGTCACTTTCATTTTCACTGTTTAAGACATACTTACGCTTCTACATTAGTATTAAATGGTGCTAACATTAAAGATGTACAGTCACTACTTGGACATTCAGATATAAAGATTACTCTGAATACTTATTCTCATGTTACTGAAAAATCCAGAAAGAAAGCTGTCAATATATTTGAGAATGCTATTTCTGATAAGATAGGATAGGATAAGATGAGATAAGATTTTTTACAAAATAATTTATGAATAGATATAAGAAAATATAATCGAAAATAACATCCTTCCCACAACTTGTGGGAAGATTTGTGGGAAAGGTTTACATAACATTGATTTTTTCGAACCTTTTTCCTTCTAATTTAATCTGATTTTTATTGATGTTTTTTAATGTTGATGTTGTTGTCACATTAATTTTTTAATAATGATTTTAAAACAGAAATATGTAGATTGGTAGTTATTTTAAGATTGTATTTTTCAGGGGAAAACAAGTTACTTTTATGTTTCAGAGAAGTTTCTGGTTTTATAAGGGATTTTGTGGAATGTGCCTTTAAATAAGGCAGTGCACAGCTCGATTGCACTTCGTTTCATCTCGCTGATGCGGCATTCGCCGCATTAAATAAAAAGAAAAAAGACGCTCTGTCTTGAATGCAAGCATTCAGACCATATCGTCCTTTTTCTTTCCATTTTACACTGCTCATTGCTTACGCACAAAGAAAAGTACCACCCCAGGCAATTTAATGTCCGAAACGGTACCCGCAAGTGCGCCTCCAGGGGCTCGAACCCTGCACACCCTGATTAAGAGTCAGGTGCTCTACCAAATGAGCTAGAGGCGCTTGTTTTGTTTTTGTCACTTCATCAGCGACAAGTGTTATTATATACTAGCCTTCACACTTTTTCAAGAGTTTTTTCAATTTTTTTTAACTTTTTTGTAATTTTTTATTTTTTTGCCTTACTTGATGTAGTTTCTACCTATTATATATGAATTTATTTTACCATAAGTACAACTTTTACCCTTGTACTTATTTCATTTTATATTTATACTTAACAGTGTCAAAAAGTTATTAGCCTACTTGTGCTTGCACAAAAGTGGGAAATGAAATTGAATTTTTTAGGAGACTTATATGAGCGATAACAAAAACAAATTCGAAGGTAACAGTAGATATTTTACTATTTGCATTTACAGCACTGTAACTGTTTTGATTATGGCTATTATTATTAGAGCTGTTTTCTTTTGGGAATCAACTTCAGCCACCCTTAATACTCTGTTATCTACTTTGTCACCTTTTTTTATGGGTATTTTAATTGCCTTTCTTATTAGTCCTCTTGTTTCTTGGATGAGAAAGACTGTTTTTAAGAAATGGCTTCACATTACAAATAATGCATTAAACAGATTACTTGCAATTCTTTTTTCCTATTTGCTTGTTATTTCTGTTTTGGTAATTGGCTTGGTTTATCTTATTCCTGAGATTATTGACAGTTTGACGCAGTTGCTTGACAAAATGCCTGATTGGGCAAACAGCATTATGGATTTTATCAATAATCTTTCAAAAAGATATCCTGATATTGATTTTAAATATATTCAGAATACCGTTACTAACGCTGATACTACTTTACAAAGTACATTAAGCAAATTCATTTCAACACTTACAACTACTATTGTTACAACCGGTGTTTCTGTTGTGAAGTTTGCTATTAATTTTATTGTAGCCATTATTGTCTCATGCTACCTTATTATTGATGAAAGAATGCAGGCTCGTGGAATTAAACGTGTTGTTTTTGCATTTTTCAAAAAAGAACGTGCTGAAAGAATCTGGTATGTGACAAAACGTTCAATTAAAATTTTCAGTGATTTCTTTGATGGCAAAATGGTAGACTCACTTATTATTGGTCTTTTATGTTTTGTTTCAATGATTGTAATTTCGTTCTTTGGTGTTAAAGGATTTTCCGATTGTGCTTTGCTTGTAAGCATTGTTGTTTGTATAACAAATATGATTCCATATTTTGGACCGTTCATTGGTGGTGTACCAAGTGTTTTACTTCTTTGCATTTACTCGCCAAAGAGTGCATTGGTATTCGCTGTTTTAATTATTATTATTCAGCAGCTTGATGGTAATGTTATTGGTCCAAAGATTCTTGGTGACTCAACAGGTCTTAGACCTTTATGGATTATTTTTGCCATCACTATTGGTGGATGGTTTGCCGGTGTTATCGGTATGCTGCTTGGTGTTCCATGTGTTGCGGTTATTACCGGTTTAACTGAGGATGCCGTAGACAAACGACTTAAAGAAAAGAATATAGACCTACCAATTTTAACTAATGAAAAGGTACGAAAAAATAAACCTGATAAAAAATTATATAATAAATTAAAAGATAGATTTAAAAATCAAACAGAAGAAAAATAAATTTTTACTATATAAAAGAGGAAAGATTAAGTTTTTTGCTTATCCTTTCCTCTTTTTAACTTCCTAATAAATTATCTTTTGGCAATTAGCTTGTGTATTGGATTTCCCATTTGTGAAAATTTGCTTTCGTATTCAGTCATAACATTTCCCTGCATTAATCTTTCATCATTATGTAAATCCCATGTTTGTTCTATTAATTCCCAGCCGGCTTCCGGAACCTGCTCTAATGAAAACTGGAATAATAAATCATTGTCTGTTTTAAATTCAACAATACCATCTTTTTTTAGAATTACATCATAACGTTCAAAAAACTGTTTTGAAGTTAATCTTCTTTTAGCATGTCTGTCCTTTGGCCATGGATCTGAGAAATTTAAGTAAATTCTATCCACTTCACCTTTTTCGAAAACATCACAGATATATTCTGCTTCCATTCTTATAAATCTAAGGTTAGGTACTTCAATCTCTTCACATCTTTCGATTGCTCTAATAAGTACACTTGAATATTTCTCAATTCCAATATAGTTAATGTCTGGATTTTCCATTGCAAGAGTTGTAATGAACTTTCCCTTACCCATTCCTATTTCAATTCTAATAGGGTTGTCATTTCCAAACTCTTCCTTCCACTTTCCTTTAAGTTCTGTTGGTTCATTAATTGCCATATCGTTATCGGCAATGGCTTCTCTTGAACCGGGTACATTTCTTAATCTCATGAATTTCTCCTTTTGTGTATATTTTAACAATTTTTAAAGTATTATATTCATATATTATTGTCTCTAAGGATTTTATGATTAATTGCACAATTTTTCAAGTTTTTTATTGTAATTTCTTGTAAAAGTGCTAAAGTTAAATTGTGAGATTTATTACTCATGTATGATTTTTAAATACCGGTACAAAAACCGGTTCTTTTATATTTACGGCATATTAATTTATAAAACTTCCTATATTTATCATATGTTTTATGAATTTGTAATGCCAATCAAAATAAGGAGGACCTACTATGAGTCAGGAACTTAACAGTATTATCGACCAACTTGCAAACATTGACTCTGCTTCTGCTAAGATAATGCAGAAAACTCAGGATGAAAAAGCCAAATATGCTGACTACATTAGCAAGGAAAAGCAGGCTTTTGACCAGAACTTAGAAGATCAGGTTAATGCGCAGGTTAATGAATACGAGAAGACTCTTGCAAAGGAAAGCGAAAAGGAAATCGCTAAATATCAGAAAGACTGCAACGCTGAACTTGCCAAGTTAGAGTCTGCATATAATGAAAAAACTGAATCTCTTGCACAGGAGATTTTTAACAATATTATTAAGGAGTAGTCAATGAAATCAGGAAAACTCACTGCTTACAGTGGTATGACTACCAAAATAAGAGCTATGAAGAAACGACTGCTTTCTTCCCAACAATACGAAGAAATTACAGGACTAAAAACTGTGTCTGAACTACTTACTTATCTTCAGACTTTTCCGGCATACTCGGAAGTTTTATCCGGAATTGATTCTACTCAGGCTCATCGTGGTGAAATAGAAAGTCGACTGACTTTTTCAACTTATCATGATTTTTCCAAGATTTTTCATTTTGCAGGAACGTCACAACGAAAATATTTGGAATTTTATTTTATGAAATATGAAATTGCCACATTGAAAGCCTGTATGCGTAATATTATGGACAGTCGTAGCAGCACTATACCGATGTTGGTAGACAAACACTTTAAGCGAAATTCAAAATTAAATATTGATAATTTGGTTAATTCTAACACAATGGAAGAATTTATAAGCAATCTAAATGGTTCTGTTTATGAGAAAGTAATTAAGGCGGTATCCAATTTGGAGAACCCTGTTTTATTTGATTACGAAATGTCTTTAGATTTATTTTTCTTTAGTTACATTTGGAATCATGCAGACTCATTTGTACCAAAGGGCGAGAAGAAATATTTTATTAACTCCTTTGGTTCTCAGGTTGATTTGCTTAACATATTGTGGATTTACAGAATGAAACACTATTACTCAGTTTCTCATTCTCAAATCTACTCGTTTTTAATTCCAATATATTATAATCTTGACCGTTCTAACATTAAGGCTTTTGTTGAATGTGAAAGTGACGGAGAATTTTTTGAACTTCTTAACAAATGCTATTATGGCAGGACCTACGGTTTTAATGATTATGATGATATGGAAACACAATTTGGCAGCGTTTTAAATACCATATATATGAAAGATTTTAAAACTGCCCCATACTCTTTGGCAGCCATTAATGCTTACCTACATTTGAAAAGTTTGGAAGTTGCCAAAATTATTACTGCAATGGAATGTATACGATATGGTTATGACAGTGAAAACATTGCACACTATATTAATAGGAAGAAAGGGGTGTTATAATGATTGAAAAAATGAGTTTTGTCACTCTTGCCGGTCCCAAAACTGAGATTGATAATTTGGTAGAAAATTATTTAAGCAAGCATGACATTCATCTTGAAAATGCCCTAACGGAATTTAGTTCTAACGAACAATTTACTACTTTTTCTGAAGAAAATCCTTTTAAAGCTGCACTTAACAAAAGTCACGAGTTAATGCAACTTGTTAAGGAACCTGAAAAAGCTAAAGTTTCTAATGTTGGTGTAAAGGATGCTGAGAAGTTCCTTTACAAAATTGATGACAGTCTGGCTGACGTTAGAAGTGAAATTGATGACTTAGACAAAGAAATAGAAAGTCTTAACACGGACTATGGCATTTTAGCACCTTTTAAGACACTTAATTATACTCTTAAAAGAATTTATGACATGGAATTTTTCAAATATCGTTTTGGTAGAATTCCAAAAAGCAGTTTCGACAAGTTTGAATCTTACTTAGATCCCGACATTAATGCGATTTTCATATCAACTCTTAATGATACGGATTTTGTTTATGGTGTATTCTTCGCTCCATTAGATTATTTTGATGAAGTTGAGAAAGATTTCCATAACATTAGATTTGACGAAATAGCTATACCAAAGAAATATAAAGGCTTTCCTAATGACGAATGTTTGGAAATAGCTAATAAAAAAACTGAAATAGAAGAAAAGAAAAAACAAAAAGAACAGGAAATAAATCAGATTATCGAGAAGAATAAGGATAAACTGGTTTCAGCCATTAGACGAATTGAGTCAGCTTACAGCAATTTTGATGTTAGAAAATTAGCTGCTGTAACAAAAGATTCCGGCGTTACATTTCAGGTTCTTTGTGGTTGGATGACAAGTAAGGAAGCTAAAAAGCTTTTAAAGGAAACAGACAATGACGTAAATGTTGTTTGTATTGTAAGCGATGATGTTGAGGATCACAAAACAACTCCTCCAACTAAGCTTAAAAACTTTAAATTTGCCAAACCATTTGAACTTTTTGTTCGTATGTATGGCTTACCAGGTTACAATGAATTTGATCCTACCCTGTTTTTGACAATTACCTATGCACTTATATTTGGTGTAATGTTTGGTGATTTAGGTCAGGGCTTATGTTTAGTAATCGGTGGTGGCATTTTATACAAAGTTAAGAAAATGGATCTTGCCGGCATTGTTTGTGCCGCCGGAGTGTTCTCATGTATATTCGGTGCCCTGTTTGGAAGTTTCTTCGGTTTTGAATTTGAATCAGTTATAAAACCTTTGGATTCCATGATGACACTTCCATTTTTAGGTGAGATTAACATTGTTTTAGTTGCAGCATTTTTATTTGGTTCATTTGTTATTTTAACAACCATGATTTTAAACATTGCTACAGCCATAAAACAAAAGAATTTAGGGAAAGCGTTGTTTGGACCTAATGCTGTAACAGGATTTATTTTCTACGGTAGTGTGATTCTTGTTATTCTCTTATACATGACAGGTCATCCATTACCTGGAACTGCTTTGCTGGTAGTTATGTTTGTTATACCACTAATTTTAATATTTTTAGAGGAACCTTTGAAAAACATACTGGCAAAGAAGAAACCTATTGATGATTCACCGGGAATTTTTGCAGCCACAGCATTTTTTGAATTGTTTGATTACTTAATCACTTATTTATCAAATGCCTTATCCTTCCTGCGTATTGGCGTTTTTGCAATCAGCCACGCAGCCATGATGCAGGTTGTAATGACTTTGGCAGGTGCGGAAAATGGTGGCAGTGCTAATATTTTCGTTGTAATTATCGGAAACATCATTGTTTTAGCAATGGAAGGTCTTGTAGTTGGTATACAGGTTCTTCGTTTGGAATATTACGAAATCTTTGGTCGTTTCTATGAAGGAAATGGCAGGGAATTCGTTCCATATAGAAAAAGAAACAAAAAATAATTTTAAACATCAGGAGGAATTTTAATATGTTAATTAATGTTTTATTTTCAGTAGCTTTATTACTTACAATTGTTTTACCATTAGTAGTTTACTTTGTTGGAGAACAGAGTAAAGGTCGTTTCAAAAGAACAGTTTTAACAAACTGCTTAACATTCTTTGGAACTTTCCTTTTAGGAACTATCGTTATTTTCAGTAACACAGCAAGTGCCGCTGTAACAAGTGATGCAGCTTCTTCTAACGGTTTAGGTCTTATTGCCGCAGGTCTTGCAATTGGTCTTTCATGTATAGGTTCAGGTTACGCAGTTGCAAGCTCAGCTAGTGCAGCTCTTGGAGCATTAAGCGAAGATTCAAGCATTTTCGGTAAAGCACTTATCTTCGTTGCCTTAGCAGAAGGTATTGCTCTTTGGGGATTTATTGTTGCATTCCTTATTCTTACACACGTTGCATAAATTCATTTGTACACAGTGTTTAGGAGGCTTTTATGAAAATGTATTTAATCAGCGACAATGTAGACACTTTAACAGGCATGCGTTTAGCCGGTGTTGAAGGCGTAGTTGTCCATGGTCGTAAAGAGGCAAAAGCCGCAGTTGAAAAAGTTCTGGAAGATAAAAATCTTGGAATTTTACTTATAACAGAAAAATTAAGTTTTGAAATTCCTGAAGTAATAGACGACATAAAACTTAACAAGAAACAGCCTTTGTTAGTAGAAATTCCCGACCGACATGGTCTTGGTCGCCAAAAGAATTTCATTACTAACTATATTAACGAGGCTATTGGAATCAAAATTTAGAAAGGATACAGGGCTATGACTATAGAAGAAAAGATGGAGCACTTTAGAAGTATTTCCTTAGAAAGTGCCAACAACAAAAGCGCTGAATCACTTAGTAGCTACAAGGCATCTTTAGATGATGAACTGGCAATTCACAAAGAAAATGCCACTCTTTTATCAGAAGAATCTAAACGTGCCAGAATGAATCAGGTTAAAGCTAATTCAAAAAAGGAGTTAGCTTCAGCCCAAATGCTTATTAAGAAACAAATTACAAATAAGCAGTCGGAATTAAAATCCAAAGTTTTCGAATCTGTTAGGGGAAAACTCATAGCATATAGAAAAACACCTGAATATGTTAAACAGCTTGAAAACCAAATAGATAAAATCATTAAGGAATATGGTGACTTAAACATTACTATTTACATTGATCCTGAAGATTCTCATTTACTTAACGTTTTAAAAGAATCTTTTAATGTAAATATTGAAGTTTATAAAAAAGAATTTCTAGGTGGGACAAGAACTATCGTTCCTGAGAAAAATATTCTTATAGACAATTCTTTTAAAACACGCCTTATTGAAGAACAGGAACAATTTACATTTACATTTTAGGAGGCAGTCAATTGGAGAAAACAGGAAAGATTTATGGAATTAACGGGCCTGTTGTTTATATTAAAGGTAAAACAGACTTTAAAATGGGCGAAATGGTTTACGTTAGTTCTGAAAGATTGGTTGGTGAAGTTATTGGTCTTTCATCTGAAATGACTACCATCCAAGTTTATGAAGAAACCAGTGGTCTAAAACCCTGGGAACTAATATATGGTACAGACAGTGCTATTTTCGTTACTTTAGCTCCTGGTATTTTAAATAATATTTTTGACGGTATTGAAAGACCACTTAGCGAAATAGAGAAACAGTCAGGTGCATTTATTTCCAGAGGAGTAAATGTAAACTCACTTGATATAACAAAAAAATGGGATGTACACATTACAGTAAATGTAGGTGACTATGTCTCAGGCGGTACAATTATCGCCACAACTCAGGAAACAAGAGCTATTGTTCACAAGTCAATGGTTCCACCTTACATTAAGGGAACTGTTGTAAGTGTTGTGGATGATGGTCAGTATACAATTAACGACACTATTGTAACCATTAAGAAAGATGATGGTTCTACTTTAGACCTGACTCTTACACAGAAATGGCCAATCAGACAGCCTAGACCAATTAACAAACGATTTGGTACTACTGCTCCATTGGTTACGGGACAAAGAATCATGGATACTCTTTTCCCTTTGGCAAAAGGCGGTACTGCAGCAATACCCGGTGGTTTTGGTACAGGAAAAACAATGAACCAGCATCAGATTGCCAAGTGGGCTGATGCAGATATTATTATTTACATTGGTTGTGGTGAACGTGGAAACGAAATGACTCAGGTTCTTGATGAATTTTCAGAACTTGTTGATCCAAAGTCAGGTAATCCACTTATGGACAGAACAACACTTATTGCAAATACAAGTAACATGCCTGTAGCAGCCAGAGAGGCTTCAATTTACACAGGTATTACTTTAGCAGAATATTATCGTGACATGGGCTATCATGTTGCAATTATGGCAGACTCTACATCAAGATGGGCTGAAGCTCTTAGAGAATTATCAGGCCGACTTGAAGAAATGCCTGCTGAAGAAGGTTTCCCTGCATATCTTGCCAGCAGATTATCTGCTTTCTATGAAAGAGCCGGCTATATGGAAAACCTTAACGGAACTGAAGGTTCAATTTCAATTATTGGAGCTGTATCTCCACAGGGTGGTGACTTTTCAGAACCTGTTACACAGAACACAAAGCGATTTGTACGCTGCTTCTGGGGACTTGATAAATCACTGGCTTACGCAAGACATTTCCCTGCCATTCACTGGCTTACAAGTTACAGCGAATATGCTGATGAATTAACTAATTGGTACAACACAAACGTTGGACCTGATTTTTCATCCTGCAGAGCACAGGTGCTTTCTCTTTTAAATCAGGAAAGTTCATTAATGGAAATTGTAAAATTAATTGGTAGCGACGTTTTACCTGATGACCAGAAACTTACTTTGGAAATTGCCAGAGTAATACGTTTAGGATTTTTACAGCAGAACGCGTTCCATGATCAGGATACATGCGTTCCACTAAAGAAACAGCTATTAATGATGAAAACAATTCTTTATTTATACGAAAAATCATCAAAACTTATAGCAATGGGAATACCAATGTCCATACTTAAACAAAATAACATTTTTGAAAAAGTTATTGCCATTAAATATGATATTCCTAATAACAAACTTTCAATGTTTGACGATTACAAAGTGGCAATTGATGATTTCTACGCAAAAATTATTGAGGAACAGGCATAAGGAGGTGCAACATGGCTATAGAATATTTAGGATTAAGCGAAATAAACGGGCCTTTAGTTGCTCTTGAAGGTATAAAAGATGCCGCTTATGACGAAATTGTTGAATTTAAAATGAACGATGGAGAAGAGAAAAGACTTGGACGTATTATCGAAATCAATGAAGACAAAGCTGTTATTCAGGTTTTCGAAGGTTCCGAGGGCATGTCTCTTACCAATACACATACAAAACTAACAGGACACCCTATGGAAGTTGCCCTGTCACCGGATATTTTAGGCCGTACTTTTAACGGTGTAGGTAAGCCTTTAGACGGGCTACCACCTATTAACGGAGAAAAAAGAGACGTAAACGGTATGCCTCTTAACCCTGTTAGTAGAGAATATCCTAGAAACTACATTAGAACAGGAATCTCAGCCATTGACGGTTTAACAACTTTAATTCGTGGTCAGAAGCTTCCTATTTTTTCAGGAAACGGTTTGCCACATGACCAGCTGGCAGCCCAGTTAGTTAATCAGTCATCTTTAGGTGATGACACCAACGAAAAGTTTGCTGTTGTGTTTGCAGCCATGGGTGTAAAAAACGACGTTGCCGACTTCTTCAAACGTTCTTTTGAAGAATCAGGTGCCTTAGAACATACCGTAATGTTCCTTAACATGGCAAATGATCCTGTAGTAGAACGTCTTATTACACCGAAAGTTGCTTTAACTGTTGCAGAATATTTAGCTTACGAAAAAGATATGCACATTCTTGTTATACTAACCGATATGACTACTTTTGCGGAAGCTATGCGTGAGGTTTCCTCTTCAAAAGGTGAAATTCCTTCAAGAAAAGGTTATCCGGGTTATTTATACAGTGAACTTGCAACTATTTATGAACGTGCAGGTATTATAAAAGGTGCCAAAGGTTCTGTTACACAGATTCCTATTTTAACAATGCCAAATGATGACATTACCCATCCAATACCTGACTTAACAGGTTACATTACTGAAGGTCAGATTACGTTGGATCGTTCATTATATGGTCAGGGCATTTATCCGCCTATTAATGTTCTTCCATCACTTTCACGTCTTATGAAGGACGGCATCGGTGAAGGATTTACAAGAGAAGACCATCAGGATGTTGCTAACCAGCTTTTCTCTGCTTACGCAAAAGTTGGAGATGCAAGAGCCTTAGCTTCAGTTATCGGTGAAGATGAATTATCACCAACTGATAAAAAGTATCTTGAATTTGGTAAAGCTTTTGAAGCTGAATTTGTTGGCCAAGGTATGGGTGTTAATAGAAACATTATAGAAACATTAAATTTAGGTTGGAAATTACTTCATATTCTTCCTAAAGAAGAACTTGATAGAATTGATACAAAGATTTTAGATAAATACTACAACGCATTTACAGATTAGTTAGGAGGTGGCACAATTGAATTTGAATACAGTACCTACTAAGGGTAATTTAATGGCCGCCAAAAGTTCACTGGCTCTGGCACGACAAGGCTACGAACTAATGGACAAAAAAAGAAATATTCTTATACGTGAGATTATGGACCTAACAGAAAAAGCTGAATTAATTCAGCATGAAATTGATAAAACTTTTACAGATGCTTATGCAGCTTTGGAAAAAGCCAACATTGAGCTTGGCATCAAAAACGTAGAGACTTTTGCCTTCAACGTTCCACCTGAACAGGATATTCACATAAAAACACGAAGTGTTATGGGAACTGAAATTCCTCTTGTGAAACATAAAGAAGAAGTTCAAAATCCTGTTTATTCCTTTTACGGAACAACAGAATCTTTGGACGAAGCAAAATCTCATTTTGAGAAAGTAAAAGACCTTACAATTAGGTTGTCCATGATTGAAAATGCCGCCTACCGTTTGGCATACAACATTAAGAAAACACAGAAACGTGCTAATGCTCTTCAAAACATAACAATTCCTAACTATGAGGTACTTGTTAAAACTATTGAGAATGCACTTGAAGAAAAAGAACGTGAAGAATTCACACGACTAAAAGTTATAAAATCAAGAGTTCATTAATAATAAGTTTATAAGATTATTTTGAAGTGCAAATAACATAACAAAAAGTTAAGAAAAGATTAGGGTGTTTTAACATTCTAATCTTTTTTGTTTTTTTAATCTTTTCTTAATTAAGTTAATAACACATTTTTCATACTTTTTTCACTATTTTACCAAGGGGATTACTGTTGATTTTTTTACATGTTCCTAGTAAAATAATATGAGACATATAAAAAGAATTAAAGAGGATTTAAATGAAGAAATTTTTATCATATATATTATCAGTTTTTATGCTTGTTACTTTTGTGGGGCAGGCGTTTGGTGGCTGGCAAACAGATGTGTCCGCCGCTACTAAGAAAAGTTTACCAAAAGCTCCATCTATTATTGGAGAATCAGCAATTCTAATTGAACCAACAACAGGTACAATTATTTACGAAAAGGATCCACATAAGAAAATGTATCCTGCAAGTATTACAAAGATTATGACTGCTTTACTTGCAATAGAGAATTGCAAAATGAATGACACTGTAGTTTACTCAAAGAAGAATTTAGACAGTCTTACTGCTGAGGATTCTAACATTCAGTGTCAGGTTGGTGAGAAAATGAGTGTTAAGGATTGTTTATACGCATTAATGCTTTCCTCAGCCAACGAAACAGCTACAGCCTTAGCAGAACATATTGCAGGAAGTTCAGAGGCTTTTGCCAAGCTAATGAATGAACGCGCTAAACAGGCTGGCGCTACAGATACTCATTTTGCTAACCCAAATGGTTTACATGATGATAACCATTATGTAACAGCTTATGATATGGCAATGATTATGAAAGCTGCCATACAGTACTCTGTTTTTTTGGATGTAATTCATACAACTGAATATACAATTCCTGCAAATAATAAGAGAACTAAACCTTTCCAGTCATATCAGAGACATAAGATGATTTTTACAACCAGTCCATATTATGACGCTGATGTAATTGGTGGCAAGACCGGTTACACAGACCAGGCTGGAAAAACACTTGTGACTTATGCAAAACGTGGAAATGTTTCACTTATATCCGTTGTGCTGAAATCTAACGGTGAGCAGGTTTTCGACGATACAAAGAAATTACTTGATTACGGTTTTGATAATTTTAACTACGAAAATGTATCCGAAAATGATAGTCGATTTAACTTCGACACTTCTAATGATTTTATATCGCCTTTTTCTGATACAATTTCAAATATTACAGTAGACAAGAATGCATCAATTCTAATTCCAAAAGGAATTTCATTTAGCGATTTAGACACTGATGTATCTTTCAATTTAACTGATGGTTCATTTGCATCAATTACCTATAAATATGGGGATATGGTTCTTGGAACTGCAAATATTAACTATACACAGTCTAAAGACAATGATGAGACTAAATCTGAGGAAACTACTTCAACTAATAACATAGTAACAAATGCTGTTAGTACAACTACTAAGGCTCCTGAAAAAGCCAATAATAGTAAAACAACTACAAATAATTCAAAGAAAACATCATTTAATTTTCTTCCAATTATTTTAATTGTTTTATTTATTGCAATAGTTGCTGCGGCTATCATTGCTATTAAAGCACATCAAAGAAAATTAAATAAAATTCGAGATATGAAAAGACGTTATAGGCATTAATATTTTAGGAGGTATTTATATGAATTGGGTTGCACCTATTAAGGACTATGAAACACTAGAAAATTTTAAGAAGGTTCTAAAAGATATTGATTACAAATATTATATTATGTTTGAACTTGGTATCGGTACAGGTCTTCAACTTCAGGATATTCTTACATTTAAGAACAAAGATGTTAGAGGTAAATCTGAAATCACTGTAAAAATTGGAGCAAAGAATATTGAAAACACATTTACAGTTCCTGAAGAATTACAAAAAATCATTACAGACTATACAGAAGGAAAGGATCCTGACGCTTATCTTATTTTAGGTCACAAGACACAGAATCGTCCTGTTTGTCGTGAACAGGCATACAGAGTGCTTCGTGCAGCCGGTCACAAAATTGGACTTAGCTCAATTGGTGCCCAGACAATGCGTAAGACATTCGCTTGGAACTATTATAAGAAAACAGGAGACATTTATCATCTTCAGCATTTATTTAATCACGCTTCACCATCTATTACATATAGATTTATTGGTGAAAAGCCAAACATGGAAGTTGTTTTAAAGAAAATGACACCACAGGAAAATGCACGTAGCAGATATATGTTATATCTTAACGGAAGTGGTAAAAAGAGACTTACAGATATAATTGATACTCTTACATCTATTAAAGAAGATTTTGACAATCCTGCAAACAACGATGCATTCTACGGAACAGTTGAATGTCTTCTTGATGAATTAGATGCACTTATTACTAATTACAAAGAAACAAGAGAATCAGAAAATCCATTCTAAGGAATTTATATTATATAATAATGTTGCTTGCGACATTCTACGTGCCGAGCGTGTGTTGCTTTAGCAACATTTTTCCATTCGCGCGAGTGCGCATCCATAGTGGAACGTTTTTTATGTAATAAGAAATTCTGAAGGAATTTCTTATTACATAAAAAAAGAGCAGTTAATCATAATTGATTTACTGCTCTTTTTTTAATCGTCGTCTTCTTCGTTTTCATCCCATATTTCTTCAACGACTATTTCTTTATCCAGAGACCTCTGTCTTCTCTCTCGTCTCTTTTCCCTAATTGATTCCTGTTTTTCATGTATTGAATTAGCACCTTCATCATCAGTAGATTTCATAATCTTAATAGCAAAGAAACTGTCTTCTTCTAATTTTTTTACTCTAATCTTTCCCCTAACATAACCATGCTCAGGACATTTTCCTAAACAATAGTATGTTCTACCGCTATCAGAAAACCAGTCGATAATAACTTCAAGTGGTTTATCGCACTTATTACATAACATTGAACTGATTTCTTCTTCTTTGAACATTTCGTCTTTGTCCAAGAATTCTCTTGTTACTAACTTAGTATACTCATCAAATCTTACAAAGATTTCTTCCTCTTTGATTCTTGGAGAATAAAAAGTATCAATTGATAATCTTCCCTTATACTTTTCATAATCCATTTTTTGTAATACTTTTGCGGTATAATAAGCATCACTTAATGCTCTGTGGAACTCTCCGTCCTCCGGAATTTCCAAATATTCAACTGCGCTTGTCAAAGTTCTTTTCATGTGTCCATCATCATATCGTAGACTAAACATTTTCTGCAAATCCACGTAAAATAACGGAAAATCTAAAATTCTCTCTAACTTATAATGCTTCATATTTCTTTGGAGTTCTGTTAAGTCCATGGAGCCCCATGTACAAAACATGTAATCATCACCACACCAGTCCAAAAAATCCAAAACGGTTCTTTTGAAATCCTTACCATGACTTAATTCCTCATTAGTGAAATGAGTAATCTCCTCAATCTTATGATGAAGTTTCTTATATACTCTTGGCTTAATTACCTGTTGATAAGAATCTATTATCTCTTTCCTATCACCACTTACTTTTACCGCGCCAATTTCTATAATTTCAAATGGTAAATCTGAATGTTGATGACTTTTTCCGTAAGGATTTTGGTTCCATTCCAAATCCATTACAATATATTCCATCTTTTTTCTCCATTTATATTATTAGCATATTTATAAATATACATTACTTATATTTCTAAATGTATGTTACTTCAATATGCTAAAGCCTCAGGCTTTATAATACCATTTAATAGTATGTTTTACAAGTGTGCATCCCTAGTGGAACGTTTTAATATAATAGTAAATTTATATGAAATTTACTATTATATTAAAAAGCAGCTACATAGTAGCTGCTTTAACCCGTCCCAGACAGGAATCGAACCTGCGACGTTTCGCTTAGGAGGCGAACCCTCTATCCTACTGAGGTACTGAGACATTTATAATCAATTACGGCAAAGAAACATCTTCGCCGTAACTAATATATCATATTAACATTTTATTAGGTATTACATATTTTATTATCATAAATATAAATTGTATAGAAAATATGTTAATAACTTAATTATTTTACTTCGATTTTTTCTTTTCCACCCATGTATGGTCTTAAAACTTCAGGTATGCTTACGCTTCCATCAGCATTAAGGTTATTTTCTAAGAATGCAATAAGCATACGTGGTGGAGCAACAACTGTGTTGTTAAGTGTATGAGCAAAGTAGTTTCCATCTTTACCCTTAACTCTAATTCCAAGTCTTCTTGCCTGAGCATCTCCTAAGTTAGAGCAGCTACCAACTTCAAAATATTTCTTCTGTCTTGGTGACCATGCTTCAACGTCAACTGACTTAACTTTAAGATCTGCTAAATCACCTGAACAACATTCTAATGTTCTAACAGGAATATCCATGCTTCTGAATAAATCTACTGTATTCTTCCAAAGCTTGTCATACCACATCATACTGTCTTCAGGTTTACAAATAACAATCATTTCCTGTTTTTCAAACTGATGAATTCTGTAAACTCCTCTTTCTTCAATACCATGAGCTCCTTTTTCTTTACGGAAACATGGTGAATAACTTGTAAGTGTGTATGGAAGATTTTCTTCATTTGTATGTGTTCCAATAAACTTACCAATCATTGAATGTTCGCTTGTACCGATTAAGTAAAGGTCTTCACCTTCAATCTTGTACATCATCTGATCCATTTCATCAAAACTCATAACACCTGTTACTACGTTACTTCTAATCATAAAAGGTGGTACACAGTATGTGAAACCTCTATCAATCATAAAATCTCTAGCGTATGAAAGAACTGCTGAATGAAGTCTTGCAATATCTCCCATAAGATAGTAGAAACCATTTCCTGCAACATTTCGTGCAGCTTCTAAATCTATGCCATTGAATTTTTCCATAATTTCTGTATGATATGGAACTTCAAAATCAGGAACAACAGGTTCACCAAATCTTTCAAGTTCAACATTTTCGCTGTCATCTTTTCCAATTGGAACTGATGGGTCAATAATATTTGGAATAACCATCATTCTCTTCTTAATTTCTTCTGCTGTTCTCTTTTCTTCTGCTGTAAGTTCATCAATCTTAGCATTACCGGCAGCAACTTTTGCCTTAATTTCTTCAGCTTCTTCCTTCTTGCCTTCCTTCATAAGTCCACCAATCTTCTTTGATAAACTATTCTTTTCAGCACGAAGTGATTCAACTTCTTTTTTGATCTTACGATTCTGATCATCTAATTCTATAACTTCATCAACTAATGGAAGTTTCTTATCCTGGAATTTGTTCTTAATGTTCTGTTTAACAATATCAGGATTTTCTCTGACAAATTTAATATCTAACATATTTATTACCACCTATTTTCTATGTTTTTTCGCGCTTTTTTATTATTAAAACGGTATTTCGATTATACCCCTAACATACTATTTTTGCAAGGTATAGCCTTATTTTTTCAAGGATTGTAGCCAAGATTTTTTAATTGTGATATACTAATTTGGAATGTAAATATATATTTAAGAGGTTTACTTATGAATTTTGAAATAATTAACACAAGACGTAACAATAAAATATACACTAATGGAATTGATACATATAAGGTTTTCAATGAAAACTATGACAAAAGATTAGTTTTTTTAGAATCATTTATTACAACTGAAGTTGAAGCCGCAGGTGTCAAAGTTCCTTCTATTAAAGAAGTAACTTTTAATGACAACCACTGGTGTTTTAAATCAGATTCCATTAAAGGGGACACTTTATTTTCTTTAATAAAAAATGATTCTGATAATGTTGATAAATATTTAGACAAAATGGTTGAAGTTCATACTTCTATTCATAAATTTAAATGTCCTAAACTTCCAATTCAGAAGGACAAGCTTACAGATTATATTAAATTATCAGACTTAGACGAAGGTATGAAAATTGACCTTTTAGATATGCTTAACACATGTCCAAAACACAATAAACTTGTTCATGGTAATTTTACACCACACAATGTTTTGGTATCTGATAATGGTGATTACATTTTAGATTGGAATCATGCAGCCCAGGGCAGTGCCAGTGCCGACGTAGCCCGCACTTATATTTGGATGAAGATGAACATGCCAGAATACGCTGATTTATATTTAACCAAATTCTGCGATGCAACTAACACAAGTTCAAAGTATGTTCGTAACTGGATTCCAATTGTGGCAGCCGCAAGACTTGGCAAGAAGAATCCCGGAGAAGAAGATTTGTTAAATAGTTTAATTTCTATTATAGAATATTAAGATTTATATAACTTTAATAAACAAAAAAGACATGGAGTTCATATTAATTATAGGCAGCTAAACTTTCTATGATTACAATCTGAACCCCATGTCTTTTTTAATGTATCTATCTAATATTATTTATTTAATATTTATATTTAATGTTTTTATCTAATATCTTTAATGTATTATTCTACACACCAAGTGCGTGCCCGTCCACAACTATTTTCTTTTTGCACGAGTGTGCATCCCTAGTGGAATGTTTATTAGATTAATCTATTCTTATTTATACCCTGATTATTTCAACTCCTGCAGCTCTTACAATTCCACTAATAACCAAAGTAACATCATTTACTGCCATGTCTATGTCTGCCGGTTCTTCAACAACACCTACAAAACAGTCGATGTTATTCTGAACCTTCCAATTTTTTGGTATATATATTTCCATGCCACCTGCTATACATTCAATTCTCATGTATACTTTATCTCCTGCAGCTTTGGCATTATCTAAATACACTTCCATGCCACCTGCTTTGTTAATAATCTCAACGCTTTTTAGATTCTGTGAATCAATGTATTTTTCTGCACCTGAAAACCTATTCATATGATAAACATGTTCACCATCAACGTGACTTTCGTGTGGTTGTGATGTTCCATATTCTGTGTTCCTTTCATCTGTTGTGTTATTATCATTTTCAAAATTATTATTGTTTTCATTAAACTTTTTTTGATAGTTATTATCATAATTATTATAATACTTATGCTGCCAATTTTTTCTTTTGCTATCTTTAAATATAAATGAAACTCCGATTGTTAAAAAAATTGCTGCTCCCATAACAGGCCATGGTGTTATCGCTTCTATACCAAGCTCTTTGTTCCATACAATTGCAAGAAATGCCAACGACATAAAAATAGAAAAACTTTTTCTTTCTATGCATCCCTTAATCAGCCACGCTATCCATAATATAGACACTATAATATGTCCTGTTATTACATCACCTATATAGCCCAGTTTACTTAACATCCACAAAATTGTTGCTGCTATAATTAAAACTCCACAAAAAATATTACTTGCTCTTTTTTTCATGTTATACTCCTTATCTCATCTATCTTATTTTTTAATGGCTTAAAATATCCTCTTGATACAAAGATATTTTTATGAGTATTTTTAAATTCAATTTTTGAAGAAGCTGTTATGTTTTTAGTAATAGAATATATTTCTTTTACATTAACAATTGCCGACTTTGATATTCTACAAAAATAACATGGCAAAATCTGTTCCAGTTCATAGAGTCTGCTTTTCGTTTCAAAAATATTATTTCTTGTATGAGCTTTTACAACATCACCGTCAGTTTCGAAAAATATTATATTTTCTAACGCCTCATAAAACTCCACATTATTTTTATACAACTCAATTTTTGTATTTATGGCATTCCTGGTCGAAAGTATCTTCTGCAAATTAATTATTTCTTCATTAATTTCAGAACATTTTATTACAACCTCATTTTCTATGTAGTTTTCATCCACATCAACTGTAATTTTCATAAGCTTCCTCTTAAATTTTCTTTAACATACATACATTCTATTAATTGTCTGATGAATTGTAAATACAATTTTGCTAAGTGGTAAAAATAAGACCTTAACAGGTAAAAAATATCCTGCAAACAAAAATGGTTGAGTGTTTTCAAAACTTCTTGTAGAAAACATTTTGTATAAAATTTTACTTTGTAGTTAAATTTTATGTAGTTTTCAGACCTTTCCATTTTTAATCTGCAGGATATTTTTATTCTTATTTAATTTTTTTATAATTTATATTTATTTTGTTCTATAATTCTTTTATAACTTTTGTTATTAATTTAACTATTCATTGCTTTTTCTAAGGCTTCTTTTTCTTCCTCACCTAATGTAGCATAAGCTTCGCCTTTAGTAATTTCCTTAATATAAGTATAACTACTATCTCTACCATGCATTGTATTTAGGATAAAACCTGTATTTGTGTCATCAAGCATGCAGAGAGCAAAACTTAAATTTCCACCCATTTCCTTAAAAGCATCATACTTTACAATTCCTAATTTATGGAATGTTGATGTTAAATTATGCAATGTTTTATCCATTTTTTCTTCATTAGATGTGTATGCCTGCTGAAGTTTATCCATCTGCTGGAAGTTTTCTTCAATTGCTGCTGATAAATTTTCAGCATTCTTACCTTTCATGAACTTTTCATATCTGTTCATAAGTTTTGTAATTCTGTTGTTTTGCTTAATATGTAGAATTAAAAATACTACAAACATTACTGCTATTATTCCTAAATAAATATAATCTTTCATTTTTTACTCCTTTTGTTTTGTTCTTTTAATTAATTGATACTATTCTATTTTGTTAATTCGAATTATTCTTCAATGTCATCAAACATTTCAAGTAATCTTTCTAATTCTTCCTGTGAATAGTATTCAATTTCAATTTTTCCTTTACCATTTTTCTTGTGATTAATTGAAACTTTTGTGCCCATTTTTTCTCTTAACTTATTAGCTATAGCATCGTATATAGCTGCTTCTGCTGATGGAATTGGAAGTTTAACCTGCTTTGGATTAAGAATTGACTTTACTAATTTTTCAGTATCACGTACACTTAATCCCTTGCTAACAATAGTCTTTGCCGCTTCAATTTGCAAATCTTCCTGTTCCAAAGTCAACAAAGCTCTCGCATGTCCCATTGAAATTTCGTCATTAATCAGCATATTTTGAACACTATCTGTTAATTTTAACAATCTCATAGAATTTGCAATTGCAGTTCTTGACTTTGACACTCTATTTGCAAGTTCTTCCTGTTTTAAACTATATTCATCAATTAAACTCTTATAAGCTAAAGCTTCTTCAATAGGATTTAAATCCTTTCGTTGAATATTTTCTATTAAAGCAATTTCCATTACTTCTCTATCTGAATATTCTTTTATAATAACAGGAACTTCCTTTAATTTTGCAAGCTTTGCGGCTCTCCATCTGCGTTCTCCTGCTATAATTTCATAATAATCATCTTTCTTCTGTACAACAATTGGCTGAATAATTCCAAATTGTTTAATAGAATCAGCTAATTCCTGTAAGGCTTCCTTGTCAAAATTCTTTCTTGGCTGTTCTCTATTAGGTTCTATGTCTGATATTTTCATCATTGTATCTCCGGGAACCGGAACTTTTACTTCTTTAATTACTTCCTTTACAACCTCTTTGACAACTTCCTTCTTCTCTGTTTTCTTTTTAGGTGTAGACCTTATAACATCAGTTTCAGGAATTAAGTTATTTATGCCTTTCCCTAATCCTTTTCTTTTTGCTGCCATATAAACTCCTTTTCATGTCGTTTATATATGTACATCATCTTTGTAACTATAAATAAATAGATAAACAAATGAACATTTACCTATAATTTTATCTATGTACATATATTTTATTAACATTTTACCGTATAATTTCTATATTTATGATCATATTTTGATAATTTATTAACCTTTTTTTATAAAAACTTCTATACTATAATACGAAATAATAATGTAATATAATATAATAATATAAAAACTGATAAATTATTCTTCTGCTATAACTTCCAATGCCAGATTGTTATAAGCAATAGCTCCAGCCGATTTACCATCATACATATGAATTGGTAATCCATAGCTTGGTGCTTCTGCTAATCTAACATTTCTTGGTATTACAGTATCATAAATCTTAATTTGTATGTTTTCTTTAACATTTTCAATAACTTCTGTTGATAAATTAGTTCTTTTATCAAACATTGTGAATACAATACCATCTATTTCGAGATTCTCGTTTAATCTCTCTTGAATCAGATTAATAGTATGTATTAATTGAGACAATCCCTCTAATGCATAATATTCGCACTGAATTGGAACTATAACTGAATCAGCTGCCGCCATGGCATTAACAGTTAAAATATTTAAAGATGGAGGACAGTCAATAATTATATATTCATAAAGATCTCTCACCATCTCTAAAGTCTCTTTTAATATAAATTCTCTTCCATCAACGCCTATCAAATCAATTTCTGCCCCTGATAAATTAACATTTGAAGGTAAAACGTTTAAATTTTCCACTACACTTTGTGTTAAGCACTCAGAAACAGTGCATTCTCCCAAAAATAACTCATAAATTGTATTTTCAAGATTCTGTTTTACTATTCCAACTCCACTTGTTGCGTTTCCCTGCGGATCTATATCAACTAATAATACTTTTTTTCCATTCTCTGCTAAACAAGAAGATAGATTAATTGCTGTAGTTGTTTTGCCTACACCACCTTTTTGATTTGCAATTGCAATAATTTTACCCATTTTCTATCTATCATTAGTATAACTAATGCCTTTCTTTCTTATTTTTAAGTCAAATTTCCCCATCTAGCTATTTTACCACAATAATATACGCTTTTCTATATATTTGTAAGATTAATTAGTTCCTTTTGGCATCTATTATATATATTTAACTGTATTTTTCCAAAATGTTTCACGTGAAACATTTATTTTTATATTTTCTCGTATCTAATCCACTTATATATATTAGATATCTGTATGTATTTATATTTATTTATTTATCTATTTATATTTATATTATTATATTTGTATATACATCTCTTACATTTTTTATATTTTATTGATTTACATTAAATTAAACAATATTTATATAATTCATTTTGTATTTATACATAAATATTGAATGTTTCACGTAAAACATTCAATATTTGCAGTTTTTTTAATAATAAATAGTTATTTATAGATGATTTGATAGTATTTCTATATTTTTTTTACAATATATACTTATTTTTTATTTATATGTATGTTATTTATATGATTTAGAAGATAATTTAAATATCTATTATAGTGCCAGAATGAAGTTTCTTATCCACTTTGCACTAAATATTACATATTCATTATTTTTATTTTGAATCTTACCCCGGAGTAAAGTTTAAAACTATTATTTTGTATTAATTTATACCTATTATATAATATTTTAATGTTATACTACTTATAAACAGCTTCCTTTGGCATTAAAATAAGATGTTTCACGTGAAACATCTTATTTTTCTAACATATTTATTACTTCCCGTATTTTATCTTTGGCTTTATATTTATCAATTTCTATAAGATTTAAACTTTCTGCCAAATTATCAATAATTTTATTATTGTCTATATTCAGATTAGTATGTATACTACTTTTAACAGTATTATTTTCTTTCCTTTCACATAATTTAGTTCCTTGTATATCAAATGTTTCACGTGAAACATTCGATATTTCTTCTAAACAGGCATCAATTAAACTGATTTCATTGGATAATTTGCTAATTTTATCTTTTAAACTATCATTTTCAGTTAAATATGATGATATATGTACTTCTAACTGGTTAATTTCCTGATTATTTAAACCACTATCACCTCTTCCTCGTACGGAAAAAATTTCAGAAGCTTCATCAACCATTGATTCTAAATGGTCTATTTTATTTTTAGACTCAACAATTGAATACATATTATCATTTAATTTATCTTCATATATCTTTAATTTTTCTTGTAATTTGCTTTTTCTATTAAACAGATAATCTTTTGTCACTATTTTCTCCTTATCTTATTGGTTTCTTTGATGGTACCCCTGCTTTTCTTGGGTATTTATTAGATGTAGAACGCTCTTTTTTTATTACAACAAAACTCCTATTAATATCAGAATGTGGTAATTCTTCAATATAAGTGTCTTCAATCTTTCCACCAAGAACTTTTATAGCCTTTTTTGCATTATCAGTTTCTTCTTCACTGAATTCAGACTTGTAACTTATAAATATTCCACTCTCATTTATAAATGGAATACAATATTCAGATAAAGTTGATAAATTAGCTACGGCTCTTGACACACATAAGCTAAATTTTTCTCTATATTCATCCATATGTGCAATATCTTCAGCTCTCCCATGAACAGTTGTTATATTTTTTAAGCCTAATTCATCAATTACATTATTTAAAAACTTTAATCTTTTATTTAATGAATCCAATAACACCACTCTAATTTCAGGAAACATAATCTTAATTGGAATACCAGGAAAACCTGCACCGGTTCCTACATCTATTAGTGAATCAAAATTATTTACATTAATTTTCTTTGCAACTAATAAACTATCAATGAAATGCTTTATTATTACTTCATCTAATTCTGTAATTGCTGTAAGATTCATAACCTTATTAGTTTCTATTAGCATTTCATAGTATTTCATAAACTGGTTAGCTTGTTCTTCACTTATTTCTAATCCAATCTTTTCTATTCCATCAATTAACAATTCTTTGCCGTTCATATAATCTCCTAAATTTTTATTGCATCCAAATAAATACTTTAAATTACATATTATATATTTCTAAATATTGTATATGTGCATATATTACTGTATTCATATACTCATTTATATGAGCAAATATCACTGTATCCATATGCTCATTTATATGTACATATATTACTTTTATTCATGCACTTGTTTATATGTACATATATTGTTTTTTATTCATACACTTGTTTGTATGTACATATATTACTTTTTTATTCATACACTCATTTATATAATCATATACACGCTCATATACTTACTCATATATTTACTCATTTATTTACTTATTTATTTACTCATTTACATATTCATCTAATTATCCAATTACTTATTAATATATTCTAATTAACTTTCGATAACTCTTTACATAAATAAATGTATTTAAATAATATTATTTAAATACATTTATCAATCACTATATTAACTTATTACTCTATAAAAAACAATTACTTACTTTTATGTTGTTCCATATGAATTAACAACACTGAAATATCTGCAGGAGAAACCCCTGAAATACGTGAAGCCTGACCAATACTTAATGGTTTATAGAATTCCAGCTTCTGTACAGCTTCTTTTCTTAAACTATTTACCTTTGTATAGTCAAAGTTTTCAGGTATTTTTTTGTTTTCAAGTTTCTTAAAGTTCTTTACCTGTTTTTTCTGTCTTTCAATATATCCATTATACTTAATGTTTATATTAACCTGTTCTTTAACATCATAAGGAATCTTTGGTCTTTCCTTATCTAATGGAGCAATTTTTTCATAATCAAGCTCCGGTCTTCTTATTAATTCAGCTAAGGTAGTTGCTGTTTTTAATGATGAACTACCTAAATCTGCCAAGATATCCTGATTTTCTTTTGCTGCTCCAATTTTATAATTTTCAAGTCTGTTAATTTCTTCTTCTATTAACTTTTCTTTTCTGCAAATATAATCATAACGTTCCTTTGGAACAAGACCTATTTCATATCCTAACTTAGATAGTCTTAAATCAGCATTATCTTGTCTAAGTAGTAATCTGTATTCAGCTCTTGAAGTCATCATTCTATAAGGTTCATGGCTTTCTTTAGTTACCAAATCATCAATTAACACACCAATATAACCTTGTGATCTGTCAATAACAATGCCTTCTTTTCCCTGAACAAATCTTGCCGCATTAATTCCGGCAACAATACCCTGAGCTGCAGCTTCCTCATAGCCTGAACTTCCATTAAACTGACCTGCACTAAACAAACCTTTTATTGTTTTGAACTCCAAATTTGGAAGTAACTGACCATAATCAATACAATCATATTCTATTGCATACGCATTTCTAACTATTTTGGCATTTTCAAGTCCTGGTACTGTGTGATACATTGCGTCCTGAACATCTTCAGGAAGTGATGATGACATACCACCTAAATACATTTCATTTGTATAAAGTCCTTCAGGCTCAATAAACACCTGATGTCTGTTTTTATCAGCAAACTTAACAACCTTATCTTCAATTGAAGGGCAGTATCTTGGACCTGTTCCCTCAATCATACCTGAAAATAAAGGTGATCTGTCAATGTTATCTCTTATAATTTCATGTGTTTTTTCATTTGTATAAGTCAACCAACATGAAACCTGTTCTTTTTGAATACTTTCCGGATCTGTTGAAAACGAAAATGGAACAATTCTTTCATCTCCAAACTGTTCTTCCATTTTTGAAAAATCAATTGAACGTTTATCTACTCTGGCAGGTGTACCTGTTTTAAATCTTCTCATCTTAATTCCGTTAGCAACTAAAGAATCTGATAAATGATTTGCTGTCATAAGTCCGTTAGGACCAGTATATTCACAAACATCACCGTAAATACACTTTGATTTCAAGTATACACCTGTAGCTAAAACTACTGCTTTTGCATAATAAGTTGCACCTGATACAGTTTTAACGCCCTTTATAACACCATCTTCAACTATTAATTCTGAAACTTCTCCCTGTTTAATAGTTAAATTATCTGTATTTTCCAGAGTGTGTCTCATTTCTCTAGTATAATTCTGTTTATCAGCCTGTGCTCTAAGTGAATGCACAGCCGGTCCCTTTGACTTGTTAAGCATTTTAGATTGAATAAAACTTTTATCAATATTTTTACCCATTTCGCCACCTAAAGCATCTATTTCTCTAACTAAATGTCCTTTAGATGTTCCACCAATATTAGGATTACATGGCATAAGTGCGATACTGTCTACACTTACCGTAAAAACTATAGTATCAAGTCCAAGTCTAGCTGATGCCAAAGCAGCTTCACAACCTGCATGTCCTGCACCAATTATTACTACATCATAATTTTTTTCAATCTTTAACATTTCTTCTCTCTTCTCTTCACTAAATTTATTATTTTCCCATACAGAATTTTGAGAAAATTTCATTTACTAAATCGTCTTCTACACTTTCTCCAATTATAAGTCCCAGTTGTTCGTAAGCATCCATCAAATCTATTGAATAAAAATCTTCCGGCATGCCTGCATCAACAGACTCTTTGACTTTCAGCAAACTATTGTAAGAATTTTCTAATGCTTCTTTGTGTCTTGCATTTGTAATGTAAACCTGGTCATTAAAAGTAATCTCACCTGAATAAAACATATCTTTTATTTTTTCTTCAAGTTCATCCATTCCCAAACCAGCTTTTGCTGAAAATTCAATAATATCCTCTTTAGGTATTTCATTTAATTGTTCTATGTCCACAACGCGATCAATATCAGTCTTATTTAATAAAACAATAACTTTTTTATTTTTTATAATTTCTAATATTTCCTTGTCATTTTCATCTATGTCTTTTGAACCGTCAACTACATAAATAATAAGGTCTGCACCTTCGGCAATCTCTTTAGCCTTATTTACACCAATCTGCTCAACTTTATCATCAGTATTTCTAATACCTGCAGTATCAATAATTTTCAAAGACAAACCATTTAAGTTAATATTTTCTTCTAAGGTATCTCTTGTTGTTCCCTCAATATCCGTTACAATGGCACGTTCTTCTCCTAACATTCGGTTAAGAAGTGAAGACTTTCCTGCATTTGGCTTACCTAAAATAACAGTTTTTATACCTTCCTTCATTATTCTACCATTGTCAAAAGTATCTATCATTTTCTTTATCTTGCTTATATTCTTATTAATCATTTCAGAAATTTCATTATCGTATCCATCAAGACTAATATGTTCCGGATCATCTAATGCTGATTCAATAAAGGCAATATGATAAATCACATCACTTCTAATTTCTTTAATTTTCTCAGAAACTCCACCCTTTAACTGTTCAATTGAACTGTTTAACGCAAAATCATTTTGAGAATTGATTAAATCCATAACAGCCTCAGCCTGAGACAAATCTAATCTGCCATTCAAGAAAGCTCTTTTAGTAAATTCACCTGGTGCAGCTGACTTAGCACCATTCTTAATTACTAAATCCAAAACTTTTTTCAAAATCAACATACCACCATGACAGTCAATTTCTACTGTATCTTCACCTGTATATGAATGTGGATTTTTCATTACAAGAACTAAAACCTGATCAAGAACCTTGTCCCCATCTACAATATTTCCGTAATTAACTGTATGAGATTTAACATTAATTAATCTCTTTCCTTCTTTATTCGACTTAAAAATTTTATCAACTATTTCAATGGCTTCATCTCCGCTAACACGAATAATTCCAATACCCGAATTACCTGTTGATGTTGAGATAGCCGCAATTGTATCTGTAATCTTCATAAATCACCTTAAATTAATATTATTTATAATTGCATAATTACCTAATGTAAGAGTATACCACATTCTCATTATTATAAAAAGGGTAAAAAGAATGTCCCTTGCGACATTCTACGCAACCAGCGCGTGCCTATTTAGCAATATTTTTTCATTCACGCAGGGTGCATCCATAGTGGAACGTTTTTTATGTAATAAAAAACCTGTCAGGTTTAATCAGGTATATCCCAACTTAACCTAACAGGTTATTTAAAACAAATTATCTGTTATTGTTTCTCTTCTTAAGCATTACTACTACGTGTCTGTAAGGTTCTTCGCCCTCTGACTTTGTAGTACAGAACTTATCATTCTGTAAAGCTGAATGAATGATTCTTCTTTCATAAGGATTCATTGGCTCTAATGCTACAGGTTTCTTAATTCTCTTAACTTTTAAAGAAATATTTCTAGCAAGATTTTCAAGTGTTGCTTTTCTTCTTTCTCTATAGTTTTCAGTATCAAGCTTAACTCTGTTAAACTTATCGCTTTCCTTGTTTACTACAAGGCTTACAAGATACTGTAATGAATCAAGTGTTTGTCCTCTCTTACCAATGAGAATTCCCATATCATCACCAATTACATTAATGTTGATTGTGTTTTCCTTTTCACCTTCTTCAACTTTAATGTCTAACTTAACTGTAAGTTCCATTGCACTGAAAACTTTGTTTAAAAATTCAGTTACAATGTCTTCTACTGATTCATTTTTTCTAGCTTTAATAATAGCAGGTTTGCTACCAAATCCTAAAAAACCATTTGAACCTTTTTCTACAACATCGTAATCAAGTTTATCAGCTGCAATACCTAGAGCGACGCATGCATTAGTAATTGCTTCGTCAACGTTTTTTCCTTTATATTCTACATATTCCATCTTTATTACCTCTATTTGCTGTGTTTCTTATTATAATCACTGACCATATTAGCTTTTGCAGCCAATGAACCGGCCTTTGCATTTTCTTTTGATTTTCTGATTTTTTCTTCTTTTTCAGCTGCAGTCATGTTTGAACTACTTTTAACGCTTCTTGTATTTGTTTTTGAAGCCTGTAAAACCTGTTCTCTGTAAATTCCCTGCTTTGCTTTTCTCTTTTCTGCTTTTTCAGCTGCCTTTTCCCTATTTGCTTCTATAATATCATTTACATCCATCTTACCCAGATACAGATTAATGATTACCTGTTGAAGCATCATAATCAACGAACCTGCCATCCAGTATAAACCGATACCTGCTGATAAAATCCAGCACATATATACTGAGAATAATGGCATCATAATATTCATTGCCTTCATAGAGCCTGACATTGGATTATCCTGTGTACTTGCAACACCATTGATTTTCTGTGAAAGCTGTACACTTAATAACTGGAATATACCGGAAAGAATAGGAATAATTAAAGCAACGATTAATGTTACTGTTCCTGCCTTAAACATTGCACTTGGTGATATGCCAAGGTTTAAACCAAAGAAACTGTTAAGACTGTTAATCTTGTCCGCAGCACTTGTGTTTGGTGAAGCTGATAAAACATTGCTTGCATCAACACCCTTTGCCAAATTAATAGCACCTTTAGTTCTTGATGAATATCCTGTTAAAGCATCAATACACTGTGTAATCTGTGAAGCTTTTAACTTTGAACCTGCTGTGTTAATACCAAAGAACTGGCTCATCTGTGATGCATTTAAACTTGTGATTACAGAAGAATATAATTCTTTAATAGGCTGAACATACGCAGGTATATTCATAATTACTCTGTATAATGCGAAAAGAATAGGCATCTGAATAATAAGCTGTAAACAACTACCTGTTGGTGATGTTCCATATTTATCATAAACAGCCTTCATTTCTTCCTGCATTGCTAACTGTGACTGTTGATCTTTCTTATCCTTGTACTTTTTCTGAATTGCCTGAATTTCAGGTGTCATAACAGAATTCATTTTTGTAAACTTCTGTTGCTTAATTGTCATTGGTAACATAAGCATTCTAACTACAAAAGTAAATACAATAATTAAAAGACCAATATTATAAATACCAAAAAAAGCAAAACCATCATATAAAACTTCAAGGATTTTTCCTAAAATCCATGCAAATGGTTTTAAAATACCACCAGTCTGAGTGGCGATAATCAAATTATCCATTTAATCCTCCTTTAAGGAACTGGATCGTATCCTCCTTTATGGAAATGATTGCATCTCAATATCCTTCTTATTGCAAGATAAGATCCTTTTAAGGGTCCATATTTTTGTAAAGCTTCTATTGCATACTGAGAACATGTAGGAATGTATCTGCAAGATGGCATTCTTTTCATAGGTGAAATATACTTCCTATAAATTCTAACCATTCCAATAAGAATTAAATTAATAAATTTTCCTATCTTCTTAAAAATTTTCTTAACCTTATCCATAACATTATTCCTAATATTTACTCACTAAGTCATTAGCACTTTATTTTCCATTTAGTTACAAACTTCATCCTGCCAAACTAATTACGTCCAATATTAAATAATACTTCACTTTATACTAAATAACACTTTCTTTAGTTTGTATTTTTCTGCAAGATGTTCTGAATCTTTCCTAAGTGCATTAAAGCACTTTCTAATGAATGATAATTTTCGTCCCTAGCAGTGGTTCTCACTACTACGACTATGTCCAAACTACTATTGAACATATTACTATTTAGTCTATAGCTTTCCCTGATTAAGCGGGTTAGGTGATGTCTTACTACACTATTTCCTACTTTTTTACTAACGGATATACCTAATCTGTTAATGCCTAAATCATTTGGTAAAACATACATTACTAAATATTTATTAGCTTTTGATTTTCCTTCCTTATATACTTTTTGAAAATCGATATTCTTTTTTAATGAAGTATAATCTTTCATTTTCATATTTCACCAACCTCTCAATTGCATATAAAGAAAGGTCACATTATCTGTGACCTAAGCTGATAATTTCTTTCTTCCTTTTGCTCTTCTGCTAGCAAGAACTTTTCTTCCGCCTGCAGTGCTCATTCTCTTTCTGAATCCATGAACTTTTGATCTCTGTCTTTTCTTTGGCTGAAATGTCATTTTCATAATACGGCACCTCCTTTTCTGTTCTATAGTAAAACATCATTACAATTACCATAATAAAAATAATCGCAGTCATTTACTGATTAAACCACAATTTCCATATAATTTCAAGTGTTTTAAATTAATTTTTTTCATGTCCTTTAACACACTATGATGAAAAATGGAGTAATTATCAAAAGTTATCAACTAAATGTTAATAACATGTTAATAACTTTTGCTGTTTTAGCCTTTTTTTGGGTATTTTTTCTATTTTATTATCTCAAATGTTAATAACTGTAAAAAAGTTATTGTCATTATTTGTCGAAAAAAAATTTTTGTTATTTTGCTGTTTTTTTATGATTTTTGTAACTTTTTAAGATTTTTACTTTCTTCCTATTATAATATATATGTTTATTTCTTTTTTGTAATATTGAAAATTTGCCCTTTTTGATGTATTATATTTTTATATATGGGCTTTTGGGCCTTTTTATACTTTGAGGAGGACAATATGTTAGATAATTTAAAGGAAAAATGGCCTGAAATATTGGATTATTTAAAAAAAGAATACGACATCCAGGATATTACTTTTGAAACGTTCATTTTACCCTTAAATGTACAATATTATAAGGACGGATTAGTCAAACTTGTTTTCACAGGAAATAGTGGTAGCAGTGGACTACAATATATTAAGAAGAAATATTTTGATTTTCTTAAACTTTCCCTTGCCCATTTTTTAGGTGAAAACACAGATTTACAGATTTTATTACCTGGAGATGCTTCTTTAGAAGACTCTTCTGACGAAAGCGACGAAGAAAACGCGGCCAATTCAGAAGACTTAATTCTTGAAAGAAGAATTTTAGAAGCTAACCTGGACAAGAAATACACTTTTGATTCTTTCGTAGTAGGTAACAACGCCATTGCACAGGCAACTTCACTTGCCGTTGCAGACTCACCAGGTGAAGCCCACAATCCATTATTTATATTTGGAGGGGTTGGTTTAGGTAAGACACACCTTATGCAGTCAATTGGTAACTATGTACTTAAGTCAAATCCTAATTCTAAGGTTTTGTATACTACAACAGAATCTTTTACTAATGAAATTGTTGATTTGCTTGGTAAACAAAAGAAAGACCAGGACGAAATTATTCAATTTAGAAAGAAATATCGAAACGTTGATGTTTTATTAATTGATGATATTCAATTTATATCAGGAAAAGATAGAACACAGGAAGAATTATTCAACATTTTCAATGAATTATTCTTAAAACATAAACAGATTGTTTTTACATCAGACAGAAAACCTAATGAAATAGAAGATATTGCAGATAGACTTACAACTCGTTTCCAGCAGGGACTTACTGTAGATATACACAGTCCTGACTATGAAACACGTATGGCTATCTTAAAGAAGCATGCCCTTTCTAAAGGAATTAAGGTTACTGATGACAAAGAAGATGTAGATAATGCTAATTTATTAGAGGCTTTAGATTACATTGCTACTAATTTTGTATCCAATGTAAGGGAACTTGAAGGCTCTCTTAATAATGTAATAGCTTTTTCAAAAGTTAATCGTGTTCCTATTACAAAAGAATTTGCAATGGAAACATTAAAAGTAGACACTACTGAAGAAAAAATAACCTGTCAATCAATAATTAATACAGTAGCTGAACATTACCAGATTTCAGCAGCTGACATTTGTTCTAAGAAAAGAAGCAGCGATGTTGCTTTTCCAAGGCAGGTTTGCATGTATTTATGCAGAGTTTACACTGACGAGAAGCTGGAAACTATTGCAAAATATCTAAGAAAGAAAAACCATGCCACTGTTAGCTATGGTTATAATGAAATAAAGAAGGCTATGGAAACAGATCCTTCCATTAAAGCAACTATTGAAGTTCTTAAAAAGAAGATTAATCCTAATTAATGTTAATAACTTTGTTAATTAGTGCCGATTTTAGGTTAATAACTAGGTTAATAGTACATTAATAACTTAAAATTTCAGATTTTTTGATTATAGCTTTTTGATTATAATTTTTAAGAAGTTGTTAATTAAATTTGAGTTATTAACATGTTATTTTTTTAGGAACTTCCCATAAATAGGGCGTTAAAACGTTTTTTTAACATATTAACGTGCCTTATTATTATTATTATCTTAATATTTATATATTTATACGAAATTTGAAGGAGATTTACCCATGAAGTTAATTTGTAAAAAATCAGATTTGATAACTGGTATTAACATTGTAATGAAAGCTGTTTCATCAAAAACTACAATGTCTATATTAGAATGTATCCTTATTGATGCCACTGAAGGTATTATTAAATTTACTGCTAATGATATGGAACTTGGTATTGAGACTACAGTACAAGGTGAAATTGCTGAAGCAGGAAGCATTGCTATTGATGCAAAGATTTTTTCAGAAATCGTAAGAAAGCTTCCGGACAATGATGTAACTATAGAAGTAAAGGATGAAAGTACTGCTAATATTACATGTGAAAATGCTAAGTTTAACATTCTCATAAAGTCAGCAGAAGATTTCTCATATCTACCTGTTATTGAAAAAAAAGACAAAATTACTATTTCACAGTTTTCATTAAAGGAAATTATCAGACAAACAAGTTTCGCAATTAATGATGCTGAAAAAAATAAATTACTTACAGGCGAATTATTTGAAGTAAACGGAAGTAAGCTTAAAGTTGTAGCTTTAGATAAATTCCGTATTGCAATTAGAAATATTGAACTAAAAGAAAACTATGGAAATTACAAAGTATTAGTTCCAGGTAAATCACTTAATGAAATCAGTAAAATTTTAAATGGTGGAGTAGATGATGATGTAAATATTTACTTTACTTCAAATCATATTCTTTTTGAATTCGATAACACTATTGTAGTTTCAAGATTAATTGAATCAACTAACTTCTTTGATACAGACAAGATGATTAGCAATGATTACAAAACAAGAATTACAATTAACAAGAAAGAAATGGCTGATTGTATAGACAGAGCAACTCTTTTAATAAAAGAAGGAGACAAGAAACCTGTATTCTTATCAATGAAAGATACAGAAATGGAATTAACTATTAATACATTTATAGGTTCAATGGATGAAAGTATTCCAATTACAAAGGATGGAGACGATTTATTAATAAGCTTTAACCCTAAGTTCCTTATTGATATTTTGAAAGTTTTAGATCAGGAAGAAGTAAGCATGTTCTTTACTAACCCTAAAGCTCCATGTTTTATTAAAGATGAAGAGGGAAGCTATATTTACATTGTTCTTCCTGTAGTTCAGTAAAAGTCACAATCAGACTAAGACAAAGAAAGGAATATTATTCAGCACTGAATAATTTGGATAAAAATGGAAGATTTGAGTATTACTATAAAAGATGATTTTATAAAATTAGGCCAGGCTATGAAATTAGCAGGCATTGTTGGTTCTGGTGTGGATGCAAAATTCTTAATTCAGGATGGACAGGTAAAAGTGAACGGTGAAGTTGATACAAGAAGAGGTAAGAAACTTTACCCTGGAGATACATTTGAATTTGAAGGAACTGTGGTTTTAGTTAAGTAATGATTGTAAAAAAAGTAGAATTAAGTAATTTTAGAAATTACAAATTATTGAAACTTGATTTAGATGAAAAAACAAATATTTTGTATGGCAACAATGCCCAGGGAAAAACAAATATATTAGAATCAATATATGTTTGCAGCACTACAAAGTCTCATAGAACTAATAGGGACGCTGAGTTAATTAACTTAGATTCAGGTGAGGCACACATTAAGTTATATTTGGAAAAAAACAACAGGGAACAGAGAATAGATATTCATTTGCGCAAGAATAAAACAAAAGGTATTGCTATAAATGGAATACCAATAAAAAAGGCAAGTGAACTTTTTGGGCTTTTTAATGTTGTTATTTTTTCTCCAGAGGATTTGGAAATTATCAAGAAAGGTCCATCGGAGAGAAGAAAATTCGTAGATATGGAATTGTGCCAGTTAGACAAAATATATGTTTATAATTTAACCAACTATAACAGAATTATTGCTCAAAGAAATAAATTATTAAAAGATATTTATTTTAAACCGGAACTAAAGCAGACACTTGATGTTTGGGATGGACAATTAGCACAGTATGGTTCAAAAATTATTGAAAGAAGAACCAACTTTATAGAAAAAATAAACGAGATAATTAAACCAATACACAAACAACTTACAGGTGGATTGGAAAATATTAATATTGTTTATAACAAAAATTGTGAGGCAGAAGATTTACTAAGGCGACTTGAAGAAAACAGAGACAGAGATATTAAGTATAAGTCAACATCTATTGGTCCACATAAAGATGATTTGTTATTTTTTAATGACAACAAGAATATCAGAATTTATGGAAGTCAGGGACAGCAAAGAACAATTGCTTTATCTCTAAAGTTAGCAGAATTAGAGTTAGTAAAGAATCTAATAAATGATACACCGGTATTGTTACTTGATGATGTTTTGTCGGAACTTGATTCAGAGAGACAAAATCATTTACTTAACAGCATTGATGATATTCAAACTATTATTACATGTACCGGGTTAGATGAATTTATAGAAAACAGATTTAAAATAAATAAGGTTTTCCAGGTAACAGAAGGAAAAGTAGAAGAAAAGACAGTTTAACTGAAAGGAGTTACTAATGGGTAACAACACAAATGTAGAAAATGAGTATGGAGCAGATCAGATTCAGGTTTTAGAAGGACTTGAAGCAGTTAGAAAAAGACCGGGAATGTATATTGGTTCAACATCTTTAAGAGGTCTTCATCATTTGGTTTATGAAATTGTTGATAATGCAGTAGATGAAGCTTTAGCCGGATACTGCGATACAATTGATGTGCAGATAAATGAAGATAATTCAATTACAGTAAAAGATGACGGCCGTGGAATTCCTACAGGTATTAATACAAAAACAGGAAAATCAGGAATAGAGTTGGTATTTACAGTGCTCCATGCCGGAGGAAAGTTTGGTGGAGGCGGATATAAGGTTTCCGGTGGACTTCATGGTGTAGGTGCGTCAGTAGTAAATGCCTTATCAGAATGGCTTGAAGTAAAGGTATGTCGTGATGGAAAGATTCATCACCAAAAATATCAAAGAGGTCATGCATTAGGTGAACTTGAAATAATTGGAGAGTGCGATCCTGAATTTACAGGAACAGAGGTAAAGTTTTTACCAGATAAAACAATTTTCGAAGACACAGTTTACGATTATAGCGTGTTAGAAACAAGATTAAGAGAAACTGCGTTCCTTACAAAGAACCTTAAGATTATTTTAAGAGATGTAAGACCTGAGGAGCCAATTGAAAAAACATTCCACTATGAAGGTGGTATTAAGGAGTTTGTAACTTACTTAAACAAGGGCAAGACTCCTTTGTATGAAGATGTAATATATTGTGAAGGCACAGTAAACAATGTTTATGTTGAAGTGGCAATGCAGCACAATGATGCATATAACGAAAATTCTTTCAGCTTTGTAAACAACATTAACACACCGGAAGGTGGTATGCAGGTTGAAGGTTTTAAGAGAGCTTTAACAAAAACATTAAATAACTATGCCCGTCAAAATAAGATTTTGAAAGAAAAAGAAGATAATCTTTCAGGTGAAGATTTCAGAGAAGGCTTAACTTCAATCATTAGTGTAAAAATCGAAGATCCTCAGTTTGAAGGTCAGACAAAACAAAAATTAGGAAACAGTGAAGCCAGAACTGCCGTTGATAGTGTTGTAAGCGAACAGCTTACATACTTTCTTGAACAAAATCCTGGTGTGGCAAAAATAATTTGCGAAAAAGCTGTACTCGCACAGCGTGCCAGAGAAGCAGCAAGACAGGCAAGAGAAACTACACGTAGAAAAACAGTTTTAGATGTAGCAGCACTTCCTGGAAAATTATCTGACTGTTCAGATAAGGATCCAAAAAAATGTGAAATCTTTATAGTAGAGGGAGATTCTGCCGGTGGCTCAGCCAAAAAGGCAAGAGTTAGAGCAACTCAGGCTATATTACCTCTTCGAGGAAAAATCTTAAATGTAGAAAAAGCAAGATTAGACAGAATTATGCAGAACGAAGAAATCCGTTCAATGATTACAGCATTTGGTACAGGAATTTATGATGAATTTGACATTAGCAAATTACGTTATGACAAGATTATCATTATGACTGATGCCGATGTTGACGGTGCTCATATTGATACACTTATGCTTACATTCTTTTATAGATTTATGCCTGAACTTATTAAGGATGGCCATGTATATTTAGCAATGCCACCACTTTATCAGGTAACAAGAAATAAGAAAAATTATTATGCATACAGTGATGCAGAACTTGATAAGATTCTTACAGAAATTGGACGTGACAATCAGAACAAGATTCAGCGTTACAAAGGTTTGGGAGAAATGGATGCATCCCAGCTTTGGGATACAACAATGAATCCTGAAACAAGAATTTTAAAACAGGTAAAAATAAACGAAGATACATTAACAGAAATGGATTTAACATTTACAACTCTTATGGGCGATGATGTTGAACCAAGAAGAGAATTTATTCAGGCAAACGCAAAGTTTGTTCAAAACTTAGATATATAGGAGGAACATTAAGTGGACGATAAGATATTTGATAGAATTCATGAAGTAGACTTAAAGGAAACAATGGAAACCTCTTATATTGATTACGCCATGAGTGTAATCGCAGCAAGAGCTCTTCCTGATGTTAGAGATGGTTTGAAGCCGGTACAAAGACGTGTGCTTTATTCAATGGTTGAACTTAACAACGGACCTGATAAGCCACACAGAAAGTGTGCCCGTATCGTTGGTGATACAATGGGTAAATTCCATCCACATGGTGATAGTTCAATTTACGGAGCATTAGTAAATATGGCTCAGGACTGGAGCACAAGATATCCATTAGTTGATGGTCACGGAAACTTTGGTTCAGAAGATGGTGACGGCGCTGCCGCAATGCGTTATACAGAGGCACGTCTTAGCAAGATTTCCATGGAAATGGTTAGAGATATCAACAAAGATACTGTAGAATTTATACCTAACTTTGATGATACGGAAAAGGAACCTTCAGTATTACCTGCAAGATATCCAAACCTTCTCGTTAATGGTACAAGTGGTATTGCCGTAGGTATGGCTACTAGTATTCCACCTCACAATTTAACTGAAACAATTAATGCAATCGTTAAGATTATTGATAACAGAGTTCAGGAAAACAGAGACACTGAAATTGAAGAAATCATGGAAATTGTAAAAGGACCTGATTTTCCAACAGGTGCTACAATTCTTGGTAGAAAAGGAATTGAAGAAGCTTACAGAACAGGTCGTGGAAAAATAAAAACGCGTGCAGTCTCTGAAATTGAAACAATGGATAATGGTAAGAGCAGAATTGTTGTTACTGAACTTCCATACATGGTAAATAAAGCAAAACTTGTTGAAAAGATTGCAAGTTTAGTAAAAGAAAAGCGAATTGATGGTATCACTGACCTTCGTGACGAATCAGATCAGGAAGGTACACGTGTAGTTATTGAGGTGCGTCGTGATGCAAATGCAAATGTAATATTAAATCAGTTGTATAAACATACACAGTTACAGGATTCATTTGGTGTAATAATGCTTGCGTTAGTAAATGGAGAACCAAAAGTTCTTAATTTACTTCAGATGTTAGATGAATATTTAAAACACCAAAAGGATGTTGTTACACGTCGTACAAAATTTGAATTAAATAAAGCTGAAGAACGTGCTCATATTATTGAGGGCTTATTAATTGCACTTGATAATATTGATGAAGTTATTCAGATTGTTAGAAGCTCAAGAACAACAGCAGATGCCAAGGCAAAATTATCTGAAAGATTTGGTTTATCAGATGCTCAGGCACAGGCTATTGTTGATATGAGAATCAGACAGTTAACAGGTTTAGCAAGAGAAGACCTTGAAAATGAATACAAGGAATTAATGGAAAAGATAGCTTACTTAAAGTCTATACTTGCAGATGAAAATAAACTTTTAACTGTTATCAAAGAAGAAATTGAAATTGTCAGAGACAAGTTCGGTGATGATAGAAGAACAAAAATCGGTATCGACATTGATATGGACGATGAAGATTTAATTCCTGAAGAAGATACAGTTATTGTAATGACTAATTTAGGCTACATAAAGAGAATGACTGTGGATAACTTTAAGGCACAGAACCGTGGTGGTAAGGGTATTAAGGGAATGCAAACTATAAATGATGACTTTATGAAAGACATGTTTATGGTTTCAACACACGACTATATTTTATTCCTTACAAATACAGGTCGTATATATAAATTAAAAGGCTATGAAATTCCGGAAGCAGGAAGAACTGCCAGAGGCATGGCTATTGTAAACTTATTACAGCTACAGCCTGGAGAAAAGATTTCTGCAATGGTCCAGATGAGAGAATTTGAAGATGACAAGTATCTCATTATGGCTACAAAGAATGGAACAATTAAGAAAACACCTATTAATGCATATACTAATATTCGTAAGAGTGGTATACAGGCTATAACTTTACGTGAAGGCGATGAATTAATTGATGTGACAATATCAGATAACACACATAACATTATGCTTGTTACAAAGAATGGTCAGGGAATTAAGTTCCGTGAAACAGACGTTAGAGAAACAGGTCGTTCAGCAATGGGTGTTAGAGGTATTGAACTTAAAGGTAACGATGAAGTTATCTCAATGCAAATTGACACAGAAGGAGAATATATTCTTATTGTTTCAGCAAACGGAATGGGTAAACGTACACCATTTACTGAATTCAAATTACAGAATCGTGGCGGTAAAGGTGTTAAGTGCTACAAGATTACAGAAAAAACAGGGGAAGTTGTTGGAGCAAAGGCTGTTAATGATGGCAACGAAATAATGATGATTACGAACGAAGGTATTGTAATCAGAATGTTTGTAGATGATATTTCAGTTTTAGGTAGAGTAACTTTAGGCGTTAAGCTTATGAATACCGGAAACAAAGATGATATTGTCGTTGCAAGCATTACAAAAGTAAAAGAAAGTGTAACTCAGGCAGATGCAGAAGAAGCTGAAAGATTAGAGGCTGAAAATTCAGAAGAAACAGATGAAGAAAATTCTGAAAATGAATAATTCAAAATGCCAAATGTTTGAAAAGAAGCGGCATTATGTCGCTTCTTTTTTGAAATACAAAATAAAAACACACATAATTAAATTAAAAATGTATTATTAAACTTCTAAACTAAGCTATTTATAATCGTTTGATAATTATAATGTTAATTAAAGCTAATAACTATTAAGTTTTTTCAAGGGAATGTTAATAACAAAGGAGAATTACATAAAATGAGAGAGGTCCATTCAGAAGAAATAACCAAAAATATAAAGGAAATGTGTATAGAAGCAAATCATTTTCTATCACCTGATATGAAAAAAGTATTTGATAATGCAAGAAAAAATGAAAAATCACCATTAGGATGTCAGATTCTTGAGCAATTAGATGAAAACCTGAAAATTGCAGGTGAGGACATGATACCAATCTGTCAGGATACAGGCATGGTAGTTGTTTTTATTGAAATTGGTCAGGACGTACATATTGTAGGTGAGAATATTGAAGATGCAATTAATCAGGGAGTTAGAGAAGGATACGTGGATGGATTTTTAAGAAAATCAGTAGTAAAAGATCCAATTTTAAGAGAAAACACAAAGGACAATACTCCGGCGGTAATCCATTACAGCATCGTACCTGGCGAAAATGTGAAAATAACAATTGCACCAAAAGGTTTTGGAAGCGAAAACATGAGTAGAGTATTTATGTTAAAACCTGCCGACGGCATAGAAGGTGTAAAAAATGCTGTTCTTACAGCAGTAAAAGATGCAGGTCCAAATGCATGTCCGCCGATGGTAGTAGGTGTAGGCGTGGGTGGAACTTTTGAAAAGTGTGCAATTTTGGCTAAAAAAGCTTTAGCACGTCCAGCTGACAGTAGCTCTACAATTCCATACGTAAAAGAAATGGAAGAAGAGTTGTTAACTAAAATAAACAAATTAGGTATTGGTCCGGGAGGCTTAGGTGGAACTCAGACAGCACTTGCTGTAAATGTGGAAACATATCCTACACATATTGCAGGTTTACCGGTTGCAATAAATATTTGCTGTCATGTAAACAGACACGTAACAAGAACAATATAATTAAAGGCTAATATACTTTAGCCAATAGAATTAAAGCTTATTAGATGTAATAATAGTTTTAAAGGAGAATTAAATGGACAATAATATAAAAGCTCCAATTTCTGATGAAGTTGCAAAAGAATTAAGAGCAGGAGATTATGTATATATAACAGGAACTATTTACACTGCAAGAGATGCTGCACACAAAAGAATGTGGGAAGCGTTAGAAAAAGGCGAGCAGTTACCAATTGAAATGAACAACAATATTATTTATTATATGGGACCATCACCGGCAAGAGAAGGCAGACCAATTGGTTCAGCCGGTCCTACAACGGCAAGTAGAATGGATAAGTATGCCCCTAAACTTTTGGATTTAGGTTTAAAAGGCATGATTGGAAAAGGCAAACGTTCAAAAGAAGTAATTGACGCAGTAGTAAGAAATAATTGTGTATACTTTGCTGCAGTAGGTGGAGCAGGTGCAATTTTATCAAAATCCATAAAGAAAAGTGAAGTTGTAGCTTATGACGATTTAGGAACAGAGGCTATAAGAAAACTTTATGTGGAAAATTTTCCTGCAATAGTTGTAATTGACAGCGAAGGAAATAACTTATACGAAACAGCTATAGAAGAATATAAAGAAATCTAAGGGCAGTAGCAACTACAAAAAAGTGTAATTATTATTGGGATATTTTGACATTAAAAATATTGTTAAAGATAATAACCAGTATAATAATCAGCATAATAATAAAAAGAATGGAACATATTCATGAAAGTAAATAGAATTACATATTTAGTAACACGAAGATTTTATAAAGTTCCCTGGCTTTTTCATCAAATAAAATTAGCCGGTAAAGAGAACAAATACACAATTGATGAAAGATACAAAAAGGTTCACGATGTATGTCACAGAGTAAATAAATATGCTCATGTAAACATAACATGCACAGGACTTGAAAATCTTCCAAAAGAAAACGGATACATCTTAACACCAAATCATCAGGGCTTATTTGACGTCCTGCTTATTTGTGATACACACGAAAGACCAACATCTTTTGTAATTAGAAAAGATTTGGAAGACGTAATCTTACTAAAGCAGGTAATAAAAGCACTTGATGCAAAAGCATTGGACAGAGATGACCCACGTCAGGCAATGAAAATAATAAAAGAAATGACAGAAGGAATAAAACAAGGCAGAAACTATATAATATTTCCTGAAGGAACAAGAAGCAAAAACGGAAATATACTGGGAGATTTTAAAGGTGGTTCTTTTAAAAGTGCCACAAAAGCCAAAGCTCCAATTGTTCCAGTAGCACTTATAGACTCTTTCAAACCTTTTGACATAAAAGATACATCAGAAGTAGATGTGCAAATTCATTACCTTGAGCCTTTATATTATGACGACTACAAAGACTTAACAACAGTGGAAATTGCAAAAACAGTTAAGGAAAGAATAGAAGCAAAGATAAAAGAGTGTGTATAGAAATTTACAAAGAATCTGAAAAAGAAAAGTTAGTGTAAAATTTTAGTTGGCAAAAAATAAATAAAAAAATGGGAAGTAGAAAAAACCACTTTCCAATCATACAGTTTTTCTTTATGATATTAACTGCTCAGAAAAATACGTAAAGGAGACTGTATGATGTTTAATAGTTTAGCTGAAAAAGAGATTTCTTTCAAGGAGTTAGAGAAAAAAGTGTTTAAACATGTATGTGAACTTGGTTGTGAAATTACAAAGATGATTCTGGAAACATATGATGACGAGCTTGCAAAACAAAGAGAAAGAAAATCTTACAGGGATAAGGGAAAAAGAAAAACCAACATAAAGACAGTTTACGGTACTGTTGAATACAGTCGGAGAATATACGGAACAATCACACCGGATGGAGAAAAGGCATATGTATATCTGTTGGATGAGGCAATGCAGATGGATAAGATAGGTATGATTTCCAAAAATCTTGCGGAAAAGATTGTAATGGCGGTAACGGAGACACCATATCGTGTAACTGCGGAAACAATAAGCAGTACGTGCGGTCAGAGCATAAGTGCCGCAGGTGTGTGGAACGTGATACAGCGTCTTGGAGAAAAAATAAGTGAGGAAGAAAAACATGCGGTAAAACAGATGAATGCGGATCAGTCGGAAGGGAAAAGGGAGATACCAGTGCTGTTTGAGGAAATGGACGGTGTGTGGCTGAACATGCAGGACAAAAAGCATAAAAAGACAAAGAAGCAGGAAATGAAAGTTTTCACGATGTATGAAGGTTGGGATGAGGAAAAGGAAAAACAGAAACGAAGCACTCTTGTGGGAAAACACATGCTTGCGGGAATGGAAGAAAGCAGTGAGTTTCACCAAAAACGTGAGGCATGCATCAGAAAGAAATACAATGCTGATGAAATCGGACAGCGAATACTTAACGGAGATGGAGGGAGTTGGATAAAAGACGAATACGATCCTGATGTAATTTTTCAGCTTGACCGTTATCACATATATCAGGAAATACTGAGAAAAATAACGGATAAGAAGGCACAGACAGACATAAGGCAACTGTTTGAGGAAGAGAAAATGGAAGAAATGCTTAAATACATCCAGATATACGCAACAAGTGTTGAAAGTCCGGATGAAAAAGACAACCGAAGTAATAAAGCAATGAAGTTATATAAATATCTTGCCAATAACAAAGAAGGACTGTTACCTTATGACAAAAGGGGAATAGAAATATCTGCCCCACCAAAAGGAATGGTATATAAGGGGTTGGGAGTTCAGGAAAACCAGAACTGTACGGTAATAACATTAAGAATGAAACATCGTAGAATGAGATGGTCAAAATCAGGAGCAAATAACCTGGCAAAGGCATTGTATCGAAGGGAAAACAGGGAATTGATAGAAACTATAGACAGATATACAGACGGACTGGTATTCACGATGCAGATGCAGGAAATAATAGAAACCATAAGTGCAGCAAAGGCTCCGAAAAAAGACGGAAAGGGAAACAGATACATTGACTTAATGAATGGAAATGTACCGATAAGGGATGCAGTGCAGACTGAATCAAGAAAAATATTTAAGAAAGTATTCTGTTAAAAAACATAAAGAGAAACCCGACAGGGTTTATTTGGCATACAAAAAAGTAGATAATAATCGTATAGAAAAAGAGAAAAGGAAAGTTGCCAACGATTACTTGACACAAACAAAAGAAAAATATTGTTTGACAAATAAAAACACCTATATTATAATAACAAATGCACTGCGAAGTGCGTAATTAAATACTGATAAATAATCAGGCAAGGAGAAGTACTCAAGTGGCTGAAGAGGCGCCCCTGCTAAGGGTGTAGGTCGTTTGCGCGGCGCGAGGGTTCAAATCCCTCCTTCTCCGTCTAAAGCTCAGACAGTTTTGTCTGAGCTTTTTACATATAATAAAATTTATAAATATAAAAAATGATATTTGTTTAGGAGAAAAAATGAAAAAAATTTTATGCTCTACAGGAGCATTAATAGGAATGCCTAATAATCGTGATTTTTCATTAATAAAAAAATGTGTGCCAAACATAAATAGTGATGGATTTGAATTTATGATGTATAGCACATGGTATGACAAGGTTCCTAATTTATTGAAAGAATTAAAGAAATGTGAA
>NZ_CBCPMG010000001.1:1527500-1890000 GCF_965119675.1 Eubacterium sp. Marseille-QA0814 | reverse complement strand
GCAAAAACACAGGTCTATGCGAAACCGTAAGGTGATGTATATGGGCTGACGCCTGCCCGGTGCTGGAAGGTTAAGAGGAGAGGTTAGCGAATGCGAAGCTTTGAATTTAAGCCCCAGTAAACGGCGGCCGTAACTATAACGGTCCTAAGGTAGCGAAATTCCTTGTCGGGTAAGTTCCGACCCGCACGAAAGGCGTAATGATTTGGGCACTGTCTCAACAATGCATCCGGTGAAATTGAAGTACCAGTGAAGATGCTGGTTACCTGCGCCAGGACGGAAAGACCCCATGGAGCTTTACTCTAGCTTGATACTGGGATTCGATATTGTATGTACAGGATAGGTGGGAGACTAGGAAACGGGAACGCCAGTTTTCGTGGAGTCACCCTTGGGATACCACCCTTGCAGTATTGGGTTTCTAACATGCAGCCGTTATCCGGCTGGTGGACAATGTCAGGTGGGGAGTTTGACTGGGGCGGTCGCCTCCGAAAGAGTATCGGAGGCGCTCAAAGGTTCCCTCAGAATGGTCGGAAACCATTCGCAGAGTGCAAAGGCATAAGGGAGCTTGACTGTGACACCGACGGGTGGAGCAGGTACGAAAGTAGGACTTAGTGATCCGGTGGTATAAAGTGGGATTGCCATCGCTCAACGGATAAAAGCTACCCTGGGGATAACAGGCTTATCACTCCCAAGAGTTCACATCGACGGAGTGGTTTGGCACCTCGATGTCGGCTCATCGCATCCTGGGGCTGTAGTAGGTCCCAAGGGTTGGGCTGTTCGCCCATTAAAGCGGTACGCGAGCTGGGTTCAGAACGTCGTGAGACAGTTCGGTCCCTATCCGGCGTGGGCGTAGGATATTTGAGAGGAGCTGTCCTTAGTACGAGAGGACCGGGATGGACTGACCTCTGGTGTACCTGTTGCATTACCAAATGCATCGCAGGGTAGCCAAGTCGGGACGGGATAAACGCTGAAGGCATCTAAGCGTGAAGCCCCCCTCAAGATGAGATATCCCATTCGTAAGAATTAAGACCCCTTGAAGACTACAAGGTTGATAGGTCAGAGGTGGAAGTGCAGTAATGCATGCAGCTGACTGATACTAATAGGTCGAGGGCTTATCCATGAAGGAAGGAAAGAGGAGTTATCTCCGGATGTAAAGATTTTTCAGTGTGTGGTTTTGAATGTATAATTCAGATGGCCCGGTGGCTCAGCTGGTTAGAGCGCCGCCCTGTCACGGCGGAGGTCGTGGGTTCGAACCCCATCCGGGTCGCTAAAAAAGAAAAGAAACTGATGCGAGGAGGTCGAAAGCAGTAAGCACGCTTTCTCAACCTCTTTTATTTTTATCAAAAAAGAAATGGGATCTTAGCTCAGCTGGGAGAGCATCTGCCTTACAAGCAGGGGGTCACAGGTTCGAGCCCTGTAGGTCCCACTAAATGCAGAAATGCATTGTGGAAGACATTTCCGAAGATGATTGCATCGCAAAAGAAAACCATGTTTCCAAGCGGCACGCAATCAAAAATAAATACGCCGATGTGGCTCAATTCAGGCTTATTGACTTTGTCAATAAGAGGAGAGCAGTCAAGGGAAGCTTGGCTCTGCCAATTGAGCAGAAAGGTTGATAAAAAATAAATACGCCGATGTGGCTCAATTGGCAGAGCAGCTGATTTGTAATCAGCAGGTTAACGGTTCGAGTCCGTTCATCGGCTTTCTTGGAAAGAGGAAGTCATTAAGAAAAGCCAAAGATTCAGAAGTCATGAATGATGATTTTGGTGAATCATGGAAAGGCAGTTCACTTTCTAAGTTATAATGGGCAGATTCCCGAGTGGCCAAAGGGGGCAGACTGTAAATCTGTTGGCACCGCCTTCGAAGGTTCGAATCCTTCTCTGCCCAGTATTGCAAACAAGCAAGAAAAGAAATATAATAGAATAACAGCGCGGGGTGGAGCAGTCTGGAAGCTCGCCGGGCTCATAACCCGGAGGTCATAGGTTCAAATCCTATTCCCGCAACTCAATGCCCAGTTAGCTCAGTTGGTAGAGCAGAGGACTGAAAATCCTCGTGTCTCTGGTTCGATTCCGGAACTGGGCATTTGTTATGTGAAACTGTAGATGTTACCCGGTAATGTCTACAGTTTTTCTTTTATCATTTTTATTGTTTTAGAAATGTTTAGAAAAATTAGTTTATATGTTTTGGAGGCGTTGTTAATGTATTTTTTGTATATTTTACTTTGCTAGTTACTTATTAGCATTTATGTTATAATCAAAGTTATGAGTAAAGAGAGTTTATATAGTAAATTAATTGAATATAGCAAAAATGGAAGATATCCATTGCATATGCCAGGACACAAGCGACAGAGAAAATTATTTGATTTTAATAAAGCGTTTGTTGGTGATGAAGATTTTTTTAATAAGCCAGTTGATAACTCGGTTAACGAGTTAAATGAAGATAAAGAAATAAGTGTATATGTTAATAACCAATATGATCCCTTTGATATAGACATAACAGAAATAAATGGTTTTGATGATTTGCATCATCCTGAGGGAATAATAAAAGCTGCTATGGAAAATGCTTCAGATTTTTTTGGAACAAGGGCTACATTTTTTCTTGTTAATGGAAGTTCATGTGGAATTTTATCTGCAATTACCGCGGTTACAAATATAGGCGATACTATTATTTTAGGGAGAAACTGTCACAAATCAGCTTATAATGCTGTTCAGCTAAGAGATTTGAATGTTGAATATGTGTATCCTGAAATAGTTGAAGGGTTTAATATAAGTGGTGGTTATAAACCGGAAGAAATTGAACAAAAATTTGTCGAAGCAGAAAAGAAAAATATAAAAGTTAAAGCTGTTGTAATAACAAGTCCAACTTATGAGGGTATAGTTTCTGATATTAAAAAAATTGCAGAAATTGTTCACGGACACAATAGCATTCTTATTGTTGATGAAGCACATGGTGCTCATATGATTTTAAGTGATGAGTTTCCTACTTCGGCTTACAAATTAGGGGCTGATATTGTTATAGAAAGTGCACACAAAACGCTTCCTGCAATGACACAGACAGCCTTTTTACATATGCATGGGGACAAAGTTTCAGTAAAAGATGTTCAGAGGATGTTATCAGTTTATCAGTCAAGTAGTCCATCTTATGTACTTATGTCCAGCCTTGACAAATGTATAAGAGAGTTACCAACAAAAGGGCAAAAAGATGCTAACGAAATGTTAATAACTCTAAAGAAATTCCATAATAGAGTTAAAAATCTTAAAGTATTAAAAGTGTTAGATCGTAGTATTATAGGAAAAAACAGTGTGTATGATTTTGATATTTCTAAAATTGTTATTTTTCTTAATATGAAGTTGAGGAGTATAGAAAAAGATAATGTAGAATTAAATATTACAAAACTAAATAATACCGTATCAAGCAATACCGTATTAAGTGATACTGTATTAAACAATACCCTATTAAGTAATACAGTATCAGATAAAGCAGAAATAAATAATGCTAAATTAGATAACGCCAAAACAAATAATACTGAATTAAATACCGATAAAATAAATGAAACTTATGATGGAAAATATCTTGAGAGCATTTTAAGAGAAAAATATAATTTCGAAATAGAAATGTGTTCCAAAGATTATGTAATCGGTATGACTTCTATATGTGATAACATGGATGAGATATTAAGACTTGCTGATAATTTAGTGGAAATAGATAATTATATAGCTGATAAAATTAAAGATAAAAGTTTGTTAGAGCAAACAAATACTGAAATTTTATTAGAAAAAACGGAGCAGGTAATGACAATATATGAGGCATTATTATGCAAAAAAGAAAAAATAGATGTTTATAATGCTGTAGGTCGGATAAGTGCAGGATATGTGTATATTTATCCGCCTGAGATACCAATTATTGTACCAGGGGATTTAATTACAAATCAAATGTTGAAAAAAATAATGGAATATAAAATGTCTAATTTAAATATAAAGGGAATTGATAATGAAAAAATTATTGTTATCAAAAGATAAATTTTTTATATTTACATTAATTATTAATTTATGTAAATATTTGATTATTTATTATAAATATTTAATTAATCATTATGAATAATTGATTAGTTACTGTAAATGATTAATTACTTATTATGAACATATAGTAGATACTAAAGGTTAGATAATGAATGTGAAAAATTCTATTATTATAATTATTAGGAATGGTATGGATTATAGTATGCCTGTAAGTTGGAGGAGATATGTCAAAAATATTTTTTGTATTGGGAAAAAGTTGTAGTGGAAAAGATACAATTTTTAGATATTTGAAAAATAATAAGGAATTAAATTTAAAAACAATTGTTGGTTACACAACAAGACCAATGAGAGAAGGGGAACAGGAGGGTGTGGAATACCATTTTGTTAGTAGGGAAAAACTTGCTGAATATAGAAAACAGGGAAAAATTATTGAGTGCAGAGATTATGATACTGTGTACGGAGTGTGGAGTTATTTCACATTAGATGACGGTCAAATTAATTTGGGTGCGGATAATTACATTTATATAGGAACTTTGGAGTCTTACAATGCCATGGTTAAGTATTATGGAAAAGATGTGGTGGTACCTATATATGTAGAAGTAGAAAATGGTGAAAGATTAGAGCGTGCCATAAAAAGAGAGCGCTTGGAGAAAGAGCCAAAATACGCTGAACTTTGTAGAAGATTTCTTGCAGATGAGGAAGATTTTAAGGAAGAAAACATCAAAAATGCCGGTATTGAAAGAAGATACATGAATGATGATTTAGACAGATGTATTGCCGAGATTGTGGAAACAATTAATAAATTATGATATGATAAAAGTTAGGTTTGTGAATAATAAAGTCTTTGTTTGTAAGTTAAAGATTTTAGAGTTTATGTGAAAGAAAGACCGTAATCTGTAAGTTAGAGAATTTTAAAGTTTACGGGAAAAAAGACCGTAATCTGTAAGTTAAAAGATTTTAGAGTTTACAGGAAAAAAGACTGCAATTTGCAGGTTAAAAGATTAGTAGTTTATAAAGTATTAAATTTTGTTGGATATAAAGGATAGTATGGAGTCAGAAAGAATTTTAGGACAAAACCATATAGTAAAACACTTTGAAAATGCCATAAAGATGGGAAAGATTTCTCATGCTTACATTGTTAATGGGGAAAAAGGCACAGGTAAGATGCAGCTTGCAGTGGATTTTGCAAAAGCATTGCAATGTGAGGAGTTTAACGGCAAAGCATGTGGGCATTGTAAGTCGTGTAAGCAGACAGATTCCAAGAATCAGCCGGACATAAAGTATGTTACTTATGAGAAATCCGGAATTGGTGTTGACGAAATAAGAGAACAAATTAATGATGATATAGATATTAAGCCATATAGTAGCAGGTACAAAATATATATTGTTGATGAAAGTGAAAAAATGACTGTGCAGGCACAGAATGCATTGCTTAAAACAATAGAGGAGCCTCCTGAATATGCAATAATAATTTTGTTGACTACAAATGCAGACACATTTTTGCCAACAATTTTGTCAAGATGTGTAGTTCTGAATATTAGACCGGTGAAAGAGGAATTAATTAAAAACAAGTTAATGTCGGAATATGGCATTGGTGCTTATGAGGCATCGGTGGCAGCAGTTTTTAGTGGAGGTAACCCTGGAAAGGCAGTTGAACTGGCAACATCAGAAGATTTTAAGGATTTGAAAAATCATGTTGTTGGGGCATTGTTGTCGCTGGAAAAAGGTGGCATGGATATAATATCAAATAATGTAAAGGAAGCAGCATCTTTTAAGAAGCAGATTGATGAATATTTCAGTCTAATTAGAATATGGTTCAGAGATGTTTTATTATATAAGGCTTCAAAAAGTGATGATAAACTGGTATTTCAGGATGACTATAAGTTAATAGAAGAAATGTCAGAAAAAATAGATTATTATGGTATAAATATTATTTTACAACAGTTAGATAAGGCTCAGAGTAGAATAAAATCAAATGTTAATTTTGATGTAACAATGGAAGTCTTATTTTTAGCAATAAAAGAAAGGATGAATGATGGTAAAGGTAATAGGAGTTAGATTTAGACAGGCGGGAAAAATTTATAATTTTGATCCGCTGGATTTTAAAATAGAAGTTGGCAATCATGTAATTGTTGAGACAGCAAGAGGTATTGAATACGGAAAAGTTGTACAGAGTGTGCAGGAAAAAAACGAAGAAGACGTTATTATGCCTCTTAAACCTGTCATAAGAGTGGCAACTGAGGAAGATGACAAGATTGCCAAGCAAAATAAAGATAAGGAAAAGAAGGCCTTCTTTATTTGTAAAGAGAAGATTAAAAAACATGGTCTTGAAATGAAATTAATAGATACAGAATATACTTTTGATAATAATAAAGTATTGTTTTATTTTACTGCTGATGGACGAATTGACTTTAGAGAATTGGTTAAGGATTTAGCATCAGTGTTCAAAACAAGAATTGAACTTAGACAGGTTGGTGTAAGAGATGAGACAAAAATGCTTGGTGGTATTGGAATTTGTGGAAGACCACTTTGCTGTAGCACATATTTGTCAGAATTTATTCCGGTGTCAATAAAAATGGCGAAGGAACAGAATTTATCTCTTAATCCTACCAAAATATCAGGAATATGTGGAAGACTGATGTGTTGCCTGAAAAATGAGCAGGAAGCATACGAATATTTGAATTCTAACTTACCAAATGTAGGTGAAACAGTTAAAACTTTTGATGGTTTAAAAGGAGAAGTTAAGAGTGTTAATGTTTTACGTCAGAAAGTTAAAATTGTTATTGAGCAAAATGACGAAAGAGAAGAACGTGAATATTCTGTTAATGAATTGAAATTTAAGCCAAAGAAAAAGAAATTTGAGTTAGCTTCTGATGAGTTAAAAGAATTAAAAGGTTTAGAAGATATGGAAGCTTCAAAGTTAGATTAGAAAAATCAAAAGGATAATTATGAATTTAGAAAAAGAAAATAATCTGTTTTTAAAAGAAGGGGAAAGGATAGATGACCTGGAGAGAAACGGATATAAAATAATTCAGGACAGAAAGCGCTTTTGTTTTGGCATGGATGCAGTTCTTTTGTCAGGCTTTGCCCAGGTTAAAGAAAACGAAAAAGTTTTGGATATGGGAACAGGCACAGGAATTATCCCAATATTGCTTGAGGCAAAAACTGTGGGTGAAGATTTTTATGCTTTGGAAATCCAGCAGGACAGTGCTGATATGGCAAAGAGAAGTGTAATTCTTAATCATTTAGAAGAAAAAGTACACATTGTTCAGGGTGACATAAAAGAGGCGTCGGTTATATTTAAGCCGGCTTCTTTTGATGTAGTAACATGCAACCCACCTTATATGACAGAAAATCATGGGATTGAGAATTTTGAAGAGCCTAAGGCAATTGCAAGACATGAAATTAAATGTACTCTTGAGGATGTTATAAGAGAGGCTGCCAAGGTTTTAAAACCCGGTGGAAGATTTTATATGGTTCACAGACCAAGACGTTTGGTAGAAATTATGAATCTTATGAGTGTGTACAAAATTGAACCTAAACGACTTAGAATGGTACATCCTTTTAAGGATAAAGACGCAAACATGCTTTTAATTGAAGGACATAGAGGACGCAAGTCCATGATGAAAGTGGAAGCACCACTAATTGTTTACAAAGAACAGGGTGTGTATACAGACGAAATTTTAGAAATATATGGAAAAAGGTAAATTATGGCAGGAAAGTTATTTTTATGTGCGACACCAATAGGAAATCTGGAAGATATTACTTATAGAGTAGTTAGAACACTAAAAGAGGTTGATTTAATTGGTGCAGAGGATACAAGAAACAGTATAAAATTGTTAAATCATTTTGATATAAAAACGCCAATGACAAGTTATCATGAATTTAATAAATATGATAAAGCAAAGGTGTTGGTTCAGGATATGTTACAGGGAAAAAACATTGCATTAATAACTGATGCAGGAACTCCGGGAATATCTGATCCTGGGGAAGAACTTGTAAGACAGTGCTATGAAGCAGGAATAGAAGTAACTTCTCTTCCAGGAGCTGCAGCATGCATAACAGCACTTACAATGTCAGGTCAGAAAACAAGACGTTTCGTTTTTGAAGCTTTTTTGCCAAAGGATAAAAAAGAAAAGCAGCAGGTACTTGAAAGTTTAAAAAATGAAGTGCGAACTACTATTATTTACGAAGCACCTCATCGTTTAGTTAAAACTTTAAAGGAACTGGAAAAAACAATAGGCAACAGACCGCTGACTATTTGTAGAGAGTTGACAAAGAAATACGAGGAAGCTTTTCAGACAACTATCAGTGAGGCAATTGAATATTATGACAGCAGGGAGCCCAAAGGAGAGTATGTTTTAGTAATTGCAGGAAAGCCAATGGAAGAAATTCAGGCTGAAAAAAGAGAACAGTGGGAATTAATGACCATTGAGGAACACGTTCAATTCTATATGAATCAGGATATAGACAAAAAGACTGCAATGAAAATGGTTGCAAAGGACAGGGGTGTTTCAAAAAGAGACATTTATAATGAGCTTATTAAATAATAAAAATTTATTAAGCAACGAAAGTTTGTGGAGGAGATGGATCTGACTGATTTATATTCCCATTAAAAAGTGCGTAAATTTTAAACTTTTAAAACAGATTAACAAACCTCTATGGGGGCTTTATTTAAGTGAACCTTTTTTCTGAAGGCCAAAGAAAAAAGGCGCACTATTATTTTGGGAAAACAATAAAATATGGTCAAAAAAGGTACTGTGCCCTAACGATTATAAATCGTTAGAACGACAGCCCCTTTTTGGGGGGGGTGTGCGACCTGTTGTCGCTATATGAATTGATTTCTAATTAACAAAGATAATTTTTTAATGATTTTGTAATTTCATCACAATTGTCGTTAGCATGAATGTTAAGTTGTAAAGGTTTTGACAAATCAAAGGCGAATATCCCCATAATTGATTTTGCATCAACATAATTGCGTCCTGATACCAAGTCAAAATCATTTTCATATTTAACAATATCATTAACGAAAGACTTAACTTTCTCGATTGAGTTCAAGTTAACTGTAACTGTTTTCATTGCAAATACCTCCTTTAAAAACTGTCACTACTTGAATGGCACAGTTTCATCCCTCATTCGACATACAATACTAATGCCTAAAACAAATTAAGTCAAGAAAAAGAAAAGGGCAAAAATAACCAAAGTTTATACATTAATATATGAAAAAAATATCGTATTTTTATAGAAAAACCGGAAAGGTTTCCAATAACCTGTAAAAAAATTAGACAAAGTAATTTAATCGCTTTTATAAAATAGCAAAATGTACTATATTTTAGGCAAATATCACTGTTGAAAAAAATTTCGTTCATATAAGAAAAAAATCCTTAATATTATGTATAAATAGGCAAAAAGAGCGGAAAATGTTAAATTATATTTGGACTTTTATGATTATAGTTGGTGTGGTTTATGGTGTGATAACAGGTAATATTGATAAGGTTGGCAACGGAGCAGTAATGTGGGCTGAGGAAGCTGTGAAAATATCAATAACAATGTTGGGAATAATGAGCATGTGGATGGGCTTTATGAATATAGCTGAGAAATCAGGCTTAGTCAAAAAATGTGAAAAAGTAATTAATCCACTTATAAATTGGTTGTTTCCCAATTTGCCATGTAACCATAGTGCAAGACCACACATAATTACAAACATAATTGCAAATGTTTTAGGTTTGGGCTGGGCGGCAACACCGGCTGGCTTAAAAGCTATGGAAGAATTAGCAAAAAATCCAATACCACAAAAGGGAAAAATAATAGAAAGTCATATTTCCACCAACGAGATGTGTACATTTTTAGTATTAAATATCTCATCATTACAATTAATTCCTGTTAGTATGATAGCATACAGAAGCCAGTATAATTCCCACAACCCGGGAGCTATTGTTGCACCGGCAATTATTGCAACCACAATAAGTACCCTGGCAGGAGTGAGTTTTTGCAAAATCATGTGCAGGAGCGTAAGAAAATAAATAATATTAGTGTTTGACACTATAAAGCCATTAGTATAGAATGAGTGTGTCAATAAAGTAAAAACAGTTATGGTCTGGATATATTTTAATTAATTACAATTAAAAAATATTACATAAATTTAATGGTTGTATGTGAATATTAAAATTATTTAGTTTAAGGGAAGTCCGGTGAGAATCCGGCACAGTCTTTCTCTACTGTATAAGGGACGAAATAAGCATTATGTCACGGATGATTTCTGAATTATTTTATATTGACAAAAGGAGGATAAAATGAACAAAGTAACAAAGAAGATTTTAACTTTGTTAATGGCAGTAACATTAGTTGTTGGTATGTTTACTACAACATATGCCGATGAAACAAAGAAAATTAACGTAACATTTACTATTGAAAGATTTACAATTGGACAGGGCTTTTTAGTTGAACCGGTTACAGTTCAGGTAAACGAAGGGGCAGCAGCTAAGGATGTTTTAGAAGAAGTTGCCAAGGAAAAGAATTTAACAATTAATTTATCATCTTATGGATATTACATTGATTCAATCAGTTATGCAGATACAGGCGTTATTAATATTCCTGAAAGTATTCAGAAGATGCCAAGTATTGATGTTGACTATGGTTATGGAAATCAGCATTATGATGCTCCAACAAATACAAGTACAAATGCGTTATTTACAGATGACCAGAAGTTAGGTTCAGGTTCATATAGTAGCTTAGCAGGTTGGATGTATACAGTTAATAATGTTGCACCTGATGTGGCAATGGATTCACATCCTGTAAAAGATGGAGATGTTATCAGACTTCAGTTTAGCGTTTATGCAGGTGGAGCTGATTTAGGTTTTGTAAGTTACTATGAAAATATCGAAAGTGCGAAACTTCCAAATAAAGATGCACTTACTAAATTAGTAGCTAATACACCAGACAACCCTCAGGTAGCAGCAAAGGCAGAAGCTATTAAGGTTCTTGCAAATTATGATGCAACTCAGGAAGATGTAGATGCTGCATACACAAACTTAGAAAAAGTGCAGGTAACTACAACAACACAAAAGACAACTTTAAAAAAAGCAAGCATTAAGTCTTTAAAGAATGTTAAGGGTAAAAAGGTTAAAATTAAAATTAATAAGGTAACAGGTGCAAAAGGTTATCAGATTAAATATGCAACAAATAAAAAATTCAAAAACTGTAAATACAAAAACACAAAGAAAACAACATATACACTTACTAAGCTAAAGAAAAAATCAAAATGCTATGTAAAGGTTAGAGCTTACAAAAAGTCAGGAAACCAGAAAGTATATGGTAAATGGAGTAGTCCAAAATCAGTTAAGATTAAAAAATAGCAGGAAGATTGTCGCAGTAGATTTTTTAGAAATTTGCTGCGATAATTTTTAATGTAATAAGAAATTCTTTCAGAATTTCTTATTACATTAAAACGTTCCATTAGGAATGCACCCTGGGGCGAAAGGAAAAATGTTGCGCGGCAACACGCACTTGGTGCGAAGAATGCCGCAAGCAACATTCTTTTATAATAGAAATCTCAACAAAGATAAAGGTGTAGAAGATGAGAGAAAAAGTTTTAAGTACAATAAAAAAATTAATATTTATATTTTTAATAATGTTGTGTGTTGTATCACAATCTACTTCTACACAATGTAAAACAGTATTAAATAAGAAACAAACGGAAAGCTATTTACAGAAAATTTCCAAATATGAAATGTCTACAATTCAAAATCCCCAGTACGGAAGTGTAGGTGGCGAATGGTTGATAATTGGATTGGCACGTTTTGAAAAAGTTCCATCATCTTATGTAGAAATTTATTTAAACAATTTAAAAGAATATGTGAAAAAGTGCGATGGAGTTTTATCAACAAGAAAATATACAGAGTATTCGAGAGTTGTTTTAGCTTTAACTTCATTAGGTATTGATCCTAAAAATTTTGAAGGCTATGACTTATTAAAATCTTTGGCAGAATTTGATAATGTAAACAAGCTTGGAATCAATGGACCAACTTATGCATTAATAGCTTTAGACAGTGGAGATTATGCAATTCCTGAACCGGCAAAAAGTTATGATGGAAAAGTTACAACAAGAGAAAAATTGGTTGGTTTACTTGTAAATGCACAAAACGACGATGGCGGTTGGTCATATATGGGTGGCAAGTCAGATGTTGATGTGACAGCCATGGTAATGCAGGCGTTGGCAAATTATAAGAAACAAAGTAAGGTGGAAAAAGCATTAGAAAAAGGAATTGAATACCTGTCCAAAAAGCAGAATAAAACAGGGGCTTATTCCACATCTAATAGTGAAAACTGTGAAAGTACAGCACAGGTTTTAACAGCAATGTCAATGCTTAATATTAGCGTAAAAGACAGTAGATTTATAAAAAATAGAAATACAGTATTAGACGGTTTGTTGCAATTTTATTCAAATGGTGCCTTTAAGCACACTAAGGATACTTTTGTAAATCAAATGGCAACAGAACAGGGCATGTATGGACTTGTTGCGTACTACAGGAATTTAGATGACGACAGTAATCTGTATGATATGGGTGATGCCAAAAAGAATAATAATTATGGCACAGATAAGAAAACTAATAAAAAATCTTATGGAAAAAAGGGCAGTAAAACATCAGAAAATAAAAAGAACAATAGCCTAGGTAATACTACAGACAATAGCACAGGTAGCAAGTCAAAGAGTAATAGTGTAAGTTCCGGAAATAGCAAAAAATCAAATGCATCAGTGAATTCAAATAAGAATATTTCAGGCACAAATAGTGATACGAAAAACAAGTCAAAAAATAGTAAAAGCAAAAAAAGTAGCAACAATAAAGATAACAATAGCAAAATTAGTAATATAGAAGATTCAGGAAATACAGCAGAATCCGTAAATGTATCAGAGAATGAAGCCCACAAAGCTATAAATCAGAAACAGAAAGAAAAATCCGTAAAAAATTGTATAATACTAATTTTAATAATTGCTGCATTAGCGACAGCTACAGGTATAGGAATTTTTGTAAGAAAGAAAAAGAAAACTACTAAGCTAACAATGGTTGCATTATTTTTGTTAGTTACAGTAACAATGTCAGGTTGTGGTAAAAGTAATGCACCACAAAAGGAAGCCGGAAACTGCACCATTTTGGTAGAGTGTTCAACAATTTATGACAACATAAAAGATTTAGACAAAGGGTTGAAAAATCATATACCAAAAGACGGCATTATATTAAAAAGTCAGAAAGTAAAATTTTATGAAAGAGATACTGTTTACGATGTTCTAAAAAGACAGCTTGATAAAAACAGCATTCTTATGGAGGCATCTTTTACGGGAAAAAGTGCGTATGTAGAGGGCATTGATAATATTTATGAGTTCTCCTGCGGGAAGAAATCAGGTTGGATGTACAGTGTAAATGACAAATATCCACAGGTAAGTTGTAGTGAGTACACTGTAAAAGATGGCGATGTAATAAAGTGGCGATACACATGTGATTTAGGCGAGGATGTAAAATAGTGACAGATGAATTTTCAAGATACCACCCAGTTGTAAATTTAATATTTTATTTACTTGTATTAGGAACAACAATGTTTCAAATGAGTGTAGGGTTAGTTTTTATTTCTCTTTTTTCGGCAGTAGTCTATTTTTTTATGCTGAAAAAAACAGAGGGATTAAAGTATTGCGCAGTAGTTGTAGGTATAATTATTGTCTCTGCAATTATAAACCCATTGTTTTCTCATAAAGGTGGAACGTTGTTGTTTTATCTGTTTACGGGAAATCCTGTAACTTTGGAATCTATTATTTACGGATTAATATCTGCAATTATAATAGGGGCAATGTTGTTGTGGTTTTCAACTTTTAATCAGGTAATGGGAGTGGAAAGAATTTTAGGTGCAATAGGAAAAGTGCTACCAAACGTGTCTCTTTTAATAACCATGATAATGAGATTTATACCCCAGTATATAAGGCACCAACGTAAAGTTTCAATGGTAAATAAAGTCAATAAAAGAAATTATGGCGAGAAAATAAATCTTTTAAATAGAGAAAAAACTGAAAAAGAAAATGTTATAGAAGCATGCAAAAAACAAAAAAAGAAAAATGGTATAGATAAGATAATTGATAACATAAAAGAAGGCAGCAGAACTTTCTCAATAACCACCACCTGGGCGTTGGAAAATTCAATTTACACAGCGGACTCCATGAAAGCAAGGGGTTTTGGAACAGGAAGAAGAACAAATTACAGCAATTATAAATTTCAAAAAAGAGATTATTTGCTAATAGGCTGGCTGGTTATTTTATGGTTGGTTGTTGTTTTTTCATTAGAGAGAGAAAAAGTTTACACATACTATTATCCTTTTATACAAGTAAAGAATAATGTGGTTGTGTATTTGATATACGGTTTGTTGTGCTTGACACCTGTATTAATTAACGTAAAGGAGGAAATAAGATGGCTCATATTGAAATCAAGAATTTAAGTTTTAAATACAAGACGTCAGAAAAAAATAGTTTGTCAGATGTTTCCTTTACAATTAATAAGGGGGATTTTGTTGTATTATGTGGAAAATCAGGTTGTGGAAAAACAACATTGCTTAGATGTTTAAAGCCTAATATTATGCCGGCTGGAAAAACTGAAGGCGAAATATTGTTAGAGAGTAGAAACATAGAAAGTTTAACTGACAGAGAGCAGGCAAAAAAAATAGGTTTTGTAATGCAAAATCCTGAATATCAGATTGTCACGGACAAAGTTTGGCATGAACTGGCATTTGGCTTGGAGAGTATGGGTGAAAAGAACGAAATTATAAGAAGTAAAGTGGCAGAAATTGCTGAATATTTTGGCATAACTGACTTGTATAATGAGAATACAGACAATCTTTCCGGGGGTCAGAAGCAGCTTGTAAACCTTGCAGCTGTAATGATAATGAATCCTGAAATTTTGGTGTTGGATGAACCGACATCTCAATTAGATCCAATTGCAGCAGAACGGTTTATGGATATTGTAAGCAAAATTAACGAAGATTTTGGAATTACAGTTATTATTTCAGAACATAGACTGGATTATCTTCTTAAATATGCAAACAAATTAGTTGTTATGGAAGATGGCAAGTTAGTACAGTGCGGTTGTCCACAGGAGGTTTTAAGGGAAGCGTTGAATATGGAAGTAAGTCCTTTAATGCCAATACCAAGTAGGATTTTTAATGGGCATAAGGGCGCAGGACAAATTCCTATATCCACGAAAGAGGGAAGAAGCTGGCTTATAAATTATATAAGTGACAGTAAAGATGAGTCATTTTTTTCAAAAAGAAATTTTGCTGAAGAAAAATCCAGTGAATATAAATCTTACAAAAAAGATGAAAATTTGAGTGAATGTAAATCTTATAAAAAAGATGGAGATTCAAATGAAAGGAAATCTTTAAATTGGGGATGCCCTACATCATATAAAAATGAAAAGAATATGAGTGTAGTTAACGTGAAAGACGTGTGGTTTAGATACGAAAAAACCAGCAGAGATATTATAAAAGGTCTAAATCTGCATATAAATAAAGGAGAAATATTCTCAATTATTGGTGGTAACGGAACAGGAAAAACAACTACAACAATGTTGCTTAGTGGTATTCTTAAACCTTACAGGGGCAAAATCAAGGTGAAGGGTAAAATAGGATTCTTGCCACAGGACGTGCAAATTCTCTTTGAACAGGAATCTGTAATGGAAGAATTGAAAAAAGTGGACAAGTCATTGATTGAAAAAATGAACTTGCAAAAGCTTCTAAATATGCACCCTTATGATTTAAGTGGTGGGGAGCAGCAGAAGGTTGCCTTGGCTAAAGTCCTTGGAGAAAAGCCGGCTGTTTTGTTACTGGATGAGCCTACAAAGGGAATCGACAATATTTACAAAGAACAACTGGGAATTCTATTAAGGGATTTGGCTGAAAATGGAAAAACAATTATTTTAGTAAGCCACGATTTAGATTTTTGTGGAGAGTATTCAGACAGATGTGGCTTGTTTGCTCAGGGAAGTTTAATTAGTGAGGACACTGCCAGAGAATTTTTTCTGAACAATAGATTTTATACTACTACAATTGCAAAATTAGCAAGGGGGATTATTGATGGTGCATACAAAATGGAGGACATGTTATGATAAGACATTATTACATAGTATCCATACTTATAATTGTGGCGGCAATGGGAATTTTTGTGTGGTCATTTGAAAAAAGAAAACCCAAAACAAGAGAAATAGTAACCCTTAGTGTTCTAACAGGCATGGCGATTGTGGGTAGGGTTATATTTTTTATGACACCACAATTTAAACCATGCGCAGCCATAATAATAATTACAGGAATTATGCTGGGTAAACAATCAGGATTTTTATGTGGCTGTTTAACTGCGTTTATTTCAGACTTCTTTTTCGGTCAGGGACCATGGACCCCTTGGCAGATGATTGCTTTTGGTTTAATAGGTGTACTTTCGGCAATTGTATTTAGTGGAAAAAGACAAAAGCATGCAGAAAAAAGAGTTCTAATTAGTATATATGGTTTTTTTGTAACATTTGTACTGTACGGACTAATTCTTGATACGGCCACAGTTGTTATGTACACAGACAAGCCAAGATTGTCTACGTTTCTGGCAACTTACGGTGCAGGTATATTTTTTAACTTTGTACATGGTTTATCCACTTTTGTTTTTCTAATGATTTTGTCTCAGGAAATGTTTAGAAAAATAAAAAGAATAAAAGTTAAATTCGATATGTTTAGTTAGGTAGTATATAAAAATATTTTAAATTGGCAATTTAAATAAAAGTTTAATTTAACATATATGATAAATATGTTATAATGAGCTGTAAAAAATAATAAGAAGAGAGGTATAAATTGTGCTTAAAGCAGAAAATTTATCACTTTATGTAGATGATGAAGGGGAAGAAAAGTGTCTCCTTAATGATATTTCATTTCAGGTTGATGATGGGGAAATGCTTGTTATTACAGGTCCAAACGGAGGTGGAAAGTCCACTTTAGCCAAAACATTAATGGGTATTAACCATTTGAATAGTGGAAAAATTATATTAGACGGTGAGGATATAACAAATTTTGACATTAATCATAGGGCAAATGCAGGAATTGGCTATGCATTTCAGCAACCACCAAGATTTAAAGGTATGACAGTTTTAAGACTTTTAAAACTTGCGTCAGGAGAAAATCTTTCAGATGAAGAATGTTGTAATCTATTGAAAGCCGTTGGTCTTTGTGCAAAGGATTATATTCACAGACAGATAGACGGAACACTTTCAGGTGGAGAGATGAAGAGAATTGAGATTGCATCTGTTCTGGCTAAGGAACACTCACTTTGCATTTTCGATGAACCGGAGGCAGGAATTGATTTGTGGAGTTTCTCAATGCTTATACACAAGTTTGAAGAAATCCATACAGAGAAAAAACAAAGTCTTATTGTAATTTCACATCAGGAAAAAATTATTAATATGGCAGATAAAATCATGATTATTGATAATGGAAAGATAAAAAAAATAGGCACTAAAGATGAGGTTCTACCATATCTTACCGGTGTGCAGGAATGTCATAAATGTGCAGAAGAATTGGAGGGAAGAGCGTAATGGTGAAGCTTAACAATGTAACTGAAGAAGTTTTAAATGTTATTAACGATAATGAATTTAGCCAAAGCGGTGCCTTCAATCTTAGAGAAAATGGCGTATCTATTTGTCATGGAGACAGTGAACACATTAAGATTAGAAAAAAAGAAGACAATCCGGGAATAAACATTTATATTGACGGAAAAACAAACGGTGAATCAGTATATATACCGGTGGTTGTTAGTGTTTCAGGTATGATTGATCTTGTTTATAATGATTTTTACATTGAAGATGGGGCAAACGTAAACATAATTGCCGGCTGTGGAATTCATAATAGTGGTTGCAATGAAAGCAGACATGATGGTATTCATACTTTCCACGTTGGAAAAAATGCAAATGTACGCTACGTGGAGAAACACTATGGCGAAGGTAATGGAACAGGCGCAAGAGTTTTAAATCCTGTTACAAATATCATTGTGGGAGATAATTCTGTTTTTACTTTGGATACAGCGCAGATTGAGGGTGTAGATTCAACTGTTAGAGAGACAAATGTTGAACTTGGAAAAGAAGCCAAGCTATATGTAACTGAGCGTCTTATGACAAGTGGTGAGCAGAAGGCAGAGTCAAATATTGAAGTTCAGCTTAACGGCGAAAACAGTTCGGCACAGATAGTTTCAAGATCCGTTGGAAAAGGAAATTCAGTACAGACATTCCATCCAAATGCCATTGGAAATAACAAATGTCAGGCCCATATACAGTGTGATTCAATTATTATGGACAAGGCTGAGGTTGGTTCAATACCGGAAATTAGAGCAAAAAACATAGATGCGGCAATTATTCATGAAGCTGCAATAGGAAGAATTAATGATGAACAGCTTCTTAAGTTAAGAACATTAGGTTTAACAGAGGAAGAGGCTGAAGCAGTTATTATACAAAACTTTTTAAATTAAAAAATATAGTGTCAAAAGGTCATAACCCAAATTGTGTAAAAACAGGTGGAGTTATGACCTTTTAATGTTGTAGTTTTGATTACAGAGATTGTTATGTGTTACGTACTTTTATAAACCCACAAAAAACTTAAATTTATTAGTTGAATTTACTAAAATAAGGTGTTATTATGATTCAGGTTGTAAAATAAATTTTACATAACTATATTCTAAATACATAGAAAAGAGGTCGTGAAAATGGAAGAATATGGATATCTATGGCAACTTGCTTTAATATTAGCAAGCACTAAACTTTTTGGTTTGGTAACAAAGAGATTCAAAATGCCACAAGTAGTAGGCGCGTTATTAGCAGGACTTATTTTAGGACCGGCAATTTTAGGTAACTTGTTAAATGGTGTTATGGTTGGGGGACACGATTTAGGTGCTTTAACATTATATCAGACATCATTTATTGATCATATGGCAGAAATAGGCGTAATTGTTCTTATGTTCTGTGCAGGTCTTGAAACTGATATTAACGAATTAAAAAAATGCGGTTTAGCGTCATTTGTAATAGCAGTTGTAGGCGTAATCGTACCATTAATTGGTGGTGGATTATTTACATATTGGTTCTTAGAAGCAGGCTGGATTGAACCTGCAAAGGCTTCATCATTATTTATGCAGGCTGTTTTCGTAGGTGTAATTCTTACTGCAACATCAGTTAGTATTACAGTTGAAACATTGCAGGAAATGGGCAAGTTAAAAACAGCTTCAGGTAATGCAATTTTAGGTGCAGCCATTATTGATGATATTTTAGGTATTATTGCACTTACAATTGTAATCAGTTTAGGTGGAGAAAGCGGAAAGGGTGCAGAAACAACACCACTTGGAATGGTATTATTAAAGATAGTATTATTCTTTGTATTTGTTGCTGTATTCGGATTTATTGTTTACAAATTATACAAGAAATGGTGTGAACATGACGGAAAAGGAATGCACAGACATGCTATTATGGCGTTTGTAATCTGTCTTCTTATGTCATTTGCAGCAGAATATTTCTTTGGTGTTGCAGATATTACAGGTGCCTTCTTTGCAGGTGTAATTATTTCAATGACACAGAAAGATCAGTTTATTGCATCAAAATTTGATGTTGTAGCATATATGCTTTTAAGCCCAATCTTCTTTGCAAGTATTGGCCTTAAGGTAGATGGTAAGGCAGTTGCAAGTATGGGAATTTTAATTGTTGTATATGCAATTGTATTAACAATTATTGCCATTATTACAAAGATTGTTGGTTGTGGACTTGGTGCAAAAGTATGTGGATATAAAAATTACCAGTGCCTAAGAATTGGTGTCGGTATGGTATCCAGAGGTGAAGTTGCATTAATCGTTGCAAACAAAGGTATCGAGGCAGGACTTATGAGTTCTGAACTTGTAGCACCTGTAATTATCGTTGTTATTGCAACAACAATCATTACACCTATTGTACTTAAACCTGTATTTTTGAAGACAGGTCAGGATGTTGTAAAAGAAAGTAAGTTAGTCGAAAACATTGAGAACAGAGATAAGTACAACAGACCAATAGAAGGCTAAAATATTTAATAAATACAAGTTATATACCTCTTTATCGGATGCCCGGTAAAGAGGTTTTCCTTTTTTGTTCTCGAATAAAATTTCTATGCATAGATTTATAAAAAAGACAGGGTTTCGTATGGAGATTTTAGTTAAACTATCTTCTTTTATAATTCCGGGAGTAATGCTTTTTATTACAATATACGGAATTAAAAGTAAGAGAAATATATATGATGATTTTGTTTCGGGAGCAGCAGATGGGTTAAAAACAGTGGTAAAAGTTTTGCCAACGTTAATTGGACTTATGGTTGCTGTAGGTGTTTTAAGTGAATCCGGCTTTATGGAATTTTTAGGAAAATGGTTGGGAAAAATAACTAATCCTTTAGGTTTTCCGGGAGAACTTATGCCGGTTACAATTGTAAAAATATTCTCTTCATCGGCAGCAACGGGTATGGTTCTTGATATTTTTAAAAGATATGGCCCTGATTCATATCTTGGTATAGTTACTTCATTAATGATGAGTTGTACGGAAACTATATTTTATACAATGTCTGTATATTACATAACTGCAAAAGTAACGAAAACAAGATGGACTTTGCCTGGTGCAATTTTGGCAACAATTGCTGGAACAATTGCCAGTGTAATACTTGCAAAATTAATGTAAATACTATATATTTTGATTAGATATTTGTCAGAAAAATAAAATATATAGGAGGCAAAAATGATTTATACAGTTACATTTAATCCATCTATTGACTACATTGTTTCAGTGGATGATTTAAAGTTAGGATTGGTAAACAGAACATCAGAAGAGCTTTTGTTCCCGGGTGGAAAGGGAATTAATGTATCAATGGTTTTAAGTAATCTTGGGTTTGAAAATACAGCTCTTGGATTTTTAGCAGGATTTACAGGTGAAGCTATTGAAAGCATGTTAAAGAGCAACAGAGTAAATGCTGATTTTATACAGGTTGCAGAAGGCATTACAAGAATTAACGTTAAGATTCGTGCTCAGCAGGAAAGCGAAATTAACGGTATGGGACCTGCAATTAAGAAAGAAAACATTGACGAATTATATAAGAAATTAGATCAGTTGCAGGATGGTGATATTTTAGTTTTAGCGGGAAGTATCCCAAGTGTTATGCCGGAAACAATGTACAGTGACATTATGGAATATTTACAGAACAAGGATGTTAAGATTGTTGTTGATGCAACTAAGGATTTATTACTTAACGTTCTTAAATATAAACCATTCTTTGTTAAGCCAAACAATCATGAATTAGGTGAAATTTATGGTGTTGAATTAAAGACAAGAGAAGATGTTGTTCCGTATGCAAAGAAGATGCAGGAAGAAGGCGCAAGAAACGTTCTTGTATCAATGGCTGGCGAAGGTGCTGTATTAGTTGCTGAAGATGGACAGGTTTACAAGAGTCCATGTCCAAAGGGCAAGGTTAAAAATTCTGTAGGTGCAGGAGACTCAATGGTAGCCGGATTTATTGCAGGTTATTTAGAAACAGGCGACTATAAGGAAGCACTTAGAAAAGGTTTATTAACAGGTAGTGCAAGTGCATTTAGTGATAATTTAGCAACTAAGGAAGAAGTTGAAGAATTAGGCAAGACTTTCCAGTTAGACTAAGTATTAAACAGAATTAGAGAGTCTGATTAATAAAATAATTAATAAATAAAATCACTCTGAAGTATAATATTTTAGTTTATGGGTGAAATTTAATTAAACTAAAGCTTGGTAAAATTTAATATATTAATTTATAAAATGAGCAGAAACTCTAATTAGAAGTTGGGTGTGTTGACATTCAACTATAATTTGGAATTTCTGCTTATTTGCTTATGTAATGTTAATAATAATATTCTAACCACTTCTCAACTACATCAAAGCTTGTAGGTCCAATAGTTAGAAAACTATTATGAAATCTTTTTGTATCGAATTCTACTCCAAATTTTTTCGTGAATTTATTCTTTAGATTAATAATTTCTAAATAGCCAACATAGTATTGCAAATAATTTGCAGGCTCTTCAATTACAGCCTCGTAAATTGAATTACAGGCATTGTCATCAAAAATACTATAAGTTGACAGAAACTTTTTTGTGCCCTTACGGTTCCAACCTTCATAGTTAATTCCAATATCACAAAGAGAATAGAGAGCCAATGAGTATGAAGTGTTACAACTTAAAGCTCTGGCAACAATAGAGTCTTTGTATTGATATTTATAGGAAAAAATTTCCGTATAAGTTGCCCAACCTTCGGAATAGCCACCAAAATTTAATATGTGCCTAATGGGAGAAGGATTAGTTGAGGCAAAAAAATTGTTTTGATACATATGTCCCGGTATTCCTTCGTGTGCTAAAGTGGCATAAAGATTTTGCCCTTTATTCTTTTTTGAATTATTAATATAAATATTGTTTTTGTTCTTACTGTCAATTGCCGGTGACAAATAAAAAGCAGGACTTAAGTGTTTTTCTAAGGTTTTATCAACATACTTAATATTAAAAGAGTAATTTTGTTTTATTTGAAAATCCCCGGAACTTTTTTTCGTAAGTTCTTTTAAAATATCTTTTGGAGATTTAGCCACTGACAAACGTTCAGCAGCGTCCAACTTCTTATCTAATGAAGGACTTATGCTGTACAAAGAATAGAGACTTTTCATATCCTTTGTTATCTGTTCCTGAATCATTGCTTTTATCTCTAATATGTTTCTGTTACTACCGGTATAGGTTTTAACCAGATACTCGTAATAATTTTTGCCGTTTGGCAAATTACATAGACCACCTTGGTTTTTACAATAGCCCTGCTTCATTAGAGAGGAGAGAGTACTAATAATGAGATTGTAACCTGAGATTACACTGTTTTGTAAATATTTTTTATTTTGTGCAATAAAAGCCTGTTTTTGTGACCCACTTAAAAAAGAACATTCATTGATTTTTTGTACAAAAGATTTGTGTAGAAGGTTATTTTCAGGGACTTTGTCACCAACAAAATCCTGACATTGGTTAATTATGTTTTTGCAACAAAATGAGCTGATAAACACATTTTCCTTTGCTTTCAGTTTTTGAAAATCACAAATGTCCTTAAAGTAGTCGTAAACCTGGGACAAAAGCTTTAAATATGTGGTAATGTCCTGCTTGTTTTTAAAAGTATATTCAGAAAAAAGTATGGGAAGTTGGGACTGAAGACCTGTTGTGGGACTTAATATTTCTGAGCATAAGCATAAATCAGCAAAATCAAGCTGATTATTAAAATAACCGGCTAAGGTATCGTATGTTATTTTCTGTTTAACAGATAATTGATTATAATTGAATTTTTTTAAAATATTAATTTGGTTTATGTAGAATTTCTGACTATCCATCATGGATTGATAACTGTATTCTCCGAGAGTTGGTTCTTTCACATTAATATTCCATTTTTCCGGGTGTTCCAAATAAAAATGCAAACTTAAGTAGTCATTAGACAGATTAATTTTAAAAAGCTGATTAGTATACAAGTCAAAATTATACTGATCCTGATTTTTGTAATGGGGTGTTGAATCCGCATAATCGTTACTTGGGGAATGATTATAAAAAGCTGCAAAAAAGTAAGTTATGAAGATAAAAGTAACTAAACCAATAATAAAAACAGCTAAAAATTTTTTTGATTTTAACATTGAGTTTATATTTTTCATTTGAGGCTCACCGAAAAACTAATTATTATAGAATATGGAAAGTCGCGTAAAATTATGATATTTTAGAATAGTATGATAAAATATCATTTAGTAAAGGGAAGAAAGAGGTGGATTATGTCAATTTTAATGTTACATCCAGTATTTAAGGATGCCATTTGGGGCGGTAAACTATTAAAAAACTTTGGATACGAAGAAGCCGGGGATAATGCAGGCGAGTGTTGGGGAATCAGTGCTCATCAAAACGGAGACTGCACAGTTGCAAATGGAGAATTTGCAGGCAAAAAGCTTTCATGGTGTTATGAAAATCATAGAGAATTGTTTGGAAACATAAAAGAAGATGTTTTTCCTTTATTAATTAAAATAATTGGAGCAGAGGATGATTTAAGTATACAGGTTCATCCTAACAACGAATATGCAGCAGAACATGAAAACGGTGCATTAGGAAAAACAGAATGTTGGTATATTTTAGATTGCAAAGAAGATGCTACTATTGTTATTGGTCACAATGCCAAGGACAAAGCAGAGTTAGAAGACATGATTAGAAACAAAAAATGGAACGACTTAATCCGAGTTATTCCAATTAAGAAGGGAGATTTCTTCCAGATTAATCCGGGATGTCTTCATGCTATAAAAGGTGGAACTTTATTAATAGAAACACAGCAAAGCAGTGATGTTACTTACAGAGTTTATGACTATGACAGACTTCAGAATGGTAAGCCAAGGGAACTTCACGTTCAGCAGAGTATTGACTGCATTACTGCACCACATGTTGACTATAACGAAGAAAAAGTTGTAGAAAAACATGATGGCATGACTAGCGAAAAATTAGTTACATGCCCATATTACACATTGGAAAAATGGGACGTTGATGGAGAATATGAATTCAAGATGGACAAGCCATTTTTAAACGTAAGTGTAATTGACGGTAAGGGAGAAGCTGACGGAATTAAAGTTAAGAAGGGGGATCACTTTATAGTTCCTGCAACAATGGACAGTTGCGGTTTTTCAGGAAAAATGACAGTAATGGTATCTTACTGCTAAAGAAAAAAGAAAGTTGGGGAATATATGTTATCAGAAAGAGGACTTCAGATAATTGAAAAGTTAATAGATAACAATCGTGTGTCGATTACATCAAAGACTCTTGCATTATATCTAGGGGTGTCAGAAAGAAGTGTAAAAACTTACATTAAGGAAGTGTCTGATTTTTGCGAAGAACACAAGATGATATTAGAAAGAAAGCCGGGCATAGGTTTTGTTGCTAATTTTACAGACGAGCAAATCAGTCAGATTAATGAATTAAAGAGAGACAAGAAAATCGTAATGTCTAAACGCCAGAGAATGGGATATATTATGTATATTCTTTTAAGTGGCTGGGACACATATACGTTATCATTATTTTCAGAGGAATTAAATGTCAGCAAAAAAATGATTGGTGACGACATTAATTCCATATCAAAAGAATTAAAAAAATACGGAATCAAAATTAACAGAGTGGCAGGACATGGTGTTTTTATAACAGGAGATGAATTTTCCATTAGAAAAGCCATGAAAACATGCTGCACATACGCAATCGGAAGCAAGGTAATAGAGGAAACTTACGATTACCGAATGAACATAGAAGAAGAGGAACTTTGGATAAATAACTTTGGAAAAGATAATTTTGAAAAATCAATAGAAGTTATTCATGCGGTAGAAGAAAAGTTTGACGTGGCATATACGGACTATAGTTTCAGAATGTTGGCAGAATATTTGTCTATTCAGTTGTTCAGAACAAGAATGGGAAATGTAATAACTGAGGACATTTATATTCCTGAAACATTTAATAGAAATGAGAGTCTTGTAAATATGGTTGTGGAACATTTTGAACAGCTAGGAAAAGTAAATCTAAACGAATATGAGAAGCAGTATATTGATATTTTATTTGCTTCAGCAGCAGTGCAAACTGCGGAAAATGCAAATAAAGTCCACATGATTTCAGAATTTGAAGAAAAAAATAAAGAAATCTGCGAGGAAATGCTGGAATATCTTTCAGAAATTTTGAATATAAATCTTTTAGACAATGAATTATTAAGGACAAGTTTGGAAGGTTTTATACCGGCATCAATTGTTAGAACAGCTTATGGAATTGAAGTTAAGAATCCGTTCTTATCAGATATAAGGGAAATGTATTCGGGAATTTTCGCCACATGTTTTACATTAGGAAAATTCTATGAGGAATACAGTAAATCCATACCTACAGATCATGAAATATCATTTATTGCCCTATATTTAGGTGGTGCTTTGCACAGAAATGTTAAAAATGTGAAAGCTGTTTTAATTGGAACAAGCGGTATTGCAGCAGCAAATATTGTCGCCAGAAAAATAGAAAGTAAAATATCTGATATTAAGATTGTAGCCATACTTTCATCAGGCAAAATAGATTGTATTGACGATTATGAATTTGATATTGTATTATCAATGCTTCCAAACTTCAAATACAATGACAAAGTTGTTTATATTTCACCAATTGTAAGTAAAACTGACGAGAAAAATATAAAGGATGCCTGCTTTGAGACTCTGTCACATCCGAAGCTTGAAAAAGATAATTTTACGGATATGATAGACAAAGATCATATTCTTTACGTTGAGGAGAAGGTCGATAGAGATTTTGTCTTAAAAGCAGCCTGTAAACAATTAGTAAACGAGGGATATGTTACTAAAGAGTTTTACAATGATGTTCTAAAAAGAGAAAACATTGAGCCTACTGCAATTGGTAACGGCGTAGCAATTCCTCATGGAATGCCGGGAAATGTTATTAAGCCAAAAGTATATGTTATTAGTTTAAAGCATCCACTTAATTGGGGTGGGAAAATGGTAAACGTTATGTTTTTACTTGCATTAAACTTCAATAACGTAACAACAACAAAGGCATTTTTCTCAGATTTTGCACGAATTGTCGGTTCGGAAGAGAAACTTGAGAAGTTCAAAAAATTAGACAATGTTCAAAAAATGGAGCAAAATCTTAAAGAAGAGTTGCATTGGAAGTAAAAAATATAAGACAATTAAAAATGTTTCAATCCCAGTGGATAAAAAGCTTATTGAAAATTGCACTAACTTTAGTGCAATTTTCTTTTTTTGCGACAATTGAAAAAAAATAAATATGTAGCTAGAATAAAATCACGCAGAGGTGATAACTTAAAGAGAAGGAGGACAAAATTTTGGCTAAAGAACTTATGAACGAAGCAATCGTAATGTTCGATGTTGAAGCTAATAGTGCTGAGGAGGTAATCAGACTTATAGCTGATGCAATGGACAAGGACGACAGACTTATTGACAAGGAAGGATATGTAGCGGACGTTTTGGCTAGAGAGGCAAGCTCAAGTACAGCAGTAGGTTTCTCAGTTGCTACACCTCATTCAAAGTCAGTACATGTTAAGGAACCATCACTTGCATTTGTTCGTCTTGCTAAACCAATGAAGTGGGATGATTCAGAAGAAGTTGATATGGTATTCCAGATAGGTGTTCCATCACCAGGACAGGGTGACAGACATCTTGAAATTTTAGCTGGTTTGTTTAGAAAAGTTATGCATGATGACTTTAGAGAACAGCTTGCTAATGCAAAAACAGCCGATGAGGTTATTAATCTTATAGGCGCAGTTTAAAACCTAAATAGGTAAAAGATTATGTGATAGGAGAAAAGTTATGAAAGAATTAGTTGATATTTTAAAACACACTAAAACACATCTTATGAATGGTGTATCTTACATGATTCCAGTTGTTGTTGGTGGTGGTATTTTAATGGCTATTGCCGTTTTATTAACAGGTCAAGGAGCAGCTCCAGTATGGGGTTCAGGAATTCCTTACTGGTTATGGACAATCGGATCTGATGCTCTTGGATTAATGTGTCCTGTATTCGCAGCATACATTGCTTATTCAATCGCTGACAGACCTGGTATTGCAGTAGGTATGGCAGGTGGATTTATGGCATTGAACATTCCTACAGGTTTTGCTGATGGCGCTGTTAAAACAGCTTCAGCAGGATTTATCGGAGCAGCTATTGCTGGTTTACTTGGTGGTATTATTGCTCATTACTTAAAGAAGATTCCACTTCCTAAGTCAATGCAGTCACTTAAGTCAATTATCATCATTCCAGTAATTGGTGTATTGGTAGTTGGTATTATAATGTTTGCATGCGGAACACCTATTGCAGCATTCATGACATGGTTAGAAGATGTTATGAGAAACATGGCTCACGGAGATCATGGAAACTTAGCACTTGCAGGTATTAGTGCTTTAGCAGCACTTATGATTGCAACAGACCTTGGTGGTCCTGTAAATAAAGTTGCTTACTCAATCTTAATGGTAGCATTTGTAGGTACAGGTATTTATACATTTGCAGCTCCAGTTGGTATTGCTATTTGTGTACCTCCAATTGGATGTGGTGTTGCATCATTACTTTTAAAGAAGAAGTTCTCAAAAGAAGAACAGGATGCAGGTATCGGTGCTATAGCAATGGGCTTCTGTGGTATCACAGAAGGTGCTATTTCATATACAGCAGCAGATCCTGCAAGAATGATTCCTATTAATATGATTTCATCAGCAATTGCCGGTGGTATCGCAGGATTCCTTGGAGTTGGTGCTAAGATGTCAGCTTGCTGGGGAGGTTTAATCGTAGCTCCTGTTATTCAGGGTGAAAGCTTCTTAGCTGGTTGGCCATTTTACATTATTTGTATCTTAATTGGTGTTGCAGTTTATGTACTTCTTTGTGCATTACTTAAGAAAGATTATGTAGCTCCAGAACCAGAAGATATGGGAGATATTGATATCTCATTTGAATAAGATAAAGTTTTTGAATTACAACTGAACACTAAATGAGAACCACTTTTTAGTGGTTCTCATAAATTAAAAAAATAAAATTATTGTATGAAAGAGAGTGATTAGATATGAAATTTTTAGCAGTTACAGCTTGCCCATCAGGGGTAGCACATACTTATATGGCAGCTGAAGCAATTCAGCAGGCATGTGAAAAAGCAGGAGTTGAATGCAAGGTTGAAACACAGGGTTCAATCGGAATTGAAAATCAGATTACAAAGGCAGATGTAGAATCAGCAGATGCTGTTATTCTTACAACAGATATGCCTATTAAGAACGTTGAAAGATTTGACAACCTTAAGAAAGTAAAAATTGGAATCAGCCCAGCAATTAAGCAGGCAGATGCTATTGTAGCTAAAATGATTTCAATGCTTAATGCATAAATAAAGTTTATAAAGGATTAGCCAAAATCCTGCTTTTATGAAGCGTTATTACTTGATCGATTATAGGCATTTATGATCATAGAAATGATATAAGGCAGGTAGTTATTGCCTGCCTTATAAAAAAATATAAAGCACATGAAAGACTTTAATAATGATATAGGAACGATTAATTAAAGTAGAAAATTATTGCATAAGCAATTAACATATATGAATTATTAAAGAAAAAAGAGAGAGATTTTTAAATTAGGAGGAAATTAAAATGGTAAGTAGAACATTAACAGTAAACAATCCGGAAGGATTACACATGAGACCAGCAGGAGTTGTAGCAAAGGAAATGGGAAAATTCGCATGTGATGTTACAATCGTATTTGGAGATAAGAGAATCAACGCAAAGAGCCTTATTAATATTATTTCAGCTTGCATTAAGAAAGGTGCAGAAGTAACTTTCGAATGTGATGGAGCTGACGAAGAAGAAGCAATGGCAAAAGTTGTTGAATTAGAAAGCCAGAATTTTGGTGAATAAGAGGTAAGATTATGTACAAGGGTATTGCAGGTTCTGAGGGAATCGGAATCGGAAAAGTTGTTATAATTGAAGAACATGAAATTAACATTGAAAATAAGAAAGTAACAGATACTGATAATGAAATTAAACGTCTTCAGGATGCCATTGAGAAGTTTGTAGAAATTACAAATCAGATGGCAGAAAAAATGGATGTTACAGTTGGCAAAAAAGATGCAGATATTCTTAGAGGACATATCCAGATGCTTCAGGATCCTATGATTGAGGAGCAGATTTCTACTCTTTTAGTAGCTGAAAAGATTACAGCAGAAATGGCTGTAGACCAGGTTTTAGAGCAGACAGCAGAAATGTTTGCACAGATTCCTGATGAATTACTTCAGCAAAGAGCAACAGATTTTAGAGATATTAAAACAAGAATGATTAAAATTCTTCTAGGTATTGAAGAAGTCGATATATCACAGGTACCAGCAAATACTGTTTTGGTTGCCAGAGATTTAACACCATCAATGACAGCAGGAATTAACCCTGATAATATTGCAGGAATTTTAACAGAAGTAGGTGGTAGAACGTCACATTCAGCAATTCTTGCAAGAGCAATGGAGATTCCAGCCGTACTTAGTATCGAAGGTATTTGCAGTATTGTTAAAAACGGTGACGTAGTTGCGATAGACGGTACAAGTGGAGAAGCAATTGTAAATCCTGATGAGGATACTGTAAAAGAATATGAACAGAAATTAGCTGATTACAAGAAAGAAAAAGCTTTACTTGCAGAGTATGCCGGAAAACCATCAGTAACAAAGGATGGTACAAAGGTTGAATTAGTTTGCAACATTGGAAAACCAGAAGATGCAAAGAAAGCTGTTGAATGTGATGGCGAAGGAATTGGTTTATTCAGAACTGAATTCTTATTTATGGATAGAGACAGTGTTCCAACAGAAGAGGAACAGTTTGAAGCTTACAAGTCAGTAGCTGAAACAATGAAGGGTAAACCGGTAATCATCAGAACATTAGATATTGGTGGTGACAAGGCTATTCCTTATTTAGGATTAGAAGAAGAGGAAAATCCATTTTTAGGATTTAGAGCTATTCGTTATTGTTTACAGAGAACTGATTTATATAAGACACAGCTTAGAGCTTTAGTAAGAGCAAGTGCATTTGGAAAGATTAAAATAATGGTTCCATTAGTAACTTGTGTGGACGAGCTTCGTAGCGTTAAGGCAATGGTTGCTGATATTATGAAAGAACTTGATGGTGAAGGAATTGCATATAACAAGAATCTTGAGATTGGTGTTATGATGGAAACTTCAGCAGCATGTATGATTGCTGATATCTTAGCAAAAGAAGCAGCATTCTTTAGTATTGGAACTAATGACTTAACAGGTTATACAATGGCAGTTGACAGAGGAAATGCTAAGGTTGCATATCTTTACTCAACATACCAGCCGGCTGTACTTCGTTCAATTAAGAGAATCATTGAATGTGGTAAGAAGGAAGGCATTATGGTAGGTATGTGTGGTGAAGCAGCAGCAGATTCTAAGTTAATTCCATTACTACTTGCATTTGGTCTTGATGAGTTTAGTGTAAGCGCAACAAGCGTATTAAAGACAAGAAAGACGATTTCAAATTGTACAGTAGAAGAATGCAAGGCATTAGCTGACAAGGTAATGCAGTGCAATACTGAAGAAGAGGTTTTAGATATTTTAAAATAAAGTTAGCATAGCATAAACTCCCCCGGCGCGTGTACCAGATAGTTAATTGAAGGTGCACGCGCTTTGGAGGATTTTTGTATTTATAAGGTAAATATGCTAATATGAGTAATGGTTCATAAATGCAGGAAGTTATTTTTTATACTATGAAATTACGTGCTAAATTAATGTGTGCTTTGTGTTAGGAGTAGCATAAACTACATGTTACATTAAATAACCAACCTTGCAGGATATGATAATATACAAAATATACACAATAGGCAGGAGGATAAGATGGACATTAAACTTATTGCAACAGATGTAGATGGAACTTTAGTAGGGGCAGACCATATGGTAATTCCAAAGGTAAACATAGAAGCAATGAATATGGCCAAGGAAAAAGGAATTATTAACGTTATCAGTACAGGTCGTTCACTAAGTTTGACAGCAGGTGAAATCGAAAAATTAGGTTGTATTGACTATGCTGTAATTTCAAATGGTGCGGCAGTTGTAGACTTAAAAGACAACAGTGTGATGACAAGCTGCTATTTAGATAAGAAAAAAGTAGAAGAAATTGTAAATATTTTTAATAAATATCCATTAGTATATGAAATTTATGCTGATAAAAAAGGGTTTATAAGCCAATATACATATGATAATTTCAGAAAATGTTCATTACCAAATGAATTCATGGATTATTATAAAACAAAAATGGAAATGTATGATGATCCAATGGATGTTGTTAGAAACACTAATGTTGAAAAGTTTAATGTGGATTACACACCCGAAGAATGTATTGAAGATTTATATAAGGATTTAGAAAAAGTAACAGATATAGTTATAACAGCCGGCTTTAAGGGAAATGTTGAAATTACAGCAGTTGGTGCAGACAAGGGAAAAGCACTTAAGTTCCTTTGTGACGAGATTGGTGTAGACATGAAGAATGTAATGGCATTCGGTGATTCAGGAAATGATGTAACAATGTTGACAGAAGCCGAAGAGTCCTACGCTATGGTATCAGGAAACGAACTTGCAAAAAAAGCGGCAAAGTATGTAACAAAACTTTCTAATGAAGATGGTGGTGTTGGAGAAACAATAAAAGAGTATTTGACAAATACTGAAAAATAAATGAAAATAGAACTATCAATACTAAGGAGGAAATTATGCTAGCTAGGGAAAGACAAAATAAAATTGTAGAGATGGTGAATGCTAATGGTTCTGTCTTAGTAAAAGAATTAAGTGAAATGTTCGAAGTCACTGAAGATAGTATTAGAAAAGATTTATCATTATTAGAAAAGAAAGAACTGCTTAAGAAAACATACGGTGGAGCAGTAAGAAACAGAGTCAATACTCATGAACTCTATGTTTCTCAACGTAAAGGAAAAAACGTTGAGGAAAAAAAGAAAATTGCAAAAAAAGCATTTGAGTTAATAGAAGAAGGAGATTTTATTTTCTTAGATATCTCAACTATTAATATAGAGTTGATTAAGTTAATTGTTGAAGCTAACCTTAATGTTACTGTTGCAACTAACATGATTGATGTAATGCTTGGTTTTACAGCATCTTTAGATACCAATTTGATTTTCGTAGGTGGTAAGTTGAACAGAGGACGTGATGGCTTTATTGGTTCATATACTAATAAACAAATTGGCGAATTCAGTTTTGACAAGGCATTCATGGGAGTTGTAGGTGTAGACATTAAGAGAAACAAAGTTTACACATATACAACAGACGATGCATTAACCAAAAAAGTCATTATGGAAAATAGTGAGAAATGCTATATGCTAATGGAAAGCACTAAGTTTGCAAGAGAAGGTAATTACAGATATTCTTCAATAGATGAATTTGAAGGAATTATTTTAGATGAAGAACCAAGTGAAGAAGTACAAAAGCATTTGTCAGACAAGAAAGTAACAGTTTTATATTAGGAAAACTACAACTACAAATTAAGATAAGACGTTGCATTAATGAATTTGATTTAGTGAAAAAATCAGATTAATTAATGTGACGTTTTTCTTTTAAAACAATGTAGATTTTTGTATAATATTGACTATAAGATAAGAGCGGAAAAATATAAAAATAAAAAAGTATATGATGGAAAAAAATACATATTTTCCATACAAAACATAATAAATGTATAAAAAATGGGACTTTTTTTAACTAGAAACAATAAAAAACAATAAAAAGTAATAAAAAACAATAAAAAATCGTTGACTTAGGTTAAACAGGGATGTACAATTAAATTATCAAATAGGAGGTGGAACTATGAGTGATTTAATCAAAACAGATAGAATTGAAACATTGAAGAATAGAATGTTATCTCTTCCTAGATATGCTTCAATAGAGCAGGCAAAAATTATTACAGACACATACAAAGAGCATGAGGGAGAACCAAGAATTATGCAGAGAGCATATTCACTTAAGAATGCTCTTGAGAAAATAAACATAAGCGTTGAACCAGAAGAATTAATTGTTGGAAATAGAACAGCAGGAGTTAGATATGGAGTAGTATTCCCAGAGAGCGGTAGCACATGGGTAGATAAGGAATTTGAAACTCTTCCAACAAGACCCCAGGACAAATTTAACGTAAATGAAGATGACATTAAATATTTTAGAGATGTTATTTATCCATATTGGCAGGGAAAATCATTAGAGGATGTTCTCAGATCAAGATATGGTGAAGAAATTGATGAAATTGCAAAGGTTGTTAAGATTAACCAGAAAGACCATGCACAGGGACATATTAACCCTGACTGTGAAGGTTGGTTAAAGAAAGGGCCGGCTGGATTAAAGGCTGAGGCTGAAGAACATTATGCAAAGGAAACAGACGAAGATAAGAAACTTTTCTATAAGAGTGTTGTAACTGTTATGGAAGGAACAATTAATTTTATACAGAGATATCGTGACCTTTTAAACGAGCAGGCTGATGAAAATCCTGAATGGGCTGATAACATGAGAAATGTTGCAAAGATTTGCGATAACATTTCAAAGAGACCGGCAGAAACATTTCATGAAGCAGCTCAGGCATTATGGTTCTTATTCGTTATTTTACAGATGGAATCAAATGCATCATCTTTCTCACCGGGAAGAGCCGATAATTTTATGTATCCATATTATAAGCATGATATTGATGCAGGAATCGCGGACAATCAGTCAATACTTGAAATTATCGAAAGCTTATGGCTTAAGTTCAATGAGATTGTTTATATGAGAAATAAAAACAGTGCCAAGTTCTTCGCAGGTTTCCCAATTGGATTTAATATTGCAGTTGGTGGTCAGGATGAAAACGGAGAAGCTTTTGAAAATGAATTATCATATTTATTCTTAAAGGCACAGGAGCACATTGGTCTTCCACAACCTAACCTTTCAGTAAGATTGTGTGAAAAGACAAGTGATAAATTATTGAAACAGGCAATTAAAGTTGTTTCTTTAGGAAGTGGTATGCCACAGTTCTTTAATGACAAGGCTATCGTTCCAGCAATGATTGAAAATTTAGGCGTTGAAGAAAAGGATGCCAGAAATTATGCAATTGTTGGTTGTGTAGAACTTACAACACAGGGAGATAACTTAGGCTGGTCTGACGCAGCAATGTTTAACTTAAACAAGGCATTAGAACTTACATTAAATAATGGTAAGTGCTTAATAACAGGAAAACAGTTGGCACCTGACAGAGGTAACTTAACAACATTTGATACATTTGAAGATTTAGAGAAAGCGTTCAAGGAAAACATCGATTACTTTATGGATAAGATGATTCTCGCATGTGAACAGGTTGAACAGGCTCATATGGATCTTCTTCCAACACCTTTCTTATCATCAGTAATCAAAAACTGTATGGATAAGGGAATGGATGTAACAAAAGGTGGAGCAAAATACAACTTATCAGGCATTCAGATGATTCAGATTGCAAACCTTGCAGATAGTTTGGCAGCAATTAAACAGTTAGTATATGATGAAGGAAAAGTTAGCAAGGAAAGATTGTTAAAAGCCCTTCAGACAAACTATAAAGACGATGAAATCCTTAGAACAATGCTTCTTAACAAAGTTCCAAAATACGGAAATGACGTAGAATGGGTTGATGAATTAGGAGCAAAATGGGCAGGATATTTCAGAGAAAGAATTGGAAATTTCAAAAACTATCGTGGTGGAAAATATCATACAGGAATGTATACAGTTTCTGCGCATGTACCTATGGGTGAAAATGTTGGTGCATCTCCTGATGGAAGATATTCAGGAACACCATTAGCAGATGGTGGTATGTCACCGGTATATGGTCGTGACGAACATGGCCCTACAGCAGTTCTTAAATCAGTATCAAGACTTGATAAGAACTGGACAACAAACGGTGGACTTCTTAATATGAAGTTTTTACCTGAATTCTTTAAGACAGAGAACGGAATTGATAAGTTTGCTAAGATGCTTAGAACATTTGTAGATTTAGAAATTCCACATATTCAGTTCAACGTAGTTAATAAAGAAGACTTGTTAGCAGCTAAGAAGAATCCTGAACAGTATAGAAACTTAACAGTTCGTGTTGCAGGTTATACAGCATATTTCGTAGAACTTGCAGGAGAATTACAGGATGAAATTATTGCAAGAACAAGTTATAACGATATCTAAAAAACTCCGGTGGTTGAACCACCGGAGATAACATAAAAGTGTTTGGAAGGGATGAGTCATATGAAAGGATATGTTTTTGATTTTAAAAGATTTTCAACACATGATGGTAATGGAATACGAACTACAATTTTTTTAAAAGGGTGTACTCTTAATTGTGTATGGTGTCAGAATCCGGAAGGCATTTCCATAAAGCAAAGACCACTATATTTTCCAAACAAGTGTATTCATTGTAAGACTTGTGTTCACCTGTCAGAAAATGGTGGTGTAACAGAAGAAGAGGGCAAGATTAAATTAGATGTTTCTAAGGAAGAAGATTGGGAACATATAATTGATAGTTGTCCGGCAGTTGCATTGACAATGGATTCAAGGAAAATGACAGTAGAGGAAGTTGTAGAAGAGGCCAGCAAAGATGCACCATTTTTTAAGTACGGTGGTGGAGTTACTCTTTCGGGCGGTGAACCTTTATACCAGCATGAGTTTGCAATTGAAGTTTTAAAAGAATTAAAGAAAAAGAACATTGCTACAACAATTGAAACTGCTTCTCACATACCAACAAGAATATATCAGGAAGCAATGAAGTATATTGATCATGTTTTTGCGGATTTGAAAATTATTGATTCAGCAGACCATAAGAAATATACCGGTGTGGACAATGAACTTATAAAACAGAATTTGGAATGGTTGTTATCCTCAAAGAAAGCGAAGGATGTAATTATAAGAACACCTTTGATTCCGGGAATGACTACCAGTGAAGAAAACATTGCAGGAATTGCAAGATTCATATCAGATATTTATCCTGATGTTAAGTACGAGATACTTAATTACAATCCATTAGCACAGGCAAAATATGATATGGTTGACAAGCAGTTCTGTTTTGAAGATAACCCACCGTTATATAGCGATGAACAAATGAGAGCATTTGGAAAAATTGCTACAGATAATGGAGTAAAAAATCTCATTTTAGAAATATAGTGTAAGTGCAGAAGACAAAGGTCACAATATCTAAAATAAATTACAGATAAAAATTGAAATTAAAGATTAATATGTACCTAATTAACTTAATGTTAATTTAAATAAACAATAAAGAAAGAGAAAATTTGGAGGTATCAAAATGAAATTTATTATTGATGATGCAAACATAGCTAAGGTTAAGGAAATTTGGGATTTATATCCATGTGATGGTGTAACAACTAACCCATCAATTCTTGCAAAAAGCGGAAGAAATCCTTACGAAGTTTTATCAGAACTTAGAGAAATCGTTGGAAAAGATGGCGAGCTTCACGTACAGGTAGTATCAAAAGATGCTGAAGGAATGATTAAAGAAGCTGGCGTTATTAGAGAAAAATTAGGAGAAAATACATTTGTAAAGATTCCTACAACTCCACAGGGCTTAAAGGCTATGAAGACTTTAGCACCACAGGGAGTAAATATTACAGCTACTGCTATTTACACACCAATGCAGGCATTCTTAGCTGCAAAGGCTGGAGCTAAATACACAGCACCTTACATTAATAGAATAGATAACTTTGGATACAATGGCGTACAGGTTGCTATGGATATCCAGGATATTTTTGAAAATAACAATCTTCCATGTGAAGTTCTTGCAGCAAGCTTTAAGAACTCACAGCAGGTACTTGAACTTACAAAATACGGAATTGGTGCAGCAACAATTGGTTGCGAAGTTATTGAAAACCTTATTAAGAATAAGGCAATTGATGCAGCAATCGATGTATTCAATTCAGATTTTGCTTCAATTACAGGCGAAGGGAAGACAATGGCTGATTGCTAATTCACAATCTCTTTCTAATAGGCGGGTTTCACCTACGGGTGGCCCGCTGTTTTTTTTATATAATAAGAAATTCCTTTAGAATTTCTTATTATATAAAAAACGTTCCACTAGGGAAGCACACTCGTGCGAAAGGAAAAATGTTGCTTTCCAATTAAAAATCCCAGTCACTATAACTATCATAGCTACTATATCCGCCTAAACTATTAGAAATAGATGAACCTACCATTGATGCAGCCATTGAAGCTACAATCGCAACGGCAACAATAGTTAAAACAAAAGAAATTAATAAAGCATATCCTTTTTTGTCAGAGCTAATATCAGCTAAATCAATATAGCTAATTATAAACATTAAGGATGCATATATCATTCCGACATATAAAACTAACATTCCCAAAAGCGGAATAATCATCATTAATATAACTGAAACCACAAGTACGATAGTATTAATAAAAGCATTAACACCTACTAATGAAACAGCATCGCTGAATTTCATCGAACCTTTAAAGAATGTACTTGTTGTTAAAACGAGTAAACCAGCCAATGCAAAATAGTAAGCTGCAAATATTAAAGCAAACATAAGTGAGACTGAAAAAGCAGAATTACTTATAAGCGAACCCAAAATAGGTATACGGTATAAAGCTGTTGCACTTGTACTAATAAGTATAAAAAACATAAGAAATGTTACGATTATATTTGTGCAAATCATTAAGATGCCGTAGGTAGAATCTTTCTTATCTGCGAATTCTTTTGCAATACCTGTTGGTGATTTAAAGAAACTTGTGAATTTTGAAAAGATGAATTTAAACTTTTCAAAAACAGCATTTGCTTTACCAGCTTCGAAAGTTGCTTTAGTATCTGAGGAGTTACTGTTTGCATTTTCATTAGTTGCTGACTGTGAATTGCTATTCTGATTTTTATCTTTATTGCTTGAAGAATTATTATTTTCAGAAGCAATGGAGCTCTCTGCATTTACAGAATTAATGTCAGATTCTGGGTTGCAAGTGTTTGGGTTTGTAGTTTCATTATTAGAGTTTTGTGCATTTGGATTAGTTGTTACATTATCCTGGCAGTTGCACACTTCGCCGTCTTCTAGCGGTTTACCGCAGTGGATACAAAATTTTGCCATTGTTATCCCCCTCCTAAATTATTATTAAAATATATTTAAACAGATTATTATATGAAAAGAATTATAAGAATCTGATTAAACGTTACATAAACTTAGATAATTGTACAAAAAAAAGGAGTAATATGTCAAATTATGCAAAAAGCTCATAGGATAAATACAAAAAAATAGTGTAGGTAGTCAATAAATATTTTAAAATATTAGAAAAATAAGGTCGAAAAGATTCATAAATAATGATAAAATAAAGATTATATGAAAAATTGTACAGACAAAAGGATAAATGTAAAAAAGTGTTCAGGAGAAAGGAATCTGTATGCATATAGTAGTGTGTGATGACGATAAAGGTTGTTGTACAAAAATAGAAAAATGGGTGAAGGAATACAAAACTATAGAAAGTGTCGATATAACAGTGGACGTTTTTTATAGTGCAGAGACTTTAATTGAAAAAATGAAAACAGGATATTTTTTCGACATGATATTTCTAGATATAGAATTACCGAAAAAAACAGGAATTGATTTAGGAAAAATTATTGTAGAAAAATATGATGAACGCTTAGTAAGTATAGTATTTATTTCAGGTAAAAATATTTATTGCGAAAAGCTGTTTGATTTGGAACCGCAGAATTTTCACTTGAAACCTATAGAAAAAGAAATGGTTTTCAATGATTTGAAAAAATATGTGGATAGAAATAGAAACAATAGAGCAATTTTAAAGTACAATGAAAACGGTGTGAAGAAGGGTATATACATTGGAGATATAATTTATATTGAGGCTCGTGAGAAAAATCTGGATGTATATACTAATGATGGAAAGATGACACAAATTCGAGGAAGCATCAAGAACATAGAAGATGAATTTGGCATGTATTACATAGTTAAGTGTCATAAATCCTATGCAGTAAATGCAAAGTATATAGAACGTTATGTTAATAAAAATCTTATATTGAGTAATGGAAAAACTATAGCTGTTGGCAGAAAATATGTACAAAAAATAAAAGAAATATGGTCTAAGTACGAGGAGGATTCGTTTAGATAATGGAAACTATAATTTTTTTAGCAACAGGAATTTTACAGGTATATGAAATAGATATATTATGTAAAGGTTTTTTCAAAGAACAGAGAACTAATAGGATACAATCTTATATGGCATATTTTATAACATATTGTCTCATATCTTTTCCATATTTACTATTTAATATTCCGGTATTAAATACAGTATGCTCTTTTTTAGGAATTATCGTAACGGCTATTACATATAAAGGAACAGTTAAGAAACAAATAGCATCTGTATTTCTATTTATGGCGACAATGTGTTTGTCTGAAGGGATAGTGGCATTTGGTGTAGGAGCCTTTACCCCGGAAGTATTCCAACGAAATGAGTATTATTCATTAACAGGAACAGTGTGCCTTCCAATCGTTCAGCTTGTTGTAGTATTGTTGTTGAGAAACTTTAGCAACATACGTGACGGAGAACATATTTCAGCAGTATATTGGATAATATCAATATTCCTACCAATATCATCAATAGTAATGTTTTATCTATTTTGTAGAAATATAACACACAATGATGTTGCAATTATAACTTGTGTAATTATTTTGATTGTTATAAATGTTTTCGTTTTCTACTTATATGATGAGGTGGCGAAAAATTACAAGTTAGAAAGTAAAAGTAGAGAGCTGGAGTTACAAACAAAATATCAGGAACAACAGTTGAAAACAATGAATGATTCTGTTGAAAAAATCAGAGCATTAAAACATGAATTCAAGAAACATTTTTCCATGCTGGAAACTTTAAGTGAAAGTAAAAATTATGAGGAACTTAACAAGTATTTGCAGGAAATTAATGCAGGCTTTAATCAGGCAAACAAATATATAGAGTCCGGAAATATAGTAATTGACAGCATACTAAATTACAAACTTCAGGAAATGTATGAAAAGGACATAAAAGTAGACACAGAAATTGTACTGCTGGAAAAACTGGACATATCATTTTATGATTTCAATATTATTCTGGGAAATCTCCTTGATAACAGCATTGAGGCAGCAGAACAAACAGAAGAAAAGTACATAAAAATTTATATAACCTATAGAAAACACAAATTAGACATTGAGATACATAATACTACAAATAATAAAGTGGATATGAACAATGTAAAGACAACCAAAAAAGATACAGTAAATCATGGGTATGGAATCAAAAACATAAAAGAAATTTTGAATAAGTACGAAAGTGTATATGATGCAGAGCAGGATGGAAATATGTTCAAAACAAAAATGTGCATTTTCATGTAAAAAGATAACCTTAAAAAGTTTTTATTTTGAAAAGCTGCTTAAATTTTATTATTAGGATATTTAAGTAGCTTTTTCTATATGATAGGAAGTCCTTTTATGCTACTTATAAATCTACAAATTCCGAGAAAAAACAAGAAAAATTTCTTAAATTGCAAGAAAAAAGTGTCGTTCATTCCCAAAAAACTACCGTTTATCGCAAAAGTGAACTTTTGGGGCAAAAATGTGCTATCGTATAAGGCATAAAAAGGAAAGGAGGAAAAACATTATGAAAAAGGAAAAATTTATAAAAGGCTTTGCAAATGTTTTAGCTGCTGTAGCTGTTACAGTAACATCTGGTGTTGCAACAACAGGTTGTTTTGCTTTTTTACATCAGCCGGAACTTCCAAAGGGAGCAGAAAAACTTAGAAAATTCAAATAGGAAAAATTTAATTGGTAAGATTTAAAAATTACCATGAAGTAACAAATGAAAAGAACTACAAAGGAAATAGATAAAATGACAAACATGCTAACTAATTTTATTATTCAGCATAGCGATGTTAAAAGGGAAGACGCAGACATAATCGCATTCGGCGTAAAATATGGATTAATTACATTGGCAGAAATATTGGGAATGGTTGTTATATCTTTTCTTATGAGAGAACTTATTCCGGGAGCGGTTATATTAATCGCTTTTATTTCTATTAGAGTTTATGCAGGTGGCTATCATGCGAAAACTTTACCAAGATGTGTCGTAATGTCCACCATTTTGTTTACATTGATAATTCTTGGTTATAAAATGTTATACTTGCCGATAATTGTTAAGGGACTAATTGCATTATTTTTGGGAGTATTAATATTGATATTTAGTCCGGTTGAAAATGATAATAGAAGATTATCTGAAAACGAGAAAAAAGTATTTAAAAACAGAGCGCTTCTTTTCTATAGCATAAGCTTGATAATTTTTATGTTAATCAAAAAATTATCCAACATATTAGTGTGGGCGTATTTGATGATTCTTGTAGTGTTAATTTGGGGCATTGTAAAAGAGAGAATGAAAATGACTAGCGAGCGCTAGGTTGAAAATGAAGAACAAAAGAAAGGAATCAACAGGCAGAGGATGGCGGCTTTGGCGCTTTGAATAAACACTGGCAGTTGGTTTTGTGAAAAGCTTCAAAAAATCTAGGAGGATAGGTTTTTTGAGGCTTTTTTGATAAAATAAGAAAAAAAAGAATAACAGAAAAATAGCAAATAGTTTTTGATAATAAGAAGGAATTAAAAAAATGGGGAGTTGATATAGGAGACAGCAAAGAAGGAAAAGATGACTTTTTGTGTTATTCTTTTGGGTATGAAATTAAAAGAATATATCATAGCAAATATAATGCAGATAGAGAGTGGGATAATATTTTTTAAATAACATTACACAGGAAAGGGGCATTTTATGTCTAAGAAAAGAATTCTTATAGGTATAATAATTTTATGCCTAATGACAGTGGCAATATTTTGTATAAATGACTACAGACATCAGGAATATTATCACGACATAGAAAAAATAGTATCAGAATCTATAAAGGGAAATATAGATAGTGATGCCATAGACAGTGAGGCTGGGAAGAAATTATATGATTATGTACAAGATATGTATAAGGAATATGATGGCTTAGACGTAAAAGAAGCTGAAGGTTTATGGGATGAAGCAGACTGGAATGAAAAAACAGTTTGGATTAATGAAACTTTTAGTGGAAAGTTAAAGAATTCCTCAAAATCAGAAAAGACTGAGAATGCAGAGAGCTTTAAGATATTTTTTATTATAAAAAACGGCAATGTGTATATCAAAAAAGCAGGTGTATCTGTTAGCGAGGAAGGTGAATATATTTCTGATTTGGATAAATAGGTTCGTTTAATACAACCATGAAGATATAATAAAATTTATACAGGAAAGATTGGTAAAAATTATGGAGATATGTCTTGCATTAATCGCATTGATTGTAATAATTCTTATTTGCTTTATTGTGAAAAAGGTTACAAAAAATAAAAAAAGACCAATATCAATTTTATTAATTATAATCGGCGTTATAGTTGTTAGTGCTGTAGGCATTGGTTTTGTAAAATTCTCAAATGATGAGCAGTATGTTGTGGTCAATGAAAATAATCAGGAAGTATCAATAAAGTTAAAGAATCATAAAGATTATTTTGGATACAAGTTTTATAGATTTAGCAGTTTTGATTCAGAAGAAAGCGTGCTTAAGGAACTTAAAGAAAATGGTTATAATGCATATTATGATGAAGATACAAAGAAAATTTTAATAGAGTATGAGAATGACACTTTTGAGATTAAAAAGGAGAAATCAGAAAAATTGTTGTTTGTAAATCGATACAGTTATATTTTTTGTAAAAATAATGGAAATTAGTGTAGGTATAAATCCAGCTAAAATTCCACGATTTTACTAAATACATAATTGACAAACTACCTATAAAATAATAGAATTAGTGGGTATGACAAACGCGTTGAAAGGAAGAGTAAACTCTAACAAAGCTAACAGAGAGTTCTGGTTGGTGAAAAGGAACAGTGGAGTGAAAGTTGAAGATGGCCCTGGAGCGGTGAAGGTGAGTATATTATATGAGCCGTCAACGGTTACACCCGTTATAGTGTTAATGAGGTCTGAAAGTTTAACATATTTCATTGAAGATATTTTGATGATTGATTATGAATAGATAATGAAATTTCAGATAAAGTAAAGTGGTACCACGAAGTCAACCCTCTCGTCTTTACAAGAAGACGGGAGGGATTTTTTTCATATAAAAGGAAATTCTATTAGATAAATTTCACAGTTAGACTGTAGAGAGTGTAGAAATAAAATGGGATTTCAGAAAAATAGTAGAAGGAGAAGTAAAATGAGCAAAACATATTATTTAACAACAGCAATTGCGTACACATCAGGCAAGCCACATATTGGCAATACTTACGAAGCAATTTTGGCAGACAGTATTGTACGTTTTAAAAGACAGCAGGGATATGACGTAAGATTTCAGACAGGAACAGATGAACATGGACAGAAAATCGAAATAAAGGCAGCAGAAGCAGGAGTAACACCAAAGGAATTTGTTGATAAAACAGCAGGTGTTATTAAAGAAATCTGGGATCAGATGAACACATCATATGACAAATTTATTAGAACAACAGACCCTGACCATGAAAAACAGGTTCAGAAAATCTTTAAAAAATTATATGATCAGGGTGATATTTATAAAGGATATTATGAAGGAATGTACTGCACACCTTGTGAGTCATTCTTTACAGAATCACAGTTAGTTGATGGAAAATGTCCTGACTGTGGAAGAGAAGTAACTCCTGCAAAGGAAGAAGCTTACTTCTTTAGAATGAGCAAATATGCAGACAGATTAATTGAACACATTAACACTCATCCTGAATTTATTCAGCCTGAATCAAGAAAGAATGAAATGATGAACAACTTCCTTCTTCCGGGACTTCAGGATTTGTGCGTTTCAAGAACATCATTTAAGTGGGGCATTCCTGTAGACTTTGATCCGGACCACGTAGTTTATGTATGGATTGACGCATTATCAAACTATATTACAGGATTAGGATTTGACCTTGATGGAAACAGTGATCCAATGTTTGAAAAATATTGGCCTGCAGACCTTCATTTAATTGGAAAAGATATTTTAAGATTCCATACAATTTATTGGCCAATTATGCTTATGGCACTTGACCTTCCACTTCCAAAGCAGGTATTTGGACATCCTTGGTTATTGCAGGGTGATGGTAAGATGAGTAAGTCAAAGGGTAATGTGATTTATGCTGATGATTTAGCAAGTATTTTTGGCGTAGATGCAGTTAGATACTTTGTACTTCATGAAATGCCATTTGAAAATGATGGAACTATTACATGGGATTTAATGGTTGAGAGAATGAACTCAGACCTTGCAAATACATTAGGAAACCTTATAAACAGAACAATTTCAATGTCAAATAAATATTTTGGCGGCGTTGTTGAAAACAAGGGTGTAGAAGGTGACGTTGATGCAGACTTTAAGAAAGTTGTATTAGAAGCACCTGTTAAAGCAGCAGAAAAAATGGATAAATTACGTGTTGCAGATGCAATTACAGAAATTTTTGCATTATTTAAGAGAAGTAACAAATATATTGATGAAACAATGCCTTGGGCTTTGGCAAAGGACGAGACACAGCAGGACAGACTTGCAACAGTTCTTTACAATTTAATTGAAGCAATTAATATTGGTGCAAGTTTACTTGAGCCATTTATGCCTGAAACATCAGCAAAGATTTTAGCACAGATTAACGGTGCACCAAGAGCTTTTGATGATATGACTGAATTTGGTAAATACCAGTCAGGAAACAAGGTTGTAGAAAAGCCTGAAATTCTTTTTGCCAGAATGGACCAGAAGGAAGTAATGGAAAAAGTTAAGGAAATCGAGGAAGCACAGAAGGCAGAAGTTCAGGGAGAAAAATATCCTGAAGTTGAAAAGAAGCCTGAAATTACAATTGATGACTTTGACAAAATCCAGATTCAGGTTGGTGAAGTTATTAAGTGCGAGCCTGTTAAGAAGGCAAAGAAACTTTTAGTTTCACAGATTAAGATTGGCGCAGAAACAAGACAGATTGTTTCCGGTATTGCAAAATACTATAAGCCTGAAGAAATGGTTGGAAAGAAAGTGGCTGTTATTACTAACTTAAAACCATGTAAACTTTGTGGTGTTGAATCACAGGGTATGATTCTTGCAGCAGGAGATGACGAAGGAAATCTTTCTGTTGTAACAGTTGATAAGGATATTGTAGCAGGAAGTGAAATCTGCTAAAGTTATATGTAGGTTCGGGGCTTTGTCCCTGAACCCATTAAAGCAATAGTGCTTTAGCATCAGGAGGAAATAAAATGATTTTTGATACACATGCTCACTATGATGACGAGGCTTTTGATGACGACAGAGAGCAACTTTTAGAGAGAATGAGAAACAGAGGAGTTGAGTATATTGTTAATGTTGGAGCTTCAATGGCATCATGTAAAAGCACAATAGGTTTAATTAGAAGATTTCCATATGTATACGGAGCGTTGGGAGTACATCCTGACGAAGTGGCTGAGCTAACTGACGATGATTATAATTGGTTAGCTAAGAGCGTGTATAAACCTAAGATTGTAGCTGTTGGTGAAATTGGATTGGATTATCATTGGAATGACAATAGGGAGCAGCAGATTGCAGCTTTTGAAAGACAGATGGACATTGCAAGAAAAGCAGAACTTCCAATTATTATTCACAGTAGAGATGCTGCAAAAGATACATACGATGTAATGAAGTCAAATAAGGCAGATGAAATTGGCGGAGTTATTCATTGTTTCTCATATACTAAAGAAATGGCAAAGCAGTTTTTAGATATGGGATTTTATCTTGGAATTGGCGGCGTTGTTACTTTTAATAATGCAAAAAAACTTCAGGAAGTTGTGGAGTATATGCCTATGGACAGAATGGTTATAGAAACAGATTGTCCATATCTTGCACCTGTTCCAAACAGAGGTAAGAGAAATGATTCATTTAATCTCCCTTATGTTGTAAGTAAAATTGCTGAAATTAAAGGTATAAGTTCCGATGAGGTAATTGACATAACAAGCGAAAATGCAAAGAAGTTATACGGAATTGTACAAAATCAAATATAAATTTGATTAGTGAATTAAAGCAAATTAAAGTTTTAAATTAATTTTATATTAATTATAGAAGTAATTAGTGAGGTATTATATGGCATATTTAGGTTCGCCTAGTGCAACTAAAGAAATTATTAATAAATACAGTTTTGCTTTTCAAAAAAAATTTGGACAAAACTTTTTAATTGATTCTAATATATTAGAGAGCATTGTAAGTGCGGCTGATATTACAAAGGATGATTTCGTCCTTGAAATTGGACCTGGAATTGGAACAATGACACAGTATTTATGTGAGGCAGCGCGTCAGGTAGTGGCTGTTGAAATTGATAAAATGCTTATTCCAATTTTAAAAGATACATTGTCTGAATATGATAATGTAGAAGTGATTAATCAGGATGTTTTAAAACTGGACATTAAAGCTCTTGCACAGGAAAAGAATAATGGAAAGCCAATTAAGGTTGTAGCTAATTTGCCATATTATATTACAACACCAATTATTATGGGCTTGTTTGAAAGCAAGGTCCCAATTGAAAGTATTACCATTATGGTACAAAAGGAAGTTGCCGACAGAATGCAGACAGGTCCCGGTTCAAAAGATTATGGTGCTTTATCTCTTGCGGTTCAGTATTACGCAGATGCTAAGGTGCAGTTAAATGTATCAGCGTCATGTTTTATGCCAAGACCTAATGTGGATTCTGCAGTAATCAAATTAACTGCTCATGAAAAGCCGGTGGTTGATGTTGACGAAACATTAATGTTTAAAGTAATTAGAGCAAGCTTCAATCAGAGAAGAAAAACGTTAGTCAATGGCTTGAAAAATTCTTCCGAATTGGACTACACAAAGGAAGAAATAGTTCAGGCAATTAAAGCTATTGGCAAAGAAGAAAACATCCGCGGAGAAAAGTTGACTTTAGAAGAATTTGCTGCATTAAGTAATAGCTTGAAGGTGGTAAGGGAGAAATAAAAATAAATGAAAACCTATTGGATAGAAAGAATATCTGATAGGTTTTCTTTTATTTGGAAGTTTGCTGATTTGATATAGTAGATGGTATAATAAATAAGGATTGATGAGTGAGCAGGTTTTAAGTATACCGTAACGATATAATTATTTTAAAGGAGGGCGAGTTATGATTTACTAAAATTAAAGAAAAGTGCATTTGTTGTTGGAACGATGACGGAACTGTTAGAGGATGGTTTTAAACGAATTGATGTGCCGGAAAACGATTTAAAATTATTAAATTCGTTAATAAATTAATCGATAATATAAAAAATATTTTAACGGAGTTGTATTGTGATATCAGTATAGCTTCTTTTTTTATACAATAAGTGTAACACGCATTTTTGATGTTTCAAAAACATATAATTTACAAAAATAGGAACTGCTCTATTGGTAAAACATGATATCAGTAAAAAGTTATAAAAAAATGGAAATTTTCATGGCGATTATTCTGCTTGTTTCCGTAACTGCAATTGCCTGTAACATGGAAAAAGTAGTGAAAGAGCCGACAAAAGAAAATGGCGAAGTAGTAACCACAAAAAATTTTAATGGAAAAACTGTTGTAATTGATCCAGGGCATGGTGGAGATGATCCGGGAAAAATTGGTGTAAATAAAGAGAAAGAAAAAGATGTGAATTTGGCTATTAGTAAGAAGCTTTTTCAGGTACTAAATGAACAGGGGTATAAGGTTGTACTAACCAGAAGCGAAGATGTTGTTTTGGGGGATGGAGTTAAGTTTTCTAAAATAAGGGATTTAAATAAACGCTGTGAAATAGTAAACAACGCCTATGAAGAAAATAATAAATGTATTATGGTTAGTATTCACCAAAACAGCTTTACGCAGACGTCAGTTCATGGAGCACAAAGTTTTTATTTTCAAAGGTCAGAGCAAAGCAAGCTGCTAGGTGAAACTTTGCAGAAAATCCTAAATGAAAAGGTAAATGATAAAGAAAAAAAGGCAAAGCCAAATGACAGTTACTATATTTTAATAAATTCAAAATGTCCGGGAATAATTGTAGAGTGTGGTTTTTTAAGCAATAGCGATGAGGCAACAAAATTGACAAATGAAACATATCAAAAAGAGCTGGCAGAAATCTTGAGTGAAGGCATTTCTACATACTTTAATATGCAGCGATAAATGGCGATTCCTGGTGAAAAGATAAAGGGGTCTAACGTTGTATTTTAGATGTAATTATGATAAAATAAAACGGATATAGGTCAGGTGAGGCGAGAAATGAACACGAAGATAATTAACATTGATAAAGACAATATAGATGGGGAAGCATTAAAGGAAGCAGGGCAGATTATTCGAGATGGAGGCCTTGTTGCATTTCCAACAGAAACGGTTTATGGATTGGGTGCAAATGCACTTGACGCCCAGGCAGCTATGAAGGTTTATGCTGCGAAAGGACGCCCATCAGACAACCCATTAATTGCACATATTTGTGACATAGAAATGCTGAAACCATTGGTAAAGAAAATACCACCGGTGGCAGAGAAATTAATGGATGCTTTTTGGCCGGGACCACTTACTTTAATTTTTGAGAAAAGCGATATTGTTCCAAAAGGAACAACAGGTGGCTTGGATACTGTGGCTATCAGATTTCCAAATCATCCTATTGCAAGCAGATTAATTAAAGAAGCCGGAACAAGCATTGCGGCACCAAGTGCCAACTTATCAGGTAAGCCAAGTCCAACACTTGGTGAGCATGTAATCGATGATTTGGACGGTCGCATAGACATGATTATTGATGGTGGCATGGTAGGAATGGGATTGGAGTCTACAATTATAGATGTAACAGTAGATCCACCTCTTGTTTTACGACCAGGATTTATAACATACGAAATGGCAAAGAAGGTTGTTAGCAACCTTGAGATAGATCAGGCCATTTTGAAGAAACCGGTAGAAGGTTTGAAACCAAAAGCTCCGGGTATGAAATACAGACATTATGCACCAGCAGCAGATTTTCGTATTTTTAAAGGTGATGCGAATAAAGTTGCTCAGCACATAATTGATTCAGCTAATGCAAAAGCTGAAGAAGGAAAGAAGACAGGAATAATAACAGCTAACCAGCATTTAGGATTGTACCAGGGAAAAATAAATGAGAACATTAAGGTAGTATCTCTGGGCGATTTGGACAAGCCGGAAACAATAGCAAACATGTTGTTTAAAGCGCTTCGCGATTTTGACAAAGAGGGAACTGAATTCATTTTTGGGGAAGCTTTTTCAGAGGACAACATTGGATGGGCTATTATGAACAGGCTTACAAAGGCAGCTGGTTATAACATAATGGATGTGTAGCAGTTCGGAGGAAAAATGTTAGAATATTCAAAAGTAATATTTGTAACTGATACAGACACTTCGTTAGGACCATTGGCGGCAGCTCTACTTAAGCATTATTTACCACAGGAGAGAGCTACTATTGAGTCTAAGGGACTAGCAGTGTTATTTCCGGAACCTATGAACCCAAAGACCGTTGCCATTGCAGCGTCAAAGGGGATTGAAATTGACAGAAGTTCAGTTCAATTAACAGGTGAAGATTTTGGAAAAGATGTATTGGTACTTGTATTAGACGAAACAAAGAAGCAGGGCATTTATGATGACTTTGCTGAAGCAGTGAATGTCTATACACTTAAAGAGTATATTAATGAGCAAGGAAGTATAACTAACCCGGATGGTGGGGAACTTGCTGATTATGCGAAACTTTATGATACGGTTGATGAAGTGATTATAAAGTTGGCGAATAAGTTAAAACATAATAAGATATAATATGTACGGAGGAAGAAACATGGCAAAGATAATGATAATGGATCATCCATTGATTCAGCACAAGATTGGAATTATCAGACAGGCAACTACAGGAACAAAGGATTTCAGACAGTTAATAAGCGAAATTGCAATGCTTATTACTTATGAAGCAACAAGAGATTTGGAGCTTGAAGATGTAGAAGTTGAAACACCTATTTGTAAAACAACAATTAAGCAGTTAGGTGGAAAGAAACTTGCAATCGTTCCAATTCTTAGAGCTGGTTTAGGTATGGTTGATGGTATGCTTGCGCTTATTCCATCAGCAAAGGTTGGACATATTGGTCTTTACAGAGATCCAGTAACAGCAGAACCTCACGAGTATTATTGCAAGCTTCCTGAAGATTGCGATAAGAGAGAAGTTTTTGTGGTAGATCCAATGCTTGCAACAGGTGGTTCAGCTATTGCAGCAATCCAGATGTTAAAGGATAAGGGCGTTAAGAACATTAGACTTATGTGTATTATTGCAGCACCTGAAGGAATTGAAGCTTTTGAAAAGGCTCATCCGGACGTAGATGTTTACATTGGTGCAAAAGACGAAAAATTAAACGAACACAAATATATTGTTCCAGGTCTTGGCGATGCAGGAGACAGAATTTTCGGAACAAAATAGTAACTAGAAATGAAGAAAGACTTTTCTTAAGGAGAAGGATTTCTTCATTTTTAATATAAGAAGGATTTTAAATATGAGGGCAAAACATGATTGGAGGACGAGACAATGAGTAACAAAAGAAAAGACTATATTTCATGGAACGAATATTTTATGGGCGTGGCATCGTTAGCTGCGTTGCGCTCAAAGGATCCAAATACTCAGGTGGGAGCCTGTATTGTAAGTGAAGATAACAAGATTTTGTCAATGGGATATAACGGACTTCCAATTGGCTGTAGTGACGATGAATTTCCTTGGAATAGGGAAAGCGACGATCCTTATGACAACAAATATTTTTATACAACTCATAGCGAACTAAATGCAATATTAAATTACCGCGGTGGTAGTTTAGAAGGGGCAAAAATATATGTAACTTTATTCCCTTGCAATGAATGTGCCAAGGCGATTATTCAATGTGGCATAAAGGAAGTTATTTACGGAGACGACAAATATGGCGACACTTCATCTGTGAAAGCTTCTAAAAGAATGATGGAAGCAGCGGGAGTTAAATACACACCATATGAAAAGTCAGGAAAGGAAATAAAAATAAAGTTGTAGAAGTTTTATATTTTATGCGGTAAACCTGTAACTAGGGTGCGGTATAAATTATAATTTAGTTGATTTACAATTGTAAAAATAAAAGTAAAAGGTATATATTTGTAGTAACAAATAATTGAAATCTGAATAGTATAAAATGATAAACTATTAGGATTGATTATGGACTATAAATATATACCTTTTTACGTTCAGGGAAATGCAATAAATGGATTTTATTATGGACAATGGAATCAAATGTCAGACAGAGATATTGATTATGTTAAGGAAATGTACCCGGTAGCTTTTATGACAATTCAGGATTGGGTTGAAAGAGAGTGTGACAAACAGGAGTTTGCAGGAAGTCTAATGTTTGATGAATATCCCGATAAATTAGGTGTTTTGCAAATGGTAAACAACATATTCAGGCAGGTTAAGGAAGAGGAAGAACAGTGTGGCGACGGAGAAAACTGTATTAAATATCCGGATGATCAGTGGCTTAAAGATATAATTATGGTTTTGCTGTTAAATGAAATGTACAGAAGAAGGCAAAACAGAAGAAGATATTATTGAAAAATCGTAAAATAGAAGAATATATTATTAGAAAGATATTGTTGGAAAAGAGCAAAATGGAAAGAAATTACCCTATTTTATTTTCGAAAATGTGTAGTTATTTTCATTTTTGTGCAAATAAAAATTTTATTACACAAAAAATCTGGAAGAAATAACACTCTTCCAGATTTTATCTTTTTAGATCGTTAAACTTTTATAGAAAAGTTTGAAGACTTATAAGTTTATCGAAAATTATAAGATTATAGAGCATAAAGAATAATTGCAAAGAAATGCAAAATGCTGCCTGCAACAATGAATACATGGAAAATAGAATGCATCCATTTTTTAGTTTTGCCAAGTCCGTAAAGGATAGAGCCTACAGTGTAGGCAACACCTCCGGCAACAAGTAAAATTACTCCCCCCAGCGACATGACTTCGTAAGTCTGCTTTATGAAAAATATAATTGTCCAGCCCATTGCAAGGTAGCAAATCATGGAGAAAACACTATATTTCTTTAAATCAATGGCTGTAAGTGCACAAGCAATAATTGCGCAGCCCCAAACAATTCCAAATAAAACCCACGCAAGTGCAGGATATTTAGGTCGCATAGCAACTAATAAAATCGGTGTATAGCTGCCGGCAATTAGAAAATAAATGGTGCAATGGTCTAAAACCTGCATTACTTTTTTGGCCATACCCGGTCGTAAACCATGATAAACACTGGACATTGTATATAAAGTAATGAGGGTTACTCCATAAATACAACTGGAAACAACTCCGATGACACTACCTGCTTTGGCAGCTGTAATAACACAAAGTACAAGTGCTGCAATACCGAGAGCTCCGCCTACAATGTGAGAAACCATATTGAAAATCTCTTCGCCCTTTGAGTAGGTAGGCAATGTTCTGTCTGATAATTTAGTTCTTTTACTCATATATTTTCCTCCATATAATTGTTCTGCTTTGAAAAAATAAAACGTCATTATTAGTATAATGACACGAAAAAAATATGTATTGTAACCATAACATCTAGTTATGAATACTACATAGAAGTATACCACTATATATTTATGTGTCAAGTGCACAAAAAATGAAAAAAACACACATTCTTTAAAATATATATAAAATCACAAAAAGGGTATAGACAAAGTGGGAGAAAGGTGTTTATAATGTGAAAACAGCATTACCTGAGACAAAAAATGCAGGCTAGTGTTGAAGAAAATTATGAAGTACCAGATGGTAAAAATTAGAATTAAGAAGAAAGGGGAGAAGAAAGATGACGGCAACTTTGGCAATTTATGATTTAGATGAAGTATATGCAAATAGTTTAATGAAATACATTAATCAAAAACAAAACATGCCATTTAAGGCAACGGCTTTTACAAATAAAGAGGCACTGGAAGAATATTTACAGGACAACCATATTGATATTCTATTGGTGGATTACAATTTATATGATGAATATTTGGAACTTGAAGATGTAAGTAAAATAATATTTTTAGTGGAAGATGATTGTCAGCAGTTCAAGGATTATTCTTATATTTATAAATTCCAATCATCTGAAAATATCATTAGAAAAATTTTGGATTATTTTGCAGAGCTGAATATAAGCAAAACAGGTTCAATAGCGAAAAGAAATGGAACAAAGATTGTTGGAGTTTATTCCCCTATAAAGAAGCCTGAACAAACTATTTTTGCTTTTACTGTGGGGCAGGTGTTGGCTGAAAGCGGAAGTACCCTATACATAAACATGGATGAGTTTACGGCATTCGATAAAATCTACCATCAAAATTATCAGGGTGATTTGTCTGATTTAATGTATTATTTTAAACAAAATAAAGATACAGTTGCCATTAAGCTGAAAGCTATCGTAAATACAGTTAATACATTAGATTATGTGCCACCACTTAAATATTCAAGGGACTTGAGAACTATGGAAACAACAAAGTGGATAGAATTGCTGGAAACCATAATGGCTACAGGTATGTATGAAAATATTGTAATTGATATTGGAAATGTAGTGGAAGATATAACTTCGTTAATTGAATTTTGCGACAAAATCTATGTTCCTATAGAAAACAGTTATATGTACAAGATGAAAGTTGGGGAGTTTGAAGAGTTTTTGTTACGTAGCGAAGCTTCAGAGTTAATAGATAAAATTGAGCAGGTTACGCCACCTATAGATTTAGTTGACATAGAGGATGACAATTTCTTAGAAAGACAGTTGTGGAGTAATTTGGGAGATTACTCAAGACAGGTAGTAGGAGGTGGGGGCAATAGGTGAAAAAATTAGTAAAGAAACCATAAGAGAGAAAGTTATCTCAACTATTGATATGACCAGGGAACCTCAGGAGCAGGAACTTCACGAAATAATTGACCGTATTATGGAAGAGGAATTAAAAGAAAAATATTTGACTATTAAAGAAAGAATAAAAATTCATAAAGAAGTTTTTAATTCCATAAAGGGGCTGGGGATACTTGAAGATTTGCTGGAGATGGATGAAGTGACGGAAATTATGATAAACGGTAGGAATCATATTTTTATTGAAAAAGCGGGTAGAATCATACCTTATGATGATTCCATAGAGTCAGAGGAAAGACTTCAGGACATAATTCAACAGATTGTTGCAAAAACAAATAGAAGAGTAAATGAGTCTAATCCAATTGTTGACACAAGATTGGAGGACGGCTCCAGAGTGAACGTGGTTTTGCCACCAGTTGCTTTAGATGGCGCTGTTATAACTATTAGAAAATTTGCTAAAGAAAAAATTACCATTAATCAGTTAATTAAATGGGGGACTCTTACTAGAGAAGTAAGCGACTTGTTGGAAAAATTGGTTGTTGCAGGATACAACATTTTTGTAAGTGGTGGGACAGGCTCAGGGAAGACAACATTTTTAAATGTGCTGTCTAATTTTATCCCTAATGACCAAAGAGTTGTAACCATAGAAGATTCTGCAGAATTGCAGTTAAAGAGTGTGGATAATATTGTTCGTCTGGAGGCAAGACAGGCTAACAGTCAGGGAGAAAATGAAATCACTATAAGAGATTTAATAAAAACGTCTCTTCGAATGCGACCTGACAGAATTATTGTTGGGGAGGTTAGAGGCGCAGAAGCTCTTGACATGGTCCAAAGTTTTATATGTACTATATAATAATTATATATATAACGTATATAAGGATGGAAAATATAGATTAGAGGGAGAGACATAGGAACGATATGAACATTAAGTATAGGTTATTGTGTAAAAGGTTAATAGAGGAACGGAAGAGAGTAGGTGTCATTCAATATTATAATGTACTGTTCATAATGGAGTTAGTGTCAGATAAAGACATATGGTCTTTAGAACAGTGGGTGAATGGTATAAATAACATATATATGAAAGATATACATAATTGGTGTAGAACACATTTTGTTAAATATCACACTGTATTTGTTTACAGGAAAGAGTATCCGGTAAAAGCAAATATTTGGAATGGGTATTCATATATAAGGTGGCGGATGGAGCGGATGATGAATTTGGGATAAGATAACATAGTGATTGCATGAAAGAGAGCCTTAAAGCATGGTGTTCTTTTGAAAGTATGGATAGAATAAAGGCTGAAGGCTCTGCGCTATTCGTTTGGCAGAGCCTGAGTATTCTCTTGATCCGTAGAAAATAAATCTAACTGACCTTCTGGAGTGGAACTTTGACCGGATTCATCTTCAGTTGATGGTTCTCTTTTTTTGGGTGTTTTATGAGTGTATAATTTCTCAAAAGGAAGTGAATACTTGGATTTTTTATTGTATTCTAGTAAAAGAGCTTCTGCGAATCCTAATGAACCGGCACGACGTTCTCTGGCAGTACGACTGATTTCCCTGACAGAGACACGCCCAACTTTTTCTTTAAAGGTGTCATCTTTCATTGTTTCTCCATAAGCATTATCCAAACGGGCAATAGCATTAAGCATATTGGAACTAAAGGACATAGGCGCACCTTCCCATGTGGCAACACAAAGGCGTAAAACACGATCAAGAGTGTGAAAACCATATTTTTCATAGATATTAATTAAAGTGGATACAGCACATATACCTCCGGGGCGAGAGGAAGAAGTAATAGTGAGATCATATGATTCAACAAGGTCACGAATAATAAGTTCTCTATCATTACCAGCTTCAATATTAGCCATGAATATTTCATAAGGTAATAACGATTTGACATATTTCATCTGATTTGCAAAAATATCTGCTTCTTGGGTGTAAACAAGATCATCATAAACCATACACCAGACAGGAGTTTCTCTTGATCCAGAGACGAGAGCAACAATCTCTATAGTGTGTTGTCCGTTGAACACATAATTTATCCCATCACGTCTACTTACTTTTACAGGGTTTATCTGATAAAGGTCAAAATTAGCTGCAGCACGCTGAACGTGTTTGATGGAAAGATTACGTTGATAATCTTGATTTGAACATAAATTTTTAATAGGTATTTGCTCAAAATGCACTTGGGGAACAAACTTTTGTAAATCTTCGGTATTTCCATCCATAATTATATTTCCTCCAATTTTTTTAAAATATTATTTGTTGTTGATATTAGGCACATAAGCTGATATTTAAGCTTATATTTTGCTGTATCAGATGCAATTTTAAAATCTGAAACTTTTAATACTCTTTCGATAGAACTGTTCCACGAGGGAATCGTCAATGTAAGACTTGCAATTTCCGCATCTGGATCAAATTGTGGCAGGTTGCGTATTGAAGGAATAGAAACGGAAGATTCTTTCCTTAACATCGGTTTGGCGTAATTATTCCATAGTAATTCCCTTTTCATATCATGATAACTGAGATGTTCTATCTTTTCGGCAAGAAGGTAGTTATTTAGGCTTAAAAGCTGCTCTTTTGATAATCCTGAAAGCTCAATAATATTAGCTTGGGAAATCCAGAGCTGACCAGAACGAACTCGTTTGACAAAATCGGGAACTTTTTCATCAATTATATCTAGTGCACTACTGTAAGCAGAATATTTGTAAACGGTAGCCATTGCTACATTACATTCTTCGGATATTTTTTTCGCTGCGATGCTTGCACCGGAAATATGAGATTTATTCGTAGATGAAAGTTGTCTTGAAACTAAAATTTTTTCAGCATCATATTTTTTCCCAATCAGGTATTTTTTATTGATATTGGTTAAATCCTCTCGTTTAAGTTGGTCAGTACATATCCATGAAATTACATCTTCTTTACTGGAAAAATGGAGTCTTTTTATTCGGAAAGGAATACTGTGTTTACGAAATAATTCATACGCTTCTATACCATTAATGACAATACCATTCCATGTGCAGATTGGGGTGTGATAGGAATGACATAATATCTGTTGTTCAAGTTGTTTATAATCTTTTTCACTGAGATATTGATACAAATTTGTGAATTCTAGTTTTGTTTTTAATGTATATATACTATAATTGCGCATACTCATCTCCCATTATTTCTGATTTGAATTCTGTTTGTGGCAGTTTTGTGATGATGTTATCCATGGAAAATAGAGCTATTTTCTTATCTGGGTAAATATTGCCTTCTAAACGAAAAATGTTAAATTTCTCCCAAGAAAGGTTAAGCTGGGAAAGTGAATATAGTAATTCTCGGCTGTACAATTCATAACTGTTACCATTGATGACAAAATAATCCTTAACTTTATGTGCCAATTTATCCTCTGCACAACTAGCCTTTATACCTATCATTTTTTGATCAGGATTAACAAGAAGTTGAATATATTCTGGGTTACCAATTTGACGGAGTGTATTGCGGTGGATTCGTATACGATTCTTTTTAAAGTCAATACATATTAGTGGATGGGAAGAGTGTTTGTTGTTCATAGGATTTTTCCTCACTTTCTGTTGTTGATGGTTCTTTTGCTTTTTCTATGGATTTATCAGTTGCCTTCTTCTTTTCTTGTATGTCAAATACTGCGTAGCCTTCAAATATATTGACTTGCATTGATTTTTGATGTTCTTCCACTGGAATACCGAACTGATTCTTCCATTCTTCAGGATAAGAAGGTGTCCTAGCAGTGGTTACAGTTCCATTGTCTTTTAGTGTACGAGGAAATATTTCAGGTGAAGTTAAATCGAAAATGAACAGTATTTCATTGCCAGAACGAATTAGTTTGCCGAGAATCTTGTACCGATAATTAGGATTCCAGTCCATGAGAGATATCACTTTAGCAAAGAAAATTCGACAGGTGATTTGTTTTGGCGAACGCTTTTTTCCAGAGGAACACCAACGAAAAGAGTCTTTTTCTTCTTCTCGACAGGGACGGACAGCCAGTTTTTTTTCAATGGGATTGACTAATATTTGCACGTATTCGACATCGGGTAGTTTTTTTATGCAGGCGGTATTTACAGATACCTTGTAGTTATTAAACGTAAACGAAGGTTCGTAAATATGAGCGAAGAATTCGCCACGTACAACTTGATAACCGTCATAGCTGAAAGAATCATCGTCAATGACTTCCATTTGATTTGAGGGGCTGGGTGCGACTGTTATTGGCATAGGTGTGTTGATTTTCATCATATCAGAAGGTTCTGTAGTCATATTCCATTGATTTATAGGTTGCTCGCTCATTGGGTGTCTCCTTTAATTTCTGTAATAATATTCTTTATATTTTGTATAATGGTTTCTTTGGGAGTGGTTTGTAGCTCGGGTTCTTTATAAGGTTTACTTTCTGAAGCAGTCTGCCAGTTTTTGTCCGCTGTAAATTCTGTTAATTCTGGTGCTTGAGACTGAGTATAGTAATTATTACCGAAGCTATTCATCCAGTCGGCAGGATAAGCTAACACACTCTTAGAATCAGATATTGTATCAGGCGTGTTATTGTTGGGGGCGGATACGTCGTTGGTATTTGTCGGTATTCGTATTTCTGTATCGTCCATGTTGAAAATAAGGACATTTTCATTGTCTTTTTGGTGGGCAACTCCTAATATTCTATATTTGCATTTTTTGTCCCATTTAAATATCTCGTATAATGTTGGCAAAAATGCAGCGCCGGAAATTGGTTTTGGAATAAGTTGACCATCTTTGAGACGTGACCACTGCACTTTATTTTTTGTTTCAGAGGAACATGGTCGGATAGCAAGTAGTTTTGAGCTTGGGTGTATTAGCAGTTCGACAAATTTTATGTTTGGAAATTTCCGTATAGCATCTTTGTTAAAAGAGATCTGTTTATATGAAAAAGAAACAGAAATCCGACCAACAGAGGAGAAAAATTGTCCTCTGGCAACTTCATAGTCTCTTAAATCGAAGGAACCGGCGGAAGCAGTAATTGTATCAGGTATATTCATATTTGCCGGTTTAAGGACGCTTTGAGATGCTTCAAAGTAGTCTCTGGCTTTAAATCCAGACCATCTTGGATTAATGCTTATAAATCCACTTAGAGAGCCTTCTTGTATCACATGTAATTCTGGTAAAATCTCTTTATTTCCATATTTCGCATTTGTAATTAATTTTTGAACAGCTATGAAATCATCTCGGGAGATAATAGCTTCGTGATGTCCGACTTTTCTGTATTGATTACGGTCTTGATTGTTTTTCCTTGATTTATGGTCAAGATAATTCGGAGTCCATGTTTTTCTCGCCAGAACATCCCCACAATGGCGTTCATTTTGAAGGATTTGTAGTATGGTACTGGATGACCAGACATCATTATTCTTTTTTGTTTTACAACCGAGTTCTGTCAAAGAATCAGCAATTTGTTGAGTACTGCTTCCATTCAGATACATATAAAAAATAAGCTGCACAATTTTAGCTTCATGTGGATTGATTACAAGATCTCCATTTTCGTCTTGGTCATATCCGAGCAGAGGAGGTGTAAGGAATATTCCCCGACGAAAACGCATTTCAATGGAAGAATTCATAATTTCACTTTTGGTATGACTTTCTTCCTGCGCAAGTGTTGACATGAATGACAGAATCATTTCGCTTTTGGGATCAAGAGTATTTAAATGCTCTGTTTCAAAAAATACACCGACGGGTGGACGGAGTGAAGAAAGCTCTCGTACATATCGGATACAGTCAACAACGTTTCTTGCAAATCGGGATACACTTTTTGTTATGATTAAATCAATTTTTCCGGCTTCACAATCTTCAATCATTTTTTTGAATGCATCTCTATGTTGAAGCGAAGTGCCGGAAATGCCTTCGTCGGCATATATTTCTACAAGCATCCAATTCGGATTTTTATTTACTACATCCTGATAATGATTTTTCTGTAATTCATATGAGGATGTTTGGCGTGGATCATCCGTAGATACCCTTGCATATACAGCTACTCGTAGTTTTTTTTCTGTTTTAAAAATATCCTCTGGTGGAAGTGCCGGAATTACTTCCAGTTCTTCTGGATCAATACCTTTGTATCTTTGCCGGATTCTGGCTTTCTGTTCATCAATATTACTGCTTCGTTCTTCACTTTCTTTCATCAATAGCGACATCCTTTATAGTTGATATAACTATCATAGAATTTTTGGATTGAAAAAGACATAAACCATCTGTTAAGTGATTAACGGATGGTTTATGTAGAAATAGATATTTGATTGTTATTGAATGATTTAATAATCATTCGGGTTATCAGCATCGTAATTGTGTTTTGAGGATAGATGCCAATCATTGATTCGTAAAATATTCTTTATGGCTGAAAGAACCTCGAATATGTAACGTTTTTCAGTGCTGGTACAATCTGCCATTAATAAATCAATATCAGTTTGATATTCCGTAGGATTGTATAACAAGTTTCCATAGAGTAATTCATCAATAGTAATTTCAAGGGCATTGCTAATTTTGATTAAAGATTCTAAACTGGGTTTACGCTTGGCATTTTCTATATAGCTTATATAAACAGTAGAAAGATTAGCGATTTCAGCCAGCTCCTCGGCAGATAATCCTCGTTGTTTGCGGGTTTCTCTTATACGTTTGCCTATAAGTGCATAATTTATTTCCATGTCCTCACCTCCTTTCCATCACAACTTGACTTTTTTGTGTTGTAGATAGAAAAAATGGTGAGCTACACAACAGCAATTGGTTGTATAGAGAGAAGTATATCATATGTATATAGCAAAAAGAAGATTGTCGATTGATGGGAGAAAAAGGCGATGAGTTGTAATTGAACAACAGCGAAAAAAAGGTTATCATTTATGTATTAAAAATTATGTCTGGGAGGAAAATACATGGCAGATAAAGAGGAAATCAAAACACTGGAGGAATTAGAGGAAAAAGGAAGAATACTGCGGGGAGTACAAAGAAAAATTCCGGCAGATGTGCCAAGAAAATAAAATGATAAAGGGTTCGACAGTGCTGAAACTATATGATAAAATTGAAGAAATACAAAGAGAATATGAGCATTTAGATAATAAGCTGACATTAATGGAATACAACTTTATATAGTTCTATTTTTTTTGTTTTAATACTACTGTTTCCCTTAGTAAATACTTGTAAGATACATCTCTAATATTTTTGCGGATTTCTAGTTACAATTAAGGTAACTACTATCGGAAAGAGGTGTATTTACTTGCGTACAGAGGATTATATTGCGGACAATATTATAGCTTTATGTAAAAAACGTGATATGAGTAAATATCGGCTGTCACAATTGACTGGTATATCTCAATCTTCGATTGGAAAAATTATTGCTAAAGAAAGTTTACCCACTATGCCTACTGTAGAAAAGATATGTGATGCACTGGGAGTAACAATGGCACAATTCTTTGCCGGAATGGATGTTCCAGTAAGCTTATCAGAATCACAACAAGAGGTTCTGAATATTTGGAATAATCTTGATGAAAAAGAACAGAATGTAGTGATACAAATGCTCCGGGGACTTCAAAAATAAAGGAAACAGTTGTAACGAAAATGTTGACTGTTTCTTTTTTTATGGAGTTGGGAGATTATGGTGATTGAAAAGAAATATTATGATATTGCACAGCGTGAATTGGAAGAAATGCAAAGAGAAATTAATGCAGAAAAAGCGCAAATGTCAGAAGAAGAGATACTAGAGGATAAAAAATGGCATGATGAACAATTGGAAACAATTATTAAAAAGGCAGAAGCTCATATGCGTCGTTTTAAGAAAGTTCCAGATCCTCAAAAAGTAGTGAAGTTCACTTTTTTACAAAAAGATGCATTGGAAATTGCACGAAATATGCAGATGAATATAAAAACTGAGCGTAAAGAAGATGATTTATGGGGGACGATAGAAATGTCATTTAATAATATGTGGTTTTTAGATTCAGCTCCTAGTGAATGGAAAGATATTTGGAATAACTTGATGAAAGAAGCGCAGAGAGTGTATATAGAAGCAAAAGATAACATGATCATGTATCAATATTATTATGATTTGGCGGTAGAAGTTCCTTGTGTGCAGACACAATACAAATAATGATATATGAATGCTGTTCTGTAATAATTTTATGATATACTGTGGATATGATATGTAAAAATAGTCGGAGAAAGATTTGTGAATGCACGATTATTTAGGAGGAAAAAAGCATGACAGATGCAGAACAAAGAGAGGCTGCCCGTCAATTTGTAAACCGATGGATGGGAAAAGGGAAAGAAGATGAAGATGGACGTTCTTATTGGATTGATTTATTGACGAATGTTTTGGGAATGGATAATGTGACAGAACGTTTGAACTTTGAAAAGAAAGTTGTAATTGATGGAAATACAAAACGTATTGATGTATATATTCCTGAAACACGAGTAATTATTGAACAGAAGAGTCTTGGAAAAGCATTGGATCAGAAAATCAGGAATTCAGGAGATGTTGATCTTACTCCATTTGAACAGGCAGACAGATATAATGGAAAGCTGACTTTTGATGAAAGAGCTCGGTGGATTGTTACGTCAAATTTTGCGGAAATTTGGATTTATGATATGAACCAGAAACAGCCAGAACCGACAAAGATTGCTTTAGATGAATTACAAAGCAAATATCCATTGTTGGATTTCTTGGTGAAAAAAGAAGTAAAGACAATATCGCATGAAATGGAAGTATCAATAAAAGCAGGAGATATTGTTGGGCTTATTTATGATGCGTTTTTAAAACAATATCGTATACCGGATATTAAAGAAAAAGATGAAACGTCCGAACAGAAAGAAAAAAGAGAGCATAAATTAAAAAGCCTGAATGCTTTATGTGTACGGATTGTCTTTTGCTTATATGCAGAAGATGCTGGAATTTTGGGTAAGAGAAATATGTTTCATGATTATTTGGAAACATATGAAGTAAGGGATTGTCGAAGAGCATTAATAGAATTATTTAAAGTATTAGATACGCCGATATCAGATCGGGACGAGTATTTGGAGGAAGATCTTGCTCAGTTTCCATATGTAAATGGCGGGTTATTTGCTGATGAAACTATTGAGATACCACCTTTTACAGAGGAAATTAAAGAATTACTTCTTACAAAAGCGTCAGAAGATTTTGATTGGAGTGATATTTCTCCAACTATATTTGGAGCCGTATTTGAATCTACATTAAATCCTGAGACCAGACGTTCTGGAGGAATGCATTATACATCTATCGAAAATATTCATAAAGTCATTGATCCACTTTTTTTGGAGGATTTACAGGAAGAGTTTAATGCAATAAAACAAATTCAGGTAAAGCGGACTAAAGATAAAAAGTTGGATGAATTTCAGAATAAATTAGCAACTCTTACGTTCTTAGATCCGGCATGTGGTTCTGGAAATTTCCTCACAGAAACTTATTTATCACTTCGACGTTTGGAGAATGAAGTGATACGTGAAAGAGTTGGCGGACAAATGACTTTAGTAGAAGCTCATAACCCAATTAAAGTCTCAATACAGCAATTTTACGGAATAGAAATTAATGATTTTGCAGTAACCGTTGCAAAGACAGCACTATGGATTGCAGAATCTCAGATGTTAGAAGAAACAAAAAGTATTGTTTATGGATTTAATGATGATTTTCTTCCTTTGAAGACATATGTAAATATTACAGAAGGAAATGCTTTAAGATTGGATTGGAATGAGGTCATTCCAGCAACAGGTCTATCTTATATTATGGGGAATCCACCTTTTGTTGGTGCTAGGTGGATGAATAAAGAACAGAAAAAGGATATGGAACTGGTATTTCATGGAATAAAGGATTTTGGAAACTTGGATTTTGTAACAGCTTGGTATAAAAAGGCAAGTGATTACATTCAGAACAGAGATATATTTACTGCATTTGTTTCAACCAATACTATTACACAAGGTGAACAGCCTGCAATATTTTGGAAGCCATTATTTGAAATGGGGATACATATCAATTTTGCTTATAGAACGTTCCGTTGGGATAGTGAGGCGAATTTAAAAGCACATGTTCATTGTGTAATTGTAGGATTTAGCCATGCTAAAAGTAATAAAAGAAAAGTTATTTATGATACGAATGGGGATATGAAAATTGCTGAAAATATTAATGCGTACTTAATTGATTCAGACGATATTTTTGTTGGTAGTAGAAAACACCCTATTTGTAGTGTACCGGAAATAGGAATTGGAAATAAACCAATAGATGGGGGATACTATTTATTTGATAAAGAAGAAATGGAGGAGTTTATAAAACAGGAGCCGAAATCTCAAAAGTATTTTCACCCATGGTATGGAGCAAGAGAATTTATTAATCGTACTCCAAGATATTGTTTATATTTGGGAAACTGTTCACCAAAAGAATTAAGAGAATTGCCAGAATGTATGAAAAGAGTGGAGGCTGTTAGAGAGTATAGACTTCAAAGCACAAGTGCAGGTACACGAAAAATTGCAGATACACCAACAAGGTTTCATGTATCCAATTTCCCTAAAGGGAGCTATATAGTAATACCACAGGTATCTTCTGAACGAAGAAGGTATATACCAATGGGATACATGGATGAAAGTGTGCTATGTAGTGATAAAGTAAGAATAATGCCAATGGGAACATTGTATCATTTTGGTGTACTTGAATCTAATGTACATATGGCATGGATGAGAGCTATATGTGGAAGATTAAAGAGTGATTATAGTTACACAGTAAATCATGTGTATAATAATTTTCCTTGGCCAGAATTACAGGAAAAACAAAAAGAAAGAATAGAACAATCGGCACAAGGAATATTAGATGCAAGAGCATTATATCCAGATAGCAGTCTTGCAGATTTGTATGATCCTTTAACGATGCCAGTGGAATTAAGAAAAGCACATATTGCAAATGATAAGGCAGTTATGGCAGCTTATGGCTTTGGCATAAAAATGACAGAAGAAGAGTGTGTTGCAGAATTGATGAAGCTATATCAAAAAATGCAAGGATAAGTAAGAGGAGTAGCGAAGAAAGATGGATGCACATAAAGCGTTAATTACCAATATTTTTAATAATTCGACATTGGTGGAAGTCCCTTTTTTTCAGAGATCGTATGTGTGGAGAGAAGATCTCTGGGGGCGACTTCTTGAAGATATGGAGTTTGTAGTAAAGACAAAAAAACCACATTTTTTAGGCTCTATTATTTTAAAAGAAGGTCGCAAACCTAGGCAAGGAGAAAATTTTGCAGATTGTAGAACGATAGTTGATGGTCAGCAGAGATTAACAACTTTTTTGATTTTTATGAAGGTGCTTTGCTTAAAATTAGGACAGACTGCACTGTTTGACTGCCAATTTAGAATCATGGGTCAAATGATTGCGCTTAGGCATGGAAGGAATGATATACAGGCTTTTGAAAAAGTAATGACATTAAGCAAAGCGGAAATAATCGACAATCCAGAGCCGGCGTCCAGAATAATTGGAGCATTTAATTATTTTGTGGAACATATTGACGAAAGTAAGTTGGACATTATGACAATATTTGTAAATACGCAATTTGTTCGTATTGATTTGGATGCGGATGAAGACGAACAGCAGATTTTTGATACAATTAATTCTTTGGGCGTGAATCTTACTACATCTGAGTTATTAAAAAATTATTTTTTCAATCGAGAGACTGTTGGTGAATATGAAAGAAAATGGGCAGATGTATTTGAAAAAGATGATGAGACTAAAGTATATTGGGATAGGGAAATTGAGACAGGACGAATAAAGAGAGCAATTATTGACATATTCTTTGATTCCTATTTTCAATTATTTATTCAGGATAAGCAGTACAATATTTCTAATGAAGACAAACTTATGTATTCCAGGGTAGACAGGCTTGCTCAGTCTTATCAGCATTTCATCAATAAGTATTGTGGTGGCAATAAAAACATTGTGCTAGATCAGATGAAAGAATATGCGGAGTGTTTTAGAAATAATTTGAAGCCAAATCAATGTGGAATGAGTATACCGAAGGAAGAAGGTATTGAACGTATAAATGTTGTGATTTTTGGATTAAAAAATACGACGATGATACCATATATTTTATATATTGCAAAAAACGTGCAGGACAAAAACGAGCTAATTAAAATGTATGGAATTTTAGAAAGTTATATAATGAGAAGAGTTGTGGTACATGCATCTACTAAAAGTTACAATAATTTATTCACTTCATTGATTTTGAATAAAGTGCTGGATTCGCAGACTTTAACTTTGCGTTTAAAAGGAATTGGCGATGCAACTACATATTGTCCAGATGATAATGAAATGAAAATTGGCTTTGAAACATCAAAACTGGTTAATCTGCAATCAAAAGGAATTATTTATTTGTTAGAAAGTAAAATTCGTTCAGACAATAGTTCTACAGCATTGCTTGGATTTAATAATTACAGTTTGGAACATTTAATGCCAAAGAAATGGAGAAATAATTGGGGAGCTTGCGCGACAGAAGATGATGCAAAAAAGAGAGATTCTCTATTACTGACATTGGGGAATTTGGCGATTATTCCGCAAGCTTTAAATGCATCTATACGTGATGCTGCATGGAATGTAAAAAAGGCGGGTAAGGGACAAAATAAACCAGGTTTACTTTTGTGTGCGAGCGGACTTTATACATTACATGACGTACTTCAAAAAAATGATTGGAACGAACATGAAATAGAAAATCGTGCAGAATGGCTCTTAGCTAATGCACAGAATATTTGGAAAATATAGAATATTCCAAATCCATAAAAGCTGAATGAAAACCAATATGGGAATTTTACAGGTGGTACAAAATTTGTAAAATTTTCATATTGGTTTTTTGGTAATCTGTAAAAATTATAAATTTGGGTATCAAGTAAGGTTTCGGATTTTTGATTTTTATGTATTTTTCAATTTTGGATATGGCTCCGAAATTGGCAATTTTGCGGAAGTGTATCCACACTTCCTGTCCTTGCTATTTTTTAATCACATGGTGATTTCACAGGGATATAGGGCAGTTTTAGCCTATTTTTTCTCCCTGTGCTGTGACCGAAGAAATTCGAGGAACCAATTATATATTTATGCTGAATGTGAGGAACTGGGGAGCACAATCCTCAGCAAGATTCCAACATCCGGAAAATATCATATTGCTAAAATAGCGATATGGTATTACCGGGGTGGATCTTGCTCTAATGTGTACAGTAACCTCGGCATAAATAGAAAGAATGGGTTTGGGGAATCCCCAGCAAGATAAAAACCTGATGAAAGAACATTTGTCGGAAAGACAATATTGTTAAACACAGGTGGATCTTGCTCTGGGGTAAGAAAGAAGTATCTTTATATTATCAAAATGCTATTTGGAGTTTATGTTGTTGGAAAGTTGTAAGCAGGAAAATAACTTCCGGTTGTCGGTGCAAATATAATGAATAGAAGTGTCCAGTACATTTTTTGTGATGGGTATTTTGGTGGAATCCACTTTTATTTATTTTTGAATAAAAGAATTTTTAATCTGCAGCCGATAGAAGCAGATGGCTATAAAAAGCTTTTGGTAACTATGAGTGAAAAAACAGAAAGCTGCGAAAATTTATTATGAGCTAATAGGAAAATTTGATATTTTGTGATATTGAGGGTATGGGGAATCGTAATCTCCATCAAGTTTGTCAGAGAATCATAATCCAGAAAAGGGATTTTGAGTTACTCTAGGCGATACTTGCTTTAGAAAATGATTTGCCATAATGAGTTAGAATATGGGAGGAGGAAGCGTTAAAAAAAGAGAGAGCCATAAGCAACTCTCTCTGTGATAAAATCAAAAAGTTATAGTATCAGTGATTCGGTAAGATTACAAAAATCCTTAACAGGAATATTTTCTTTAAGTGGTAAAGCTGTCTCTAAAAAGGTTTCGTCTGCAAATCTTTCGAGTTCAGAATCAAAATATATAATTGAAGCATTTGTATTTAATTGGTATGGTGGAATTGTAACAAAATAATCATAATCTTCGTAAGAAGGAGTGGCGCAAGAAACTTTGATTTTTCCGCCCAATTTCAATTTTGCAAATTCTCCATAAATGGCAGTTAAGGCTTTTTTCCTTTCTTCATCAGAAGTAATTCTATCTACATATCTAATATACCAATAATCTATATTTCCCTCTTTTAATTCAATTAAATAATCGTATGATCTGGGCGTTCCAGATTTTATTGTCCATTCAACTTTTTGCAGACTTGTCATCATGGAAAGTCCACGCATTAAGGTAGAAAAAAACTTTTCATGCACCTGAACAGTAGAGAGATCCAAAGAAAATCCATTGTCTGCAATTATCTTTTTTCGTTCCCGTATTTTTTTAGAAGAATATCCCGTTGCATCATATAATTCTTGGATAAGTTCTGGATCATCAATGGCTTTTGCAATTTTATCAATAGTGCTTTTATATGGTCTTCCAGATCGGGCACCGTTGAGCATTCGTGAAATGGTTGCATTATTTAAGCCTGTTTGTTCAGATAATTCTTTTTGTGTTTTTTTCTGTAAAATGATTTGAAGTATATTGATGAATCTTTCCTGATCGTAAACGCTGTCAGGATTTATTAGTGTGCCTGAATTTGATATAAATTCGTTCATTCAAATCTCCTCTTGACTTCTTTGACTTTGTATAAATTGACTTCTTGTATTTTATCTTATCAATTATATCCCTAAAAATCAATTTAAAACATAAAGAAATCAAAAAATGCTTTATTGATATCTCATTAAAAGTCAAAGAAGTCAAAAACGTAATTGACATTTTGACATCTTTGTGTATAATGTAAATCAAGAAGTCAAAGAAGTCAAATAAATCAAAAAGAAAGGAAGGAGGGCTGTGGATTGAAATATAGGGTTGTTTCAGTTTTGAAAGATAATAGACCACGTTTTTTGATTATTTCTGATATTGAAGAAATTGAAATCCTTCCATCAAAGTATTTGAAGCATCTGGATCAGATTAATGCTTCTCCGAATACTGTAAAATCCGCAGCCTTCGCACTTTCATATTATTACAATTATCTGCAGGAGCAAACGATAGGATTGGATGAGATTACATTGCTATCCTATTCAGAGCAGAATAAACACTTTATTGATTTCTTGTATTGGGTTAAGAGTGGAAAGCATACTGAGCATAATACACAGACGAGCAATAAGACCTGCAATATGTATCTTGGTGCAGTCTTCAGATACTACCAGTTTTTGGCACTGGAAGATGTTTTGCCAATGCTTAAAGTCTTACGAGTAAAAAAAGTATCGTATTTTGACAGTATGGGAGTAAATCATCAAAATGCAGTGAATTCGTTTAAAGGTTTCTTCAAAGAAGAAGAACCTAATCTGGAAGAAATAACATCCGAAGAAATACAGGAGCTGATAAATGCCTGTTCGAATGATAGAGATCGATTGCTGATAGCAATGATGGCAGAAACCGGTCTTAGATTAGGGGAAATTCTGGGAATCCATTATACCGAAGATATTGATTTTGAAAGAAGAACGGTTCGGGTAAGGTATCGTGAATACAATACCAACTTGGCAAGAGCAAAAAATGCAGAATATAGAATGGCTTTGTTAAGTAATACAACTTTTGAGTTCTTGGTTAAGTACATTTCTGATAACCGAAAAAGTCTGATGAACTCGGAGTATTTATTTACAAAATTGACTGGAAAAAACAAAGGAGAGCCATTAGATGCGGATTCTGTGTATAGCATGTTGAAAAGGCTATACAAAAAAACGGATATCAATTCTCATCCGCATCAGCTCCGACACTATTTTGCGGAGGAAAGAAGAAAAGAAGGATGGGATTTGAATGACATTCGTTTTGCCCTGGGGCATAAGAAAGTTGAAACTACCATTAAATACTTGGGTGAAAATAATGAACGATTGATAGAAGCGACAGATCAATACTACTCAAATAATGAAGATTTATACCAAATTGCAGATTTTCTGTAAAAGGAAGGAGGGATTACCTTGGCAGTATTAAAAATTGTTCCGAAGTTATATCAGGAAAAAATATCCGAGAAATTAAAGGAAGAAATATCTTTAGTTACGAATGGAGAAGCAAAATACTATAACCGGTTATACAAATTTTTCCAGTATACAGATATACAGTGTACTGCAGATATTAACTATGAAACGAGAAAAATGTATATGGATTCTCTTGAAAAAGAGGATATTTCAGAAAAATATAAAGCGGAATTACTGAGCTTATTTGATCGTTTAAAAATAGAAAATATGCCGGATGTCTATTCACAAGGAAAGCCCTTCTCTGTAGAACAGGAGTTTTTTAAGCAAGACAAATTGTTTTTGCTGTATGTCCCCAATAAGAAGAAAGCACAATCTTTTCGTCAGGTGGTCGATAAGAATGATTTGTTATGGGACTTAACGGGGATACATTCATCACAGTTGGTGCGACAGACAAAAATATTGCTGTGTGAAATTCTGAATATGGATAAGGTACAAAGACATCGAAGATATTTTTTAGAACCATTAAAAGCACTTATACGGTTTTGCGATAAGTACGGAATAGATGATATTGAAGAAATGGAACAGGCAGACGAAAACAGATTTTATCTGTATTTAAACAAGGAGTCGGAAATTATAAAAAAACAGGCTTCTAAGATTGTTGAGTTTGCGAGAAGAACGTTATTTCTAACAGATTCAGAGACAAATTGGCGAGCGTGTATCTGGTATATGGATAGGTTTCAGTTTGATAAATCGAGAATCAATGCCAGTTCACCTGTTAAAAGCCTTTCATTTATTAATATTTACGAAAAAGAAAATCGTTGGTATTTACAATTATACACAAAATATTTGGTCGGGATATCGGATCTGTCTTTATCAAATATCCGAAATACAATAAGTTTTATTTCACAATTTTTAAAATATCTGGATGGACAGAGTAAGAAAGTAACTGAACTGGAGATACAAGATATAGAGGGTTATGTGTCTGTTTTGGATAAGTCCGATATTAAGTATTCTACTTTTAACCGATATATCACACATATGCATACATTTCTACAGTTTTTGAAAATGAAAAATATTGAAGTGTTGAAGTTTTATCCGGAACGATTTTTAAAAAAAGGTTTTTCAGAACACAATGAAAGAAGTGTTCCAGAAAAAACAATTGCTCATCTGATTAAGGAGCTGCCGGCATTCCCAGAGCATTTACAGTTGATGTATTTGATTTTGTTTTGCACAGGAATTAGGAAAAGCGAGGTTTGTACAATAAAATCGGGAGCCTTTTATTCACAAGGCAATGAGAATTGGATGCGCATATATCAAAGCAAAATGCGGAGAGAAAAAGTCATTCCTGTTCCCAGTTTATTGGTTGGACTGGTGAATGATTATGAAAAAAAGTACGGAATAAAAAATGGGGAGTATTTATTCAAAAATAAAAAGGGTGGTGCATTTAATGGACAGACATTTTCAAATCAGATGATTCGGGAGTGTAAGGTTCGTGGGATTGCCTGCGGAGATTATATCTTTAGAGCACACGATTACAGACATAACCTTGCAACTTCAATGTACGGAAATGGGGTTTCTATACAAGGGGTACGAGATTATCTAGGACATTCAAGTGAGAATATGACAAAACAGTACATTGATTTCATGCCGGAACGTATTGTATCGGCTGAAGATAAATATTTCTCTAAAAATCAGTCATTTAAATTGAAAGGAGCAGAAGATGATGAAAGGTAATATTAATTTGATTTCGTATGAGTGTTATCAACAAGCTACAGAAAAACAGTTGGCAGGACTGAAATGGAAGGAAAACAGGGTGTACTACATATCAGAGATTCATAATGAAAAAATGCAGGATGAGATTTATGGGTATATCGATGATAGATGTAGACGTTTGTCATTATCAACAGTAGTAAATGATATTTACAGATTTGATCTGTTGAAAGAATTTCTGAATGAGAAGTGTACAAGTTGTAGCAGCATCACTGATAAAAAATGGGAAGAACTGGAGAGAAGTTATAAAGCATTTTTATATAAAAAAGGATTGGCGCTGTATGTTAGAAGAAATAGACCGGATAGGCGGAATGTTGAGCAACAAAGTAGCGCTCAGATTTCTTTTCTGAAAATGTATTATGAGTATGTTGTGAAGTGTAAAACAGCAGATATTCCAGAAAATGAAAAAGATGTATGGGATATGAGAAAGTTGGATATTGTGCCAAGGAGTAATCCGATTCGTGGAAGATATAGATTAGATTTTCGTGAGATCAGGCAGAAAGAATTTAAAGAGATAATAAAGAAAATATTGTATAGCCACTGCCAGACAAAAGCAATGGGTAGTATAAAAGGTGAATTGCGTGGATTCCGTCGGTTTGCTAGTTTCATGTATGATCGATTCCCAGAAGTAAAGCACTTTACAGAAATTAGCAGGGATATGATAGAAGATTATCTGGTTTATATAAAAACGGATACCGGTCTTACATCAGTCAGTTACACGACAGAGCTGTCGGTTTTGGATAATCTGTTGGATGAAATAGGGCGTGAACTGGAAATAGGAAATATATGCAACCTTTTTCTGTCCAGTGATTGCAGAGCATATGACAACGCTTTACCAGAAGCGTATTCAGATGCAGAAATCAGAAGATTTAATTGTGCATTAACAAAATTAAAGCCCCAGTTAGGCAGATGTTTAATAATACATCAGATGCTCGGTACAAGAATAGAGGATACGTTGACTTTGCGAAGGGATTGCTTATCTGAGAAATCTGGACATTATTTTATAACTATTATCCAGCAGAAAACAAGGAAATACAAAAGACCAGTTAGCGATCAGCTGGCAGAATTGATTAGAAAAGCAATAGAAGTTTCAGAAAAGGAGCATCCAGATTCAGAATATATTTTTCTGCAAGATAATGGAAAATTGTATACAGATTCAATGCTGAAATATCATGTAAATATCATGATTTATGAAAATGATATCAGGGATGATAATGGAAATTATTTTGAGTTTCGTACACATCGTTTTAGACATACTTTTGGAGTAAAACTTACAGAAATGAAATTAGATGATGATAGCATTGCAAGGCTGTTGGGGCATAAGGATACACGAACCATACCACATTATCGGCGGTTAAGAAACGAAGCATTAGCGGAGGATACAAAGGCTGTACGAGATGAAATGAATGAATTATTAGCACAATACAGGAGGGAAAAGGAAAATGCAGAAACACGATAAAATGGTAGCACTGGCAAAAGAAAAAAGTGCGGAAATGACGGAAACAGCAATAACAGCTATTGAAACAATGTATAGAAAAAATATAAAAATTTCAGTTGCTGAACTTACAAAACTAACAGGACTTTCCAGAGGTTTTTTCTATAATAATCCGAATGTGAAACAGGTCATGATGGAATTGAAGGAAAAACAACAGGGAATGATATTGCGAAATCCTAAAAGTGATGCTATTGCAAAAGCACAGGAAGCACGGATTAAGAGTTTAGAACAGAAATTATCCGATAGTGTTCCGAAAAACGAATATGAAAGTCTTCAGAAAAAATATGAAGAATTACAGGTGAAATATAGTCAAATGAAAAAGGGAACACTGTTGAAGATGTACGACCAATTATAGGAAGAAAAGGAGAATATTTTATGCAGAACGAAATTTATGATGAGAAAAATGGACTTACTTATATGTTATGTGGTGATTATTATTTGCCAGAATTGGCACTTACAGATATCGAACCAACTTATGGGAAATATGGGATGCTTCGTAAAAGCTATTTACAGGAACACAGAAAGGCAAAATATCAAATATTGTTGTTACAAGGAAAACTTGTCGAGCATTTGAATCAGATTGATGCAGAAGCAAGGGATAGAGAAGAACAATTAGTAAAACAGATGATGGAGAAAGAAGGAATTACAGAGGAATTAAAAAGGCAAGACAACATGGAATGGACAAGGAGGATGAATACCCTTTGTCATGATGCAGAAGAGATGATTTTGACGGAAATGATATACACGAAAGGATAATGAACTGTATTGGATAGCAAGAATTTTGCAGCCCGGATAGCAAAAAAGTGGAAGTCCGGATGGCAAGATTCTTGCTGTCCGGAAAGATAAAAAAGGGAGGGATTAAAAATGTTGGTTAAGTACATAATAAAAGTGTTTTTATATTTAATTCTTGCAGTAATGACATTGATTCACTGGTTATTAAAAATTCCGATGATATTGGGAAATATTTTGCTTTACTTTTTATCAATTATATTTATTCTGACAGGTGTTTTGAGTTATGGATTTGCATTGGAATCTGCAAGAGAATGTGGTCGAATGATAATAATTGGGATGGCATTTGGTGCAATACCAGACTTTGTCCCATTTTTGGGAAAAAGTTTAGAGACATTGGTTGCAAAACTGTTGAGTATGACAAATGAATGAGAAAGTCGATATGAAAGAGGGCTGTGAAAGGCGCTCTTTTCTTTTTGCAACTGTGGAATGGCAAGATAATAACGTTATATACAGTGTATATTAAGTAAAGATATTGTATTTCTGCATGATGGGAACATAGGGAGTCCATATAAAGGCATTAAATACGGGTCACGACGGCTCGATGAGCACAGGACATGGGAATTCTCCAAAAGACATGCTCGCCAGATTAGAAACTATGGTTTTAATGGGGGCAGATATACCACTAAATGCCATAAGGTCACAGTTAGCAGCAGGTATTGATATTATGGTTCATTTGGCACGAATGCCAGATAAGACAAGGAAAGTTATAGAGATTAATGAGATTCAGGAATTTAAGGACAATCAGATTATTTTAAATAAGCTATATTGTATGGAAAATGGCAAATTGAAAAAAGTAGGAACATTGAAAAACATATTTAAGTTACAAAGCTATGGGCTAAGTGTATAAAGAAGGGACAAAAATGAAATTATCTAAAAATGAAATCATAATAAATATTGCAGCAATACAGTTAATAGTTTTTGTTATTGGAAAATTATTTTATGGAAATTATGCATTTGGAATACTCTTAATCCCATTTACAGTAGCAATTTACAAGCAAAGAAAGAAAAGCCTTATAAACAAGAAAATTGCTTACGGAGAGCTGCAGTTTAAAGACATGCTAATAGCAATTTCTGATGGATTAAAAACAGGCTACTCAGTAGAGAATGCCATTAAATCAAGCTATAAAGATTTAAAGAACATATACGGAAAAGAATGTTTTGTGTGCAAAGAGTTGGAGATAGCAATATCACAGCTAAAACTAAATATATCAACAGAAAAAGTGTTAAAAGACATGGCAGAGAGAATGGAACTAAAAAATGCTATTTTGTTTTCGCAAATTTTTAGTGTGGCGAAAAGAACCGGCGGCAATATGCCTGAAATAATCAAAAATGTAACAGATGATATTGTAATGAAGGAAAATGTCAGAGAGGAAATTAATACATCCATAACAGAAAAAAGATTAGAGCAAAAGGTAATGACACTGATTCCCGGATTTATAATTATATACATTTCTGTAAGTTCTCCTGAATTTTTAAAGATAATGTATGAAAGTATAGTAGGCAAAATAGTTATGACAGTATGTTTAATTCTATATTTATTAGCATATATATGGGGCGAAAGAATTGTGGACAGCATTATGGAGGAATAGGTGAAATGACAAAATTTATTATTGTGGTGTTTCTTGTTTTGAGTGCGTTTATTGTATTTACAATTCCTTATAAACACAGATATAAGAGGAAGTTAAGTAAGAAAAAACATAAATTATGGAGCTTATATGGAGTTGGCATGTTCATTGTGGATAGGCTACCCAAAAAGATTTTTCAAAATACAGGGGTTAATAATGACTTAAAGAAAATTACTGTTAAGGAGCATATAATAAAAGAGCAATATTTTTATTATATAGAAAAAGTTTGTATTGTAGTTGGAGTTATCTGGCTAACGCTTGGAGTTTCAATTGCAGTTTTATATTCTGAATCTAAAACAGACAGGCAAATTAGTAAAGTAGAGCGAAGTGTAAAAAGTTCAAATAATTATAATGTGAGAATTATAGATGATGTTGGAGAAGAGACGGTTAAGTTAAATGTTGCAAAAAAGCAGTATACAGAGAGTGAAAAACAGAAGGTGTTGGAAAAAAACAAGAAAGTCCTTTTAAAAGAAGTTTTAGGTAAGAATAAAAGTCAGAACAAAGTAAACAGTAAACTGAATTTGGTTTCTGAAATAGGAAAAGAAAAAGTTAATGTATACTGGAAAATCAGTGATAAAAACATAATAAATTACAACGGAGAGATTTCTTCTAATGTGAAAAAACAGGGAGAAGTTGTAACACTTACGGCGACTATGACATTTAAAAAGAAAACCATAGATTATAGTTTTGGAGTGAATGTATACCCAAGGAGTGACAAAAGTTCAAAAGGAAATTATGTGCAGGAATATGTGGATGAAAATGACAAGTATAGTAATCAGGTCAAACTGCCGCAACAAATAAATGGGAAAAAAGTGACTTACAGAGAAACAAAGGACACAGTAGGAAAATATATACCAATAATAGGAATTATAGTAGGAATTACATTGTTCTTTCTGAAGGATAAAGATTTAAAAAAAGAAGTAGAAAAACGAAACAGGCAGTTACTAAATGACTATCCGGAAATAGTAAGTAAGATTTTGCTTTATTACGGAGCAGGACTATCAATTAAGTCGGCAATAGAGAGAATGGTCGCAGAGTATAATGTGGAAAAGAAAAAGAATAGTAAAGCATTCAGGTATGCATTTGAGGAACTTTCGATGTGCTCAGTGAAGATGAAGAGTGGTGTTCCTAAAACTGTGGCAATAAGTGAATATGGTAACAGATGCAACATTCATTGTTATATAAAACTGGCAGGTTTAATAGAACAGAATCTTAAGCGAGGAACAAAAGAATTAACGCTGGTGCTAAAGAGTGAATTAAAGGATGCAATGAATGAAAGAAAAAACAATCTGCTAAAAAATGGTGGACAGGTTTCAACAAAATTATTAGGCCCAATGGTGTTAATGCTGATTATAACCATTGCAATAATAATGGTACCCGCATTATTGTCCATTAACATTTAGCAGAAAGATTTTATGAAAAAAAGTAATTCAAACAGCAAGGCAATTTATATAACAAATTAACTTGGATAACAAACTGATTTAGGAAACAAATATGAGGCAGAAAATATGAAGCAGAAAATAAAATGAACAAAATTTATTTTTAGGAATGTATCGATGAAATACCCACGACTAAAAGGAGGGGCAATAAATATTATAGTAGGAGGAAATAGCGAATGAAGAGTGTGGTTATGAATTTTATAAATAAAATAAAGAAAAATGTTAATGACGAAAGTGGAATGGGAGTAATTGAAATTGTATTGATTATTTTAGTTTTAGTAGGCTTAGCATTGGTATTTAAAGGACAGATTAGTGGTGTTGCCGATGGCGTATATGAATCAATTAGTGAACAGATTGAAAACTTTTAGAATATGAGGATTAATAAAACAAAAAAAGCAAGCATTACAATATATCTTAGCTTAATATTTGTTACAGTGTTATTGCTTATTAGCATAATAATAGAATCGGCAAGAATGAATATGGTGCAAAGTGAGTGTAAGACTTTTACATATTTAGCAACGGATTCTGTTTTGGCAGGCTATGCAAGACAGGTATATGAAGACTATGGTGTACTAATGTTTTGGGAAAACGAATCAGTAAATGAGAACTTAAAAAAATATATTCAGGCGAACATTGAATTGGGTGATGTGGAACATAAGGGCTCGAATCTTTTAATGACAAGACTTAAGAATGTAAAAGCAAAAGAAAAGAAATATGTGTGGAGTAACGGTGGAGAAGAATTTGTCAGGGAAGTTTCTAATTACATGAAGTATGCAGTGGCTACAGAAGCAATAGATAAAGTTATAAACATATCTGCAAACAAAAGTGATGACCATAGAAATAGTAATATTAGTGGCAATAACAGCAATAGTAACAGCAATAAAATAAACGGCACTGGCAATAATAACGGCAAGAATGATAGCGCTGATAGTAATAGTAATGGCGGTGTTGGGAGTGGTGAGTATAATCTCGGGGATGTAGATGAGATTATAGATGATTCAAAAAGCAAAGAAATCCAGGAAAATGTTGAAAAAATCTGTGATGAAATAAAGAATCTGAAAGATGCAGATATTCAAAAGAAACTAAAAACAAAGAAAAAGAGAGAAATGTTTTTAGAGAAGATAATGTCCATAGAAGAAGATATTAAACTATATCAAAAGGACAAGAAGGAATGTTTAAGTGAATTAAACAAAGATGGTCAAAATAAAGACAATCAGAATAGTATGAAGGATTTTATGGATGATAATTTAAATATATTGAAGTCTATAGAAAAGCAATTAACAGAGGGAATTAACAGATTACCTGAGAATTCAAAGGAGCAGTGGGAGACGCTTGCCAAGGATATAGAAAGCAAAATTAGTTCATTGCAAATAAACGAAATAAGTGAAGAGGATAAGAAAAACAAAGGTATTTATGAGAATGCAAAAGGCTTGATAGAAAAGGGGATTTTATCTTTAGTTATAGATGAAACAGATAAAATTTCGTCAACTACTGTAGAGTTAAAAGACTTGCCCTCGACTATTGGCAATAAAGGTGAGAATAGTTTAGACAACGTTAAAACAAAAGCTGCACTTGTACTTTATGGTGCGATGAAGTTTGGAAATTTCACAAATCTTATAAAGAACAGGGAAATAAGTTATGAGCTTGAATATATAGTTGCTGGAAAAGATAGGGATAGAAGTAATTTGGCATCTACTGTGGAACAGATTGTTGCTGTGAGGAACGTTGTTACTTTAGCGTATTTAGTAACTGACAAAGAAAAAATGGCTTTAATTGAAACAACAGCAGCTTCGGCTGCAACAGCAATAGGTCTGCCTTTTTTGGAACCGGTTATTAAAGGTATACTGTTAGAAGGCTGGGCTTTAGCAGAGGCAATTAATGACGTAAAAACTTTATTAAAGGGTAAGAAAATAGACTTAATGAAAAATGCTAACAATTGGAAAACCAGTTTGAAAAATCTATTAGCAAGTGGCAGTAGTGAATCTGAAAACAAAGCAGCAATAGATTATAAACAATTCTGCATGATATTAATAATGAAAAACAGCATAGAGACAACAGCATACAGAATCATGGATTTGATTCAGTTAAATGTTAGAAAGAACTATAATCAACAATTTGACATGAAGAAATGTGTAACATCATTGGATGTTGAGGCTCAATATGAGTCGGAACCATTGTTTGTTGCAATGCCATGGGCAATTAATGGATTAAATGGAAATATAGGCTCATATAATTTTAGCATAGAAAGTCAGTTAGAATATTAGTACAGATGAAAGAATGTGAGGAGGTGAATAAATATGCCCTTTTTCCCACCTGTTGTACATAGTGAAAAACATAAAAAAACAAAATTAGGATGTGATTCTCTCCAAGTACAGAAGCCAAAAAAATATAAAGAAAAAATAAAAAAAATAAATGTGTCCCAGGGAAAAAGGGTATATTTATTTACCTCCAAAGGAAGCATTACTTTGGAAGCTGCTATTGTTATAACAATTTTTATGTTGGCAATTCTTTCGGTGATAAGTTACATAACAGTTCTTAACAAACAGTTACATAACCAAAAACAAATAAATAATATGGGAATTGCGTTATCAAAACTAAATTACTATAAACAATGTACAGAAAAAAGTAAGAAGTATAGTGAGGATTTAGGACTGTTAGAAAGTGGAGTGCAAAGCCTTAAACAAAGTGGCGAGATAGAGAAAAAAACTTCAGAAGAAGGAGTAATAGATATTGTTTTTCCGTATATCGTTAGAATTCCGTACATTAATAAGCCTATAGTTTTAACTCAACGGTGCTATTTAAAGGATTGGACAGGTTATGATTTAACAAAGGAACAGGAACTTGTTTATATTACAAAAAACGGAAAAGTCTATCATGTTACTAAAGAATGTACACATTTGTCTCTGAAAATAAGCAAGATTGGCGTTATAGAATTAAAAATTAAAAGAAACTGTTACGGGCAGGCGTACAGTAGATGTTCTATATGTGTAAATAAAAAAGGCACATTAGGATCAGAGGTGTTTATTACTGAAGATGGAAATAAATACCATAATAGTTTAATGTGTAGCGGACTTTTGAGAAATATTATCACAGTAGAAAAGAGTAAGGTTAAAAATATGCCACCTTGTAGTAGATGTTCAGGAAAATAATACAAGGTTATATATGGTAATTTGTAGCAAAATATTATGGGCTTTTTATGAAGACAGTATTAGATATATGTATTAGGAGAATAAAATGTATGAAATATGGAGTGTAGTGTTTTTACTTGCATGTGCAATTGCAGATTATAAAACAAAAGAAATTTATGTATGGTTCTGCTTGCTAAATTATTTTTTAGCCATAGTAATGAAAGTGGTAACCAATAATTTGAAATTAGAAAATATTATAATCGGCATTATTGTGTGTACATTATTATATATTATTGCGTTAGTAACAAAGGAAGCAGTAGGTGTAGGAGATATTTTGATAATTTTAACCTTAACGGCAATGGTTGAATTGAAGGTTGTCTTAAACGTAATGATGATTGCATTTATTATTAGTGCGATTTTTTCGATAATAGGTGTTTCTATTGGTAAGATGAGTTTTAAAACAAATATCCCGTTTGTACCATTTATATTTTGTGGGAATATTCTGTTTTATTTATGCAAGGCATAGAAAAGGAAGGTGTATGATAAAAACATTGTACAGGAAAATGGTCAGGAAAACTTTAAAAGGACAAATTACAATTGAGGCATCAATAATTGTACCAATAACAATATTAATTGTAGCATCGTTAGTTTATGTTTCTCTTTATTGTCACGACTTGGTGACTGTGAGAAGCACAGCGCTAACTTATATTGACGGTGAACAAAATGGTAATGGAGGGTGCTTTGTAATATCCCCTTTAATAGTTAAAGACGAAGATAAGATTAGCACAAAAGTAAGTGCTGATTTTGGAAGTAAAAGTAATGCTAATTTTTTAAATAAAATAATTAGTCGGAAATCAAAAGATGAAATTAAAATTCAAAAAGTGATGAATAGAGAGCTTTTATACGCAATAAGAGCTATGGAAGATGGATTTGGAAGGAAGTGATAGTATGGAAATATCTTATATAAAAGACGGAAACAGAAACACGATGATTATAAAAGACATAAAAATAGAGAAGAATGATTATAAACTTCAGATGGTATTAAACAATCATATTGAGGGATTAGTTCAAATAAGTGTGGAGTCGATAAATAATGAAACCATGTTATATTATGATATTTCGTCTAAAACACAAATGTCTAATATGTTTACCAGAAAACAAATGTCAGGTAAGGAACTTTACATATTTATAAAAGATATAAAAATGCTATCCGAGAGAATGAGTGAATATTTACTTACATTAGACAATATAATATTTGACACAGATTTAATATTTTTCAACAGACAAAAAGGAAAATATGAGTTTTGTTATGTTTCTGAGAATAAAGAAGATTATCAGGTAAATCTGAGAACTCTTTTTGATAAACTATTGGAATATATAGATCATAATGATAAAGAAGCTGTGCTTATTGCTTATGGAATTCAGCAAATGACAACAAATGCAGATTTCACATTGCAGGAGTTACTTAGATGTGCATTTGAAAATATACAGGAATATAAGAAAGAAAAAAGCAATAGCGAAAAAATAAGAACAGAAGATATAGTAAAACTTGATATAGAAAATGAAAACGAGAATTCAAAGGAAAAATATAGCATAAGAAAGAAAAACAAAAAGGAAAACAAAAAAGAAAATAGAAAACAAAATGAGAAAGAATCTGAAAAAGAAAATGAAAAGAGAAATATATTAAAATCCATAGCAGGAATATTTAAAAGAAAAGACAAATATAAAACGGAAGAAGATTTAGATTTCTTTGATTATCTTGAAGAGGAGGAAGCTTCTTTTGTTGCAGAAGAAGCTGGAACTTATAAAGCTGAGGGTTATGGGGAGGAAACTTATAAGAAAGAAATACACAAAAGTGCAGGAGATTACTTTGATAATTCCGTGAAAAGTTTTTGCACAAAGAACAGTCAACAGTTTCAGGAAGACAGGACTATGGTGTTGATTAATCCACTACTATCTAAAGACATAAAACTTGTAGCAGTGGGGACAGAAATACCAATAAATATTAAGCCGTCAAACTATCCTTATATAATTGGAAAAAGCAGTTCAAGTAGTGATTTCTGTATTGATAGTGCAGTAATTAGCAGAGTGCATGCACGAATTACAGAAGAGTTAGGAGACTACTTTATTGAAGATTTGAATTCGACTAACGGTACATTTTTAAATGGAGAAAAATTAGAACCTCATAAGCTGTTACCGATAGAAATTGGGGACAAAATTACCCTTGCAAACATAGACTTTGTTGTAGAGTAAGAATTGTAAAGATGTTATAATAATACCAGTGTAGTTAAATATAATTGTATTTATACTTATATTTATATTTGGTATTAAATAAAATCCTTAATGTAAACCAGTTGTTTGAGAGTGAGTAACAGAACAAGAAAAAGAGGTGCTTATAATGGAAGAAAACATAAAGAAATTAAAAGAGATTATTGATGGAAGCGATAATATTGTATTTTTTGGTGGAGCAGGTGTTTCTACAGAAAGCGGAGTACCTGATTTTAGAAGCGTGGATGGATTATATAATCAGGAATATGCATATCCACCGGAAACTATTTTAAGCCACAGTTTCTATAGAAGAAATCCGGAGGAGTTCTATAGATTCTACAGAAATAAGATGCTTTTTCCTAATGCAAAACCTAATATGGCTCATAAAACTTTAGCCAAATTAGAGGAAATGGGAAAATTAAAAGCAGTGATTACTCAGAATATAGATGGTTTGCATCAGGCGGCAGGTAGCAAAAACGTATACGAATTACATGGCTCAGTACACAGAAATCATTGTCAGGATTGTGGAAAATTCTACGGTTTTGATCAGGTTTATGAAATGGAAGGCATACCAAGATGTCAGTGTGGTGGAATTATCAAACCAGATGTTGTGTTATATGAGGAAGGATTAGATCAGAAAACCATACAACTTTCAGTGGAGGCAATTGCCAAGGCTGATGTTCTAATTATTGGTGGAACATCACTGGCAGTATATCCGGCAGCAGGTCTTGTGGATTACTATAGAGGAAATAAGCTTGTTCTTATTAATAAGAGTAAAACACAAAAAGACCAAAGAGCAGACCTTGTAATAAATCAACCGATAGGTGAAGTTTTAGGTCAGGTTGTGGAGTTATAAAGATTAAATTGTAATTAACAAGGCACTGGTGTATTCCCAGTGTCTTTTTTGTCGCAAACTTTTACAAGGGTTCAAACTGTTTTTGACAAAATAGAACAGAGCCTATGTGCTATTATCATTGGGTATTATAGAAAAGGAGGGGCCCATGATAGAGATGGTATATAGTAGCAAAGAGTCTGAGGAACAGGGAAATGTAACTATTCCTAAAAACATACGCCAAATAGGTGAAAATAATTCCAATCAAAAAATTTACGTTGAGGATAATGTTATAACAAATTTAAAGAAAAGAACAGGAAAACAGGAAGATGTAAATTATGGAGTTTTACTTGGGGAAATAAAAAGAAAAAATGGAAATACATATGTTTTTGTTAAGGGAATGGTAGAAGTAAGGGAAGTGATAGAAAATAGTTTGATTTTCAATGATGACATCTGGGCAGCAATATATAAAGACATAAAAAAATATTTCTCTAAAATGAATATTGTTGGATGGTTTGTTTCAGTACCATATAGAGTTCGGGATGATTTGAAAGGCATACGCAAACTGCATTTAGATAACTTCGCAGGCAATGATAAAGTTTGTTTTCTTACAGACAGAACTGAAAATGATGAAAATTTCTATATGTGCAAGCAAGGGAACTTAGAAAAGCAATCCGGATACTATATCTATTATGAGAGAAATGAAAAAATGAAGAAATATATTAAAAGTTTAAATAATGAGAAAAATGAAAGTAATGAGAATAATGTAGCAAAAGAAAATAGTAAGGGGGTAACTTCAAAACAAAAAGCAACCAATGACAATTTGGTGAATAATGATTTGAAAAAAAACTTGGCCGGGAATTCATCGCATAATTCAAGTCAGAATGCAAATCAGAATTCAATCCAAAATTCAACCCGCAAAAACGAAAATCTAATAGACCAAAATAAAAGCAAGCTTGGCACAAAGGGTGGAAAGTTAGCAGCAACTTTTAAAAATCAAAGAAATAATATGCAGGCGGGCGGCACAAATCAACATAAGACAATCAAGGGTAGTGAACATGTAGAAATAAAAGAAAGAGATATTAACAGACCAAAAAGCTTTAGAGAAATACTGAAAGAAGAAAGTGGCAACAGAAAGCAGGGGAGAGTTGCTTATGGAATAAGTGGTCTATTAATTATAGCATTATTGCTATCAACGGTTGTAATGCTAAATAATTATGGAGAACTAAAAAACATAAAACAAACATTATCCGGCTACAGCATGAATGAGGAAGCAAGAGCGGTTAATCAACAATTAAATAGTAACAGTGAGGAAACAAAGGAAATTTTAAAAGATAGTGAAGACAAATCAAAAAGTGCTACCGATAGCAATTTAGATAAAAACAACAATCAGGAAAATATTAATCAGAAGAGTAAAAACCAGGGTGATTCTTATCAAACCGGAACCCAAAAAAACGAAATACAAAACAACAGTTCGCAAAATAGTTCATCAAAAAATAACAGTGAGCAGAACTTTAATGAATTGGAAAACGAAAATGCAAATAGCAGTGTAAAGAAGGAAGCGAATGCAGCTAATGATTCTTCTAAAAAAACGAAAAAAGTAAACAATGTTGCAGGTATGTCTTATACGGTAAAGAAGGGACAAACCCTATACGATATTAGTATGAAAGTTTATGGAACGAGCAAAATGGTAGATGAAATAAAAGAATATAATGATATTGATGATGACTATACAATTATTGAAGGTCAGAAAATTTTATTACCATAAAAAACATAGTGCCATAATCCAAAACTTATTGTATAATCGTTTATAGATTTTAGATAGGAAGTGAGATTGTGGCACAGAGTAATAAAAATTCTGATAAAGTAAGACAGTTTAAAAAGTCTTATTTAGATTTTAATTTTATAGATGTAATAAAGAAACATACAAATAGATTTACAATAAAAATTGCAATTTGCGTTTTGGTGGCAATCGTAGCAGTTATTGGTATATTCTTGTATAAACGATATAGTAGTTACGATGACTATAAGGTAATTAATTCCATTAAGATTGATGGAAGTACAGAAAGTAAATATTTATCTTATAAGGATTTCGTAATCAAATATAGTGGAGATGGAATTTCTTATATTGATGATGATGGTACTGTTTGGAATGAAGCTTTTCAGATGAAGTCTCCAATGGTAGATATATGTGGAGATTATATAGCTGTTGCTGACAAAAACAGCAATGATGTTTACATATATAATCAGGATGGCAATCAGGGAAAGGTAACAACTAATTTCCCAATTGTGAAAGTGGAAGTTGCAGAGCAGGGCGTTATAGCTGTTTTGTCAGAAGATAAAGATGCCAATTATATAGAAGTTTATGACAGAGACGGAAATAAGTTGGTTATTCACAAAACCCTTTTAGATGAAAACGGATATCCTCTTGATTTTTCAATATCAAAAGATGGGGACAAAATGGCAGTATCATATATAACTGTCAATAACGGTTCTATGAGTAACAGAGTTGTGTTTTACAATTTTTCTAATGCAGGTAAAAATTCCACTGACAAAATAGTGGGAGAGTTTGACCAGTACAAAGAGGTTATTGTACCTACGGTAAAATTTGTAACAAACGATGATGTTGTAGCAGCAGGTGAGAACATTCTGTCTTTGTATGGATTTAAAAATAAACCTTCATTAAGGGAAGATGTTAAAATAAATGAAGAGATTCAGAAAATATTTTATAGTGACCAGTATGTGGGCGTGATTCTAAAAAATACTAATAGTAAGTTCCCATACAGAATACAGGTTTATGACTTGAATGGAAACAAAAAAATGGAAAAAGAAATCAAATTAGAATATGATAATGTTTCTTTTTCAGGGGATAATGTTTTAATGTACGATGACATGAACTGTCAGATTATATCTTTTGATGGAGTTCAGAAGTTTAAGGTGACATTTAATGGAGCAGTAAATGCAATTATTCCAATTGATGGTTCAAGAACTTTTCTTATTATGACAAAGTCAAAAATACAGAAAGTTAAATTAAAATAAAAAATTAATTGTGTGAAAACAGAAAAATCTTATAAAGTTGTTTAAGATAGATTATACAAATTATAAGAACGAATCGAAAAAGATAAGGGAAAAGACAAAGAACAAAATAATTTAAAAAATCAGATTAACGGAATAACAAAAAGAAAAGGAAATTTCTTTAAGGAGAATACTAATGGGAAATACATTATTAATAATAGTAGGTATATTTATGGTTGCAATGACGGCAATCGGCTTAAAAAGAGGAATGCTTAAGATGGCATTTTCACTTATATCAGTAGTAGTAGTTTTATTATTGGTTAATATTTTGACACCTCCAACTAAGCAGTTGTTGAAAGCAACACCAATTTATACAGGCATACAAAACACAATAGAGGAATATGTTAGTAATAACATAGAATCATCAGCACAAAGTGTAACACAAACAGGTGTTGGTGCTCAAAAGAAAATTATTGAAAAATTGCCTTTACCAAAGGAAATAAAAGCAACGCTTAATGAAAATAACACTGAGGAAAGTTATGCAAGTTTGAAAGTAACTACTTTTTCAGAATATATAGCTGAGTCTTTAACTGATATGGTTATGAATGCAGTTACCTTTATTATTTTATTTGTTATATTAACAATTCTTGTGAAGATTGTAGTTCATGCCTTAGATATTATCGCTAAGTTGCCTGTTCTTAGAACGTTCAACACTATTGGTGGGGCATTAATAGGTTTAGGCGAATCATTAGTAATTATATGGATTGCCTGCATTGTTGTAACAGCATTCAGCGCAACAAGTTGGGGACAGCAGATTTGTACAGGAATATCAGAGAATGGATTGCTAAGTCTGATTTATGATAACAACATTATTCAGCATTATATAAGCGGAATCTTCAGCTAAGAATAAAGATTATAACAATGAAAATAATATAAAAATAAATATAAAAAACTCTTGACAAATAAAAATACATTTGATAGACTACTAAAGCTGTTAAGAAACAAACAGCTTTATATGGCTCCTTGGTCAAGCGGTTAAGACATCGCCCTTTCACGGCGGTAACACGGGTTCGATTCCCGTAGGAGTCACTTCCGTTAAGAATTTTATTTCTTGACGATAACAAGAACCCTTGATATAATAAAGGGGTTCTAAATATAAGGCGCAATAGCCAAGTGGTAAGGCACGGGTCTGCAACACCCTGATCACCAGTTCAAATCTGGTTTGCGCCTCTTAAGAATCGTTCATGTGAGCGGTTCTTTTTTTGTATAATCAGAAATTCTTTTAGAATTCCTGATTATACAAAAAACGTTCCACTATGGATTTTAGTGTACTGCTGTGGTATCATTAAAATAGTGGGCTAAAATTAGAAACAGAATTTGCCGATTATTATGGGAAGGAAACGTTATATGTTTGTAGGAAGATATGGAAGAAATACAACGGGAGGTTTTGTTTCAAAGACTAAACCACCAATTAAGAAAATAATAATTTCATTTATTATAGTAGCAGTTATTGAGTTTTTAGCATTTTATGCATTTCTCCCACCATTGAATATTCATTCTATGGAGTTTTGGGAGTTTCAGGGATTCTTTATAGTAGCATTCTTTTTGCTTACATTTAAAATTCCTAATTTTGAAGAGGCAAAAATTCAGTACAATATTGTATCAAAGATATTTGGTATAATTATTCTGTTGGCGGTAATAATTGTAATTATTGGAAATGTAATTTCTGCAAAGATATTTAACGCAGGCAGATATTCATCTTTAATAGATATAGAGAACACAAAATTTGAAGACACTATAAAAGAAACAGATACAATAACAGACGTAGCTTTAATGGACACAGATAGTGCAAAGGTAGTTGGACAAAGAGCTATCGGAGCATTATCAGATGTAGTAAGTCAGTATGAGATTGGAAGTGATTACAGCCAAATTGCATTAAAAGGTGAACCGATGAAAGTGGCATCTTTGGAATATGCGGGTTTTTTCAAATGGTTTAATAATAGAAAAAACGGAATTCCCGGTTATGTGTTGGTTGATGCTGTCAAGTTTGAAGCTAATTATGTAAAATTAGACAAGCCAATTAAATACACAGAATCAGGCTGGTTTAATGACAATTTGGAAAGACATTTAAGATTTAAATATCCAACAGCAATATTTGAAGGCTATTATTTTGAGTTAGATGAAGATGGCAAACCATATTATATCTGCCCGACAATGACTGCAAGAGTAGGCATGTTTGGCGGTATGGATGTTAATGGAGTTGTTATATGTGATCCATGTACAGGTGAAACTAAGAAATATGACTTAAAGGATGTGCCTAATTGGGTTGACAGAGTATATGATGGAGATTTAATTGAACAGAAGTATAACTGGCATGGAATGTTAGCAGACGGATTCATTAACAGCGTAATCGGTCAAAAGGACTGCAAGAAGGCAACAGAAGATTACGGCTACAAAGTAATTGATAATGATGTTTGGATTTACACAGGAGTAACTTCTGTTATAGATGATTCTTCAAATATTGGCTTTGTGATGGTTAATGCCAGAACGGGCAAGGCAAAATATTTTAACGTGGCAGGAGCAGAAGAGTTTTCAGCCATGGAAGCCGCAGAAGGTCAGGTACAGAATCTTGGCTACGATGCAGCATTTCCATCTTTAATAAATATTGATGGAAGACCAACTTATTTTATGGTGTTGAAGGACAAAGGAAATCTTGTAAAACAATATGCATTGGTTGATGTAAAAAAATACAGTATTGTTGCAACAGGAACAAGTCAAAAAGACACATTAAATACTTACAGAAAACTTATAAAAGAAAATGGTGTAAAAACAAGTTCAGATAAGAACAAAAATATTGAACAACAGTACAAGCATGAGCAGGTTACTGTTAAGGATATTAAATATATAAATATGTCAGGAGAAACCTATGTGTACATTACAAGTAATGTCGGTAATGTATATAAGATGAAGTTTTCTGATGATGAAACAATTGTTTTTGTTCAACCGGGAAGTAAAGTCGAGATATTTTATGACGAAAGCAATGAAACAGGAATACGCAGTATAGAAGAGTGGAAAGTGCAAGGTGAAAACGAAACAAATGAAACAACTAACGAACAAACAGGTAAACAAACAGAAGAAACAACAAAAAACAATAATCAGTAAATGTGTAAGTGCAGTTTTAGTGCTGGCAATGGTTATAACTTTATGTAATGTTCCATACAAAGCAAAGGCGGCAACAACATATTCAATGTCAACGTCAGAGATAACATTACTAAAAGGAAAGAAGCATAAATTAAAAATTGTCAATGCACCAAAAAATGCAAAGATTAAATGGAAAACTTCTAACAAGTTTGCAGTTACCGTATCAAAAAAGGGTAAATTGAAAGCCGTTAATTACGGAACAGCAACAATTAAAGCTACTTATAAAAAGAAAAATTATTATTGTCAGGTTACAGTTCCTGACAGTTCAAAACGAGTTACATTAAATACTTATAATGTAAGTTTGGTAGAGGGAAGCACATATCAGTTACAGCCAACATCAGCCAAAACAGTTAAGTATTTTTCAAACAATGATCACATTGCAACAGTTAATGCAAATGGATTAATAAAGGCGCATAATCCGGGAACAGTAGCCATTGCAGCAGAAAATTCTGAAGGATATGCAACATGCACAGTTACAGTTACTCCAAATACAGAAAATCAGACAGCTTTGGATAATTCAGTTAGCAAAAAAACTACAGCAATTAGACGTTTAACAACTAAGAACAATATAAAATACGAAAGAATTACATGGGCTAAGAATAAGATAATACGATTTAAGATTGCAAATTTAGATTCAGATAACGTAAAAAAATGCGTTTGGTCTACTCAGGATGATGAAATATTGTCAAAGCCAAACAATGTCAGCAACGTAATAGTGGCTGGTGCCAAAACAGGAACAACAGGAAAAACAACTATTACGGCTACAGTAACAGATAAGACAGGAAAAACAACAACATATAACAATACCGTTTATGTAACAGAACCCGGAATTAACACAAAGAATCTTGTGCTAATGGGACCTAACATGGGAGCGAACAGACAGCAGTACATATCTTTTTCCGGAATGTCGAAATACAGTAAGATAACATGGGATATGTCACATGCACCGCATGTATCTATTGTAAAATATCACAATAAAGCTAGCATAGTGGGAAACAAGGCAGGTTCAGGTGTGATTAAGGCAACTGTTGATGGAAAAAAATATAATGTAAATTACACAGTTTACAATCCTAAATTTAAGTCAATTAAAGCTGTTTTAGCAAAGAAGAAAACAACAACGATTAAAATTGATGGTATTACAGGCCTTACACCTACATATAAAAGTAGAAATACTGCAGTTGCAACAGTTGATGCTAACGGAAAAATCAAAGGAAAAGGTTCAGGGGTAACATTTGTAGATGTGAAACTTGGTAGCTATACAAAGACATATCGTGTGGAAGTTGCAGCCACAGGTATGAAAACAATAATTTCTAAAGCACAGAAAATCGTTAATACTTGGAAATACAATCAGGGAAAACGTATGCAGTATGGGTATTATGATTGTTCATCATTAGTATGGAAGGGATATCAGGTATACAAAAATTACAACAAGAAGTTGGGTAGCACTTCCTGGGCATATACAGCAGGAGAGTTATTTGACTACTTAAAAGGTAAAAATCAGATAGTATACTACGGTTATATAGGATACAACTATATGAAACCAGGTGACCTTATTTTCTATGGCGATTACAATAGTGCGGTAATGTATAGCACACCTGGAAGAACATTAGATATTTACCATGTGTCAATGTATGCCGGAAATGGTAAAGTTGTAGAAAAAGGTGGTAAAACAATAAATTATAACAACACAAAACACATTGTTGGAATAGGAAGGGTAGTTAAATAGTGGAGTACGATATTGGAAATATAGTAACGCTAAAAAAAGGCCATCCCTGTGGAACAAACCAATGGAAAATCATACGAACAGGGGCGGATTTTAAATTGAAGTGCTGTGGATGTGATAGAATAGTAATGATTCCGCGGAAAACATTTGAAAAAAGTGTAAAAAAGATAATTTCGGAATAATACCTTAAGTGAATTTCGAAGTTCTGTTTTATGCAACCAATCCAGAAGTTAGTTTTGCATTCAACCAATTAATTATAATTAAATAAGTTTTAATTATAATCAATTGAAAATTAAATACACAAAATTAAACAAAATGTAGAAAAGTCCTTGATTTAGGGACTTTTTTATGTTATTATGTGTATTCGTGAAAAAAATAATTTTTCCTTGCTTTTTTACTTATAGGTAGAAAGGCCAGAGACCAAAAGGAGGTAAACGCATGAACAAATATGAGATGACAGTTGTTATTAGTGCAAAACTTGAAGAAGAAGGAAGAACTGCAGAACTTGACAAGGTAAAAGCTTTTGTTGAAAAGTTTGGTGGTACTATTGCTAACATTGATGACGCTGGAAAGAAGAAATTCGCTTATGAAATCCAGAAGATGTCAGAAGGTTACTATTACTTCATCACATTTGATACTGATAATGTAAACGCTCCAAGCGAAATAGAAAGCCAGCTTCGTATTATGGAAAATGTCCTTAGATTCATGACTGTTGCAGTAGAAGCATAGTTAAGATAGAGAGGTATTTAATATGAACAAGGTTATACTAATGGGTCGTTTGACTCGTGATCCTGAAGTTAGATATTCAACATCAGGTGACAATCAGTTAGCTATTGCTAGATATACATTAGCAGTAGACAGAAGATTCAAAAGAGATGGAGAGCAGACAGCAGATTTTATCAGATGTGTAGCATTTGGTAGAAGCGGTGAGTTTGCAGAAAAGTACTTCCATCAGGGAACTAAAATCGTAGCAGAAGGTCGTATTCAGACTGGAAGTTATCAGGACAAAGATGGTAAGACAGTTTACACTACAGAAGTAATTGTAGAAAATCAGGAGTTTGCAGAAAGCAAAGCAGCGTCTGATAATAACGCAGGATTTGCTCAGGCACCTGCAGCGTCAGCACCAACAGCTCCAGCAGGAGATGGTTTTATGAACATTCCTGATAATGTAGACGATTCAGGATTACCATTCAACTTTTAATTAAATTAGGAGGTCAAGTTATGCCATATAATAAGAGTGAAAGACCAGATTCTCCAATGAGAAGAAGAGGCGGTCGTAGAAGAAGAAAAGTTTGTGCATTCTGTGCAAGCGAAAATAAGGCAATCGATTATAAAGATGTAGCAACATTAAAGAGATACGTATCTGAAAGAGGAAAAATTCTTCCTAGAAGAATGACAGGTACATGTGCTAGACATCAGAGAGCTCTTACAACAGCAATCAAGAGAGCTAGAAATATCGCATTAATGCCATATACAGTAGAATAAAATAATGATTTTTAAAGGCTTTCCCGAATGTGGGAGAGCCTTATTTTTATGGTTTGACACCAATTTGACACCAATTGAAAAAGAAAAGGATGTATCGCCCAACATTTAAATCAATTTGATCAGACTGAAAATTGTGATTATGTTGCTAAACTGATGAAGTTTTTAAACAGTTCTTCATCTTTTAATGTATATAATTTTAAACAGTTATTGTCGGACATACAGTTAGAATCAGTCAGTACACAATCAAGTAAAAAACAAAATATAAATGTACAAAAGCAAAGTTCTAATATTTCTTCTAAAACACAAAAAGCTGAGCCGATAGTTAATAGAACTGATGTGAATAGTGTACAACAGCCGAAAGTAAATTCGATACAAAAAGAACCTGTTGTAAGACAGAACATACCTGATAACAGAATATCTGTACCACTAGTACAACCTCCGGTGTCATCAATGAAAGTAAAGCAAGTAGCAATAAAGAGTACTTTTTTTTTCAACGATGGTATGAAATGCGTTATTATGTGGTCGAAACTGTGCAAATATAGTAAGATAGAAGTGATAGAAAATATAGAATAATACAGTAAAGGAATACATTTGAATACGTTAATGAAAAAGAAAAACGAATCCAGTGAACAGTTGAATATCCAGCTCTTTTTGCTATGTATGCTCGCGGCATTGCTCTGTCGCAGATTAGGAAAAATAAGTTCGCTCCGCATTATATGTGGTATGCTGCGGACAATGATCTACGTTGGAGTATATATCGGATGGGGCATCAGCATTTATAAAAGAGTTATTCAGAAATCGGTGCGGAATGTATTGATTTTTATAGCAGAATTGATCATATTCTGGTTTGTTGTGCGCACGACAAAATATTTTTTCACAATGGATAACCAGATCGCGCGTTACTTGTGGTATAGCTATTACATACCGATGTTGTTCATTCCTGTAGCAGTATTGCAGGCAGCATTCTTTCTCGGAAAGTCGGAAGAATATCGGTTGCCTAAATGGTTAAAAGGAGTATATATTCCAACAGCTGCCTTAGTTCTGCTTGTGCTGTCCAATGATTTGCACCAGCTCGTATTTTCTTTTCCGGTAGGGTCTGCGTGGTCAGATAGTCATTATACATACGGATGGGGCTATTATGTGGTGTTGGTTTGGGAAGTAGTCTGCGCTCTAACTGCTTTTGTTCTAATGATTTACAAGTGCAGGCATTCACAGAAAAAGAAATACCTTCCCCTTTTGGGAATCGGCGCTGCAGTTCTCTATGCAGTGCTTTTCATAAGCGGTGTGGCGTGGGTACAGGAAATTGGTGGAGACATTACCGCTGTCTTATGTCTGTTTTTCGTTGGCATACTGGAAAGCTGTGTGCGCTGCGGATTGATCCAGACAAATACTGGGTACGATCAACTGTTTGAAGTCTGTACATTGGGTGCTCAGATCACGGATCAGAATTACAACGTTTGTTATGCGTCTGCGAATGCAATGCCATTATCGAAAAAGACGATGAAGGATGCGGTGGAGAAGGATGTGGTGATCGATAAAAAGACGCGGATCCAGAATCGAACAATTCGTGGCGGTCATGTTCTCTGGCAGGAAGATATGGAAGACATTATTAAGCTTCTTGAGAGAATGGAAGAAAATAGAAAGACGATCGAAGAAAGTAACTGTATCGAGCAGGAAAATTATCAGACGAAGGCAGCCATCAATATGCTGCGTGAGAAAAACCGCTTATTCGACAAACTGCAGACACAGACTGCCAAACAGATCAATCTTTTAAATGAATTGCTCAACCGTTACGAAGAGGAAGAAGAGCTGGAGAAAAGCCGTAGCCTTTTAGTGAAAATCAGCCTCATTGGAACATATATAAAAAGACGCGGAAATCTAGAGTTTATCGAAGAAAAATCAAAAGTATCAGACGTTGTCGAGCTGGAAGCCTGTATAGAGGAATCCTTTTCCAGTTTACGATTGTTAGATATTGACTGCGCATGCTCATTCCCGGAAGGGGAGAAAATCTATGTAAGAGATGCTGTTGTTATGTATCAATTTTTTGAAAATGTAGTGGAAAAATGTGTAGACAGCTGCGCTTCGGTGTGGATAAAGCTCCGCAGTCAGAGTGAGGATATTCTATTCTGTATGGAGATCGAAAGCGAAGCCAATCTTGCCTGTTTTTCAGAAATGGCACAGTCCTGCACATGCGAAGATGGCATATGGCGATTTGTATTTACAGTGGAAAAGGCAGGTGAATCGTAATGCATACATTTTTGATGCTGGCAATATTATTAAGTCTCGTGGCGAGTTTGATCTTGCTTCTTGTTTTCCACGATATGAAGATCGACAATCGAAAGTGGCATATGAATATCGCAATCTTCGTATTTTTGTTTCTTCTTGTAAATGCATTGGCCTATTCTTACGAGGCAGAGCGAGGAAAACCAGCTTATTTTCAAATGCCGGATGTCTCACTGTGGATTTGGTGGTGCATCGTCGGTGTGATCGATGGATTGCTTATCTGGGAAGGATTTTGGCTGCATCGTACAAGAAAAGAAAAAATCCGACAGAATTCTATTAAAGAGGCGATGAATGTATTGCCCATTGGAATCTGTTATTTTACAGAAGATGGATATGTGAAACTTTGCAATGAACAGATGTATCGCCTATTTCAAACAATCGCTCACAGAGATTTGCAAAAGCAAGAGGAATTAAAAGAGGCACTGTGCCTGTGTGAGCGTTATGGTGTGAGCCGGATTAACAACAAAGAAATCTACCTTTTTCCTGACGGGAAGGCATGGAGCTATCGGGAAAATGAAGTGACAGACCGGAAAGGAAAGGCTTATACAGAAGCTATTTTCCTGGATATTACAAAAAAATATGAAGAAAAAATAAATCTGACAAAGCAGACCGAACAGTTAAAAGAAATAGCAAAAGAACTCCGCTATCTGTCGGATAATGTGTTAATCTTGACGCGTGAACGTGAAGTACTTGCGGCAAAGACAAAGCTTCACGATCAGATGGGAGCCGGACTGACTGCGATCCGACAGAGTCTGACACAGGAGAATGCAGATGATAAAGAGGAGGTGCGCTTATTTCGCCACGCCGTAAATGCAATCTGGAACGACAACCAATATCCGCTGGAAGAAGGCGATTTTGAAAGATTTCTGCAGGATGCAAAGACACTTGGCGTAGAAGTGGTGTGTGTGGGAGATTTGCCGGAGTCAGAGGAACTGGCTAGTATCTGCATCCTTGCAATGCGCGAGTGTCTGACAAATGGCGTCTGCCATGCCGGTGCGACAGAGCTCTCCATCCAGATGCAAAATGAAAATCATCAATACAGCATTTGCATCACAAATAATGGAGCAGCGCCGGATAAAGAGATCGTTCCAAAAGGCGGATTGTATAATATTTCCCGACATGTATTTGACTATGGTGGAGAAATGCGAATACAGTCATTTCCGTACTTTGCGTTGACGATTACATTTCAAGAGGAGAGAGCATGAAACAGGTATTAATTGTAGAGGATCAGAGGATGCCCCGTGAAAATATGGAGAGAGTAATCTCAGAGAGCAATAATTATGAGTTTGCGGCAAGCGTAAATGGGGCGGATGTCGCCCTTGCTATATGTAGAAGACAGCGGATCGACCTTGTGTTGATGGACGTATGCACAGCTGGAAATAAAGATGGGATCGAAGCGGCAGCAGAAATAAAGGCAGAGTTTCCAAATATAAAAATCATTATCGTAACTTCCATGGTGGAAGTCGGATATTTGCAGCGGGCAAGAGAGGCGAAAGTAGACAGCTTCTGGTATAAGGATATTAGCCCTGAGCGATTGATTGATGTGATTAATCGGACGATGGACGGGGAAAGTGTATTTCCAGATAAAACACCCAGCGTACAGCTTGGTCTCGCGGATAGTTCAGAATTTACCAATAAAGAGATAGAAGTGCTTCGCTTTGTGTGCGATGGGCTTGAGTACAGCGAGATCGCAGAGCGGATGAACATTTCCGTAAGAACGGTGAAATTCCATGTCTCTAATATTTTGTCAAAAACCGGTTATGCCAATAAGACGCGGCTGGCGATCGCAGTGACAAATAAAAACTTTATCATTCCCAGTAGCTGGGAAAAAATTCAATAATATTCGCACTTTGTTCAGAAAATATTTGTTTACATACTGAAATTTTCAGTAAAATAACGAAAACCTGTCCTTGAGTACAGGGTAAAAAACGAATGCATTTGTTATACTTTAACTAGAAAAATTGTGTCGTTTTTAAAAGATACTCTGGAACTTATTAAAAGAAGATAAGAAGGAGGGACAAGTTATGAGGAAATTAAAGTCGAAACGAATAGGTAACTATTTACTGAAGGGATTGCTGATATGCGCCCTGGTTGTAGGTGGCTGGTTCACAGCTGATATTGGAGCGAAAGCGGAATCTGTTACGCACTCAGTGGAATTTAAATCTGAAGAATCACAAATAGTACAATTTGAGAAAACAGATGGGCCTGAACAGCATATTGAAGTAACAAATAATACACAGCGGCCGATGAAAGTAACATTTTCGCACAATATTCCTATACGGAATTACCATACGAAATTATGGATAGGCGGTCATGAAGTTGCCAGCCGTATGGCTACAGCAGTAAAGGATGCAAATGTACTTTATTTATATCCGTGTCAGTGGGTAGAAAAGGCCTGTGAAGTGGTATTTACAAAAGATGCAGCAGCTTATACGGATATTACTATCAGCGAAGAATTCATTGATCAAAAAATCGGATTCAAAGAAGACGAGATTGGTCTTACAAAAGATACAGCATATGAGATTCCGTTATCTGGACATCCGTACAGTCTTTATGAAGGTCTGACAGGAACGGGAACAGATGAACGTTGGTACAAGTTTAATGTTGCAGACAAAGCAGTGATTGATCCAAGCTTCCACCTTGTTAACACAGAAAGAGCAACTTATTTCGGACAGAATCGTACGTTCATTCGTGTCTATGACTCTAATAATAATCAAATCTATAGCGAAGGATCCTCACAATACAATGGCAAAGAGGCGTGGGAGCCTGGAGCAAAGGTACTAACGCGTGGAATATATTATGTATGTATATCTACTAGCAAAGGTGCTTATTACCCGGCAATTTTTGATTTTAATCTGAATGGACATAACTATATTTCGGCTGAGAAGATTAAATGTTCTCATCAAGAAGTAAAGAAATCACAGTTAGGAAACATAAAAGTCGTTGCAGAGACGGTACCTGCAAATTCCGATGATAAAATCGTAGAAGTATACGATCATATTTCTGGAAAGACATGGAACTATAACAGCAACAAGGTTGCTCATGGCGAAGTTCCAATCTATAATATTAAAGCTGGTAGACAGAGTTGGCTTACCTTCAAAACAAAGAATGGAAAGACTTATACAACAAATCTTTATGTACCAGCAGAGAAATTAAAAAAACCTACAGTAGTGACTTATTATAATTATGCAAAAGTAACCGTAGGATCCACGAAGATGATGGGTACAAATGCTAGAATTCAGATTTATAAAGGTGGTAAGTGGACAACTGTAAAAACGGTGAAAGATTATAATTGTTATAAAGCAATTACAGTAAAGAATCTGAAACCGTTGACAACTTATAAGTTCCGTACGCAGGCTTATGCGAATGGAACAACCGGTACACCGTCTGACGTAGTGACATTGAAGACTGGTTCGGCAGTGAAACCGGCTGTGAAGTCTATTAAGATTGTACAGAAGAAAAAGATAAAAGTAAGAGGTTGGACATCTCCAGGACACTGGAGTGGAAATTACTGGTACCCACCGGTTTACCATAAACCGTACACATGGACAAAATACAAAGTAAAAGTAACATTGAAGAAGAAAGTTCCGAAGATCGGCGGTATGAGGATTGGTGATACATGGACAAAAGGCAATAAGAAAAGCTACACTGTATGGCTGCCAAAGGGAGCACAGACTGGTAAGAAGCTGAATATTTATATGAATACAGGATTAAGTAAGAGCAATGGTCAGGGACCGCAGATTAAAAAAGTGATCAGAGCGAAGTAAAACTTCCTAAATAAAACACATCCCTGGACGGAACAAATGTAAAAACAAGTGTAAAAATAAAGTAAATACATAGTGAGAAAACGAAAAACCCGACGGTCTTGTGATCGTCGGGTTTAGCTTTCTTCAGGCGCATCTGTCGAAAAATTGTGGTTTAGAATTTTGTCGATGGAGCGGTTTGTTTCATGATATTCATTTATCAGATAAGAAAGTCGCTCTTCACCGGAAGCTTCCAGATGATTGGTGCTATGTCAAGATTTAGCACAAAATAAAATGAGAAGTTCTGTCAGCTAAGCAGCCGGCAGAGATTTAGCCCTCTCGTACAATTTTTCAAATTCGTCAGGAGACATATACTCACAATGATATAATAGGTATGTATCCTCCTGAGATTGGAGGAAAAAATGCCTGAGAAAAGAAAAAAAGGACAACACTTAACCGGGGAAAACAGACAGGAGGATACGAAAAGGATAGCCAAATCCAAAGGCATCCAGAAGTTACTCTTGCATTCAACTCCTTGAAATTTTTTCGAGACCTTTTTCCACCCCACACCGTCTAATTAATGTATACAAAAAAAGATGATCATCAGGAAGGACGTACAAACAGTATGAAAAAAGAAAAGTTAGGTGAGACAATAATTGAGTCTCAGGAAAAACTGTATCATATAGCAAAGTCAATGCTTTTTGACGATGAAGATTGTGCCGATGCAATTTCTGAGACAATTGTTAAAGCTTTTAGTAAAATCCACACACTCAAGTCAGAGGAATATGTAGATACATGGTTGGTAAGAATCCTAATAAATGAGTGCTACAACGTTATCAGACAGAAGAAAAAAGTAGTGTCATTAGAGGATTATATGATGAAAAGTCAGACGACAGAGCATAAGGATTATACGGATTTGTACAATGCAATCGGACATCTAAGTGAAAATGAACGTATTTGCGTATCGTTATATTATTTAGATGGTTACAAAGTTAAGGATATTGCCGAGATATTGAAAACAACAGAAAGCGCTGTAAAAAATAGATTGACAAGAGCCAGAGCAAAAATGAAAAATGAATTAAAGGAGGCAGAATAAATATGAAGTTGGAAGATTTACAAAGCCAGTTTCCTAAAATGCCCGAAAGTATGAAAGTGATGGTGGAAAAAGAAGTGAATAAACAGATAAAAACAAAGAGAAAATATGCTCCAAAGAGAGTGGCAGCAGTTGCTTTAGTGGCAACAATGGCTGTGGGAACAACGGTATTTGGTGGTTCAAAAATTGCAAACATGTACTCACATAAAGTAAATAAATATGCAGTTAAAGTACAGACAGATGACACAAAAAAGGCTACTAAAACTGAAAATCTTAAAATTAAAAATGTAAGTCTAAAAATGAACTATCTTCCTGAAGGTGTTGTGAGAAACAGCGAGGATGGAAAATTTAATTTAAAGGGTGATGTAAACCAAAAGGCGATAACTCCTACAATTTACAAGATGACAGAAGGGAATGACAAATTCAAAATTTTAGATACAAACGTATTAAAGAAAGAAGACCTGAAAATAGGCGATAACGATGGCGTTTATGTACAAACAACAAAAATGAATGATGAAAGTTATTCCATGGATAAGATAATGTACATTAACTTTGAAAAACAGCATTATGTAGTCCAGTTAAATCTAGGTGAAGATATTTCAAAAGATGAAGCCGTTAAAATAGCCGAAGGTGTACAACTTGTTGAATCAAAAGTAGCTGACAGAGCGGTTGTAGATTACAGTGACAGTGTGGCGCAGGGAAAACTTGAGGCAGCAGACACTACAGCTAAAGTTACAAGTGTGGATAAGGCTAAAGTTAATTTAACTAAGGTTGGCGGTAGCTTTAAGGAAAGTGGGGCTGATGATGAAAATAAACTCCTAACTGGCAAGGTTACAGATGTAAAAATTCTTGATAACCTTAACATTTTAGGAGCTGATAAGAAAAACTATAGCGAGGTAATTGATTCAAAAGGAAATCTTTTACAGGACACAATTAAATACTACAAGAGTGGGGATGGTGAAAATAGTATAGATAAGGTTGTTAAGTCACGCAAGGTTAATCAGAAATTTATTTATGCAACTGTTCAGTACACAAACAATACAAACAAGACCATTAGAGATTTTTGCTATGGTGCTAATGTAATGTATTTAGAGGATAGCGGTGACAACATTGAACTTTATGAAGAAACTCCGGGTAAGAACGACAAGTGGGATTTCATTGAGAAAACATCAGCGTATAGTTTTGATGAGATGATTTACTGGGATGTGAAGAATAATGGTATCCACAATTCAATTGCTGCAATCAAACCGGGTGAAACTAAAACAGTTCATATGGGATTTATTGTGGACGAGGATATGCTTAAATACACTGTATTGAATTTTACAGATGAAAAAACCGACTTAAGTGACAATGTTATCTCAAACGGACTTGTTGACATTAGACAGTAGAACGGAAAATGAAAAGGGATAATGAAAACTTACAAAAACAAGCTGAAAAAATACTTTAATAAATCTGGAAAGACAGATACCGGATTTATTAAAAATAGGGGAGATACTAGATTTATCAAAACCGAAAGGAAAAACTAGAGGGAGAATAAAGACAAAAATAATAAGAATAAAGAATAATAATAAGCAGGGCAGCATAGAATGTAGAGTGACATTTTAGACTGCTTTCGTAGAAAGGGGAAGCTTAGGCTTCCTCTTTTTATGTTATACACATGTCAGATTATGTATAAAAATAGAGAAACAAAATAAAAAAATAAACAGAAAAACAGAAAAGATTCAACAAACTTTGTTAAAAAAATATCTATTATAGATTTTTGAAAAAAAGAGTTCTATAATAGTAAATCGAGGTGTTATAAATGAGAAAGAAAGTATGTATATTGGCTATTTCAGCGATGACTATATGTTCCGTACCGGTTTCGGCAAATACTCATACTATATCCACAACTCAGAAGGTATTGGAACATTCATCTGAGAATCAAATAGTCGATGATGGCGTTTTTGAAGTAGACAAGGTATCAGAGAAGAAGATTATAAAGTTCTACAAGAAAAATTCCAAAAAGAAAAAATTAACAAAAATTGATAAATATAAATTAAAAGTAGAAGATTTAGGAATTGTTAAGAATTCAAGGGATGACGATTTTACAAAGATTAAGTCAGAGGATAATAAAAAGTCAAAAACAGCAGGCTATATCAAAAACAATTCGGCTGTTAAAGTAATTGAGTATTCTAACAATTTTTACAAAATAAAATCAGGAAAAGTAACAGGCTATATTGGTGAAAAAGATTTATTGGTAGACAAAGAAGTAGAGCCTTTTTTGCTGAAAAATAAAAACGTTACAGCAAGTTTCCATAAAGGAAATACAAACTTAAGAAACAGTGAGAAAAGCAAAAGCACTGTAATTGGTGTTTGCTATAAGAATAGTGAGTACCCAATTGTTAAGTTTTCCAAGGATTATAAGAAAGCAGAAATTAAAAGAAGCGAAACTGTAACAGGTTGGGTTTCGGTGAAAGAAATTAATATTGGAATCGAATCTCATAAGGCAATGACCACGAAAGCATACAAAGAGTATGTTGCAGCAGAGAAGAAAAAAGAGCAGGAAGCTTTAGATCAGGCTTTGAAGCAGGCAATTAATGCAAGTATTGGTACAACGGGCAATAGCTTGGTTGACGCATCAATTTCTTTGATTTCACATAATGAATCGGGAGATTTTAGAGCCGCAAGAAACAAGTTGTCAAGATTTGCAGGCGAAAAGACAATTACCGTTGGCGCATGGCAGTGGTATGGCGAGAGAGCTCACAATCTTTTGAAAGAAATATATGCTGCTGATAAGGATAAAGCATTTAATCTTGCAAAAAGCGTTTATTATGGCAAAAAGCGAGAAGAAAATGCAAAGAAATTTATTGCAGATATCACTTCATCAGACAACTGGGAAAGTACAAAGCGTAAATTTACTGACAAGGAAATTACGGTTGTAAAAGCACTTCTTGGAAGTGGAAATGGCGTTGCGGTTCAGAAATCGCAGGTGAAAAAAGACGTTAATAACATTGTAAGTATTGCAAAGAATACATATAAATTAAAAAATCCGGCGCTTGTTGTATATTTCGCAGATATGTTTTGGCAGAGCCCTAATACGGCAAGAGAAGTGGCAAAACAGACAATAGATTATTTCAAAGGTACAGACAAGTTGAATGCAGACAAAAATGGATTAGCAAAAATGCATGAGTTTGCAACAAAAAGTTCAACTTTTGGAAAATTTTCAACAAGACGCAATTATACATATTCTGCATGTAAAAAACTTAATTCAGGTACTGTGGATACAATAGCGATTGAGAAAAAGAAGCAGAAACTAGCCGAGGAGAAGGAAAAGAAAGCAGAAGAAAAGAAGAAACGTCAGGAAGAAAAAGCCAAAAAGAAATTAGAGCAAAATAAAAAACAGAAAAAGCTCGAAAAAGAGCAGAACAAATAAGAAAATAACTAATATTAGGGAATCTCCCAAAAACGTAAAGCAATAAAAAAGAGATGCTGCTAAGGTTAAAAACTTAGCGGTGTCTCTTTTTTTGAACTAATAATAAACAAGGGGCGACCGATTAGGTCGCCCCTCCATATTACCTTGAAGAACCATTACATCTTCATAAGATCTTCCTGTGAAACTAATTTCACACCATTCTTTTTCATAATGGCTGCAACTTTGTCATTGTTTTTAACACGACAAACCATAAGTGCATCGTCAGTTCCTCTTGCAAGGAATGTGTAAACATATTCAACACTTACACCAGCTTCTGCAAGAATGTTCATTGTTTTTGCCATGGCACCTGGTTCATCGGGAATTTTCATACCAACAACCTGTGTAAGATTGCAAATCCAATCGTTATCTTTTAACAATGTAAGTGTATCTAATGGCTTATCCACAATTATTCTAATAATACCAAAATCGCTTGAATCAGCAATTTCAAAAGCACGCATGTCAACGTGATTATCTGCTAAAAAGTTTGTAAACTTGGCAAGGTTGCCTGGTTTATTTTCTATAAAAACTGAAATCTGATTTATATACATAACTGACCTCCTAAAATATTAAATTTTTCTCTTGTCAATAACACGAACAGCTTTTCCTTCTGAACGGGCAATTGATTTTGGCTCTACTAGTTTTACCTTTGCATAAATTCCAAGCATGCTCTTAAGGGCGGCAACAATATCTTTTTCTTTTGTTTCAATGTCGCTAATTGTGTCAGAGAACATTTCAGGAGTCATTTCAACTAAAACTTCCATTGTATCGCTATTGTTTACGCGGTCAACAATAAGCTGATAGTTTGCAGGCATGCCCTGTTTAATAAGAACTTCCTCAATTTGTGAAGGATAAACATTAACGCCTTTAATAATAAGCATGTCATCTGAACGACCCATAAGTCTGTGAATTCTTGCATGTGTACGTCCGCATTTACATTTTTCTCTTGTAATGTATGTAATATCTTTTGTACGATATCTGATAAGTGGAAAGGCTTCCTTAGCAAAACTTGTAAATACTAATTCGCCGATTTCTCCATCAGGAAGTGGTTCAAGTGTATCAGGATCAACTATTTCAGGAATAAAATAGTCTTCGCAAACATGCATGCCTTCCTGAGCTTCACATTCAAAAGCAACACCTGGCCCTCCAATTTCTGTTAGACCGTAAATATCGTACGCTTTGATGCCAAGCTTTTCTTCCAAACTGTGTCTCATTTTTTCAGACCATGCTTCTGCACCGAAAATACCGGCTTTTAATTTGATTTGATCTTTGATTCCCCGCTCTTCAATTGATTCTGCCAAATATGAAGCATAACTTGGTGTACAGCAAAGAATAGTTGAACCTAAGTCTGTCATAAACTGAAGCTGTCTGTCTGTGTTCCCTGATGACATAGGAAGAGTCAGGGCTCCAACTTTATGAGAACCACCGTTTAATCCAGCACCACCTGTAAAAAGTCCATAACCGTATGAAACGTGAACTACATCTTCGTCTGAACCACCTGCGGCAACAATTGCTCTTGCACAACCGTTTTCCCATTTGTCAATATCTCCATGTGTGTAGAAGTCAACTACTCGTTTTCCGGTTGTACCTGAAGTTGACTGAATTCGCACACAATCCTTAAGAGGAAGTGCCATTAAGTCATATGGGTAAGCATCTCTTAAATCATCCTTAGTTAAAAAAGGTAATTTTGAAATGTCATCAATTGACTTGATGTCATCAGGAGTAACTCCTACAGCTTCCATTTTTTTCCTGTAAAAAGGTACGTTTTCATATACTCTTTTTACTACATCTAAAAGTCCGTCGTTTTGCCATTGATTAATCTGCTCTCTTGAGGCAGTTTCAATATCTTCTTGAAAATATTTTCCCATTGTTTAAGTTCCTTTCCTACGTTCATTTTGTAGTAAAATTTTTTGAAAAATTAACTACACATAGTAATTTAATTGTAACTTATTTAGCGCGTTAAAGCAATAAATTACAAAGGGTAAACATAACCAAAAAAAGTTTGAAAATTTATAATAATTATCCAATAAATTTTATATTAAATATGGGAAAAAGATTTTATAGTGTTAAAATATAGTGCGTGATAAAAATACAGTGTTGGGATTAGCGCATTCGGCACCAATAATGTCTCTGGCGACATTATTTCTTTAAAAAAAGTAATAAAAAGTATTTTATATTTAAAAATAAAAACGTTACAATTACAGACCGACATTATGTATAATGCCTTTTCACGCTAATAAAAAACAGAAATAAAAATGTTTTCGGAAAAGCGGCAAATCCACGCTAATAAAAACATTTTTCTGCCCATAAAATCTAGTAATTCCCATTTCCCTATGATATAGTGATTTATAGATATTTAGCGTGAGATTTTTAATGAAGAAATCATTGAATTTAATTATGTTAAGGGATAATAAAGTTGGAGGAAAATTGAATGAGCGAGAATTTAAGGGGCGTTCCTGTTAAGGGATTCGCAGAAAAAAGCCGAGAAGCGGCAGTTGAAGGCATTGTTTTACTAAAGAATCAGGACAAGGTACTCCCATTTTCAACAGAGGATAAGATTTCAGTTTTTGGTAGACCACAGCTAGAATATTATAGAAGTGGAACCGGTTCAGGTGGAGCTGTTCAGGTAGAATATGCTACAAATATTATAGATGGTTTCAAAAACAGCAATCTTAATATTAATGAAGAACTTGCAAATGATTATGTAGAATGGCTTAAGGACCATCCATTTGACAATGGTGGCGGCGGCTGGGCTTGCGAGCCTTGGTTCCAGAAAGACATGGACATTACTGTAGAGTACGCAAAGAAACAGGCTCAGGTATCAAACAAGGCTGTTTACATTATTGGACGTACAGCAGGAGAAGACAAAGATAACTATAACGGAGCGGGAAGTTATTTATTAACAGAAGAAGAAATTTCTAATATTAAAAACATAACAGAAGCATTTGAAGATGTAGTAGTTGTGTTAAATGTTTCTAATATAATTGATATGAAGTGGGTTAATAATCCACAGTTTAACGGCAAGGTTAAGGCAGTAGCATACGTTTGGTCAGGTGGTATGGAAGGTGGAAACGCAGTTGTTGACGTCCTTTCAGGAAAAGAGACACCAAGTGGTAAGTTACCTGACACAATTGCTGAGAACCTTGAAGATTACCCATCACATGAGAATTTCGGAAATCCACTTACAAATCTTTATAAAGAAGATATTTATGTTGGTTACAGATATTTCGAAACTTTTGCACCTGAAAAGGTTGTCTATGAATTTGGCTTCGGACAGTCATACACAACATTTGATATTGAAACTTTATCTGCAAAGGTAGAAGACGAAAAAGTTAAACTTCAGGCGAAAGTTACAAACACAGGTGATACATATTCAGGAAAAGAAGTTGTTCAGGTTTACTACAGCGCACCACAGGGCAAGTTAGGAAAGCCTGCAAAAGAACTTTGTGCTTATGTTAAAACAAATAAGCTTGCACCATCAGAAAGCCAGACAGTTGAAATTGAATTTGCTGTAAAAGACATGGCTTCCTATGATGACAGTGGAGTTACAGGAAATAAGTCCAGCTACGTTTTAGAAGCAGGTGACTATGTAATATATGTAGGTAACAGTGTAAGAAACGTAAAAGAAGTTCTTACATACAATGTTGAAGAATTAGTAGTTACAGAGCAGTTATCAGAAGTTTGTTGCCCAAATGACGAAAACTTAACTATTTTAAAACCGGGCAAACAGAAGGCTGACGGAACTTTTGAAAAAGAATACATCCCTTCACAGAAGCCAACAGTAGACATGACAAAGAGAATTGAAGATAATTTACCAGAAACAATGGAAATTACAGGTGATAAGGGAATTACTCTTCAGGATGTATATGAAGGAAAGAACACAATTGAAGATTTTGTAGCACAGCTTTCAGTTGAAGAATTAGCACAGATTGTAAGAGGCGAAGGTATGAGTAACCCTAGAGTAACTCAGGGTACAGCTTCAGCTTTTGGTGGAATTTCAGATGCATTATTTAATTATGGAATTCCTGCAGCATGTTGTGCAGATGGACCAAGTGGTCTTAGATATGACGGAAAAGCTACACAGCTTCCAATTGGAACAGCTCTTTCAGCTTCATGGAACGCCCCATTAGTAAGAGAACTTTACACAATGGAAGGTGAAGAATTAAGAGCAAATCAGATAGATACTTTACTTGGACCTGGTGTAAACATTCACAGACATCCACTTAACGGACGTAACTTTGAATATTATTCAGAAGATCCATACCTTTCAGCAACAATGTCAGTTGCTTCAACAGGAGGTATTAAGGATGGTGGTACATGGGGAACAATTAAGCATTTTGCCTTAAACGGACAGGAATCACATAGATTTAAGATTGACGCTGTTTGTTCAGAACGTGCAATTAGAGAAATTTACTTAAAGTCATTTGAAATGGCTGTAAAAGAAGGCACTGTAATGACTCTTATGACAAGTTACAATCCTATTAACGGACATTGGGCTGCATCAAACTATGACCTTTGCACAACAGTTCTTCGTGGAGAATGGGGATACAAAGGTATTGTAATGACTGACTGGTGGGCAAAGATGAATGACGTTGCCTTCGGTGGAGAAGAATCAAATCAGGACACAAGAGATATGGTTCGCTCACAGAATGATGTGTACATGGTTGTAAACAACAATGGCGCAGAGGTAAACTCAAACAACGATAATACAGAAAGTTCAGTTGAAGCAGGAACTTTAACAGTTGGAGAACTTCAAAGAGCAGCAATTAACATTTGTAACTTTATTCTTAGTGCACAGGTAATTGAAAGAGAATTAATTGACACAGACGTTGCTAATCATTATCCTTCAGTTCCTGTAAGTGAAGCAAAATATGAACAGTTTAACTTAGCAGAAGACAACAAGGTTATGTTCAACGGTGGCAAGGAAGCAACAATGATTGTAGAAGAAGATGCAGAATACACAATCATTGTAAATATTGCATTTGAGAAATCAAACTTAGCTCAGTCTACTGTAAATGTAAATGCAAACGGCGAGAACATGGTAGTTATTCAGACAAACGGTACAGACGGTAACTGGATTACTCAAAAACTTTGCAAGGTTAAGTTAGACAAGGGTGCATACAATATCAAACTTGAAGATGTTTTAGCTGGAATTAAGGTTAAATACATGCAGTTTAAGAAACTTAAAAGAAAATAAATTTAGATAAGCCATATATCAAAAAGGAGAGGTCCCTTCAAAACAGTTTGTAGTTTTGGAGTGACCTCTTTACGTTTAAAAATGAATCGTTTTTATACGGTTTATCTTTTGTGTATGAAAAATAAAAAAGTAACGTCACTTAAAGGTGCTATAACCATCAATCTTACTTGAAAATAAGCCCTAAATTTTGTATACTTAAAAGAACTGAAAGGTTAGTAAAACGTAGGAGGCAGAAATGATCAAATTATCAAATGGCGGAGCGTATCTCATTAACGGAACAGAAGTTATTGAGGACGGAAACGAAGAACTTTTAAAAAGTAAATTAGGAAGTAAGTATCTTTCAAAAGAAGAAGCAGGCAAGAACACAATTGCTTATGGAATTTTGAAGGATCATAACACATCTGGAAGCATGGACAAGCTTCAGATTAAGTTTGATAAATTAACATCTCACGATATTACTTTCGTTGGAATTATTCAGACAGCAAGGGCGTCAGGACTTGAAAAATTCCCAATTCCTTATGTACTTACAAACTGTCATAACAGTTTATGTGCAGTAGGTGGAACAATTAATGAAGATGACCATATGTTTGGACTTACATGCGCAAAGAAATATGGTGGAGTTTATGTACCACCTCATCAGGCAGTTATTCATCAGTTTGCGAGAGAAATGTTAGCTGGTGGTGGAAAGATGATTCTTGGTTCTGATTCACATACACGTTATGGTGCCCTTGGTACTATGGCAATGGGTGAAGGTGGACCTGAATTAGTAAAACAGCTTCTTTCACAGACATACGACATTAACAGACCTGAAGTAATTGGAATTTACATGACAGGGGAACCTGCAAAGGGAGTTGGACCACAGGACGTTGCACTTGCAATTATCGGCGAAGTATTTGACAAGGGCTATGTTAAGAACAAGGTTATGGAATTTGTTGGACCTGGTGTGTCAAGTCTTAGTGCAGACTTCAGAATCGGTGTTGATGTAATGACTACAGAAACAACATGTTTATCATCAATTTGGAGAACAGATGAAAAGATTAAGGAATTCTATGACATTCATGGAAGAGTAGATGAATACAAGGAATTAAATCCTGGAGAAGTTACATACTACGATGGAATGGTTTATGTAGATTTATCAAAGATTAAACCTATGATAGCAATGCCTTTCCACCCAAGTAACACATATACAATTGAAGAAGTAAATGCAAATCTTGAAGATATTTTAAGAGATGTTGAAAAGAAGGCTTTAGTTTCATTAGATGGTCAGGTTGACTACAAGCTTACTAACAAAATCAGAAACGGAAAGTTATATGTTGATCAAGGTATCATCGCAGGTTGTGCAGGTGGTGGATTTGAAAATATTTGTGCAGCAGCAGATATTCTTGATGGAAAGAGCATTGGTGCTGATGAATTTACACTTAGTGTATATCCTGCTTCAATGCCTGTATACATGGAACTTATAAAGAACGGTGCAGCAGCATCAATTATGGAATCAGGAGCAGTTATGAAAACAGCATTCTGTGGACCATGTTTCGGTGCAGGTGACACACCAAGTAATAATGCATTTAGTATCAGACATTCAACAAGAAACTTCCCTAACAGAGAAGGCAGTAAATTACAGAATGGTCAGATTTCATCAGTTGCACTTATGGATGCAAGATCTATTGCAGCTACAGCAGCCAACAAGGGTTATTTAACAGCAGCTACAGATGTTGATGTAGAATTTAAGAATCGTACATACCACTTTGATAGTAGCATTTATGCAAACAGAGTATTTGACTCACATGGCGTTGCAGACCCTGATACTGAAATTCAGTTTGGACCAAACATTAAGGATTGGCCTGAAATGGTTGCACTTACAGACAATCTTTTACTTAAAGTTGTATCAGAAATTCATGACCCTGTAACAACAACTGACGAACTTATTCCTTCAGGAGAAACATCTTCATACAGATCAAATCCTTTAGGACTTGCAGAGTTTGCACTTTCAAGAAAAGACCCTGAATATGTAGGCAAGGCCAAGGAAGTTCAGAAGGTTGAAAAAGCTAGAGAAGAAGGCAAGTGCATGTGCGATTATTCAGATGAATATAAAGCAATCATGGAAACAATCAAGGGACAGTTCCCTGATGTAAATAAAGACAATGTTGGAGTTGGTAGCACAATCTATGCTGTAAAACCAGGTGACGGTTCAGCAAGAGAACAGGCTGCATCATGTCAGAAAGTTTTAGGCGGCTGGGCTAACATTGCACAGGAATATGCTACAAAGAGATATCGTTCAAACCTTATTAACTGGGGTATGCTTCCATTTATTTATGAACAGGAAGAACTTCCATTTAAGAAAGATGACTATATTTTTGTACCTAACATTGCAGAAGCTGTTAAGGACAAGAAGTCAGATATACCTGCATATGTAGTTGGTGAGGGCGAATTAAAACCATTTACATTAAAGTTAGGTGAAATGACAGACGATGAAAGAGATATTATCTTAAAGGGATGTTTAATCAACTATAACAGAGTATAAAAATCAAACTAATAAAGGGCGTATTGGTGCGCGGGAAGGAAGGCCATATGCAAAATAAAAGAGCTATAACAAAAGACGACTGTTATTTATTTGGAGAAGGTACACACTACGAAATATATGAAAAATTAGGAGCACATGTTACGGAAATTGATGGTGTTAAAGGAACATATTTTGCAGTGTGGGCACCACATGCTACAAATGTTTCAGTCATTGGAGAATTTAATAACTGGATTGGATACGACCATAATATGAAGATGGAGAATGATTCAGGTATTTGGGAACTATTCATTCCGGGAGTAGACGAAGGAGCATTGTATAAGTACGTTATTTCTACTCAAACCGGAGACACTTTATATAAAGCAGATCCTTACGGAAACTGGGCAGAAATGAGACCTGGCAACGCTTCTCGTGTAGCCAATATCGACTCATATACATGGAATGACCAAAAATGGATTAAGGAAAAAGCGTCTGAAAATCATTATGAAAAGCCAATGTCTATATACGAAGTACATCCTGGCTCATGGAGAAAGAACTATAAAGGACCTGACGATGAAGATGGCTTCTATGACTATAGAAGAATGGCTGATGAACTTGTAAAATATGTTGTGGACATGGGATACACACATGTAGAATTAATGGGAATTTTGGAACATCCATTTGATGGTTCATGGGGATATCAGGTAGTAGGTTATTATGCACCTACTTCAAGATATGGAACCCCACAGGATTTTATGTATCTTGTGGATTCATTCCATGAAGCAGGAATTGCGGTAATACTTGATTGGGTTCCTGCACATTTCCCAAGGGATGAACATGGTTTAGCATTTTTTGATGGAACACCATTGTATGAATATGCTGACAGCAGAATGGGTGAACATCCTGATTGGGGCACAAAGGTATTTGATTATTCAAAGACAGAAGTAAGCAATTTCCTTATTGCAAATGCTTTATTCTGGGTTGAAAAATATCATATTGACGGACTTAGAGTTGATGCCGTAGCATCAATGCTTTACCGCGATTATGGTAGAGAAGACGGTCAGTGGATTCCAAACATTTATGGTGGAAAAGAAAATCTTGAAGCTGTAGAATTTTTCAAACATTTAAGCAGTGTTATGAACTACAGAAATCCAAGAGCTTATATTATTGCTGAAGAATCAACAGCATGGCCAAAGGTAACAATGGATCCTAAAGAGGGAGGACTTGGTTTCTCTTACAAATGGAACATGGGCTGGATGCATGATTTCTTAGAATATACTAAGTTAGATCCATTGTTTAAAAAGAACAACCATAACAAGATGACTTTTGGCATGACATATGCATTTAGCGAAAACTTCATTTTAGTTTTATCACATGATGAGGTTGTTCATTTGAAATGCTCTATGATTAATAAGATGCCAGGTTATCCTGCTGATAAATTTAAGAATTTAAAAACTGCATATACATTTATGTTAGGTCATCCCGGACGTAAGTTACTGTTTATGGGACAAGAATTTGCACAGTTACAGGAATGGTCAGAAAGCAGAAGTCTTGATTGGTATTTATTAGACGAACCAGAACACAAGGATATGCAGGATTATGTAAAGAAATTATTGCATTTATACAAAGAATATCCTGCTCTCTATACAGAGACAAAAGGTTATGGTGCTTTCGAATGGATTAATGCAAATGATGCAGACAGGAGTATTTTTAGTTTCATAAGAAAAACAACAGAACCTGACAATAAGAATTCAATTGGTTTTGTTTGCAACTTCACTCCGATAGAAAGACCTGACTACTGCGTTGGAGTACCAAAGGCAGGAACTTATACACGACTTCTTACTACAGAAACAGGAGAAAAACAGGAGGTTACATATAAGGCAATTGAAAGCGAATGTGACGGTATGCCGTTTAGACTTGAAATGCCACTTAGACCTTACGAATCAGTTATTTTTAAATTTCCTGAAGTAGTAAATAAGAAAGTGAAAAAGGAAGAACCAAGTGTTGAATCTAAGCCGGCACAGAAGAAACATACAAAGAAAATGTCTAGAAGAGACAGAAAAAAACAGAAAGCAAAAACAACAAAAGGAAAATAAATTAACTAAAGGGCAGCTTGAACTGCCCTTTCAGTGCCTAAAAAGATAGGTTGAAATAGGAGATATAATGAAAAAGAAGACAACAGTAGTGGTATCTGTTTTGGCAGTAATACTTATAGCAGTTGCAGGTGCAATTGTTTTCAAAAGCCATCAGGATAACACAGCACAAAATAACAATCAAAAAGAAGAAACAAAAATGAAAAAACTTCCTACAATTACATTGAAGTATGGTGATGAAGTTATAGGAAAACTTGACGGTTACACAATGGCAATGGACGAGAGCTTAATGAGAGATGTAATCGTTCCAATTTCAACAAGTCATAAGGTTCCTATGGTTATCAAAACGCAGGGAAACAAAATTAAAACTGTTAAGTATGAAGTAAAAGAATGCAACAACAATAGTCTTGTTGATAATGGTACAATTGAAGATTGGAAAGAAAATGGAGGAACTATTGATTTAACATATCAGGCAAGTGCCATTATGGAACAGGGAAAAGAATATTTCCTTAAATTTATAATCGAGACTGCAAGTGACCATGAAGTATATTACTACACAAGAGCCACAATTATGAATGGGGATAAGATTGTTCCTAATCAGATTAAGTTTGCTAAGAAGTTTAGTGAAAATACATTTAACGAGGAAAAATCAAGTGATGTTGCAGCGTATTTGGAACCAAATTCAAAGTATGCAAGTGACAGTTTAGGTCAGGCTACAATCAGATCAACTTTGGGAATGGTAATTTGGAAAACCTTTAGACCTAAGAAAATAAGTGACGTGGTTGTGTCTGCCAAAGATATTTATATTAAAGACACAGGTGAATCAGGCACATATACTTTAAACTATCAAATTGAGGCTACAAATGCTCAGAAAGTAAAGGAAAAGTATAATGTAGCAGAAACAGTGACTGTTTGGACTTTTAAAGGAAAGAATTATATTCTCGCATACAACAGGGAAGTAAATCAAATCTGGGATTGCAACGAAAATAATGTGGGAAATTCGTTTATCGATTTGGGAATACAGAAACAGACAACTACAGTATATAAGGAAAGTAGCAATCAGCAGTACATTGCCTATGAAATAAATGGCGATGTTTATGTAATGGATATTATAGGAAAAAATATTAAGTCACCATATAAACTTAAGGCAAAGTCTTCAGAGACATTGTATAAGACTAAGGCGAAGGTTGTAAATGTTGATGACAAGGGAAACCTTACGTTTATTATTTATGGTTACAGCACAAGTGGCTATCACAGGGGCAAAAATGGTATTTCGGTAATGGATTATAACTGGGAGAAAAATACCACAACAGAAATTGCCTTTATACCTAGCGATGAACCTAGCCAGATTCTTACAAATGAAATGAAAGATTTATGCTATAAAGGTGACGGAACAGTTTATCTGATGATAAATAATGCAATTTATTATGTAAATCTTAAAACAAAAGAATGGGGAACTTTAGTAGAGAACCTTAATGATGGAAGTTGTGTCTCAACTGATGATGGAAAAGTCATTGCTTACAATACAAATGGAACATTAGATGATAGTGATTCAATAACTGTTGTAGATTTATCAACAGGTACTAAAAAAGAAATAACAGAACCAGGCTACAAAATAACAGTATGTGGTTTTACAGGCGAGAATCTTGTTTATGGTATGGCAAAAGTAAAATCAACAAGAAAGTATGCACGTTTTCCAATTACAACTTTAAAGATTGTTGATAACAAGTTGCAGGAAGTTAAGACATATAAGAAATCAGGGGTAATTTTGTCAAATATTGAGGTGACAGATTCTGTAATCAGTTTTAACAAGTGGAAAAATAATAAGAAAATTGGTGATGACCAGATTCTTAATAATACGGAAATTAAGCAGCCGGTAGCAAAATCAAGCTTTTACATGGATGACATAAAGATGCAGGAGTTGGCGATTGCGTTTACCAACAATTTAGATTCTAATACAGCATTAAAAATAAACAAGCCGTCGAAGGTTACTTTCGACAGTAATGTAGAGGTGTTAAATGCTGATATATACAAAGACACAGAGAACAAATTTTTTGTTTACTCATATGGTAGACTTTACGGAATTTATGATAACAAAAAATCAGCCATAAGCGCTGCAAAAGAAAACTTTGGCGTGATTGTTGATGGCAAAGGAACAAAGATTTGGACCTTTGAGGATAATTATAACAATTAAAAATATGTAAAGTGGTTGCACGAGAATAGTACAATATCTCTTAAGTAGATAAATGAAGAAATCTGCTTAAGAGATATTTTTTCTTAAAAATAGTTTAAATGTTTATGCCAAGTAAAATTACTTCTTAATTTTAACTTTGTATGTTGATGGCCATTTTGAGTACAGAGTTTTGCCATTATAAAATTGTGAATTCTATACTTTGAAGAAGCAGGTACTTTGGCAATTTTTACTGCAAGTTTCTTTGCAGAGAATTTTTTTGTAGCCTATTTCTTTAACAGAACTTGGAATTGCTAAGGGAATATACATAGTCCCCTGATGTAATGTCGGCAGCTTTTGCGGTAAATGACAACCTGTTTATGCCGGAAAATAAAAGCCTGTGAGGAATATAAGTTGCACTTTTAAAATAAAACAACATTTAATATTTAAAAACAAAAAATAAAAACAAACAACATTTTATACTAAAAACATACCTTGCTGGGAAAAAGAAATCCGTATAAAATAGGATTATTAGGGATTTTGCATCTTAATGTACGGGTAGATAAAGTATGAATAAGCTATGGGACTTAATAATGCAAAGAAAACAGAATATGATTATTGGAATATGTGATGACGAAAATGTCATGAGGGAAGCGGAAGAGAAAATTTGTCGCAGTATAATACAGAACTATGGCGACGATATCGTTCAAATCGAAACTTTCTCTGATGGAAAAGAAGTTTTAGAGGGCGAGCATGATATTCTGATATTAGATATAGAAATGGAAGATGTAGATGGAATTGCTGTAAAAAATTATTTTCAAAATAGAAAACAAGAATCAGGTATGCTATACCTTAGATATAACAAAGATACGGAAAGACAAAGGAGGTAAGAAATGCTGGAAATCAAATTAATTGCTGGTGCATTGATTGGAACAGCTCTTAAGATTGCTTGTGATTTTATTGAGCAGAAACTTTTATTAAAAAGGAACATCGCGTACAGCCAGAGTAGAAACGAGAGAATTATTTTACATATAATAATGGCATTGGTAGGAGCCGTTATTATGTGGAAGCAGAATTCTTTGTATACCATAATATACAGTTTCATATTATTAATGATTTGCGAAGTAATCGCTGTGACAGACCTGCATCACAGAATTATACCCAATGATTTAATACTTGCAATTTTAGCTATTAAGGCAGCTTTTAGTATACCTTATGTTTTAGGAATAGAAGGTTTTCCTGAATTTTCATTAGTTTCTTCATTGCTAGGATTAGTTGCCGGATTTGCAATTTTTTCATTCCCGGCATTGTTGGCTAAGAATGTAGGAGCCGGAGATATTAAGCTGGCAGCAGCAGTTGGATTTTGTTTAGGAATTACTAATTTATTATATGTCATAGTGCTTATGGGAATTTGCGTACTGGCATATACAGTGGTTCAATCCAACATGGCATTTAAGATGGTTATACATGAGATGATTCCAATGGGGCCATTCATTGCAGTGGCGATGGTAACCGTAATGAACTTTTGTTAATAGGTTCGATACAACAGAACAAACTGTTGAGAGAATATAGAATTAAAAATATTATCCATAGGAGGAATAAATTATGTTAAAGAAATTTTTTAAAGATGAGAGTGGACAGGGAATGGTTGAGTATGCATTAATTATTGCTTTAATTGCAGTAGTTGTTATTGTGGCTGTTACAGCATTAGGTGGTGGAATCAAGGATACACTGTCAGGAAAGGAGGCATTCCATTGTTTAGTAAATTAAAGAAAAGTGAAAAAGGTCAGTCAATTGTAGAGTTTGCCCTTGTTTTGCCATTGTTACTAACTTTACTTTGTGGAGTAATTGATTTTGGATGGATATATTCTAATCAATACAGAGTAGAGAACGCATCTTATGCAGGAGCTGGAAATGTAAATACGAATATCACATTACTTTTAACACCAAAACAATGTCTTGTAATGTCAGGAATAAGTAATTTTAACATTAGGTTAAGAGAGAAGACAGATACTACTAAGTAAAGATTTACATAATATTAGAATAAAAAGAAGGTATAACATGAAGCATTACAAAATACTTGCAATGGCATCTATGGAAATGAAAAAAAGCAGAAGAGCTTCTGGACAATGATAGCTTTCAGCATTAGATAAACGATTGAAAGAATTGCTAAATGAAAAAATAATACCTAAAAGTGAAAAATAGGAGATTTAAAAAGAAATATAAAAAGTTTATTATATATAAATGTGGGGAGACCACAGATGAAAAAACTATTTTTAAAGGAGGAAATTTTAATGAATAGTAGAAAACCTGTAGTCAAAAGAGTTATAGCAGTGCTTTTGACTATAACTTTAGTAATGTGTTTATTGCCAGCGAATAATATAGTGCAGGCAAAATCACAAAAAGTGAAATTAAGCAAAAAGAACATTACTGTTATGATAGGAAATAAAAAAACAGTAAAATTAAAGAAAGCAAAGAAAAAAGTTAAATGGAAAATTGTTGCCGGAAAGAAAAATATTTCTATTAAGAAAAAAGGCAAGCTAAAAAATAAATTAATTGTTAAAGGCAAAAAAGTTGGAAAAGCCAAAATAAAGGCAATTTGCGGAAAGAAAAAATACACATTAAAAGTTGTTGTTAAAAAGAAGAAAATACAGAAACCAACAACAAAACCAGGTGAGTCTGTATCAACTAATAATTCAGAAGTACCTACAACAACATCTAAAGAACCGGAGGTTACAACAACAGCTAAAGAACCGGAAGCTACAACAACAGAGAAGGCACCGGAGGTTACAACAACAGCTAAAGAACCGGAAGCTACAACAACAGAGAAGACACCGGAGGTTACAACAACAGTTAAAGAACCGGAAACAACAACACCAAAAGCAACAGAAATACCAACAACAAAGGAATTTTATCAGGAACCTGAAACAGAGCAAAATCCTAAAAATGTGAAAGTGGATACATATTTTAATAAGGTAGATACAGCAAGCTCAACAAAGGTTTCCACAAGTGCATCTGAAGGAATTGAGAATTTATTCGATGGAAACAAGAATACAAAAATGTGCACGATGGATGGATTTCCACTTAGAATATCATGGCAAATGGATAGAGCAACAGTGTTAAAGAAATACACATTAACAACAGCAAATGATGCAGCCACATATTCATACAGAAATCCAAAACAGTGGCACTTATATGGTTCAAACAATGGAACATCATGGACACAAATAGACACAGTAACAGATAGTGGAATCGAGGCGAAAAATTCACAGGATTACACATACGAAACAGATATTCAGGAAAGCTACCAATATTATCTTTTACAAATTGAAAGCAATGGAACAAACTACTATGGTTTTCAATTAGCAGAAATGTCATTGTACGGTGATGTATCTGATGCAAACTATGAAATTGGTGAGGACCTTTCATCGTATTTTGAGTCAGTTTATGCTGCCGGAACAACAGTTAATGGTTATAGTGGAGAAGGAGTAGAAAATTTATTTGACGGAAGTACAAGTACAAAATTCTTTGACAATAAGAAGGAATTTAGTATTTCGTGGAAAATGAAGCAACCAACTACCGTTTATGGCTATAGCCTGACAACAGCAAATGACAATGAACAATATAAAGGAAGAAATCCAAAATCATGGATTTTATATGGCTCAAAGGACGGTAACAATTGGGAAACAATTGATGTTGTAAATGATAGTGGCATGGAAGATAAAAACTTTAAAACATATAATTACACGGTTGATAAAGTTGGAACATACCAGTATTACAAATTAGATGTACAAGCTATTTATGGAAGTGGATGTCAGATTTCAGGAATTTCCATGAAAGGTGCAACTGTTAGTCCAAGCAAATATGATATTTTATTTACAGGAGATTGGAAAGATGTTACTGTAGATGGATATTTAGAGGAACTTACAAAATTATTCTACAATAGTTACCCACGTTTATATCAAAGATGGGGTAACGGCACAGAACCAACAACAATTACATTTAAGGCTGATAACAATTATGATGGAGTAGCGTATTGCCAGGGAACTACAGTTTGTGTATCTACAGCATATGCAAACAGTCACCCAACAGATATTGGATTTTTCTCACATGAAATCACTCACTCTGTTCAGCAGTACAGTGGAAAATTAAATTACGGTGATGATGTTGCCTGGTGGACTGAAAACATGGCAAACTATGGTGGGTTCAGATACTTCCACTGGTCAAATCCTAAATATGTTCAGGTATATGAGGCAACAGATACTTCATTACAGGATTGGGGTTACCAACAGTACGGAAATAATAAATGGTTCTTTGCCTATATGGATTCAAAATATCCAACAAGAAAAAATGCAGACGGAACATTGAAGTTAGGATTAATTGATAGCATTAATAAATTAATCAAGGATAACAATACAGGAAGTACTTATACAGATGATCCTTATAATGTAACAACACCATTTAATAAAGTGGTAAAAGATATTACAGGATATGACTGCATTGAGTCCTTAAGAAAGAAATATGTTGAAGAATTAAAAGCGGGGACATGGACATTTAAAGGATTTGGTGATTACGAAGACAACTGGTTAACAGAGAATATAGAGGGGATTGCAAACCCTGAATATCCAATGGTTGGAGAAAAAATCCACGGAAACAAGACAGCCGCTAAGTTGAGTAATGTTATTAACGATGACACAAACTTATGTCTTGGAGCAAAAGTTTTTGATTGTTCAGGATTTACCAATGATTCAGAAAATGCATCAATGCTTATAGACGGCAAGCTTGACACAAAGTGGTGTGCTACAAGTTCAGACGTTACTAAGGGTGAGTATAAATTAAATGGTGTTAAACATTGGATTCAAATTGACTTAGGTAGTGAAAAGGAATTTAATACATATACTCTTTATAATACACAAAGTAAAGAAAGCTTTGGTAATGCAACTGAATGGGAAATTCTTACATCAAATGATGGACAAAACTGGACTTCTGTAGATTATCAGAATAATAACAATAATGCTTCAGGTTCATATAATATTGGAACACAGAAAGCAAGATATGTTATGATTAAAGTCTTTACGCCTGATGATGGTGTAGGAACACTTAGATTATACGATTTTCAGTTATATAACAAGTAAGAAAAATAGATTACTAAATATGGAAATTTATTAATAGTTAAAAAGGAAATAGAAGGAAACCTTTAAGGCAAATTAATTGTCTTAAGGGTTTTCTTTGTTGGACAAAGAAATATCTTACAAATTAGCCGTTTGCATAATTTAACATAAAGTAGAAAGTTAGTAAAAAAGTTGGTAAAATATTAAGAAAGTATTGGAATATTATTAGAAAGCAGTTGAATATTTGACCACCAATATCTTTAATGATATACTGAAAATTGGGTTAGACTATAAATTAACAGCAGTTTGGGAGGCTATATGAAATTTATTCATACAGGTGATATACATTTAGGCGCACATCCTGAAAATAAGAAAGAATGGGCGACAAAAAGAGGAGACGAAATTTGGGAATCCTTTGAAAGATTAATAAAGAAAATAAAGATGCAGCCAGTGGATTTGCTTATTATTGCAGGCGATATGTTTCATAGACAACCACTGCTAAGAGAAGTGAGAGAGGTAGATTACCTTCTGTCAACAATTCCTAATACAAAGATTGTAATATGTGCAGGAAATCACGATGCCATAAAGAAGGGCTCTTTTTATGATGGTTTTAAATGGAGTGAAAATGTAATCTTTATAGATGATAAAAACATTACCAAGGTTGATATTCCGGAACTTAATACATGTGTTTATGGTTTAAGCTACCATGAAACAGAAATCCAGGAAAATTTATATGACCACATTATTGTAGAAGATATTGATAAAATTAATATTTTAGTAGCACATGGTGGCGATGAAAAACACATACCTATTAATAAAAAGAAACTTGCAATGTCAGGTTTTGATTATGTAGCATTAGGTCATATACATAAGCCGGAAATGGACGAGAAAAACCGTATGGCTTATTGTGGTTCCCTTGAACCAATTGACATGAATGACATGGGTGAGAGAGGATATATATACGGAGAAGTGACAAAGAATAGTCTTGAGTTAGAGTTTGTTCCTTTTGCAAAACGTATATATAAGGAAATTGATTTTCAGGTAACTACAACAGCTACTAATATGGAAATTAGACACAGACTTACGGATATGATTGAAGAAAATGGAAAAGATAATATGTTTAAGATTTTCTTTTCAGGTTACAGAGACCCCGATTTTGAAATAAATGAAAAAGAAATTGAGAGCGTTGGAAATATAGTTCAGATTGTAGATGAAACCGTACCGGATTTTGATTTTCAGGAATTATATGAAGATAATCATGATAATATATTGGGAATGTTTATTAAAAGATATTTGGACAAAGGCAATTTAAGCGAATTAGATCGAAAAACTTTATATTATGGTGCAAAGGCTTTAATAGATGCAATGGAGGACAGACAATGATTATTAAGGATTTACAATTAACTAATTTCGGAAAATTTAATCATAAGTCCATGTCTTTGGAGCCGGGATTAAATATTATATATGGTGAAAACGAGGCCGGTAAGACTACGTTTCATACATTTATTAGAGGCATGCTTTTTGGAATAGAGAAGCAAAGGGGAAAAGCTAGCAGTAAGGATACGTACAGTAAGTATGAGCCTTGGGACAACCCATCTAATTACCAAGGGATGATGAGAATCGAAAGCAATGGTGTTGATTATCGAATCGAAAGAAATTTCAACAGACAGAATAAATCATTTAAGGTGATAAATGAGGATTTAGGTCGTGAACTTACACAAGATGAAATTGACAAACTATTTACAGGGTTAGATGAAAGTTGTTACTACAATACAATAAGTATTAGCCAGTTGGGAAGCGTAACGGACAAGGAATTAGAAAATATTTTAAAAAACTATGCGGCAAACTTAGGCTCCACTAAGTCTATGGAAATAGATATTAAAGAAGCCTTTACGGATTTGGATGCACAGAAGAAAAAGATTGCAACTGATAACCGAATCGGTGAGGAATATGATGTAGAACGTTGCATATACACTGTTAAGGAACAACTGGAGGTCTCTGAAAGAGAGCAGCATGCAATTATTGCATCAATTGAGCAGAAAAAAGATTCAGTTTTAAGGTTATCTTCAAGAAAGGAAGAACTTTCAGCATTAGACAAGCAAAGACTTGAAGAACTCGCAAGACAAAATGCCAGAAAAGATAAGCTGTATCAGGATGTTATGACATACACATCTGAGGTTGATAAGACAAATGAAATACTTGAAAAAATAAAAGCACATAAAGCTGAACTTACAAGTCAACTTATGGAAAAAGGCATAGACGGCCATGAAACAATGGAAATGCTGTCTGAAAAAGTACATACACGTAGTAGTATGCCGGTCACATTTATTATTTTAGCATTGGCTTTTGTAGGTACAGGTGTAGGGCTGATACTTGGAAATTTGAATTTCTTAACAGTTACAGAATTTTGGATTAGACCAATTGGCTGCTTTGTAGGAGCTTTTATTTGTACAATCTTGGCAATCATAAGATATTGTTTTAATAAAAAGAAGAAAAAGCGTAAGTTAGAGGCAATCAAGGAACTGAAATTAGCTTTGGATAAACTGGAAGCTGCAAAACATGAAGAACTTTACACACAGCGTCAGTTAGAAAGCAAGAAAGAACTTTTGAAAAATACAAAGCTTATGATTAAGCAGGAAGAAGATCGTTCCATAGATTCAGCAGATTACAGCAATGAAATTAAAGACATTGAAGAGCAGGAACGTGAACTTAATGAGGTTATATCAAAGGCACGTTGGGCACTAGAGCAGAAAAAAGAACAGGATATTCAATGCGAAAGACAGTTGGACGAACTAACAGAGAAACTTGATAATATTAAAAAAGCCAAAATTGAAATTCAGGCAATAGAAGATGCAAAGGAAAACATTGAGGATATTGCTAATGAAATACGAAATAGTTTTGGCAAGCGTTTAAACGAGAGAGCTTCCTACTATATGTCACAGATAACAAATGGTAAATATGATAATTTGTCAATTGATGAAAGATTGAATATTTTAGTTAATAGCAAAAAAGCATTGCTACCGGCTTCTAAGTTAAGTAAGGGAACAGTAGAACAAATATATATGGCATTGCGTTTGGCAGCAGCAGATATAATATTTGAAAAAGACTACAAACCAATTTTACTTGATGATGCTTTTGTAATGTATGACAACAAGAGAATGGGAAACACATTAAAGTTTATGGGCGAGAATATGGAACAGGTAATTTTGTTCTCATGTCATACAAGAGAAAAAGTTATGGCAGATAAATTAGGAATTAAGCATAATTTCATAAAACTGTAGATATATAAGTAAAGACGCAGGCAAAAGCACGAGCAAAGGCGTAAGTAAAAATACAATTAAAAAAATAAAATTAACTATAATAAAATAATAAAAAGGCTACGGGTTTTATAGATTTGATACTATAAACCCATAGCCTTTTTACTTTATCTCAAATTAGTTTCAACAATAATGATTACATAAATGTTTGAATAACATAAATACATAACACAATTGTTAGAAATTATTATCTGTTTTTATATGCTTCAACGCATTTTTCAATCTTCTTGTATGGATTTAGTAAATCACTAATAGAAGAATCGTGGTTTAATCTGTCGATGAAGTATGCTGTGTATTTAGCAACGTCTACGTTAATGTACCATTCTCTTGAAAGAAGTTCAGGTGTCTGGTAAATGCAGTTTGTTGTCATAATACGATAAATTGTTCCATCAGCGTAAGCTTCGTCAAATCTTTCAAGACCATTTGTAAATAAACCAAATGTTGAAGCAACGAAAACTCTCTTAGCTTTACGTTTCTTAAGCTGTCTTGCAACGTCAAGCATACTATCACCTGAAGAAATCATATCGTCAATAATTAACACGTCTTTACCTTCAACAGATTCACCTAAGTATTCATGAGCAACGATTGGGTTTCTTCCGTCTACAACCTGTGTAAAGTCACGACGTTTGTAGAACATACCCATATTGATTCCAAGAGCGTTTGCAAAATAAACTACTCTGCTCATTGCGCCTTCATCAGGGCTGATTACCATAAGGTGATCATCATCAATAATAAGGTCATCAACATTTCTTAAAAGGTTCTTAATGTACTGATATGTTGGCATAATTGATTCAAATCCGCTAATAGGAATTGCGTTGTTTACTCTAGGATCGTGAGCATCAAATGTTAAGATGTTGTCAACACCCATGCTTACTAATTCCTGAAGCATTACTGCACAGTCCATAGATTCTCTAGAAGAACGTCTATGCTGTCTGCTTTCATATAAGAAAGGCATAATAACTGTAATCTTCTTTGCTTTACCGGCAGCGGCAGCAATAACACGCTTAATGTCAGCATAGTGGTCATCAGGTGACATATGGTTCTTGTGACCACAAACAGTGTATTCTACGCTGTAGTTTGTCACATCATCGATAATGTAAAGGTCTGTACCTCTAACAGTATCTCTTAATGTACATTTGGCTTCACCTGTACCAAAACGTGGTGTGTCTACATCAAGAAGATATGAGTCTTTTACATATCCTTTGAAAGTGATAGGTGATTCCTTTGCTTCGATTCTCTCGCTTCTCCAGTCAGAAATATATGCGTCTACAGTTTCACCTAAAGCTTTGCTTCCTGATAAAGCTACAATCGCAAGTGGTCCAACAGGGATTGATTCAATGAATTTTTCGATAGCCATTAATTTTTCCTCCATGTGTAAAAAAGTGTTAATTAATAAATTTTTTTATTCTTATATCATCACCAAAAATCTTAAATGTATTATAGTTACCAAGAATTCTCGAAAATGTTCTGTCAGTATAAACTTCATTAAGATCTGACAATGAGAAATTGGTTGATATAATTGTTGATTTATGGTGTATAAGTCTGTAGTTTAAACAATCAAACAAAGCTGAATTGGTAAAAGAATTAGCCATTTCGCTTCCAAGATCATCAATTATAAGCACATCGCACTGTAACAGCTCATGCTTTGTAATTTGTCCAAATGCAGATGATTCCTTTTGATTAAAAGTAATTTTTGACAACAAATCAAAGAAAGATACAGCTGTTAAATATAGCACTGTATGTGACTTGTTAATCAGTTCATTTGCAATGCAGTTAATGAGAAAAGTTTTTCCCGAACCTGCTCTACCATAAAATAAAATACTATTATTGTCAATATTATCAAAATTATCTACAAATTCTTTACAGAAAGTTACAACGTCCTTAATGTTATCAAGAGCAGTAACACCTGTTACTTCATCTACAAAATTATTTGAATATAAATCAAAATTAAATGTGCTGAAATTTTCCTTTTGTAGTATATCATTTAATTCTTCGGTTGTGTAAAGAGATTTTATAACTTCCTTCTGAAGACATTCACAAGGTTGTCCGTTCACAAAACCAGTATCTTTACAAATAGGACAATCATAAATGGGCTCAAGATAATCACTCTGATAACCGTTTGCCATAAGGAGAGCCTTCTTCTGATTGCTTACATTGGCGATATCTTCTTTTAAATGGTCTTTTAAAGATGTATCCCCATTAAGTGCACTACGTGCAGCATTAACTGCCAGAGAGCTGATTTTTAAGTCACATTCCTTAATCTGAGGAATCTTTTCATAAATCTCTTTGAGACGCTTGTCCTGTTTAATACTATTGTCCAATCGTCTATTATTATACTTATTATAAATAATGTCAAACTGTTCTCTTGTTAATCCCATAAAAAACTCCATTCATAGGGTATATGTTGATTGCTGTCTATTTTTCTTTTGAAGAAATGTTAGCAACCATTTCTTTTCGGTTCATAATAAGCTGCTTTTCGAAGTCCTGATGATTATAATTTCTACTTTCAATAGCTCTAACATTTTTTGGACGACTGATTTTCTTAGCAACTTTTGCCTTAGCGCTGTAAATCTTCTGTGATTCTTCTTTGTGTTCCTTGTCCAACTTTTCAATGTCAGCCATTGATGTTACATTTTTTTCTGACCATTTTAGTAAAATTGAATCAGCATAAGAAAACTTTCCACTGTTTGTACTTGCGTGAGCAGCAGATCTGTTGCAGGCTTCAATAATGAATTCATCAGAAAAATCTAACTCATCAGTCCACTTTGTTATGTAAGACATTTCACGTTTAATAGGTCTTGCTGGAACATCTAAACCAAAAGCTTTGTAAATGCTTTTTGAAATATCTTTCTGTAATTTTAAGTAATCCTTAAGTTCCTTTAATGTTCTAATGTCTTTTTCAAAGTAAAAAACAATCTGTTTTTCTATGTATGAAAGGGACTTCTGTCCTGATGAAATGCAAGATTCCATAACGTATTCGATAAAGTCGGCACTAAGCTGTAAACCATCAAGTATGTATAAAATGCTGTCGATTTCTGTAGGGCTTAGTAACTTGCCTAAATATGTTTCAGCAAGGAACTTAATCTGCTGGAAATCTTCATTGTCTGAAAAAACTTCAACTTCTCTTGGTGAATATTTCTTCTTGTTAGGAACGATAATTCCTGATGCTGTAGGAACTGCAATAGGAGCTGATTCTCCGGCAGCAGATGCTAAAACTTCAGTGTTTGTATCAAGTTTATTGTTTAAATCCCTAACAATGTATCTGTTTGTTGAAAGTGCTTCAAGCTTGATCCCGTTAATGGAACCATCCTCGTCAAGTGATAGTGAGAGCAAATTCTCTCTTGACCAGAATTTCAAAGCACGAACAACGTCGCTTTCAAGTATATTAAAAGTATCAGCAATAGTTGGAATTGAAAGATCTTCGCATCCAGTGTTTACAAGACGTAAAAGTAATAAATAAATCTTTACAAATTCACCATTTGCAGTTGGCATGTATTCATCTACAAAAACATTCGAAATAGAAGTAAAATCTGTAAAATTACCTCTGTCAAAAATTAACTTGCTCATATCTTTATGTCCCTCTTTTTCCAAAAAAAATATAAAAAATTTGTACAGGAAAATTCCTGCCTGTCCCAAAATATTTCAACAGAAAATTCGTCAAAAATATTACTGTTTTTTCTCAAAAACACATACAGGGGATTTCCTGCGTGCAGGAATGAGTATAGCATAAAGTTTAAAAAATGCAATGTTGCAAAAGGCTTGAATGCCCCATTTTTAAAGGGCTTTTGGCAATGTTAATAATGTTAATAATGTTAATACATCAGCCGGAAAAAATGCTGAAAAATGTCGAACACCTTATTTTATGGGGAAAACAAACCAATGTTAATTACTCGAAAATTATGAACAAAAAAACCACAAAATTTTGAAGAAAGTTATCAACAAAATTTTGTGGGATGTTAATAAGTTATTTTCCTAAAAGATGTTCCCCTATTTTAACTACATCTCCGGCACCCATTGTTATTAACAAATCGCCAGGTGAACAACTTTCTAGTAAAAAATTTTCTATTTCACTGAAACTTGGGTAGTAATGTACCTCAGTTCCGTATTTTTCGATTTCTTTTTTTACATCTAAAGAACTAACACCTAAAGTGTCTTTTTCTCTTGCAGCATAAATATCTGCTAAAACTACAGCGTCAGCTTCCTTTAATGCTTTTCCAAACTCAGGAAGTAATGACTTAGTTCTTGAATATGTATGTGGCTGGAAAACTACCCACATTTTCTTATGAGGATAGTGTTTAGCTGTTTTGATAGTTGCTGTAATTTCATCTGGGTGATGTGCGTAATCATCAATAATAGTAACATCGCCCACTTTACCCTTGTACTGGAATCTTCTGTCAGTTCCACCGTATTGTGTAAGACCGGCCTTAATGTTCTCGTCACTAATTCCCATTGCGTGAGCAGCGGCAATAGCAGCAATAGAGTTATAAATATTGTGTTCTCCTGTAACGTTTAAAGCTACATGGAATGACTTTTCGCCGTTAACAACCAAGTCGTATGAACCTTTAGCAAACTGATCAAATTCAATATTTGCAGCACTGTAATCGCTCTTTGCAGGATCTGAACCTACAGTTATAACCTTACATTTTAGCCCGTCAGTAAAATATTCTAAGTTGTCAATATCACTATTTATAACAAGAAAACCGTCGTCAGGTACAAGTTCAGCAAATTTTCTGAAACTGTGTCTAATGTCATCTAAATCCTTAAAGAAATCAAGATGGTCTGCGGCAACGTTTAAAATAATTGCCATATTTGGCTTAAATGATAAGAAACTATTAGTGTATTCACAAGCTTCTGTAATTAATTTATCTGAATGGCCAACACGTGTGTTTCCGTGAATTGCAGGCATAATACCACCTACTAATATAGTTGGATCAGTGTTTCCTTCTAACATAATTTGTGACAACATTGAAGTTGTAGTAGTTTTTCCATGGGTTCCTGAAACTCCAATTGCCATAGGGTAGTTAAGCATAATTTGACCTAAAAACTCAGCTCTTGTAAGAAGTGGAATACCAAGTTCCTTTGCCTTAACAAGCTCAGGGTTGTCCTGCTTAATAGCAGCAGTATAAATTAAAACGTCTATATTAGATGAAATATTACCAGCTACCTGATTATAAAAAATCTTTGCTCCTAAAGATTCTAAATGATCAGTGATTTTTGATTCGTGTGAATCTGATCCTGTAACTGTAAAACCTCGTGAAATCATAATTTCTGCAAGAGCACTCATGCTAATGCCACCAATTCCTGTAAAATGTAAATTGGCAGGAGTATTAAAATCTAAATTGTACATAATCCTTCTCCTAAATTAAATATATAAATTTTTGCACAGGCAAAACCTAATAAAATTAACATATAAGTATGTATAAAAATAAATTGCATATTAATATGAAGAAAAAAATTTTTAAAAGGCTCCCTTTACATCTTAAAATACTTAATTATTATACACTTCTTATGACAAATTTTAAAGGTTCAATATGGTAAAAAAATATAGCAGAAAATTGCTAAAAATTTAACAAAATCAAAATGCGACAAAAAAATAGTCGAATGATGTACAAAATGCACAAAGAAAAAAGGAAAAAACATAAAAAAAACGAAAAAACTAATAAAAAAAAACATCAAAAGATACTTATTGCCCTTTTAATATGTCACATTTAATGTTATACTTCTAGTACACAATTTTTTTAAGCAGCGAGGTGAAGGACATGGTAAAAAAAGAAATGATAGCTATGTTGTTAGCCGGCGGCCAAGGTAGTCGTTTAGGAGTGCTAACAGCTAAAGTAGCAAAACCTGCAGTTGCCTTTGGAGGAAAATACAAAATCATAGATTTTCCATTAAGCAATTGCATTAATTCAGGTGTGGATACAGTTGGTGTACTTACTCAGTACCAGCCACTTAGACTAAATGCTCATATTGGAATTGGTATTCCATGGGATTTAGACAGAAATATAGGCGGTGTAACAGTACTTCCACCATATGAAAAAAGTGAAAATACAGAATGGTATACAGGAACAGCAAACGCAATTTACCAGAATTTAGATTATATGGAATCATATAATCCGGACTATGTGTTAATTTTATCAGGGGATCATATTTATAAGATGGATTATGAAGTGATGCTTGATTACCACAAGGCAAACAATGCGGATGTAACCATAGCAGCTATGCCGGTTCCAATTGAAGAGGCAAGTAGATTTGGTGTGGTAGTAACAGATGATAATCATAAGATAACAGAATTCCAGGAGAAGCCGGAACATCCAAAGAGTAACCTGGCATCCATGGGAATTTACATATTTAGTTGGCCTGTATTAAAAGAGGCTTTGTTAAAGTTAAAAGATCAGCCAAATTGTGATTTCGGCATGCACATTATTCCATACATTCATGGAAGCGGAAGCCCAATCTATGCTTATGAATATAATGGATACTGGAAGGACGTAGGAACATTGAAATCATATTGGGAATCTAATATGGAATTAATCGATATCGTTCCTGAGTTTAATTTATATGAGGAATTTTGGAAGATTTACACAAAGAATGATGCACTTCCGCCACAGTATATTTCAGCAGATGCAGAGGTTGAGAAAAGTATTGTAGGTGAAGGTTGCGACATTAGAGGTACTGTACAGAATTCAGTAATAAGTGCTAATGTTGAGGTGGGCGAAAACGCAGAAATTCACGATTCAATTATTATGCAGGGAAGCGTAATAAAGCCGGGAACTAAGATTTATGGCAGTATTATAGCTGAAAATGTTGAAGTTGGAGAGAATTGTACAATTGGTGTTGGTGAATATGCTGACAGTAAGTTAAGCAAGAAGATATATAATTGTGATTTGACAGTAATTGGAGAAGGATCAGTTATTCCTGATGGCGTAACAATCGGCAAGAATGTTGCAATTTCAGGAAAAACAGAACCATCGGATTATCCTGACGGAAAGCTCCCATCAGGTGACTATATAGTTAAGGCAGGTGAGAATAAATGAGAGCAGTTGGAATAATTTTAGCAGGAGGTAGTAATACCAAATTAAAGGAACTTTCAAGAAAGAGAGCTATTGGCGCCATGCCTATAGCAGGAAGTTATAGAGCAATTGATTTTGCATTAAGTAATATGACAAATTCCCACATTCAGAAGGTAGCTGTTTTAACACAGTACAATGCCTGGTCGTTAAATGAACATTTAAGTTCATCAAAATGGTGGGACTTTGGTAGAAAACAGGGTGGTTTATATGTATTTACACCATCAATTACATCAGACAATGGTTTTTGGTATAGAGGAACAGCCGATGCAATCGCACAAAACATTGGCTTTCTTAAGAAGAGCCATGAACCATATGTAATTGTGGCATCAGCAGATGGCATTTACAAATTAGATTACAATGATGTTTTAAAGAGACATATTGAAACAGGTGCAGACATTACAATAGTTTGCAAAGATATGGGTAGTAACGTAGATGTTTCATCATATGGCGTGGTTACTACATATAATAATGGAAGAATTATCGATTTTGTTGAGAAACCGCTTAATAGCACAAGTACATTGGTATCAACAGGAATTTATGTAATCAGAAGAAGATTGCTTATTCAGATGTTAGAAGAGTGTGTTGCAGAAGACAGATATGATATTGTTAATGACATTATTATAAGAAATAAGGAATCTAAAAAGATTTATGCATATCAGTTAGATTCTTACTGGAATAATTTATCTAGCATAGAGAAATTCTACAACGTAAATATGGATTTCTTAAAACCGGAAGTTAGGGATTTCTTCTTTAAACAATATCCGGATGTTTATTCAAAAGTTGAAGACATGCCACCGGCAAAATACAATTCGGGCTCAAACGTTAAGAATAGTTTGATATCCAGCGGATGTATTGTTAATGGTACTGTAGAGAATTCAGTAGTGTTTAAACAGGCATACATAGGAAATAATTGCACAATAAAAAATTCAGTTATTCTAAATGATGTATATATTGGAGACAATGCTGTGATAGAAAATTGTATTGTGGAAAGTCACAGTACAATTAATCCAGGAGATCATCTTGGAGAAGAAAATGAAATTAAAATTATAAACGAACGTAATTTTAGATATAGTTTGTAGGTTACAAGGAAAGGAAGACAAGCATATGAACATAACAGACGTTAGAGTAAGAAAGATGACTAAAGAAGGAAAAATGAAAGCTGTAGTGTCTATAACTATCGATGATGAATTTGTAGTACATGATATTAAAGTAGTAGAAGGTGAAAAAGGATTATTTATCGCAATGCCTTCACGTAAAGCAGCAGATGGAGAGTATAGAGATATTGCTCATCCAATTAACTCGGCTACCCGCAATTCAATCCAGAGTATCGTTTTAGAAGCTTACGAAAAAGCTTTACTTGAGCCGGATGAGCCAAGAGAATAATTAGGTTTACTTTAGAATTGCATCAGAGTAAGATGTGTGTTCCTTTAAAGTAATATATACACAATGAGACGGGGTACTGTCGTTTTCACGATTTAGAATCGTGAGGCGGCAGTTCTTTGTTTCTATAATAAGAAAATCCTTTAGAATTTCTTATTATAGAAATAACATTACACTATGGATGAACACTCGCTTTACTATCAATGCTTTGGGCTTTAACAATGCTTTTTTCATCACAGGCATTTAGCGAGTCAGTTTTTGCAGCATACAAAGTTTCAAATAATGTAAAACATCATTAAATCTCTTAAATTGAATTTAGGCCTTTATAATGGTATAATTATAATTTAAACAACGAAAAGGAATGGAATTAATATGTATGCAATTATAGGTCTGGGAAACCCGGAAAAGAAATATGACAAAACAAGACACAATATTGGTTTTGACGTAATAGATGAACTTGCCAGCCAAATGGGAGTGCAGGTTAATACAAAAAGACATAAGGCATTATGTGGTGTTGGACAAATTGGAAGCGAAAAGGTTATACTTGTGAAACCTCAAACATATATGAATTTAAGTGGGGAGTCTGTTAGGGCTGTAATGGATTTCTACAAGTTAGATCCAACAAAAGACATAATAGTAATCGCAGATGATATTAGTTTACCAACAGGCAAGATTCGTATTCGTGCCAAAGGAAGCGCTGGCGGTCATAATGGTTTGAAGAGCATAATTGCTCATGCAGGCACAGATCAGTTCACAAGAATCAAAGTTGGAGTTGGGGCTAATCAAGGTGACCTTGTAAAACATGTTTTAGGAAAATTTTCAAAGGGTGAAAGAGAAATAGTTGACGATGCTGTAAGAAATGCTGCATCAGCTTCAGAAGTTATTGTTATGTATGATGTACAAACAGCCATGAACAAATTTAATTAGAATATTTTTGATGAAATACGTGCAGAAAATATATTGGTTAAATAGTAGTGCAGAAGATACATTAAAATATGCAACGCAAGAAGTGTGGCACAATAAATAGGCAATGTAGAAAGCAAGTTAATGAGGCTCGGTATATAGTATGAATTATTTTGATTATTCACTAGAAAAATTAAATGAATATGAGCAGGTCAGGGACTGCTTATCCAGGAAGAAATCCTGTCAGGTGACAGGGTGCGGAGATTCCCAGCTGGCTCATTTTATTAACGGATTAAGCAATGGCTACAAGCAGAAAGTCATTGTTACTTTTAGTGCCATAAAAGCTAAAGAACTGTACGATGATATGAAAGGTTTTACAGATGATGTTGTAATGTATCCGGCAAAGGATTTGATTTTCTTTAGCGCAGATGTGCATGGAAGCTATATACTCCAGCAGAGATTAGAGTTTATCCAGAAGGTTGTGGAGAACAAGCCTTTTACGGTGATAGTTACGGTAGATGCTTTTCTTGATAAAATACAACCATTGGAAAAGATAAAGGATAATTATATTGAAATTGGCGAGGGTAGCATTGTGGAAATGGATGCCCTGAAAACAAAACTTGCCGTGATGGGCTATCAGGCAGTAACACAAATCGACAGCCCAGGACAGTTCGCAATTCGTGGTAGTATTTTGGATATTTACACTTTAACAGACGAGACACCTTACAGAATTGACTTTTGGGATGACGAAGTTGACATTATCAAAAGCTTTGACGTGGAAAGTCAGCGCTCAATTGAAAATATAGAAAGTGTGAAAATTTATCCGGCAAGCGAATATTTCCTTGATAAAAAAACAATTGAGGAAGGCATTGCCAAAATTAAAAAAGAATTAGAGAAATCTGAAAAGAAATTTAGAGAAGAATTTAACACAGAGGAAGCTAATAATTTAAAAAATACAGTTGGTGAGTTTTTGACAAATATGGATATTAATCCATATAGCGTGGCAATTGATAGTTATGTAAACTATTTTTGTGAGAATTTAGTGAGCCTTATGGATTACTTCGATGAGCCTATATTTTTTATAGATGAACCGGCAAGGGTGGAAGAACAGTTAAGAGTTGTGGAAACTGAATTTAAGGAAAGCATGAGCCACAGACTGCTTAAAGGGTATGTGCTTTCAGGTCAGACAGACATTTTATGGGACAAAAATTATATTTTAAATAGAATAAATGACCAACAAAAAGTCCTTTTTACAACTATAGCTCAAAAAGTAAAAAGCTTTAATGTGGAAGAGTTTGTTGATGTGGATGCGCGAAACGTCAGCCCATATAACAGCCAGTTTGAAATGCTTGTGGAGGACTTGAAAAAATACAAGAAACAGAAATATTCTGTGTTACTTGTCACATCATCAGCTACAAGAGGGAAAAGACTTGCCCAGGATTTAAGGGATTTTCAGATTAGTGCTTTCTTTGAAAGTGATAGCGAAAGAGAAGTCCAGCCGGGCCAGGTGATGATTGTAAAAGGCTCTCTTCGAAAAGGTTTTACCTACCCAATGATAAAATTTGTGGCAATTTCTGACACAGATATTTTTGGGGAAAAGAAGAAACGTAAAAGAAAAAAACACGGCTATTCAGGTACAACTATTTCAAGTTTTGCGGACCTGAATATTGGAGATTACGTTGTACACGAAAATCACGGTTTGGGAATTTATAAGGGAATTGAAAAAGTAGAAGTTGACCATGTGGTAAAGGACTATATTAAAATAGAATATGCAGGAGGCAGCAATCTTTATGTTTTGGCAACTCAGCTTGATATGATTCAAAAGTACGCTGATAGTGAAGCTAAACCACCAAAGTTAAACAAGCTAGGTGGACAGGAGTGGCGTAAAACAAAAGGCAAGGTTAAACGTGCTGTTGCAGATATTGCAAAGGAACTGGTGCAGCTTTACGCAATCAGACAGAACGGAACAGGCTATCAGTTTTCTCCTGATACAGAATGGCAGAAGGAATTTGAGGAAATGTTCCCATTTGAGGAAACTGACGACCAGCTAACTGCAATTAACGATGTAAAAAAAGACATGGAAAGCAACAAGATTATGGATCGTCTGATTTGCGGAGACGTAGGTTTTGGAAAAACAGAAGTTGCAATACGTGCGGCTTTTAAGGCGGTTCAGGACAACAAACAGGTTGCTTATCTTGTGCCAACAACAGTTCTTGCACAGCAACATTACAAGACTTTTAAACAGAGATTCAAGGATTTCCCTGTGAGAGTTGAAATGCTTTCCAGATTTAGAACAAAATCAAATATAGACAACACAATTAAAGATTTAAAAAAAGGATATGTGGACATAGTAATTGGTACCCACAGACTTTTATCAAAAGACGTAAAATTCAAAGACTTGGGACTTTTAATTATTGATGAGGAACAACGATTTGGAGTAAAACATAAAGAACAAATTAAAGAATTAAAAAATAATGTAGACGTAATGACTTTAACGGCGACACCAATTCCAAGAACTCTTCATATGAGTTTAATTGGAATTCGTGATATGTGCGTTATGGAAGAGCCACCTCAGGAAAGAATGCCGATTCAGACTTTTGTTATGGAATATAATGACGAAATCGTGAGAGATGCCATTAACAGGGAGCTTGCAAGAGGCGGTCAGGTGTATTTTGTTTACAACAGAGTGCAGGACATTGCAGACATGGCAGGCAGAGTGCAGAGTCTGGTGCCTGATGCAAATGTGGCTTTTGCTCATGGACAAATGGGCGAGAGACAGCTTGAAGAAATCATGTATGATTTTGTAAATGGTGACATTGATGTGCTTGTAAGTACAACGATTATTGAAACGGGACTTGATATTCCAAATGCCAACACAATGATTATTCATGGGGCAGAGCGTATGGGTCTGTCACAGCTTTATCAGCTTAGAGGGCGTGTTGGAAGATCGAACCGTATGGCTTACGCATTTTTAATGTATAATAGAAACAAGATGCTTACAGAAGTGGCTGAAAAACGTTTGGGAGCCATAAGGGATTTTACAGAGTTAGGTTCCGGTGTGAAAATTGCTATGAGAGATTTGGAAATTCGTGGTACAGGCAACTTGCTTGGGGCAAAACAAAGTGGTCACATGGAAGCTGTAGGATATGACCTTTATTGCAAAATGCTGAATCAGGCAATTGAAACTTTAAAGGGCAACAAAGTAAATGATGACTTTGAAACAAAAGTTGATTTGGTTTGCGACGCATACGTGCCGGCATCATACATTAAGAATGAATCAATAAAAATGGACGTTTACAAACGCATTGCCGGTATTGAAACTTTGGAAGAATACGAAGATATGCAGGATGAATTAATTGACAGATTTGGCGACATACCAAATCAGGTTGAGAATCTTTTACAGATTGTACTCTTAAAGGCAGCAGCCCACAAAGCTTTTGTGACTGAAATTTCAGGCAACAAAAAATTAATAAAATTAACAATGTGGAATCATGCAAAAATCGACTCAACAAGAATTCCACTTTTGGTGAGAGAATACAAGGGCAGACTAAAATTTGTTCCTGAAAAATTAACTTTTGAGTACGCACCAAAGTCAAACGACAACAGCACAGTAATTGAAAGCGCAAAGAAATTAGTGGAGGCACTTTCCACGTTGAGATAAAATAAAAAAGAAAAACGCAGATAGGAAAGTGGGAACACTTTTGGCGTTCGGGTAAGATAAAAAAGAAAAACGCAGGGAGAGTAGAGAACACACTTTCTGTGCTACAATAAGATAGGAAACGAAAGTACAAGGAGATTAAATTGAAAGTTTTAGGTAAAATAAAGAAAATATGTTTAGTTTCCATGGTGGCAGCCATGGTTCTAACACTTCCCGGGTGTGGAAGTTCAAGTAGCAAAAGTGAGCAGGAGTCATCTACAAAAACAGATGATAAAACAGTTGCCATACACGCAGGGAAAATCAAGGTATATTTAGATGAAGCCAAATACTACGCGTATACAGCCCAGGGAACTTACGAAACATACTACTTAACAAAGGGTAAAGATTTAAATTGGAACAAGAAGACAAGCAAAGGCGTTTCAATGGAAAATCTTGTAAAAAGCACAGTTCTTGATGATATTTGCAGGCGGGAATGTATGTATGCATTAAGGGATGAATATGCAGTTACATTGTCTCAGGAAGAAAGCGACCAGATTGACATAAAACTTTCAAATTACTACACGGAGACAAACGGTGAGTTACTTTCAAAAATCGGAATTAGCAAAAGCAGACTAAAGAAGGTTTTCGAAAAAAAAGAAATTGCCGACAAGGTTGAAAACCTTATGTCTTTTAATGACAAAAAATTACCAGACGAAATGTATAAAAAGTGGAAAAGTGACAATACTGTTACGGCAGAAGTGCAGTGGGAAAATATTTCATTTAAACACCATATTTTTACGTCAGATGATTTATATTAGAAGTGAAAGTAATGCAGGGGGAATTTCTACTATTGTAGATAAAATCGGAACCAGGTTCCATCTTTCGGGTTGAATAGCCTTTAAGAAATTTTGTTATTAATTCTACCATTATAGATGAGTAGACGAGGAGCATCCCTAAATTGCATTAAATTTTTTAGTAATTTAATTAAATAATTGATATTATATAGTTAATGTAAACAAGTAATTATACTGAAAGGAAAAACGAAGGAGTGATTTAATGAAAGCTCAAATAAGATGTTTGCTCAGTGCAATTCTTGTAGTGCTTTTAAGCATTGGAATTGTATTTTTGGGAGTAAACAGCGAAGAAAAAACAAAAACAATAGGTCCGGCCAAAACTGCGGTGCAAAGTGAAGCAGTTGTTAGGGATTTTATTCACGATAATTATGTGATTAGCGAAAAAAATCCATGGACAGATTACAGCCTGAAACCAATAGAGTATAAAGAAAGCAACCAGGAAATAAATAAGACAGTGGGTGCTAAATCGGCAATATTGGTTGATGTGAAAAGTAAAGATATTTTGTATCAAAAGAACGCAGATGAGAGAAGAGCACCTGCTAGCACAACTAAATTAATGACGGCACTTACAGTGCTTCAGACTTTGAATTTAAATGATGTTGTAATGATTGGTGACGAAGTATATATGATTGCAGCAGATTCAAGTAAAGCAGGTTTTACAAAAGGGCAGGTAGTTACAGTAGAGGAACTTCTTAACGGAATGCTACTTGCGTCAGGAAATGATGCTGCGTATATTTTGGCAAACGCCACGGGAAAAGCAATTTTTGAAGACAACATTGCAAACGAAGGAAAAACTTTTACACCTTCTCAATGTGTGGAGCGTTTTGTTCTTGAAATGAATAAAAATGTGCGTGATATGAATCTTGAAAATACACATTTTGCAACACCTGACGGATATGACGCAGAAGGTCAGTATACGTCAGCAAGTGATTTGTCGAAGATTGCAATGGAAGCGTACAGTAACGAAACAATTGCCAGTATATGTAAGAAGTCAAGGTTCACATCAGAAACTTTAGGCAAAACATGGACAAGTACAAACCAACTGCTTCTAAAAAGTGGCAATTATTATTATGAATATTGCCAGGGAATGAAAACAGGAACCACTGACAGTGCAGGAAAGTGTCTTGTGTCTGTTGCAAAGAAAGGGGACAATCAGTGCCTTAGCGTGGTACTTGGAGAAAGCACAGACGAAGGACGATTTGGCGACAGCAAAGGCTTGCTGGAAGCCGGCGTACAGTAGAGACTTGTTAGGATGTTGCGCAATAAAGAATTGTTGGAAACTTGCGTGAGTGAGACCTTTCAGGATGTTGAGCAATAAAGAATTGTTGGAAACTTGCGTGAGTGAGACTTGTTAGGATGTTGGCACAATAAAGAATTGTTGGAAACTTGCGTGAGTGAGACTTGTTAGGATGTTGCACAATAAAGAATTGTTGGAAACTTGCGTGAGTGAGACCTTTCAGGATGTTGGCACGAAGTAGAGAATTGTAGGAAGTAGTGGGCAGTTATATGTAATACTTAGAAAGTATGTAGTTATATGTACTATCAAGCTATATGGAAAATGTAGGTGAAATAGAGTGTATAAAGTGTAATTCACTAACATTTTCACTTATTTTAAAGAAGAAATATTAAAAGGGGTGGAAAACCCGGCAGGTTGCGAAGAAGCAAGAAAAGAAAAAGCCGGTAAATCCACCCCTTTGTTGTAGAAAACATCGAAAGGGGTGGAAAACCCGGCAGGTTGCGAAGAAGCAAGAAAAGAAAAAGCCGGTAAATCCACCCCTTTGTTGTAGAAAACATCGAAAGGGGTGGAAAACCCGGCAGGTTGCGAAGAAGCAAGAAAAGAAAAAGCCGGTAAATCCACCCCTTTGTTGTAGAAAACAGAGAAAGGGGTGGAAAAACCGGCAGGTTGCGAAGAAGCAAGAATAAAAAAAGCCGGTAAACCCACCCCTTTGTTGTAGAAAACATCGAAAGGGGTGTAAAACCCGGCAGGTTGCGAAGAAACAAGAAAAGAAAAAGCCGGTAAACCCACCCCTTTGTTGTAGAAAACATCGAAAGGGGTGTAAAACTCGGCAGGTTGCGAAGAAGCAAGAATAAAAAAAGCCAGTAACCCCACCCCTTTGTTGTAGAAAACAGAGAAAGGGGTGGAAAACCCGGCAGGTTGCGAAGAAGCAAGAAAAGAAAAAGCCGGTAAACCTGATGTGACCCCAAAAAGTTAGACTTTTATTGCGTAACAGGTTTTAATATCTGTTACGCATTTTTTATGCAACCAAGAGGCTGAGTCTGTATTGGACTGGACTCAACCATCCTAGTTTTTCTTTAATTCTTTTTTCATTGTAATATCTTATATATTTTTCAATTTCAGTTTTCAATTCTTCATAACTGTAATAAACAGTTCCATAGTATATTTCTTGTTTAAGCAGACCAAAGAAATTTTCCATGACTGAATTATCAAGGCAATTACCTTTTCGTGACATGCTTTGAAATATTTTCTCTTCTCTAAGTCTATGTGAATAAGCTTTCATCTGATATGCCCATCCTTGATCTGAGTGAAAGGTCCTTCGAAATGGGCAGTCAGAAGTTACCTCAATGGCTTCATTTAGTGCATTCATCACATTTGCTGCTGAAGGACGTTTATCTATTCCATAACTTATTATTTCACCATTGAACATATCCATGAATGGATCTAAATATAGCTTATGCATTGTCATTTTACCTTTAGAATCTACTTCATAGTATTTAAACTCTGTTGTATCAGTTGTAATCTTCTGATGAGGTATATGTGTATTAAATCTTCTTTTGATTCTATTAGGAGCAACCGTTCCAATTCTACCTTTGTAAGAACTATATTTACGGCTCTTCCTCGTAAATGACATCACCTGAAGATTATATTTCTGCATAATGCGTTGAACCTTCTTCTTGTTCACGATATAGCCTTGATTACGGAGTTCACCACACATGCGACGGTAGCCATAATCTTTGTTACGTTTATGTATTTCATGAATCTTTTCTTCTAATTCTATATCTGGATTTTCTCTATCAAATCTTTTTTGCCAATACATATATGTTGCCTTTGGAAAACCAACAACTGCGAGAATGTCTTTTAGTTTGAATTCTCCCCGGAGGCTGTGGACGATTCTCGCTGTTTTTTCAGAAGAGCTTCCTCCTCTAAACGCAGCCTCCTCAGTTCTTTTAAATATGCATTCTCTATTCTAAGCTTAAGAATTTCATCTTCAAGTTCTTTTACATGTTCAGTACTGGTATCAACTGGAACTGTAGTTGTATCTTGTTCAATATTTAACTTTTTGTTTGATGTACCCAATGTTTTCTTGCGACCTTTCTTATGTGGTCTCAATGCATCAGGACCGGCGATCTGGAAATCATTTACCCACTTACAGATTTGAGAGGGATTATATATTCCTTCACGAAGAGCCAGCTCCTGATATGAGAGTTCACTTGTTAAATATAATTCTACAACAGAAAGCTTCTTTTCAAAAGAGTATTTATCTTGTTTTCGCGAACGCATAAGTCCTTTGTCACCATGAGTTTCATAATTCCGAACCCATTTCTTAATGTTTGACCAGGCAGGTACACCATATCGTTTGGCTAAGTATTCATAGCCACCTTCACCACTAAGATATGCTTCAACAACCTGCTTTTTGAATTCATAACTGTATTTTGCCATAAAAATACCGACCTCCAATCGTTAGATTTTTAGGTCTAACTTTTGGGGGTCGGTACAACCCACCCCTTTGTTGTAGAAAACAGAGAAAGGGGTGGAAAACCCAGCAGGTTGCGAAGAAGCAAGAAAAGAAAAAGCCGGTAAACCCACCCCCTTTGTTGTAGAAAACAGAGAAAGGGGTGGAAAACCCGGCAGGTTGCGAAGAAGCAAGAAAAGAAAAAGCCGGTAAACCCACCCCCTTTGTTGTAGAAAACATCGAAAGGGGTGTAAAAACCAGCAGGTTGCGAAGAAGCAAGAATAAAAAAAGCCAGTAACCCCACCCCTTTGTTGTAGAAAACATCGAAAGGGGTGTAAAAACCGGCAGGTTGCGAAAAAGCAAGAATAAAAAAAGCCGGTAAACCCACCCCTTTGTTGTAGAAAACATCGAAAGGGGTGTAAAACTCGGCAGGTTGCGAAGAAGCAAGAATAAAAAAAGCCAGTAACCCCACCCCTTTGTTGTAGAAAACATCGAAAGGGGTGTAAAAACCGGCAGGTTGCGAAAAAGCAAGAATAAAAAAAGCCGGTAAACCCACCCCCTTTGTTGTAGAAAACAGAGAAAGGGGTGTAAAAACCAGAAAGCTCTCCTAAAACAAAAAACAGTGAATAGACAATGGAAAACAGTACATAAAAATTAGGAATTAAAGCATGAATAATAGAAAAAAACATACAAAATAACAAAATAACATAGAAAAACTACATAAAAACAAAAAACATTTAAAAGAACTAAAAGTATTTTTAACAGAAAAACGTTCCGCTAGGGATTAACCTTGGTGAGATAAGAAAGTAGTTGCATGGCAACACCTGATTGGTGAGTAGAATGTCGTAAGCGACATCGTTGTTCTTAAGCAAAAATAAAAGAATGAGACAAATGTAAACTAAAAAAGTTGGAAAAAATAATATAGCATATACATAAAATACAACAATGATCTTTAGAAATTTATTGTAAGACAAAATCATGTTGTAGGCACAATCCAATTGCAAGCTAGGACTTTATCATAAGGCAGGATTTTCATAAGGCAGGATTTTCATAAGGCAGGATTTTCATAAGACAGGATTTTGTCTGAAGTAAGATTTGTGTGAGCAGAAAGGAGAATGTATATGAAAAGTAAAATTTTAAGTTTTTTTATGACAGTAGCATTAATTATTACGATAATGCCACAAATGGTTTTGGGAGCAAATGGCCCATGCAGTGATGAATATCCACCGGCGTATGTTGGACTATTTTCAGAAAGTGCTTCAAAATATATTTTTTCTAATTTTTCACAGGATAAAGTAGAAAAAGTAAACGGAGTAACTTATGATAAAAAAACAAATACTTTAACATTAAACAACGTTAAAATGCAGGCATATAATCTTGTTACAAACGTTATGGGCGATGATTTTAAAGTTGTGGTTAAAGGTGAAAATCAGTTAAGAGCCATTTTAATTTGGGGTGATGGATATGGTGGAAATTTAACAGTTTCAGGAAATGGCAAATTAATCATAAACAAAAACAAAAAGCAGAAGTCAGCTATTTCTATGTATGCTGAGGGTACAAAAGGTTTACTTACAATTGAAAAGAGCGTAAATCTTGAAGCGTATTCGCAAAAAGGAGCTCCGGTAATTGAAACCGTATCAGCTTCAAATGGTGAACCGGCAAAAGCCATAGCCATAAAGGGAAAAACATCTGCCAAGGTTAATGTTAAACAGGTAAAAGAAAAGTACCAGATTCCTGTATCAGTTAAAGCCTATAGAACAGAAGACAGATATCAACTTGCTAAATTTGAAAAAGATGACAGGTACTATGGTGGAAATGCCAAGTATGACAACATGGGCGAAGAAACAGGCGAATATCAAATGTATGAAATGCTTCAGGATGAAAGCATAGAAGAGGGAAATATTGTATGGGTTGCAAAACCTATAGAAACACAAAGTAGCATAAAACCTGAAAAAAATGGATATACGAGAGTGGTTGAAAACGGTCAGAATGCAAAATTTAATGAGGTCATAATAATGGATACATTTAGAGAAACTTATTTATCAATGTATCATAGCACAGCTGACGGAAAGGATTATGGGGTATACACCGTAACATATATTAATGATGAGAATCCCGCCGGAATCCCAAAATATACTATTTATACAGTGAAAGATGACAGTATATTAGGCAAGGTTGCAACTCCGGTGGAGGGTAAGGTACAATTGTTGAAACTTCCAGAGGATTTTGAACAAAAAATAGAAGGGGAATATTATTCATATAATTATAGTGTAGGTTTGGAAAAACTCGCTATTACAGGAGATACTCAAACAGCACCTACAGTAAAGAAAATTGGAACAGCTAAAATCAAAAAAGCAAAAAACAATAAAAAGAAAGCTGTAAGTGTTACTTGGGGCAAGGTAAATAATGCCAGGAAATATCAGTTACAGTATTCTTTAAACAAAAAATTTGCAAACAATAAAAAGTACAAAACGAAAACAATTACCACTGCAAAGACTAAAGCTAACATAAGCAAGCTAAAAAAGAAAAAGATTTATTATTTTAGAGTAAGAGGTGTTAATGGAAAAAATGTTGGTAAATGGTCAGCAGTTAAAAGGGTAAAAGTGAATAAGTAGAAGAGATAAGCGATAAAATTAACAGATAATAAAAACCTCAAATATAAAGTGTAAAAACTTATATTTGAGGTTTATTAATTCTCTCTTTATATAATTAACATCTGCAACAAAGACTCATAATGCAAAGTGTTGTACATGGGTCGCTACAAATTGTAGCACCTGTGCCACCGAATTCCTGTTGTCTGCCTGCGTACCAGTCGCCACCACTTTCAAGAGTTTGTACAAGGCGCTGATATGTACTGTTTCCCGGTTCCATCTGAACTGCAGTTTTTGCAAAATCAAGGGCAAGGACATTATTTCCAACACCGTTGTTTGCAACAGCGCTTAGGAAGTACCAGTATGCTGAACGGTCTTCAATTGAACCAAGTACATTGAGCGCTTCCTGAAAATGACCAGTGTTAATGTAGTTTGATGCGGCAGTGTAATGTGGGTCCTGATTAGACGCATTAGCACCTCCGTAGCCATTGCCACCATTTGAACTGTAGCCACCAAAGAAACTTCCGAAAGGTCCAAAACCACCAAAAGGATCGTCATAGGCACCCCCCTGACCATAACTTCCATAGCCACTTGAACTTCCCTGACCGTAACTTCCGTAACCGCCAGAACCGTAACCCTGACCATAGCCGCCGGCACTTTGTCCGTAACCACTGCCGGAAGAACCGTACTTACGCTCGTTCATAATCTGGTCGTATGCCTGCTGAACTAACTTAAACATCTCTTCCGCCTTATCCTTATTAGGATTATTAATATTAGCATCAGGATGATATTTTCTACTTTTTTCTCTATATGCTTTTTTTACTTCATCGTCTGTGGCACTTCTGTCAATGCCAAGAACATTATATGGATCACTCATAATACTTTGTCCAAACTCCCGCGTATAATATATTTCTTAAAATATTAGCATTATCTAATATTGGTAAAAATTCAAATTCTTTCGAACAAGCTGCCATCATCATGGTCAGCATCTGCTTTATTCTATCATCAAAATCCTCATCCTTGCAAATATTTTTAAAAGGATTGTAACTGCCTTTTTTCAAATCTTTTTCCAAATCCTTGTAAGCATCCAGTATGTAAATAAACTTTCCAAGGAAAAATCCCATTCGGCTAAGAATAGGAGCCCATTGGTCATCTTTCGGCGTAAACAAAACGCTCATGATTTTCCCGAAAGAACCTGCAACTAAGTCAATATTAGTTTCCCCAGTTTCCTCATACTGCTGAAGCTCATCTAAATACCGGGAAATCAACTCAACTTTTTCCTTATATAGAATTGATTCGGATTTATCACAAAAATCAGATTCAATCTGGGTATCAAATTCAGTCCCGGAAACACTCTCCCTACCGAAATTTGACGCAGTGCTAGAAACACTTCTAATTCTTGAGTCAGCCCTTGAATTTTTCTTGGAAAATGATTTGCATTTTCTCTTCAGAATAGAAGAAAAAGCTAACATAATAATATTTTTGTCATCATACCAATCATCTCTTGCTTTAAAATAAGCAAGAACTACATTCATATCTGCTACATAGTCAGTGTAAGAACTGCTAAGCATCAGGTGTTTCCCCTGTGGATGAGAAATACAACGATGGTGTTCTTCTGTAACAGGGGCTTCGTACAGGCTGGTAAGAAGTAACGACAGAAATGTCATGTCATAAGTTAAAGTCACCTGACCTGTAATGCCATAACGCTCCTTTAAACAATGACAAAGACCACAATAGTAGCCTTTGTAAACATCGAACTCTTTAAATTTCAATTCAGGTTTGTTAATAACAACGTATCCGAACATAAAACTCCTTTGGAAAACTTCCCAATAATCAAATGTAAAACTCTGCCCATTGGCATGCAAATGGAAAGCTCCCTAGCTTCTTCTAATAAATTTGGTGCTGCACTTTGGACAGCGAATTTCAATTTTGCCATGTCCTCTTGGTATTCTGATTTTCTGAGAACAAGTAGGACATTTAAAATATTTGTAGTTTTTTCTATCCTGTGTGTTAGCACGACTTCCAGTGTAGCCTCCGCCATAATTGTTTTGGTAATTACCGTAGTTGTTTTGATATCCACCATTGTAACCATTGCCGTTACGCTTAAATTTGCCAATGAACTTTAAATACTTCTCGTTTTCTGCCGCTCTCTTGTAAATGTTTTTGGAAAACATTCTATAGTAAGTAAGAATAATTAAAACCAAAATAAGAAGGCTCATAAAACTGCCTTTGATGAATAATGACAATATGCATAAAATAAAAATAACTACTAACATAAATCTAGAAAGTTGATCAACTCCATATCTCCCGTACATAAAATTTGTGAATTTGTCTCGCCAATTCATACCAAAATCTCCAATCTAAATTTAAATTATCAAATTGTAAAAATAAAAAATAAATTCGTTAGGTCCTAATTAAAAGTGCAAAACCTATAATTAAAAACACAAACTGAATTTAATATTCTATAAACTAATATTAATATTATCCCCCTTTTTTCATAAAGGCAAGGTGAGAGCGGGACATTTAACAGTTAAGTCACAAAAGTTTACAAATAGGTAAAAAATAAGAATTTTACAAAAGAAAATAAACAGGGATTACAAAAAACTCAATAAAAAAATAAATATAAAAATCAATATAACATTATCTCATTTACACAATATTTGTATTAGTGTAAAATAAAGGAGATTAGATGAAACGGAATATAATGATAATTAATAGAAAATCATAATGTAATAAAAACATACAAATTGTGAATTAAGATTTTCGGGGGAACTAAATCAATTTATAAAAGAAAAACAGACAGATAAAATTTGTAAGTGCAGGAATACATAGGAGAAGAAAATGTACAGAAAATATAGACAAGGTTGGATGAAGCACTTGGATTTTATGATAATAGATATGTTGTGTTTGCAGGTGGCATTTATTTTGTCATACATAATAAGACATGGGTTTCAAAATCCGTATTTGGATATGGATTATCGCAATTTGGCAATATTTATTGAAGTGGCAGATATAGCTATTATATATATATTTGAGACTTTTCAAGACGTTCTAAAACGTGGCTATTATCAGGAATTTGCAGTAACACTAAAACATTCAATATTAATAATGCTAGTTGCAGTGTTGTTTATTTTTAGCTTGAAAGAAAGCACACAGTTTTCACGAATAGTTATTTTTATGACAACGCCGTTGTACGCATTTATTTCATATGTGCAAAGAATTATATGGAAACAGATGTTAAAAAAATACAGTTTGGATATAAATAACAGAACGCTTTTAATTATAACGAATAATGGTATTGCAGAAGATGTTGTGACTAAAATGAAGAAGAATAATTATGCAGGTTATAACATTAACGGTGTGGCAATAATTGATGAAAAAAGAGAGGGCGATGTAATTTCAGGAATCCCGGTTGTGGCAGATTATGATGATGTACTAAAGTACGTTTGTAGAGAGTGGGTAGATGAGGTTTTTGTAAAAATAGATATACCTGAAATACAAGCTCATAATTTTTTGGAAAAGTTAGTAGAAACAGGTGTTGTGGTACACTTAGGGATAGCACAGGAATTCGAAACCATTGGAAGTAAGCAAATTTTTGAACGAATGGGTGACTATGCTGTTATGACAACTACTATAAATTATGTAACAGCAAAACAAGCATTTCTTAAGAGAATGTTGGATATAGTTGGTGGGTTAGTCGGAACTTTTTTTACGGGAGTATTATTTGTTTTTATAGCTCCGGCTATTTTTATCAGTTCACCGGGCCCAATATTTTTCAAGCAGGAAAGAATCGGAAAAAATGGAAAAAGATTTAAGATGTACAAATTTAGAAGTATGTACAGAGATGCGGAAGAACGAAAGAAAGAACTTATGGAAAAGAACCGTATAAAAGACGGTATGATGTTTAAATTAGATTTTGATGAGAGAATCATTGGCAATAAAATAATGCCTAATGGTGAGAAAAAAACAGGAATTGGAGATTTTATAAGAAGAACAAGTTTAGATGAATTTCCACAGTTTATTAATGTTTTAAAAGGTGACATGTCATTGGTTGGGACAAGACCGCCCACTGTTGATGAGTGGGAAAAATATGAACTTCATCATAGGGCCAGATTGTCAATAAAACCAGGTATTACCGGTATGTGGCAGACAAGCGGTAGAAGTAATATTACGGATTTTGAGGAAGTGGTAAGATTGGATACGGAATACATAAAAAACTGGACACCTGGTTTAGACATAAGAATATTGTTGAAAACTGTTGTTTCTATTGTTAGCAGAAAAGGTTCTATGTAAGTTTTAGACAGAAGAGAATGGTGGAAAACAATTATTTCAGGAGAATACAGGGAGTATTATAGGAAAATGTACGACAATAGGTGTACATGTCATTAAATAATTTCTCTTTATATGATTATGTATTTGTGTTATATTAAGAAGGTTAAAGGGTCTATGCATTTAACTTTGTTAAATTTAAAATATCAAAACGAATTTATAATTTGATTGCAGTGTCAGGAAGTCTGATTACACATAATGAATAATTGGTGTGATTAGGATTTAGTTGTTTGACACCAAAATCATAAGTTAAAAACAAGTGAGGTAGAACAATGAGAGAATTTAAGGATTTGAAGATTGCGGTAGCAGGAACAGGTTATGTTGGATTATCAATTGCTACTTTATTATCACAGCATCATCAGGTAACTGCTGTTGATATTATTCCTGAAAAGGTTGAGCTTATTAATAATAAGAAGTCACCTATACAGGATGATTATATTGAAAAATATTTGGCTGAAAAGGATTTAAACCTTACAGCAACATTAGACGCAAAGGCAGCTTACGAAGATGCAGATTTTGTTGTTATTGCAGCACCAACTAACTATGACAGCAAGACACAGCATTTTGATACATCAGCAGTTGAAGCGGTAATTGATTTAGTAATGGAATATAATCCTGAAGCAATCATGATTATTAAATCAACAATTCCTGTAGGATATACAAGGAGTATCAGAGAAAAAACAGGTAGCGAAAATATTATTTTCAGCCCTGAATTTTTAAGAGAAAGCAAGGCTTTGTATGACAATCTATATCCTAGCAGAATTATTGTAGGAACAGATTTTAACAATGATAAGTTAGTAGAAGCTGCTCATACTTTTGCAAAGTTATTACAGGAAGGTGCAATCAAGGAAGATATTGATACATTATTTATGGGATTCACAGAAGCGGAAGCTGTAAAACTTTTTGCAAACACATATTTAGCATTACGTGTTGCTTATTTTAATGAATTAGACACATATGCAGAGTCAAAGGGCTTAAACACACAGGAAATTATTGATGGTGTATGTTTAGATCCAAGAATTGGAACACATTATAATAACCCAAGTTTCGGATATGGCGGTTATTGTTTGCCAAAGGATACAAAGCAGTTATTAGCAAACTATGCTGACGTACCTGAAAACTTAATCGAAGCCATAGTAGAAAGTAACAGAACAAGAAAGAGCTACATTGCAGACAGAGTTCTTCAGATGGCAGGCTACTATGATTACAGCAGTGATTATGATTACGATGATTCAAAAGAAAAGAATGTTGTAATTGGTGTTTATCGTTTAACAATGAAGAGTAATAGTGACAACTTTAGACAGAGCTCAATTCAGGGTGTTATGAAGAGAGTTAAGGCTAAGGGCGCTAAGGTTGTTATTTACGAGCCAACTTTAGAAGATGGTGATACATTCTTTGGAAGCGAAGTTGTAAATGACTTAGATAAGTTCAAGGAAATGAGTCAGGCAATTATTGCAAACAGATACGATAGTTGTTTAGATGATGTTAAGGAAAAAGTTTATACAAGAGATATTTTCCAGAGAGACTAGAATATTTAGTGAGTTGATTTGGAAGCCAAGAATTCAAATATTAATTACAATAAACATAGAAAAGCACAAGGTCGAAAGATTTTGTGCTTTTTTCACTAAAATAAACACTGAAAATAAAATAATTGCACTAACAAATTGTAAAAAAGAGATTTAATATATATATATATACAGGTAAAGCCATTAGAGTGTAAAATGGAAGTAATAGGCAAATTAAAATATTAAACAAAAAAGGAGACAAAATGAAGAAAGGACTTTTAAAAAAATCATTGGCGCTATGTTGTTCTATTACAATGTTGGCAACTAGTGTACCAATAACAAACGTATCAGCAGCAGATTTTACAGATGATTCTGTTAATGTGATGGTTGATAGTGGCGGATACAAAACAGAGGTTTTTGGCGTAAGGACAGAAGATTGGGGACAAACTTGGACTGATAGAAAAGATTCGCTTCCACCATCAAAGGTTTATTTAACCGACAATTATAAAGAAACAGTTGGAACAGTGCCAACAAACGATTGGGCAAGCTCAGTTGTTTTTGATCAATATTCAGAGTCGCTTTATGCACATCCACTTGCTTACAGAGCAGCAAGTAACGGAATGCAGATGGCATCACCGGCAGTAGTTGATGGCACTTCCTATGTTGACGGAGAGCCAACAGTAGAAAGCTTGTTAGAAGATGATACAGTGGAACTTGTAGTAGGTGGAGACAGCTTTAGTGCCAAAGATGCAAGCGTTGACAAAACGACAGACTGGAGTTACGAGATTGTAATGGCAAACAATGCAGGCAGCAGTTCCATGAGAGCGATTATTGCCAAGGGAACTCCTTATGCATACTATACTTTTGATAATATGTCACCAACAATTTCACTTGGTGCAGGCGCAACAGATTTAGCTATAGTAAAGAATACAACAGCTTCAAATATTATTGGTGTAAGTCTTAAGAACAAAAAAGACGGTAAGACACATTACTATATGTTAAGCGCACCTTCAGGAACTACATGGACTAATGCAGGTGGAAAACTTACAGCGAAGTTACCAGCAGGCAAAAACTATATGTCTGTGGCAATTCTACCGGATAGAAGCAACGAGGCTTTTTCATTATATGAAAAGTATGCTTTTAATTTTATTACGGATACAAAGGTACAGTGGGAATATCTTAATAATTCAGCCAAGGTTGTAACAAAATATAACGTAACAACTAAGAATATGGAAACAGGAGCCGTAGGTGGAGACACAATTATGGCACTTTATCCACACCAGTGGCGTTATACTGAAGCTGACTTTACAAAATACACATACAACACAATTCGTGGAACAATGAAAACTGTTGTAGGTTCAAGTTATGTAACTCAGATGCAGTACAACGGAATTTTGTCAACACTTCCAACAACAACTGATGAGGAAACAGTTGGCAAAATCAAGGAACAGCTTGGTTATTTATACGACTATAGAAAGAAAAAAGATGATCCAAAGTGGATTTGCTATCTAGAAGGTCAGTATGGTGGCTATGATACATATTGGGTTGGAAAGAATCTTAACACTATGGCAGATGCAATATGGCTTTCAGGTCAGCTTGATAACGATGATGCTGACATGAAGACTATTACTGATGAAATGGTTGATGGAGTAAAAGATTACCTTGAATTTTGGTTTGATCCATATCAGGGATATATTAGCGGAAATTATAAAGACGATTATTTTTACTATGACAAGAATTACGGTACTTTAATTGGGTATCCTTCATCTTATGATTCTGACAAACAGGTAAATGACCACCATTTCCATTACGGATATTGGATTAAAGCAGCTGCAGCAGTTGCCATGGAAAAGCCTGAATGGGCAAAAGAATGGGGTGGCATGGTTTACGAGATGATTGGTGATATTGCCAATGTTCATCGTGATGGTAAGGGCTACAACCAAAACAGTTCTACAAGATATCCATTCCTTAGAAACTTTGACATTTACGAAGGTCATTCATGGGCATCAGGCGTTGCCAATTATGAATATGATGAGAATGGTGAATTAGTAGACAAGAAGGGTGGCCTTGCAGGTGGAAACAATCAGGAGTCTTCGTCTGAATCTGTTAATGCCTGGGCATCATTAATTCTTTGGGGCGAGGCTGTTGGCGATAAAGAAGTTCGAGATGCAGGTATTTATATGTATACAACAGAAGTGGCAGCAATTGAGGACTACTACTATGATGTACATAATGAAATTTTTACAGATAAATATGAAGACAAAGATAATTATAATCTTCAGACAGTTACAAGATTGTTTGGCGGTCGTTATGATCACACAGCTTGGTGGACAGAAAATTCCATTGAAGTAACAACAATTACCATGCTTCCTATTTCAGGGGCAACTCTTTATATGGGAAAATACAAGGATAAAGTAAAAAATGTTGTGGACAGCATAGATGAGAACAGTAAGCAGTGGAAGCATTTTGTGGCAAATAAAAACCAGATTTGTGCAAATTACGGAAAAAAAGACATGCTTATAGATCCTAAAACAAATCAGGATGTAATTGCAGAATATTATGCCTATTATGATCCGGATGGTGCGTTGGCACGTTGGGATCAAAGTGATACTGGAAAGGTTGAAAACGGTGAGTCAAGGGCTCATACATTGTCATATATAACATCACTTCAGAAATATGGAAATCAGGATTTTTCTATTACAGGTAGCGATCCTCTTTCATTGGTTTTAAGCAAGGACGGTAAGAAAACTTACGTTGCAGAGAATCACACAGATCAGGTGAAGAGAGTTTATTTTACAGATGATACATATGTAGATGTTCCGGCTAACTCAAGTTATGTAGGCAAGAAGACAGGTGATGGATCTAATCCAAATATTGATGATAGTGAGTTACTTGGAAACATAACAAAAGTAACAGTAGAAAATTATTTAGAAAATTATGCAGGTAATGGCTACGACATGACTTCAAGTCAGGTTAGTGTAAAAGAAGGAGAAACAAGCTATACATATCAGCCACAGAATATTACAGGTTTTAATTTTGACAGTAGTAACAAAGGTAATGTTCTTACTACAGCTGTAAAGGAAGATAATTCATCAGTGGTGAAAGCTTACTATAAGCGTAACAACTACACTATAAGTTATGTTCTAAACGGTGGTGTATTTACAAATGCACAGCCAGGGGCTGCTGGACAGAATGCATACGGTGGTAATCCAACTAACTACCGATATGGTAGTAGCATTAAGTTAGTAAATCCTACAAAAGCAGGTTATAAATTCGAAGGTTGGTTTGCTGATTCTAATTATGAGAATGAAATTACGGAAATCACACCAACAACCGCAGGCAATTTGACGTTATATGCCAAGTTTGTTGATGAGTCCATAATTACAGATTTTACAGTTGAATACTATAAACAGAGTGAAGACCGAAGTGAGTATAATCTTGTGAAAGAAGATACTGTTAAAGTGACAAGTATTGTTGGTAAGGAAGTATCTGCAGTTGAGAAATCATATGACGGATACAAACTTAATGAAAATTCAATTACAACAGGTGCTGTTTTACCTAACGGAAAATTGATTCTGCGATTATATTATGACATTGACCAGAAAACTTCTACAAATACAGACAGAGGAGCATACATAGGAAGTGATGGTAAACTTAATTTTGTTGTAAAAGACAATGCAGGTAGAGTGTTACTTTACTACAAGGTTGTTAGCAAACAGGCAGAGGCACAGGCGTTTTACAACGAAGCTGTTGCAAGTAATGGCGGCAATTGCCCGGGATATTTTATGGAAAAATCAGGCGATGAGTTTAAGAAAGTTGCTAATGAAACTGTAAGTGGAAGCGATTATGTTATCTATAGATTTAACATTGATGACAAAGAATTTACTGATTGGAATTTGGCACAAATATCAGATTTGGGAAATGCCGGAACAAATAATAAAAAAGCAAATTACAGCGTGAAGTATTTTGTTCAGGATAAAGACCAAAATGAATATACTGAAAATAAAAACATGGCGGTAACTGTTGAAGGCACTGTGGGAGAAGCTGTTGTTGCTACAAAGAAAAATGTTGTAGAAAATAATAACGTTCAGGAAAACAACGGACAGGGCTTTACAGTAAATGTTAAAAAGAGTAGCCTTTTCGGTGTGGTAAAAGAAGATGGCAGCTTAGAATTAAAGGTGTATTATGATAGAAACACTTATGCTATTGACTATAATGGTTTAGGTAATGCTACACATAGCAACCCATCAACATATGTTTATGGAAATGCAGTTAAACTTACAAACCCGGTAGGCGGTGAAGAATTCCAGGGCTGGTATTTAGATGATAGTTACACACAACAAATTTCAGAAATAGCCGATGGTACTTTGGGAAATATTGTACTTTATGCAAAGTTTAAAAATTCACAGCCGGCGACAACAAAACCGGCAGAAACACCAAAGCCAACAACAAAGCCTGGTGAGACAACAAATAAGTCAGATGATGTTACAACAAAACCAAGTGGAACAACAGAAATTCCGGCAACAAGTAACCCTGCCACAACAGGAAATGGTGAAACAACAAAGCCGGGTACTACAACAGGAACAGGCGAAGTAACAACAGCTCCAGGAAAAACAACAAAATCTGGTACATCTGTTACAACAAAAATAAAACGACCTGCCAAGGTTAAGAAACTTAAACTAAAGAAGAAAATCTCTAAAAAGAGCAATGGCAAATTCAAGAGAAAAATTAGCATTAAGTGGAAAAAACTAAAAGGCGTAACAGGTTATCAAATTGCAATTAGAATTGGCAAGAAAGGCAAATTCAAAGTTGTAAAGAAAATCAAGAAAAACAAACGCAAATACATAAAGTCAAAGATTAAACCGGGAAAGACTTATTATGTAAAAGTAAGAGCTTATAGGAAAGTTGGCAAGAAAGTAGTTTATGGAAAATACTCGAAGGCTAAAAAGTGTAAGTTTAAGAAATAGTTTGAATAATGGAAGACAATTGTTATTTATTAGCACACACTGTGCCACCTGACAAATTAACGAAAGCACGCTCTCGCCGCCAAACGCTCGTAGCGGTTCTATAAAGTCGACTACGCTGCCTTTATGAACCGACGGCGTTAGAGCACTTTCTTTTAACTTTGTCAGTTGTCACAGTGAAGAGGAAGCAGTGAAAATGGCTGTGGACGAATGCATAAATGAAGATGTGTTGCGAGAATTTCTGCTGGAAAATAAGGCGGAGGTGGTAAAAATGTTCTTGACAGAGTATAACGAAAAGCAGACATTGGAAAACACATATAATGATGGTGTTGAAGTTGGAAAAGAGATTGGTAAAGAAAAGGGGATAGAAATTGGCAAAGCTAAGGGCATAGAGCTGGGCAAAGTGCAGGGAATTGAATTTGGAGAACGCAGAAAACTTATTGAAATGGTATATAAGAAAATAAAAAGAGGAAAAACTGTAGAAGAAATAGCAGACGATTTGGAAGAAAATATAGAAGTTGTTAAGCAGATTTATGGTGATATTAATGCCGTCGGCATAAACAAGAACTTGGAAGTAATCATAGAACAATTAACAATGAAATAGAGAATAGAAAAAAGTCCTGTAAGTGTTTTGAAAAATTAGAACACTTGCAGGTTTTTTCTTTCCTACAAAAGACCTTTTAATGTTCCTATATACGTGTTAAAATTATAATAATATGGGCTGTTATTCCATATAAGAAATAATAACTTAAAAATTAGAAAAGTGAGATTAAAATATGTACGATTTTTTAGTAGTAGGTGCAGGACTTTTTGGAAGTATTTTTGCACATGAAGCAAGCAAAGCAGGAAAGAAAGTTTTAGTTATTGATAAAAGACCTAACATAGCAGGTAATATATACACAGAAAACATTGATGGAATTAATGTTCATAAATATGGAGCACATATATTCCATACAAATAATAAGAAGGTGTGGGATTATATACAGCAGTTCGCAGAATTTAACAGATACACAAACTCGCCGGTAGCAAGGTACAAGGACGAATTATACAACCTGCCTTTTAATATGAATACATTTAATAAAATGTGGGGGGTTTTTACACCTGAAGAAGCAAAAGCAAAGATTCAGCAGCAGGTGCAGGAAGCGGGAATTACTGAACCAAAGAATTTGGAAGAACAGGCGATTTCAATGGTAGGTAAGGATATTTACGAGAAACTTATCAAAGGTTACACAGGTAAGCAGTGGGGCAGACCTTGCGACCAGTTACCAAGCTTCATTATTAAACGTTTGCCTGTAAGATTTACTTATGACAACAATTATTTTAATGATAAATATCAGGGAATTCCTGTAGGCGGTTATACACAGATTATTGAGAAAATGTTAGATGGCATTGAAGTGAGACTTAACGAGGATTTCTTTGACAAAAAAGAAGAGTACAAAAACATTGCAAATAAGATTGTGTTTACGGGAATGATTGATGAGTATTTTGATTACTGCTACGGAGAATTAGAGTACCGTTCATTAAGATTTGAAACAGAGGAACTTGAACAGGAAAATTATCAGGGCAATGCAGTAGTTAATTACACAGAGTACGAAATTCCATACACAAGAATTATCGAACACAAGCATTTTGAATTTGCATGTCAGGGTGGAAATGAAGGTAGCATACCTAAAACAATCATTACAAAAGAATATCCGGCAACTTGGAAGAAAGGCGACGAACCTTACTATCCAATGAATGACGAGAAAAATAACAAGTTATATGCACAGTACAAAGAGTTAGCTGAAAAAGAGTCAAATGTAATTTTTGGTGGCCGACTTGGAATGTACAAGTATTTTGACATGCACAATGTAGTGGAAGAAGCACTTAATTGTGTGAAAGAAAATATGTGTGCGAAAAACTGAGTCCAGAATACTAAGTATTCATAAGGAAAATTGAAAGGAAAATCTAGTATAGCATACGGAGAAGATTATGGCAAAAGAAAAAAAGAAAGTGCTGCATATGGTAGAAGCAATGGGAGGCGGAGTCTTTACATTTATAGTAGAACTTGCAAACGGGTTGTGTAATGATTTTGATATTACCATTGCTTTTGGAATGCGTGAAGAAACACCAAAGAATTATGCAGATTTTTTTGACAATAGAATACAGCTTGTGGAAGTAAAGAATTTTACAAGAAGTCTTAATCCAATGAAAGATTTGAAGGCGTATCTTGAATTAAGAAAAATCGTAAAAGATGTTCAACCGGATATAATTCATACTCATTCTTCAAAAGCTGGAGCTATAGGTAGATTTATGTTCTCAGGAAAATGCGAAAAAGTTTTATATACACCTCATGGATATAGCTTTTTAATGGAAGGCGTCTCAAAAAATAAAAAAAAATTATACAAGTTAATAGAAAAAATATGTGGTGCAAAGTCAAATTGCATTACCATTGCCTGCGGTGAAAGTGAATGGAAGCAGGGACTTACAGTTTGTAAAGAATCAACATACATTAGTAATGGCATCAATATGTCGAAAATGGACAGAATACTTGAAACTTTGCCATTGATAGGGAAAAATCATCAATACACAGTTTATACCTTGGGAAGAGTTACATACCAAAAAAATCCGGAAATGTTTAATGAAATTGCTAAAAGGCTTCCGGATATTAGATTCGTGTGGATTGGTGCAGGTGAATTAGAAGATAAACTGACGGCACCTAACATTTTTGTTACAGGCTGGGCAGATGGCGACTGTAGATATGATGTGGCAAATGCCGGAGATGTTTTTCTGCTACCGTCAAGATGGGAAGGCTTGCCAATAGCTTTGCTGGAGGCAATGTACATGGAGAAACCATGTGTGGTTTCAAATGTTACAGGTAACTGCGATGTGATAAAAAACAAGGTAAACGGTTATATGTGTAATACGGTGGATGAGTTTGTGAACGCTATTGAAGCGTGTAGGAATTATGCTCAGGACAATATTATAAAAGAAGCCAAAAAAAATATAAAAGAGAGTTTTAACACAGATATTTTGTGCAAAAAATATAAACAGGTTTATAATGGGGGATATTAAAATGAGGAAAGTAAAAGTATTGGTTCTGATTACAGCCATGGACAGAGGCGGCGCAGAAACAATGGTAATGAATTATTTGCGAAATATAGATAGAGAAAAAGTTCAAATGGACTTTTTAGTGATTAGAAAATATAAGTCAGATTATGAGGACGAGATTAAACAAATGGGAAGCAATGTATACCATTTAAATCCAATTTTTCTAAAGAATATAGGCAGATTCAAAAGAGAATTCAGAAAATTTCTGACGGAACATAGGGAGTATACGATTATACATTCACATTTAGAAGAGAGAAGCTATTTCCCAATGAAAATAGCAAAAAAAATGGGTGTTCCAGTGAGAATCGTTCACGCTCATTCAATACCAAATGACAAGGGACCAAAGCAGTGGGCGAGACTCTATATGCGAAATAGATTGAAGGGGCTGTACACTCATGGCTTTGCCTGTTCAGAAAAAACTGCTAAGTGGCTATTTGGCAACAATATGAAAAATATAACTATTATGAACAATGCAATTGATACTGAAAAGTTCAAGGCAAATGAGAAGACAGGTAAGAAGTTGAGACAGCAGCTAAAAATAGATGAAAAAACACTGGTAGTTGGTCACATAGGCAGATTTGTTAAACAAAAGAATCAACAATTTTTAATAGATATATTCAAAAATGTTAATAACCAAAGACCAAACAGCAAACTTTTGTTAATAGGTGGCGGAAAACCAAAAGCGGAGCAAAAGTATAAAAACGAAGTAATGAAAAAAATCAAGGAACAGGGCTTGGAAAATAAGGTTAAGTTTCTTGGAGTTAGAGATAACATAGAAGAACTTTTGCAGGTGATGGATGTTTTAGTGATGCCGTCAACAAGCGAAGGCTTTCCGGTGACTTTGGTGGAAGCACAGGCAGCAGGTGTCAGATGTATTGCCTCAGACAGAATAGACTACAAGGTAAACATTACCGATGAAATTCAGTATGAAGCTTTAGAAAGTGATGCTGTAGACTGGGCTAATCGAATAATTTCATTTACAAACACTGAACTTGATGCTGAGGAAATGAACAGAAAAGTAAAGATAGCCGGGTTTGATGTAAAAGAAAAGGCTAGAGATTTAGAAGAGTTCTATATTGGTGTTTCGAAAAGTATTTAAAAACTATTTATCAATAGCAAGAAAATATTTAAACTAAACCTGTGAAAATAAAAGTTATAGATAGGACACAGAATTTACAATGCATGAAGATGGAGGAACCATGAAGCTTATAAAAATGTGGTGCCATTTTAAGGCGAAGATAAAGAAGATAACATACAAATTAATATATGGCAAAAAACTAAAAATCGGAAAAGGAACTACATGGCGCAATGAGTTTCACGTAGCAATCGAGAATGGTGGCACTGTGGAAATAGGGGAAAACTGCTTTTTTAACAATGGTTGCTCATTAAATGCATTAGAGTTCATAAAAATAGGGGATGGAACCATCTTTGGTTCAAACAGTCACGTGTATGACCACAATCATGTGGTGAAAGACGTGGGACAGTCCATAAAAAGTCAGGGTTATACCTGCAAGGAGACTGTTATCGGAAAGCATTGCTGGATTGGAACTAACGTGGTGATAACCAAAGGCGTACATATTGGTGACAACTGCACAATAGGCGCAGGAGTTGTGGTGAGAGAAGATGTTGAGAGCGGAAGTGTAGTGAAGTAGTTGCATAAGAGGAGAAACATAGTGAATAGATATATCGCAAAAGAAAAACAAGGGGCTTGGCTAATAATAAAGATTCTTATAGCAACATCAGTGTTTTTATTAATATGCTCTCGTGCATCTTCCATGATATTGAAAACTTATGGGGATGATTCGGATATTTTTGTTATGTTAGGTAAACTTACAAAAGATGGAATGGTTCCATATAAGGAGTTCTTTGATCATAAAGGTCCGTTTATTATATTAGTAGAATATTTGGCATTTTTGTTACCCAATTATAAAGTGGGATTATTTGTTATAGAATTATTATTTATTACAGCAACATTAATGGCGGAATATAACATTTTTAAATTATATTTTAATGAGAACAAGTCTTGTATTTTTACAATTGTAAGTTTATTTGTATTAAATATATATTATCAGGGAGGAAATTTTACTGAAGAATATTGTCTTCCATTTTTGATGTGGAGTACATTCTTTTTTGTAAAATATTCCAATAGAAAAAATAAGAAAAATGTGGAGCACAATTTAGGGTATTCCTTTTTTTATGGTATCACATTTACTGTATGTGCTTTAACTAGAATTACAAATGCTTTGCCGCTATGTGCGATAATACTGGTATTATTTGTATATGTATTATTTGAAAAAAGGTATGATATTATTTTAAAAAATATTCTTTGGTTTGCGTTAGGAATACTGGTTAGCCTTACACCATTTGTTATATATTTGATTGCAAAAGGTGCTCTGAAGGATGCAATCTATGCAACATTTATATTTAATTTTAGATATGCAAAAGCAAGCACAAATGAAAAATATCTGTTAAAGGAACAAATTAAGACAATAGTTTATTTAATTCCAATTTTTACAGTATTTTTAGTAAGCTGTTTCAAAAAGAATAAGTTGAAGACAAAAAATATATTATCTATATGTATGGTTGTTATGAGTGTATTTGCGATAGTATTACAAATAAGTGGGCAACCATATCGACACTATCTTATAATATGGTTACCATTATTATGTATTGGTGTATGTATAGTTGACTTGAAATCGATAAAATATAGAACGTATAGATATGTTTTAATGCTTTTCCTTATTATAAGCTCGTGCATAGTGATAGGAAAAAATGTGAGTGTTTTAGCTGATAGTTGTAATCTTGTCACAAAAAATGAAGAACAAGATTATGCGAAATATGTTAATGATTTAAAGGAAAAAATTCCAGGTGATAAGTTAGACAGAGTTATTGCATATAATGTTTTAGCTAAGTTCTACATTATATCGGATATAAAGCCATGTTATAAATATTGTATATTACAAGATTGGCAGTGTAGTCATGATAGTAAAATGACATTAGAGTTTGAGAAAATGATTAAGTCGTTAAAGGCTCAGTACATTGTCATTACCAAGGATAGTATAAATGCTTATGACGGATATATTAATCAACATTATCATCAGAAATATGAAAATAAGTATTTTGAACTGTTAGAAATTAACTATAATACAGATTACGTTAAAGGAAGATAATATGAAAGCAATTCATGTTCTTGTTTTGGATACGGTAATGGATCGTGGTGGTGCAGAAACCATGATTATGAATTACATGAGAAATATAAATAGAGACGTAGTGAAGTTTGATTTCCTTACAAACAGGGATTATCGGGCTGCTTACGAAGATGAAATTGAAAGCCTTGGTGGCAGGGTATACCATATGTGTCCTATGTATCCCAGCAAATTTCATCAGTATAAAAAAGAAGTTAAGGAGTTTTTACAGGAACATCCTGAATATAAAATTATACATAGCAATTTAGAAGAGAGAAGTTACCTACCGCTTAAAGTGGCGAAGAAAATGGGCGTGCCTGTTAGAATATCCCATTCACACAACAGACCGTTGGGCATTAATCCAAAACTTTTTGTGAGATATTATTTCAGATTCATGTTGAAATACTATAACACTCACATGTTTTCCTGCGGAGAGGAAGCAGGGGACTGGCTTTATGGCAAAAAGAATCGGGACAAAGTAATTATTATGAAAAATGCCATAGATGCTAATGGGTATAGATACAATGAAGCTGTTCAGGATGAAATGAGAAAACAGCTTGGACTTACAGATAAGAAGACAATTGGTCACGTGGGAAGATTTTTCCCACAGAAAAACCACGAATTTCTAATAGATATATTTGACGCCATTCACAAAAAAGAACCAGACGCAGTGTTAGTGCTGGTCGGTGGTGGCGAGACAGATGACATCCTAAAAAATCACATTAAAGAAAAGGTAGCCAAACTGGGGCTAACAGATTCAGTGAAATTTCTTGGCGTAAGGAACGATGTGGAAAAAGTAGTGCAGACATTTGATGTATTCCTTTTACCATCGTTGTTTGAAGGCTTGCCTGTAACAATGGTGGAAGCACAGGCAGCAGGTTTGCCTTGCGTAATATCAGACAGGGTGCCGGTGGAATGTGACATTACAGGTAATGTGACAGTGGTGCCACTGGACGAAACACCTGAAAAGTGGGCGGATGTTGTGATAGACAAAATAATCAATTTTGAGAAAAAAGATACTTACAGCCAAATTGTAGATGCCGGGTTTGATATTAAGGCACAGGCAGTATGGTTGGAAGAGTTTTATAGGAAAGCGTTGGAGGAGAATGGATTTAAGTTATCAGAGAATTAGACAAAAGAATAGAGATACAACATTGTTATTAATACCTTTGGTAGCAATACTTGCAAAATTCATTCACTTGTATATGCTTCCGGATAACTATTACTTTGACAGTTGGAGACTACTTACCATGCTTACAGGTGGCAAAGGAATGGCTGCCTGGGGTGGATATCAAAGCACAGTAGATTTTTATAAGGCAATAAATTTCTTTAATTGGACAACGTTGACACAGTGGAGCATAGGACTTGGAATAATTCTTACACCAATAGCCATGATTATAATTTCAAGAACTAAAGAAATGGAAATGAGAGAATGTATTTTCACGTTGATGGTTGTAGGATTACTTAATATATATGTGTTCAGTATTACTAAAGAGACAATTCAGATTTGTTTCTTCTTTTTAGTGTATTTGATTATTCAGTTGCCTCTTAAAAACACATTACTTAAGGTAATAGGTTGTGCGTTAGTGTTTTATTGGGAGAGTACATTCTATAGGTCTTACTACATAATTATGGCGGCAATGACAATATTTATGTATTTGATTTTTGTATGGCTTAAACAGAGAGAAAAAATTAGACGAAAACATGTAGTCATTATTGTACTAATGTGCTTTATGGCGGTGTTTGCGTTTTTCTATGCAAGTCAGTTTGTATCACATGATGATTACATAAGTGCATTAAATTCAAGAGATGGCACAACGGAAATGAATGAAGGCGCAAGTACAAGTATTGAGAATCCAATAAAAGTTAATGGTAACTTAGGAATCTTTATGTATGATTATGTAATTAATGCGGTGCGTATGATGGTGCCAATAGAATTGGCGTTTAAGGGAATATTTTACTTGCCCTTTGTAGTTTTTCAGTTTTTTATATTGTATTACTACTTTAAGGCGATTAAGAATATTAAAAGTTTGGATGACAACATGATTGTTGTGGTGGCGTGCTATAGTGCCTACTTCTTCGGGTCGGTTGTTTTTGAACCGGACTTCGGTTCGTGGGTAAGACATGAGGCTGCAACATTCCCAATATTACAGCTTTTGGCATACAAGAGTAATTCGTACAAAAACTTGGAAGAAAAATCAGAAGAAAAACCAAAGAAAAAAAGGGTGGTTATTTATGAAACAGAGGATGTATAACACTTTCTCAAGGATATTTAAAAATCATGTAATTGCAAAAGTGCTGTCGGAAGTGGGCTATGCATTATTGATGGCTTATTATATGGTGGCAAGGAATTTTGTAAAGAGCAGAAGTGCTATTGATGTGAATTCAGCCAGAAATAAATTACAAAAATCTAGCAGTAAGCCGGCAATGGAAACTAATGCTGTTAACAAAGAATATAGCAAAGATTTGTCGATTGTTGTACCAGCTTACAATTCTGAAAAAACTATAAAAGAATGTATAGAGTCAGTAATAAAACAGACTACGAAATATGATTATGAAGTTATAGTTGTTAATGATGGTTCAACAGATGAAACAGGAAAAATCGTGAAAGCTATTGGAGATGAAAGAATTATCTTAATTAATCAGTCAAACAAAGGTTTTTCCGGAGCAAGAAATAGGGGAATAGATGAGAGCAATGGAAAGTATATTATGTTTCTTGATTCAGACGACACTTTGGTTGGTGAATGTATTGAGAGCATGATGAACAAAATTGTGCAGGAAAAAGCTGATATTGTACAGGGAAGTTTTTACAGTTATGTTGAGGGACAGAATAATCGCAATTATTGTCGGCTTGAAAATAAAATCATTAATGAAAAAAACAAGATGATTGGAAATCCCGGGTATCCATGGGCAAAAATTTATAAGAGAGAAATGTTTAATGAATTGAGATTCCCATTAGATGTTTGGTTTGAAGATACAATTGTATGTCTGATTTTGTTTAGAATGTGTCAAAAAATGGTGGTGACCTCTAAGGTTGTATATGCATACCGATTGAATCCAAATGGAATCACCTTAAAAGCACGTCATAACAAGAAATGTGTGGATCACTATTGGGTAATGGAATATGTATTAGGAAAAGCAAAACAGTTAGGGTTACCAAATGATGAACTCCAATACACATTAGTTAAAGGGCATATGTCATCACTATTATATAGAAGATTGTCATTACAACCTGAAGAGGTTATTGAAAGTGCTTTTGTAATGGCATGTGATTTGTTAGGAAATATACGTCCTACAAATCATGTAGAATCAGGAAGATTAATTGAAAAAGACATTGAAAAAAGTCTAAAAACACGAAATTATAAATTATGGAAATTAGCTAGTTTTATAGTATAGAGGCAGATATAAAAAACGGAGATAAAATGAAAAAGATTTGTTTTTTTTCAGGAGACATTACAAGAAGTGGTGGAACTGAAAGAGTTGGAACAGTTATAGCAAATGAATTACATAAAAGAGGCCAGTTTGAAATAAGTATTGTTAGCTTATGGGAAGATAAGAAGAAAACATTCTTTCATTTAGAACAGGGCATAAAAAGAGATACATTGTTCTCAGACCATATCAGTGGAAAAAGAATATTAACTTATGTGAAGGCTGTTAAAAAATATGTAGAGAATAATCAAATAGATGTGTTGGTAGATATAGATGGAATACTTGATTTGTATTCAATACCAGCATTAAAGAAAACGAAGTGCAAGTTAGTGTCATGGGAGCAGTTTAACTACTATGTTAATCCTTATGTAAGCTACAGAAAACTAACAAGAAAAATGGCAGCAAAAAAAGCAGATGCCATTGTAGTTCTTACAGATGAAGATAAACATTTTTATGAAAAAGAGACTGACGTGAAAACAAAATTAGTGAGAATTCATAATCCGATGCCTGGTAATGTTAATACTACAAGTTACAATATGGATAGTAAAACAATAATTAGTGTTGGCAGATATACAGAACAAAAAGGGTTTGACATGCTAATAGATGTTGCAAATCAAGTGTTCAGTAAACATTCTGATTGGAAATGGCTTGTTATTGGTGATGGTGAAGATAAATATGATTTGCAACAGAAAATAGAAAAATATAAGTTGCAAAAAAATATTATTTTGAAAGAACACGTGGATGACATAAATGAATACTATAGGAAAGCTGCAATGTATGTTCTAACATCACGCTATGAAGGTTTTGGACTTGTTCTTACTGAAGCTAAGACGCAGGGATTACCATGTATTAGTTTTAATTGCCCTGCAGGTCCAAAGGAGATAATTGCAGATGGAATCAATGGTTATCTGGTAGATTGTTTTGACATAGAACAAATGGCAGGAAAGATTAATGAACTTATAGAAAATGAAAGCAAGAGAAAGTTATTTTCTGAGAATGCGTTGGTTGGAACAGAGAAGTTTAACATAGAAGAGATTGTTGAACAGTGGAGTGAACTGTTTACACAATTGTTGACAAATGATTAGATTAGTGGAGAAAAAATGGAAAAGGTTTCGGTTATATTACCCATATATAATGTTGAAAAATATTTGAAAAATTGCATAGAGTCAGTTAGAAATCAAACTTATGAAAATCTTGAAATCATATTAGTTGATGATGGTTCAACAGATAATAGTGGAAAAATATGCGACGAAATCGCAAAGTCAGATGAAAGAGTTATGGTTATTCATAAGCAAAATGGAGGACTTGCAGCAGCGCGAAATACAGGATATCAGGAATCAACAGGAACATATCTCATGTATGTAGATAGCGACGATATTGTGAAGAAAGATGTTGTAAAGAAATGTGTTGAAGCAATTGAAAAAGAGAACTCAGACGTTGTGATTTTTGGATACGAAAAAGTAGACGAAACAGGAAATATTATCGAAACATTTAAATGGGAAAATGCGACGTACACTAATGAACAAATGCTTAGAAAACTGTATGATTCGATTCAGGAAATGTCTTTTGGTTATGCATGGAATAAACTTTATCGTAAATCAGTAATAGATGAGTCAAAGATTCTTGGAGACGCAAAAGTAATTGATAGAGAAGATTTAATTTATAACTTGGAACTTCTTAATTATTGGGAAAAAATTACTTACATAGATTACGTTGGATATGAATATTTGCAACGAAGTACAAGCTTACTTCATAATTCTAATCTGGCAAGATTAAATGGAATTGAATATTTCGTAGAAAAAATATTTGATACAGAAATAAAAAATAATGAAGTAAAAAAGAAAGTTTTTAATATGGTTGTACTTCATTATATGGCAGATGCAATTACAAAAAATATTATTTGGAATAATGATTTGTCAGGAAGAGAAAAGAAAAAGCTGATTAGGAAGACAATGGAAAGATGCAGTCATCAGGAAGAATTATATTTAGATAAAGATAATCCAAGATATTTGCAGCAGATGTATAAAAGTATTAGGAGTGGAAGAAGCGGGTACTTTTATTGGTATGTGAAGTTGGGGGATTGGAAGAGAAAGGGAACAGATGGAAAATAAATATAAGTTTACAAAAGAACATACACAGGTTGCAAAAGGTGTAGCATTATTGTTGATGTTATTTGATCATTTATATTGGATGGATTATGGAAAATATACTGCATTTATAAAATTACCAAATGTAAATGATATTCCTTGGTTAATTGGCTCAGTAGGAAAAATATGTGTAGCAATGTTTTTATTTTTGTCCGGTTATGGAATGTTTTTTTCTCAACAAGGGAGAAGTTATTCAATAAAGGATTCATTAAAAAGAATATATAATATATGGATTCAATATGCTTTTATAACAATTATAATTATTGCACTTGACTTAACTTTGGGCAAAATACAGTTAGATATTAGAAAAGTAATATTAAATATTTTTGCATTAGATTATTCATATAATAAATTTGCGTGGTTTATGATTACATATATTGTAATTATTTTTGTATTTCCTTTAATAAACAAAATATATAGCAAGACAAACGGGATTGTGCAAATAGGAATATTAGTAGGAATCAAAGGTGGAATAACTGTTATAAATACAGTGTTACAAAGTAAATGGGTAGTTCCAGAAATTATATATAAGACGTTTATTGAACCATTTATGTTTTTGCCTGTATTTTTAATTGGCTATGTATGTGCTGAATACAAGGTGTTTGAAAGAATATTAATTTTTATTCAGGATAAGATTACTAAAAAATACAAACTAGGATTAGGAATAATATTAATTGGAATATGCATATTTATGCTACAAATTCAGGCTACGGTATTTGATAATATAACAGCACCATTATTGTGCTTTACAATACCATACATATTGATAAATGGAAAGGTAGCAAAGATTTTGCAATATATAGGAAAGATGTCAACTAATATGTGGTTAATACATTATCCGATTATGGTGACTTTGGCAAATGCGTTAGTGTATGCGCCTAGATATTGGTTATTGATATTAGTATGGTTAGTGGTAATTATGATTCCGATTTGTTATTTGATAGATTGGGTTTGTAAATATGTAAAAATAAAAAGGTAATGGTTTTGTGCTTAATTTGGCTGTTGATTGCATATGATGTTTGGCGACAGACTGAAAATGGATTTATAGGATAATCTTTACCATTTGTATTAGGAATTATTTTTGCTTTTAGTGATTTGAAGTGGGTAGAAGAAAAGTTAAATGATTTAAAAAAATATATCTTAATAATTATTAGCTTTACGATAGTGTTTTCTTTTACCTTTTTTACTTGGAGTATTTTAAAATGGCACATTGATTTTCCAGTATATTTTATATCAACAATAGGAATAGTTTGTCAAAATATATTTGTAATTTTAGTAGTATTGTTGGCAATGAAATTTATTAGTAATAGCATCATTGGAAAATATATTGGAAAGGTGTCTTATGAAATATTTTTGCTACATCAAATTGCTATAGATATATTTAAGAATCTTTCTCAAAACATAACAGTAGTAATAATATGCTCAATAGGATTGGTAATCTTGTTGGGCAGTGCATTTCATTGGATAATGGAAAAGTTAATAAAAAGAGTAAATAGGTGATAATGTATATGAAACGTATGGCAGTGATTTCAGCAGGCTTTGTACCTGTTCCAGCGGTAGATGGTGGAGCAGGCGAAGTGCTTACGACGGAGCTGATAAATGGTAATGAAATAGCTGGAGATTTTTTTATGGATATATATACAATAGAATCTCCAAAGCTTAACAAAATTAAATACAAGAATGCAGAAATAATTCAAGTACATATTAATCCAATTAGGTGGTTTTGGTGTAAAGCAAGAAATGCTTTTTTGAAGTTGTTTAAGTTTAAGTATCGTTTTATACCATATAACCAGGAATTGATACATAAATACTTTCGGGATAATTATGACATTATTTTGGTAGAGAACAATATGCAGGTGTTTGAAGATATATATAATCATGCGAAACATGGGAAAAATCACATGATTTATCATATGCATAATGACATAGATGGAACTACAAAACCTGAATACCTATGTAGATTTATTGCAGATAAGGCAGAGAAAATACTGACTGTAAGTGATTATTTAAAAAAGCATTTTAATCAGGTTGCACCAAATGACAAAACAGAAGTTTTTTATAATTGTGTGGATTTAGCAGTTTTTAATCCAGACAAACTTAAGAAAACAGCGGAGTTGAAGGAAAAATATAAAATCAATAATAATGATTTCGTGTACATGTATACAGGAAGAGTTTGTCCCGAAAAAGGAGTGTTGGAATTAATTAGAGCTTTTAAAAAGGTGTTAGCTAAGGCACCAAATGCTAAGTTAATGGTTGTAGGTAGCAGATGGTATAATCAAATTGATAAAGATGAATATTTTAATTCTTTAATTGAAGAATCAGAAGAAATTAAAGATAAAATTATCTTTACAGGTTATATATATCCAGAGGATATGCCGGAAATATATGGTTTGGCTGACGTTTTAGTAATACCTACACTGTGTCAGGAAGCTTTTGGTATGGTGGCTCTTGAAGGGATGGTAATGAAGATTCCAATTGTTGCGACGTATTCGGGAGGAATGACGGAAGTTTTGGAGGGTGTAGCATATCTTGTGAAAAAAGATGAGTTGCTAGTGGAGAATCTTTCAAATGGGATGGTGGAATATTACAAAAATGTAGATCAGAGAAATAAGATAACAGAGAAAGCATATAGGAAAGTGACAGCAACTAGAGAGTTTAATAAAAATAATTATTATTCAGAGTTTATTCAGAAAATAAAAATATAGGTAATGAAAATGAAAGTAAGCATAATAGTACCTGTTTACAATGCAGAAAAGTATTTAGATAGGTGTGTTGAAAGTATAATAAAACAAACTGAAGAAGATATTGAAATTCTTTTAATAGACGACGATTCTACAGATTCATCAGGCAGAATGTGTGAAGAATGGGCAAAAAAAGATTCTAGAATACGAGTGTTTCACATAGAAAATATTGGTGTATCTAATGCTAGAAATCAGGGAATCAAAAATTCTAACAGTCCATATATCATGTTTGTAGATAGTGATGATTGGATTAAAAAAGATATGGTGGAATGTCTGCTGAAAAACATTGAAGAATCCAAGTCACAAGCTGTGTTCTGTAATTATATAACTGTAAGAGATGGAGAAGAGACTCCATGCGAAGGTATATTAGAATACAAAGTATATCAGAGTGATGAAGTAGCTAAGATAATCAGTAATATGTTTGGAGGAGGTAGATATTATTCATCAATATGGCGTGGTATTTATAAAAGAGAAATAATAGAAAACAGGAACATTTGTTTTCAAAATCTACAGTTTGCTGAGGATTTGGTTTTCAATTTAGAATATTTGCTGAATTGTAGCAGAGTTAAAATAATAAAAGATGAATTGTATTATTACAGAGTAAATGGTACATCAGCATTACAGTCATTAAAAAATAATGTAGATGAGATTCAGAAGGTACCGTATGAGATTTATTCCTTAATAACAAAGTATAATTGTTTAGAAAAATATAGTGCGGAGATGCTTAGCGAGTTGTCTTTGACGGTTAAGAGACTATTTGACATTAATAATAAGTATTCTAACTTTAAAGTAAATGCAGCAAATTTTAGAAAATGGAATTTTAAAGAAATAGAGAAATATTCAAATAACGACAGAATATCTAAAATGTATTTTCAAAGAAAATGGATAAAGTTGTATGTTTATTTGTGGATTGAGAAAATTAAAAATCATATACATAGAGAATAGTTGGAGAAACAGATGAAGATAGCAATGATTACTCCTGGGTATTTGCCTGTTCCGGCCGTAAAAGGTGGAGCTGTTGAGGTCTTAATAGAAGAATTACTAAAGGGAAATGAAATAGAAAATAAATGCACGATAGATTGTTACACAATTGATGATGAAAATATCCAAAAAAGAGGCTATAGAAATACAAATATTAAAGTAGTAAATATAAAAACATTTACAAGGATAAAAAATAAAATAGTTAATAGTCTGTATGCTTTATTTAAAATAAAAAAATGGAGAACTTCCTTTTCCAGAGAACTTATTAAGTTACTAAAAAAGGAAAGCTATGATTATATAGTAATACATAATAATACTATGGCGTACAGGGACATCTATGAAAAAACAGCCAATAAAAATAATTTGATTTACGTTTTACACAATAACATTGGTGATGACCCAAATCATATAATCATCGCAAAATTAATTGGAAAAACAGCAAGAAAAGTATTAGCAGTTAGTAATTATACAAAGAATGATTTTATAAAAATAACAGGATCAAAAAATGTAGATGTATTATATAATTGTATAGATTTTAAAAGATATTTGGTTAAGATATCCCATAAGGAAAAACAATATATGAGAGCGGAATATGGAATTAGTAGTAAGGACTTTGTTTTCATATATAGCGGAAGAATAGATATTTATAAAGGAGTCTTGGAATTAGTAAAAGCTTTTAAGAAAATAAATAGAGAAGATGTAAAATTGTTAGTTGTTGGAAAATCGTGGTTCGGCGATGAAAATGTTAAGGATGAATATACTTGCAAAGTACAGAAAGAAGCAGAAAAGGTTAAAGAAAAAATTATATTTACTGGTTTTGTTGATCCTGAGCGAATGCCTTTAATGTATCAAATGGCAGATTGTTTAGTGGTGCCTTCTATTTGGGAAGAACCATTTGGAGTGGTTGCTTTGGAAGGAATGGCATCAGGACTTCCTTTGATTGTTACTAATTCTGGAGGCTTGCCCGAAATTGTTAATGACAAATGTGCAGTTATTGTTAATAAAGAAAAAGATATTGTCAATAACTTAACAGACGAGATGAACAAAATGATGATAAATGAGGCAAAAGCTAAGAAAATGGGAGAATGTGCAAGAGAAACTGTACAGAGTAATCTAGAGTATGATTCCAGAAATTATTTTGGATTGTTTTTAAAAAAAACAATAGGTTAAAATTCGAAGATTCTTATTGTTTTATGAGGTGACAGATTCTATGAAAAGAAAGAAAATACTTTTTTATTGTGATTCTATGAATAATGGGGGAACAGAAAAAGCTACACTAGATTTGGTAAACAATTTGTCTAGTGATAAATATGACATAACGGTTATACAATTGGAGCCAGACGGTAGATATCAAAAAGAATTAGGCAAACATATACACAATAAGCAAATTTTGCCGGTTGGGCCTGAAGATAATTTTAAATATTATTGGAGATTGAGAAGATTATATGAGTCAATACCTTTGAAAGTGTTACATAAATTAGTAATAGGTGACAAATATGATATAGAGATAGGCTGTGGGTATAGTTTTCCAACAAAAATAATACAAAAGTCAAAGACGGCAAGAAGAATTTCATGGATACATATGGATGTGGAATTAGACAAAAATTATGTACCAAGTCTTACAAGAGAAGAAGGACAGGCATATTTTAAGGATGTAGATGAGTTTGTATGTGTGTCAAAAGATTGTGCAAAAAAATTTAATAACAAGTTTGGATTTAACGAAAAAACAAAGGTTTGTTATAATATTGTGCCTGTTAAAGAAATAGAAAATAAGGCAAAAGAAAAACCGGAAGTTTATTTAAATAAGGACAAATTTAATATCGTAAGCATAGGCAGATTAACGAATCAGAAAGGCTTTGATATTTTAATTGATGCTGTAGAGCCAATAGTAAAAGAAAATAAAAATTGTGAGTTATATATAATCGGAATGGGGGAAGATTATGAAGCGCTATCAAATCGAATTGAAAAGTTAGGATTAAAAGATAATGTACATTTACTTGGGTATGTTAAGAATCCATATTCGATATTGGCTCAAGCGGATGTTTACGTATGTTCATCAAGACATGAATCTTTTAGTTTAACAGTGGCAGAAAGTTTAATATTAGGTATACCGGTTATTTCCACAAGATGTACGGGACCTATAGAATTACTTGAAAACGGAAAGTACGGTATGCTAATTGGACACGAAAGTTCAGACATTCAAAATGCTGTTGTAGAATTAATAAATGATAAAGAAAAATTAGAACAATATAGAAAGATGGCTTCGCTAAGGAAAAGTTTCTTTGAAGTCGAGAAAAATATAAAAGAATGGGAGACAGTTTTGGATAGGTAAATTTGTTTGCAAATAAAACAATAAGTGAAATAGGAGTATATGTTGATTTTTTTTATGAATAATTGCGAAAATAATACTGTGGAAGCAAAGAAGGAACATAAAAAGCAAGTAAATTAATATGGAGAGTATGGGATTATGTAGAGTTGCCACTAAAAGAGAAGAGAGTTACTTTACATAACAAGGAGTGTTAGTTTAGAGAATGGATGGAAAATTAAAATGAAGGATGTAGAAGTGATGAAGAAAATTGGGATAATTACGTCAATAAGCAAAGGAAATTATGGAAATAAATTACAAAATTACGCATTATTAAAAACACTGAAAGATTTAGGTTGTGAGGTTGAAACTGTAAACAGAAAAAAGGAAGACAAAGTTAAATTAATATTTTATAAGTTAAAAACATTAATTAGGGACATATTAAAAATAAATTATAGATCAGGAATTTGTAGAAGAGAAAATATTTTTAGAAAATTTGACAAGAAATATTTAAATATAAGTAGGTATTGGACACATGAAAATCATTATAAAAGTGGGATCAATGAGGAATTCGATTATTTTGTATGCGGAAGTGATCAGATATGGAATCCGATGTATGATACATGTTTAGCTGATATGGAAGGAGCAACAGCATATTTTGCACCATCTGAAAAAAGAATTGCTTACGCTGCTAGTTTTGGGGTTGGCGAATTACCAAAGAAATATATGAACATGTTTAAAGAACTTTTAAAAGATATGAAAAAAATATCTGTAAGAGAAGAATCTGGGGCAAGAATTATAAGGGACATACTTAATGTTAATGTTTCGGTAGTGCTAGATCCAACATTGCTTTTAAGTAAAGAAGAGTGGTGCGATTTTCAAAATAAACCTAATGTTGAATTACCAGAGAAATATATAGCAACTTATTTTATAGGAAATAAGAGTGAGGAAGTTAAAAGTTATATAGATAGTTTATCAAAAAGATATAATTATCCAATTGTAGATATATATAGTGAATGGTTGTGGGATAAGGATATTGATAATTTAAAATATTTTTCGTTTGATCCAACAGAATTTGTATATGTAATATCTCATTGTCAAATCTTTTTTACAGATTCATTCCACGGAAGTGTATTTGCAACAATTTTTGACAAACCTTTTAGAGTTTTTGAAAGAAATGATGATGTTCCAGATATGTGGTCGAGATTGGAAAACTTAATTAAGATTATTGGAAATAATAGCGTTATCGGACAGATTGATGAAAATTTAGACAATATAATAGGGGAAAAAATAAAATATAATAAAGAAAATATAGATATGTTAAAGGATAAATCAATTAGATATTTAAAGCAATCTTTAAATTTTGAGACAGAGTTATAAATTTGAGGAAAGAAAATGAAAATCGAAAGAACAAAAAACGCAACAAGAAACATAATATACGGAGTGTTCCTAAAAATTTATCAATTATTAGGACCGTTCATTCTAAGAACTATATTTATATACACATTAGGCATGGAGTATTTAGGCTTAAACAGCTTATTTACTTCCATTTTAAGTGTGCTTAATTTAGCAGAATTAGGAGTTGGTTCAGCTCTTGTATTTAGCATGTACAAGCCGATTGCTGAAGATGATACAGAGAAAATTTGTGCATTAATGAATCTGTACAAGTTATATTATCGAATCATTGGTGCTGTAATCTTAGTAATAGGACTTATATTAGTACCGTTCATTCCTAAATTAATTTCGGGAAGTGTGCCTGAAGATATAAATATTTATGTTTTATATTTAATGAATTTAGGAGCAACAGTTTTATCTTACTGGTTGTTTGCATATAAAACATGTTTATTTGGTGCACATCAGAGAAATGATGTAACTGCCAAAGTAACTATGATTTCATCTACTTTGCAGTATATAATACAGGCGGTGCTATTAATAATTGTGGCTAACTACTATTTGTATCTGGCAATTACGCTTGTAACAGGTGTGTTTAATAACTTATATGCAGCATGGAAATGCAATAAAATGTTCCCTAATTACAATGCAAGAGGTCATTTGGATAAGTCAGAAGTGAAAGTAATTAGTGGAAAAGTCAGAGATTTATTTACCGCAAAACTTGGTTCAGTTGTAATTGATTCAGCAGATACAATTGTCATTTCAACCTTTTTAGGATTAACAACTCTTGCAATATATAATAATTATTTTTATATAATGTCATCCATATATGGATTTATAATGATTATTTTCAATGCCTGTATGGCGGGTGTAGGAAATAGTCTTATAGTTGAAAGTGAAGATAAGAACTACAATGATTTAAAGAAATTTTTATACATAGTTTGTTGGATAGCATCAGTTTGCACATGTTGCCTGCTTGGATTGTATCAACCATTTATGAAAATGTGGGTGGGCGAGAAGTCTATGTTAAGTTTTAATTTGGTTATTTGCATTTGCATATATTTCTTTGTGAGAAATATAAATACGCTTATTAATATGTACAAGGATGCAGCAGGAATGTGGCATGAGGATAAGTGGCGACCACTGGTAGTTTCTTTGGCTAACCTTGGCTTAAATCTAATATTAGTTCATTATATAGGCTTGTTTGGAATTTTGCTTTCCACAATTTTAACAATGGCATTTATTGGTATGCCTTGGTTAATATATAACCTGTTTACTGTTATTTTTAAAAGAAATGCAGTTGAATTTATTTTGAAGATGCTTTTCTACACAGGTTTGGTTTGCGTTATGTGTGTAATTACTTATGCTATTTGCGTAAATATAACCTTAACCGGTGTAATAGGATTCCTTGTTAAAGGAATAGTTATATTTGGCATTGCAAATGTAATATTCTTAGGAGCAACCTTCTTGATGCCTGAGTTTGGTCAAACAAAGGAATTAGTTTTGAAAATTATAAAGAGAAATTTCTAGAGTTAAAAATCATCACTCAATGCAAAAGAAGTAATAGATGTAAGGAAAAAACATGATTAACAAAAGTACAATTAAAGCCTATGCCTGTATTAATAAAAACACATCAATAAGACAGAAGAGTTCCTCCGGTGGATGTTATTTCGCTCTTGCAAAAGATTTTATTGAACAAGGTGGAATGGTGTACAGTGCAAGGTTCAATGATGGGTTTAGCGTGGAGCATGCAAAATGCTCCAGTGTAAATGAGCTTGCACAGTTTATGGGAAGTAAATATGCACCAAGCAGATTAGGAAATACTTTTAAAGAGATTAAGGAAGGTCTTGAAAAAGGAAAAAAGGTAATGTTTGTTGGCACTCCCTGCCAAAATGCAGGCTTAAGTTCCTTCTTAAAGAAGGATTATCCAACCCTTTTAAAGGTTGATTTTATATGCCATGGAATGCCTGATGAAAAAGTGTGGGACAGGTATTCGGATTACTTAAAAGAAAAAGGTGAAATAAAAAATATTTATTTTAGAAATAAAGATAAAGGTTGGTATGATTATAATTTTAAGGTAGAATATGTAGATGGAACCGTCTTTGAGGAAAATCATAGCGACAATATTTACATGCGTGGCTTTTTAGCAGATTTGTTTTTGAAAAAAGCCTGCTATGAATGTAAGAATCGTGGCTTTAATAGAGTAAGCGATATTACCTTAGCTGATTATTGGGGAATAGATGATGCCATACCTGAAATGTTTGATAACCAGGGAACTTCGGCAGTTTTTGTGAATACCTTAAAAGGCGAGAAAATATTTAATAAAATTAGTGAACAGTTTAGTATTAGACAGGTTAATCTAGAAGAAATAACAAAATATAATCCTTCATATTTTTATAATGCTAACATGCATAGAAACTATAATCAATTTATGGAAAAGTTGGATAATTGTAAGGATGTAATAAAGCTAATTGAAAACTGTTTAAAAGATAAATTTATTGTAAGGGCATTAAGAAAAGTTAAGAGAACAATCAAAAATCTCTTCCATATTTCATAGCCCCCCACCCAAAGGAGAAATCATGAAGTACGTTAAATATATAATAATTGTTATTTTTTTAGCAGCAACAATTACATATGTAATCAACTGGGCGTATACCAAATCTCACACCAATGAGAGCGCACCAGTTATATCTGTAGATAATGCAGGTCAGGTTAAAAAAGTATCGGTCAAGGACAAGGATGCTTTATTAAAAGGTGTTGTTGCAAAGGATAGCAAAGATGGTGATATTACATCAAGACTTGTTGTGGAGTCGATATCCAAATTTGTGGATAAGAAAAATCATATTTGTAATATTACATATGCAGTTGCCAATTCAAGAGGTGTAGTAACCAAGGCAACGAGAAAAATTCAGTTTACAGATTATAAGAAACCAAGATTCGTTTTGTCGCAGTCCTTGTGCTTTGACACAGGTACAGATGCTGATGTTAAGTCGGTTATTGGAGCAACTGATGTGTTCGACGGCGACATTAGCAGAAAAGTAAAGATTTTGTCAAAGGATATTTCGACAAATATTTCAGGTGATAATACTATTACGGCTCAGGTAACTAACAGTCTGGGCGATACAGTGAAATTAAAAGCGGTTGTAGTTATTAAGCAGGATAATAATTTAAGCCCTGTAATTAAGTTGTCGCAAAACATTGTTTACACAAATGTTGGAGAGTCTTTTAATCCAAAGAAATATATTCAAAGCGTAGAGGATAATAGTGGAAAAGCGATTTCCAAAAACAATGTGCGTGTAACAAGTTCGTCTGTAAAAACAAAAAAAGCAGGTTGCTATTTAGTTGAGTATTCTGTAAAAGATTTAAGTGGAAATGAAGGAACAGCCTATTTGACAGTTATGGTTGAAGAGTAGCGAGGTTTACCAATGAAGAATAAAATTATTAATTTACGAAATATAGATTTGTTTAGCTTAGCCAAAGATGTTATTAGCAGTTGGTGGATAATCGTTATGGTGGCAGCAGCAGGAGTCATGTTTACCCATGCTTATATTAGCACTACTTATGTTCCTGAATATACAAGTACAGGTATTTATGTAGTTACACCAAAGCAAAGCACAGGCTATGTTTATACAAATAAAATTTTTGCACAAAATGTTGTGGAAATTTTTCAGAATTTAATGAATTCTGATATTATGAATAATAAAATCAAAGAGGACTTGCATGTATCATCTTTAGATGCAACTATGAATGTTTCCCTAATTGAAGAAACTAATTTAATGAAAATTTCAGTTACATCAAAAGATCCTATTTTGTCATTTAAGACAGTAGGAGCAATTATGGATAATTATGCAGATCTGTCAGGGTATTTAACATCTGATGCAGTATTTGATCCTCTTGAGGCACCTATTGTGCCTACTTTTGCAGACAATTCACTTATGCCTAGAAAGAAATCTCTTCAGGTAGGTGGCATATGTGGGGTAATTACGCTTCTTGGATTATGTTTGGTTAGTATTTTAAGAAGGACAATTAAGACCGAGGCAGCAATTGAAGAACAGTTAGACACAGACTTGTTTGGTACAATTTATCATGAAAATAAAAACAGAACTGTGAAATCAAAAATTGTTCAAAGTGTAAAAGCTCTGCTTATTACAAGTCCCATTATTACAACTAAGTTTATAGAATCTTTTAATAACATAAGAATAAAACTTGAATACGAACACGACCGCAAGCCATCTAAGAATGTTTATTTGGTGTCAAGTGTTTGTGAGAACGAAGGAAAATCTACGGTGGCGCTTAATATTGCCTTGTCTCTTGTAAAAGAAGGCAAGAAAGTTATTGTTATTGATGCAGATATGCGTAAGCCTGCCATTTGCAAGATGCTTGATATTCCAAAAGAGCAGGTAACTGATATGGTAAGACTTTTACAGGGGGAATGTGGTTTAGATCAAACCATGTATCGTGATAGGCAGGGGCTTAATCTTGTTATGTCCACAAAGGGCCATAGTAGCACTTATGAATTTGTAAAATCAGGTGCCATGAAGGACTTAATTAAAAAGTGTAGAAAGTTTGCTGATTTTGTAATTATAGATACACCACCAATGTCATTACTTTCAGATACGGAAGCGTTGCTTGATGATGTTGATTTTTCATTGCTTGTAATCAGACAGGATTTTTCTTATGAAAAAGATATTGAAAACTGCATTAATATTATGAATGATGCAGATAGCAGATTCTTAGGCTGTATTTTAAATGATTATAAGAAGTTCAAAATAAGAGAAACTGCAAGTGTATTTAAGAATTTTGAAGATGGGGAGGAGGTTGCTCATGAATAGTTATAATACTAGGAAAACTGTTGATAAGGAGCCTATGGACCTGTCTCAGATTATTTCCAATTTTTTTAAGGCATTAAAAAAACTCTGGATAATAATGGTAGTTGCCATTGTAGTTTGTGGATTTATTGGTCATCATAATTATTCGTCGGGCTATTCACCTAATTATGAGACAAAGGCAACTTTCTCAATTACAGCAGCACAGTATGATGGTCGAGAGGACCGTTCATACACCAACAATACCCAGTTGGCATCTATTTTAAGTGTAAGTTTTAATTACTTAATTAACAACGAAGTTTTTTATGAGGTAATTAAAAAAGACCTGAACATTGACTATATGCCATCAACTATTACAATTTCGGCTGTACCTGATACAAATATTTTAAGTATAGTTACAGCAGGTCCTAATCCACAAATGAATTATAAGGTTGCACAGTCTGTAATGAAAAATTATGGCAGTGTGGCAGAATTTGTAATTGGTGACACAAAGCTTGATGTGTTAGAAGAACCGGTTGTTGCTGAAGTACCAACGAATCCATATTCACCATGGAAGCAGACTATTATATATGCTTTCATTGGTTTATTAATTGGAATTTTACCAAGTATTATTTACGGATTTTTCGTTAGAACTATTAGAAACAGGGAAGATGTTGAGAAATATCTGAATGTAAATTTTCTCGGCATTTTGCCGGGAGTTTCTCTTAATCAGAGAAAAAATAAATTGAAGAACTGCTCTATTTTAAATAAAGCTGTTGGTTTTAGATATTTAGAGGCTATGCGTTCTGTGAACTCAAGGTGCGAGAGAGAATTTGCAAAACATAATGCGAAAGTTATATTGGTTACAAGTACAGTAAAGGGCGAGGGGAAAAGTACAGTGGCTCTCAATCTTGCGTACTCATTGTCAAAAAGCCAACATACGGTAATGCTTATTGACGGCAATCTGCGTACACCGACTTTACATAAAATGGTAGACATGGAGACTTATGACTTTCAGATGGACAGCTTCCTTAAAGGTGAACTTAAAAGTAGTGGCGCCATTGTGAATTTAAAAGGTACCAGAGTGTTAATGCTTGCTCCCACAGTGCCATCAAAGGATCCCATTAAACAGTTGAATTCTGAAGCCATGGGGAATTTCATTAACAACGCAAAAGCAAAAGTTGACTATGTAATCATAGATGCACCGCCATGTAGTGAATTGTCTGATGCGGCAGTTCTTGCAAAACACAGTGATGGTGTAATTTATGTGGTAAAAGAAGACTGCGCAAAAGTAAATAAAATCATTGACACAATTCAGGAATTTTCATATACGAGAATACCGATTTTAGGTTGTATTTTAAACGGCTCTGCCGGAAAACTTAATATTACATACGGCTATAACTATGGAAAACATTATGGTTATGGCTATCGAAAAGGATATGGTAGCAAGTATTACGGAAAGTATGGCTATAATTATTATGGTGGCTATGGTACATACGGCGATTACGATGATGAAGAAAAGCCGGTACCGGGAGGTTACGGAAAAGTTTCAGAAAAAGAATTCGGAGCCAAAGAGCAAAGTGTTTCAAATAAAATTTATGTAAGAACCACCGACCGCCAAAAAGAGAAAATGGCAAAAAAAGAAGGCGAGAAATTTGAAAAGTATGCCGAGAAAATGAATGATAAAGACAAAGCATAAACGTGGACGATATTGGGAAATACAAATGTAGGTCTGTATTTTAGATAGACTACATTAGTGATATCGATTGTGTTATTTGTTTTCTTGGAAAAAATAAATAAAAAGGCTCCTTAGGATAAAATCTATCATAAGGGGCCTTGAATTATAGCAGTCCGCAGATTGTAAAAACTTCTTTTGTATTTTTGATGTCCTCATCACTTAAGGATTTGATTATTTTTAGTTTTGCTTTGCTTTTTTTATCAAAACGAAGCAATCGTTCTATATTAAGTCTTACCCAATACAGTGGCAGAAGCCATTTATGATTTTTCAGGAATGAGCCGTAAAAATTAATCATTGTATTAATTGGTGGGAAGAGTTTGGCTATTAAGGAAGTCTTCTTCTTTCCACTTTTGGCTAATGAACCTGCTTCCTGATTCTGTGAATTACCAAATGCTCCACCAAGGAAAATATATTTGGTTAAAAGTTCAACATCTTTATGGTTATCAAAATTATTCACACCATCAAACCAGTATAGGCAAAGGTTTTCTATTGTATTTTTGAACTGTAGAACACCTAAAGCTTCAAGACAGGAATCCACCTTAGCACTTTCAATATATTTGTTTTTATTCATAATATATAAATCCAGAAAATGCTTAATTCCGATGCCACCATTTAGAAAATGTTTTGCCATATGTATAACATGATAAATGTAAAAATCTTCTTTAGTCATTAAATATTGATTTGGTTTGTCAGGCAATAAACTGCAATGTTCCCAGATTTTTTCGAGATAGTTGTACCAAAGAGTGTAGCCTTCATCAATCAAGTGAGTTTGCATTTCAACTAGCAGGTGGTTATTTTTATTTATGCAACAAATATCTTTGGCACTACTGTGGGCAATGCCGTAACCCATAGCTTCAAATAATTTTGTGACCTCTTTTAAATCTGCCCCCCTAAAAAGTATATCAATGTCGTTCATTGGTCGCATTGAAGAATCAATGTAAAACTTTTTTGAAACACTTCCCTTTAAAAATATATAATCAATATTATTTTCGGCTAAAGTTTTTTCGATTCTCTCTAATTCGTAAGCTCTGTTGACATCTAAAACAATATTCTTTTTATAATCAAGAGAATATTCTTCAAGGTGAGTAATTGAACTCTTATAATCGTCAGGTAGTTTTGAAATACTAAAGTATAACGTTGAAGTCACCTTATGAAGTTTGGCGAATTTGTAAACAACTTCCCAATTAATTTCTTTTTCGGCAGGTTTCGGAACTATGTCCGCAACTGCACATTTTAACAAATATAAAAAATAGTTTATTTCTAATTGATATTTCATAATGATAATCCGTTTCTTAATAATAGTTGTAAATGATAATTTTTATCATAAAACATGGTTCAAATTTATTAGACTAAAAGTATAACTATGGTAAAAGTATAACCATGATGCCATAATATAAAAACATAGAATTTTGTTCTCAAGTTATTAACGTATTTATATGGTATCATTTTAAAGGCGAAAAAAAAAGGATGAGAACAAGTCTCATCCTAAAAAGTTTCATTTCCTAATCATCTGACATTGGAATTCCACGATGTTCAACGGAAGTTGAGAAAACTATCTGAGTCTTAGTACTTCCAAAAGTTTGTAACTCGCCGATGAAATGGTCTAATTCCTCTGTGCTCTTGAACATTACTTCAACAAGCATTGCATAATCTCCTGTAACACAGTTACATTCAACAACGTTGTTGCAACTCTTAATATATGGATAGAAATCCTTTTTCTGATCAGGATTGACTTCCAAATTAATAAAAGCCTTAATGTGATATCCAAGCTCTGCCGGGTTAACCTTTGCAGTGTAGCCTGTAATGATTCCTGCATGTTCTAGTCGCTCAATTCTTGCTGAAACAGCAGGAGAAGATAAAAAAACCTGGCTCGCAATAGTTTTAAGGGGGGTGCGGGCGTTTTCGTGAAGAAGTTTAATTATCTGCTCGTCGATGTGATCTAATTCATGTCTCATATGCGTACTCCTTTCATATTTTTCAGTTATATTTAATTTTGTAAAGTAAAAACTTCACAAACCAAATAAAGTATAACATAAAAGTTAAGAAAAATAAAATACCAAATTGAAAAACAGAATATCTCAAGAAACAAAATATAATATTGAAAGGAGCAGGGATTATGAGTAAGGCAAAAATAAATCCAAGAGGTTCATCTTGGGATGAATTGGAAAAACAATTATTTACGCCAGAGGAAATTGCCGAAAGTAAAGTACGTGTTGACATTATAAGTGAAATGATAAATGCAAGAGAAGAGAACGGTATTACACAAAAGCAACTGGAAGCAATGAGTGGAATAAAGCAACCTGTAATTTCAAGAATGGAAAAAGGAGTTACGGATCCACAGTTATCAACTGTTTTGAAGATATTAAATTCTTTGGGAAAAACTCTTCAGGTTGTACCAATGAAAAGAAAGTAAGTAAAAGTAGCATCTGGAAGGAAGAAAAGTTAGAGTCTACCAGATGCTATTTTCATATAATAAGAAATTAGCTATTGTGCTAAAATATGTTTTTGCAGAAGATACATTATCACGAAGAGAAAATAATAACGGAAACAATATTCTTTGCCTAAACTTAATAAATTGTAGAAAAAGCACATTAAAACTTAATAAAATTAACTTTTATTAGTTGAAACATTACATAATTAATAACGACTAAAAACCTTTATAGACAAAAGGTACAAAATATTTTCACTTTATATGGTGAAAAATCGGAAATTTGAAATAAGAAAAAATTATTGAAATAATCAACCTTTGATGATAAAGTATTGAAATATCTCGAAAGTTTGTTATAATTTTAACAATACCGTGTTCAAAAAAAAGATAGAGTGAGCATGGAAAAAGACAATGGAGAAAAAATCACTTCATTAATATTGAAAGGAGAAAAAATGGAGAATTTAATTTATTTAGCTCCAATCGCTGGTATCATAGCTGTTATTTTTGCAGGCATTAAGGCAGCAATGATTAACAAAAGCGATGCAGGAAATGAAAAGATGAAAGAAATTTCCGGCGCTATTGCAGAAGGCGCAAAGGCATTTTTATTCTCAGAATACAAGATTTTAATTGTATTCGTTGCCGTACTTTTCGTAGTGTTAGGATTTGGTATTGATTGGCTTACAGCAGTTTGCTTTATTGTAGGTGCTGTACTTTCAACATTAGCAGGATACGTTGGAATGAACGTTGCTACAAAGGCAAATGTTCATACAGCAAATGCTGCAAAGGAAAGTGGTATGAACAAGGCACTTTCAATTGCATTCTCAGGTGGTGCAGTAATGGGACTTTGCGTTGTAGGTTTTGGTATTTTAGGACTTAGCGTAATTCTTATTATCATTATGAACACAACAGGATTTACAGAAGAAGCAGTTAGCGTTCTTACAGGATTCAGTTTAGGTGCTTCATCAATCGCTCTTTTCGCAAGAGTTGGTGGTGGTATTTACACAAAGGCTGCTGACGTAGGAGCTGACCTTGTAGGTAAGGTTGAAGCAGGAATCCCTGAAGATGATCCTCGTAACCCAGCCGTTATCGCTGATAACGTAGGTGACAACGTAGGTGACGTTGCAGGTATGGGAGCTGACCTTTTTGAAAGTTATGTTGGTGCTTTAGTATCAGTTGTAACTTTAGCAGTTGCTTCATTAGTAGCAGGTGGAGATGATTTCGGAATGGAAAGAATCATGTTCCCAATCGCAATGGCAGCAATCGGTGTGTTAGCATCAGTTATTGCTACATTCTTTGTTAGAGGAAAAGAAGGTTCTGATCCTCAGAAGGCTCTTAACTTAGGAGAGTACACAGCTACAGCAATTCAGATTATTGCTTCAGCTATTTTAAGTTATACATTATTTGGTGAATTCAAGGCATTCTTTGCAGTACTTGCAGGTTTAGTTGTTGGTACAGCAATTGGTAAGATTACAGAAATGTATACATCAGAAAAATATAAGAGTGTAAAAGAAATTGCTGAAAGCTCAGAAACAGGATCAGCAACAAATATTATCAGTGGTTTATCAGTTGGTATGAAGTCAACAGCTATTCCAATTTTATTTATCGTACTTGGTGTACTTGTTTCATTTGAATTACTTGGTATGTATGGTATCGCACTTGCAGCTGTAGGTATGTTATCAACAACAGGTATGACAATCGCAGTTGATGCTTATGGTCCAATCGCTGACAATGCCGGTGGTATTGCAGAAATGTCAGGACTTGACAGCAGTGTAAGAGATATTACAGATAAGCTTGATGCAGTTGGTAACACAACAGCAGCTATTGGTAAGGGATTTGCTATTGGTTCAGCAGCTCTTACAGCTTTATCATTATTCGTATCATACGCAGAAGTTGCAAAAATTAAGAACATTAACATTTTAGATTCAACAGTAGTTATCGGTCTTTTAATTGGTGGTATGCTTCCATTTATTTTCTCAGCTCTTACAATGAGCTCAGTTGGTAAAGCTGCTAACAAGATGATCGAAGAAGTTCGTCGTCAGTTTAGAGAAGATGACGGTATTTTAAAGGGAACATCAAAGCCTGATTACAAGTCATGTGTAGGTATTTCAACACAGGCTGCTCTCCATGAAATGATTATTCCTGGAGTTTTAGCAGTAGTTACACCTCTTGTTGTAGGATATTTACTTGGTGCAGCAGCACTTGGTGGTATGCTTGCAGGAGCATTAGTTTGTGGTGTTATGATGGCTATCTTCATGTCAAACGCAGGTGGTGCTTGGGATAACGCTAAGAAGTACATCGAAGGTGGTTTCGGTGGCGGAAAAGGTAGCGAAGCTCATAAGGCAGCAGTTGTTGGTGATACAGTAGGTGATCCATTCAAGGATACATCAGGACCATCAATTAACATCTTAATCAAGTTAATGACAATCGTTTCACTTGTATTTGCTATGACTTTCCCAGCACAGGGTTACTTATATCAGTTACTTGACAAGTTATTCTAGTTGGAAATTAATTTGATAATTAAATAGTTTGTTTGCCATGTGGAATTACCACATGATATATACAAGGCGCGGAGTACTCTGCGCCTTGTTTTGGGATTAATTGGATTTAATACAGCACCTTTTTATATATATTTGTGGGTTGTGTCAGTTTTGTTTTTTTCCTATAATAATGGGAAACGTTGTTAACAATAATTTGTTTTACCTGGAGGGGTTATGATTTTCTCAGTTTATGAAATAATGCTTTTGTTTTTTATATACAGTTTTCTAGGCTGGTGTGTGGAAGTTGCCTTTGTGGCAGTTACCACCGGGAAAGTAGTCAACAGAGGCTTTTTAAATGGACCGGTGTGTCCTATATATGGTTGTGGAATGGTGGGTGTTCTAATAATATTACTGCCTGTAAAAAATAATGTATGGTTATTATTTTTAGGAGGAATGATTATATGTTCAACTGTTGAATTATTTGGTGGTTGGATTCTTGACAAAATCTTCCACATGAGATGGTGGGATTATTCGGAGAAACCATTTAACATAGGCGGCTACATTTGCCTTCCTTTTAGTATTATGTGGGGATTTGCTGTTGTATTTGCGGTGAAATTCGTACACACACCAATTATGTTTTTAGTAAAAAAGATGCCAGACATGGGCAAACTTGTTTTAATTATTTTCTTCGTGATTATTTTTACAGTGGATATGATTGTCACATTGAAAAATCTTATTGGAATCAAGAAGAGTCTTGGACAGCTCGATTTAATTGCAGAGGAGTTAAACAACATTGGAAATCAGATAAAAGATGTTGTGGGAAATTCAGCAATTGATATGGCTGACAAAGCAGAGCAGGCAAAAGATGAGTTAGGCAAGAGTGGCAACGAGTACATTGAGAAGCTGATTGAAAAGAAAGATGAGTTAGGCAAGAGCGGCAACGGGTATATTGAGAAGCTGATTGAAAAGAAAGACGAGTTAGGCAAGAGCGGCAACGGGTATATTGAGAAACTGAAGGCAAGAAAAGCTGAACTTGAAAAGAGCAGTTCAGGTTACGTCAATAATATTAATAAATATAGGAAACATATATTTAATACTCTTCCAACATTGAATAAATCAGGAAAGAGTATTAAAATACTAGAGTACATTAAAGATATTATAGAATCTAAGGAAGATAAAAAGGAAAATAAATCTGATTCTTAAAATAATACAATGGAGGTCATTATGAATTTTACAGGAAGACATTTTTTAAAGTTACTTGATTTTACACCAGAGGAAATTGGAGCATTAATTGATTTAGCAGCGGATTTAAAGGCAAAGAAGAAGGCAGGAAAATTAGTTGATGTTTTAAGAGGAAAGAACATAGCAGTAATTTTTGAAAAAACAAGTACACGTACAAGATGCTCATTTGAAGTGGCAGCTCATGATTTGGGAATGGGTGTTACATACTTAGATCCAACAGGTTCACAGATTGGCAAGAAGGAAAGTATTGCCGATACAGCCAGAGTTTTAGGTAGAATGTTTGACGGTATTGAATATAGAGGTTTTGGACAGGATTTAGTAGAAGAGTTAGCACAGTACGCAGGAGTTCCTGTATGGAATGGTCTTACAAATGAATTTCACCCAACACAGATTCTAGCAGATTTTCTTACATTAAAAGAAAAATTCGGCAAGTTAGAAGGCTTGAAATTTGTATACATGGGTGATGCAAGATACAACATGGGTAATTCACTTATGGTTGGATGTGCAAAAATGGGTATGCACTTCGTAGGTTGTGCACCAAAGAAATACCAGCCAAACCCTGAATTAGTAGCTGAGTGTCAGAAGATTGCAAAAGAAACAGGTGCAATTATTGAATTTGAAGAAGACCCAATGGTTGCCACAAAAGATGCTGATGCTATTTACACTGATGTTTGGGTTTCAATGGGTGAGCCTGATGAAGTATGGGAAGAAAGAATTAACGACTTGCTTCCATATAGAGTAACAATGGATTTGATTAACAATGCAAAGGGCAGCGTGGTATTTATGCATTGTTTACCAGCATTCCATGACTTAAAGACAAAGATTGGAAAACAGATTAACGAGAAATTCGGTCTTACAGAGATGGAAGTTACAGACGAAGTATTTGAGTCAGAACATTCAGTTGTATTTGATGAAGCAGAAAACAGAATGCATACAATTAAAGCTGTAATGGCAGCAACTTTAGGAGCTGACCTATAATCGATGAATATAAAGTACAGTCTGTGCTTATGGCGAGTGATGTTTATGACAAAGGGGCGCCATTAGCAGAGGCTGTTTTTTACTTAATAAGAAATTCTTTCAGAATTTCTTATTAAGTAAAAAATGTTCCACTAGGGATGCACACTCGCACGAAAGGAAAAATGTTGCTAAAGCAACAGGCGCTCGGTGCGTAGAATGTCGCAAGGGACATTCTTTTTATTAGTTAAAAATCTTTATTGTTGCAAATATATGCATTTTTAAGTATAATTGTGTATAGTTTTGTAATAAAATCAATATACTTAGGAGGATAAAAAATAATGAAAAAATTACTAGCATTATTAATGACAGTAGTTCTTGCTGCAACAATGTTTACAGCTTGCGGAAGCAGTAAGAGTGGAGATGATGGAGATAAGACATTAATTATGGGAACTAACGCAGAATTTCCACCATATGAGTATCGTGAAAACAATGAAGTAATCGGTATTGATGCCGAGATTGGTAAAGCGATTGCAGACAAATTAGGAATGGACTTCAAGATTGAAGATATGGCTTTTGATTCAATTATTCCTGCTGTTCAGTCAGGAAAAGTTAGCATGGGTCTTGCAGGTATGACAGTTAGCGATGAAAGAAAGGAAAGTGTAGACTTTACAGATTCATATGCAACAGGTGTACAGGCAATTATCGTAAAAGAAGGCTCAAAGATAAAGACTAACGAAGATTTATTAAAAAAGGGTGCCAATGTTAAGGTTGGTGTTCAGCTTGGTACAACAGGTGATATTTATTGTACAGATGATTTAAAGGAAGCAGGCTCAGGAACAGTTGAAGAATATAACAAGGGCGCTGATGCAGTTCAGGCACTTGTAACAGGAAAGATTGACTGTGTTGTAATCGACAATGAACCAGCTAAGGCTTTTGTTAAGGCTAACAAAGGACTTAAATTACTTAAAACAGCATACGCAGAAGAAGATTATGCTATCGCTGTTTCAAAGGATAAACCTGAATTAAGAAAGAAAATTAACAAAGCATTAAAAGAATTAATTGATGATGGTTCAGTTCAGAAGATTATTAACAAGTATATTAAGGCAGAATAATTAAAGAACAAAAATACAAATTAGGAGGTGCCGCAATATAAAGTTAAGATATTACATTGTGAATATCCGATTTATATTGAACACCTCTTAATTTTTAGGAAAAAGAGGTAAAAATGGAGAGTTTATTAAACGTTTTAACAACAAAAGTTAATATAATTTCCGCAATATCTTTAAAACGTCAATTTGAAATAAGTTTTATAGATAAAGACAGATGGCAATTATATTTAGAGGGTCTGGGAAATACATTAATTGTAACTTTCTTTGCTTTAATTTTAGGTATTGTAATAGGTGCTGTTGTGGCTATAGTAAGAGCATCTTATGACAAGAATTATAGCGAAATGAAAGGTGGACTTGGAAAAATCCTTCTAGCTATTTTTAATATAATATCAAAAATTTATCTTACAGTTGTAAGAGGAACACCTGTAGTAATTCAGATTATGATTATGTATTACATTATATTTGCTACATCAAACAATAAGATTTTTGTGGCAATTCTTTCATTTGGTATTAACTCAGGTGCTTACGTTGCAGAAATCTTTCGTGGTGGAATTATGTCAATTGACGAGGGACAGTTTGAAGCAGGAAGAAGTCTTGGATTTAACTATGTTCAAACAATGGTTTATGTAATTATTCCACAGGCGTTTAAGACTGTACTTCCAACGCTTGGAAACGAATTTATTGTTTTATTAAAGGAAACAGCAGTTTCAGGTTACGTTGCATTAATTGATTTAACAAGAGCAGGAGATATTGTAAGAGGAGCTACGTATCAGGCATTTATGCCATTGTTTGGTGTAGCAGCAGTTTATTTGATTATGGTAATGTTTTTCTCTTGGTTACTTGGTAAATTAGAAAGGAGACTACGAAATGATGAACGATAATAGCTCTCTTATAGTTGTAGATGATGTGAAAAAATATTATAACGATGGGGAAATTAAAGCGTTAGACGGTGTTTCCACAGATATTAGAAAAGGTGAAGTTGTGGTTATTATTGGACCATCAGGAAGTGGTAAGTCAACTCTTCTTAGAACTTTAAACCTTTTAGAACATCCTACAGATGGAAAAATTATTTTTGACGGTGTAAACTTAATGGACAAAAATGTAAATATTAACTTACACAGACAGAAAATGGGGATGGTTTTCCAGCATTTTAATTTATTCCCACATATGACAGTTTTAAAGAATATGACAATAGCGCCAATGAAGTTATTAAAGAAGTCAAAAGAAGAAGCTGAGAAGAAGGCTATGGAACTTCTTAATGTAGTTAATCTGGCTGACAGAGCAGAGGCATATCCTGCACAGCTTTCAGGTGGACAGAAGCAGAGAGTTGCCATTGCACGTTCACTTTGCATGGATCCTGAAGTTATGCTTTTTGATGAGCCTACATCTGCCCTTGATCCGGAAATGGTAGGCGAAGTTCTAGCAGTAATGAAGGATCTGGCAAATCAGGGCATGACAATGGCTGTTGTAACACATGAAATGGCATTTGCAAGAGAAGTTGCCTCAAGAGTAATTTTTATGGCAGACGGAAAGATTGTTGAAGAAGGAACACCAAGTGAAATTTTTGATAATCCAAAAAATGAACGTTTAAAACAGTTCCTTTCAAAAGTAATCTAAGAAGTGGCTAAAACTAATCAGGTCTAAAAACTTAATTAGAAGAAAGAGGTCGTAGCATGAAATTAAATGAAAAATCTAAACAGATTATATTTGAAATTGTGCCTACAATATTATTTGTATTAGCATTAGTAATACGCTTTGCTGTTGATATTGAAAGACTACAGTGGGGCTTGATGGAAGTGGCAGCAATTTTATGGCTTGTAGATAATTTAGAAAAATACAAAAAAGAACATACAAAATTAAACTTACTGGATGTAATTGCATGTATTCTGCTAGTGATTGCTGGAATGCTTTTATTTATTGTAGGTTAGAGTAAAAAAGATATCGGTTGCGAGACCGATATCTTTTTTGTGTTATGGGAACAGATAAGTTTTTAGAAAAGACGTTACGGCAAAATGTTTTAATGAAAGAAATTAAATACTTAAATGATAAGCTACCGTTAGTTGTTCAAGGAAGATATACATTTTTAAAAATTAAAACAAATCTTTGTTATAAGCTATTTTGCTAAATGATGATTACTATAAAATTTTATTGGAGGGTAAGACTGTTGCAAACGGGCTTTCTGTTCTACGACCAGAGTATTTGATTAAATATATAAAAAATAATTTATTCATACATAATCTATGAAATGCACATAAAGAAAAGAATAATTTTCTGTGTCTTCCACATACTAACTCCAAAACTAATATATAGCAAAAGAGTGAAAATCGCTTTTGCTTGAATATGAAATTGGAGGAAGTAATAATGAAAGCAACAGGTATTGTTCGTAGAATTGATGATTTAGGGCGTGTAGTAGTGCCAAAAGAAATTAGACGGACACTTCGAATTAGAGAAGGTGATCCAATGGAAATTTTTACTAACAGGGATGGAGAAGTAATCTTAAAAAAATATTCGCCAATCGGAGAAATAGATGCTTTTGCAAAACAGTATGCGGAGAGCCTGGCAGCAGTATCCGGTTGTTATGTTGTTATTAGCGACAGAGATCAGGTTATTGCAGTATCAGGCGGTGTGAAAAAAGAATATATTGGCAGAAGAATAAGCCATGAATTAGAGGAAATTATGGAACAAAGAAAAACTGTTAATACAGACACTGATAATGTAAAAACAATAACAATAATTGATGGACAGGATGTTTCTCATATGGGACAAATAATTTTTCCAATAATATGTGAAGGTGATGTTATTGGGAGCGTGGTTTTGATGTCAAAAACAGAAAAACAGCAGGTTAGTGACACGGAAAAAAAGCTTGTATCGGTGGCTGCAGATTTCCTTGGAAGACAAATGGAATCTTAATTTGACTTAAAGTGAAAATGAAAACTCTCATAATTCGTCAAAAAGCCCTTGAATAAAGGGGTTAAGACCATAAAAAACGGGTTTTATCTTGACAAAAACTGTATAATAGAGTATATAACTTATAGATACGCGCGTATGTGTCGCGTAGATGTATCGCAGAATTTATCAAGGAGGAAATACGATGAACAAGACAGAATTCGTAGAAGCTATTGCAAACGAAGCTGGATTATCAAAGACAGATGCAGCTAAGGCAGTTAAGGCTTTCACAGATGTTGTAGTTAAAGCTATGAAAGAAGGAGATAAAGTACAGTTAGTTGGATTTGGAACTTTTGAGGTATCAAAGAGACCTGAACGTCAGGGAATCAATCCTGCAACAAAGGAAAAAATCACAATTGCAGCAGCTAACGTTCCTAAGTTCAAAGCTGGAGCAGCTTTAAAGAAAGAACTTAACTAATCGATAAATATTGTTAAGTAATATAGAAAAGATCACTAAATAGGTAGTGGTCTTTTTTTGCGGCTCTTTGTGAAGCATGGGGGTAACCCAAGTTTATAATGTTCTTTGTCAGGTATGGGACTATTCTTTATTTATACATTTTTAGAAAATGTATAAATAACATACTATTATCAGAAAAAAGGTATCTTTTTTTGAAAAATTAAAAAAAAACAATTTTTCTAAAATTTAAAGACTTGATACCGATAACATTACGACATAGAATATTAATAACGTAATAGGCGAAAATTTTTTGATAGTATTAATAAGGAGGTACTTATGAAAATAGTTAGAAAATTGGTTAGTATGTTATTGGTATTTGCAATGACATTTAGCATGGCTATTTCAGGAAAAATTACAGGCATTACTCAGGTTAGTGCCAGAGAGGCTCTTGGAAGTAATGACTTTTTGAAGGTTAACGGAACACAGATAAGAAAACAAAAAGGAACAGGAGATGTTGTTTATTTAAGAGGAACCAATGCAGGAGGATGGCTTGTTCAGGAAAACTGGATGAATCCAACCAATGCGTCTGACCAGAAGACGATGATGACAACATTGGCAAATAGATTTGGAACATCAAAGAGAGATGAGTTGGTCTCAACATACGAAAATAATTATTGGACAACACAGGATTTTGATAATTGTGCAGAAATGGGAATGAGCGTTATAAGATTACCATTTACATACATGAATCTTTGTGATGACAATGGAAATCTTAAATCTAATGCTTTTGACAGATTAGACTGGTTTGTACAAAACTGTAGCCAGAGAGGTATGTATGTTATTTTAGATATGCACGGAGCATTTGGTTCTCAAAATGGTATGGATCATTCAGGAGAGATTAATGATGGAAAACAGTTATATTACAATCAGAGCAATAAAGATAAAACTTTAAATTTATGGAAAAAGATTGCAGAACATTTCAAAGGCAATCCGGCAGTTGCAGCTTACGATATCTTAAATGAACCGGGAATTAAGGCAGCTGCAACATATAGTTTACATTGGGATTTTTATAATGAAATTTACAATACAATCCGTTCAAAGGATAGCAATCATATTATTATAATGGAATCATGTTGGGATGCAGACAATTTGCCAAGACCTTCACAGTATGGCTGGACAAATGTAGCATATGAATACCATTACTATCCATGGAGTGCACAAAATAGCAGTGATGCACAGAAGTCATACTTTTCAAGTAAAGTTTCAGACATTGCAAATCACAATTATGGAGTGCCAACATTTGTAGGCGAGTTTACATGCTTCGAACAGTCAGAAGGCTGGAAGGCAGCAATGTCAACTTTCAACAGTCAGGGATGGCATTGGACAACATGGTCATACAAAGTTACAGGAAACAGCTCATGGGGTATTTATAATCATAACCCTGAAAAAGTTGATATTTATAACGACTCAGCAGACACAATTAAAAATAAATGGTCAGCTGTAGGTACAGCAAACGGATGGAAAAATGACAAGATTTACAATTTGGTAAAGCCATATCTTTCGGGAACAGTAACATCTACAGGTGGAAGCACAACAGATGATAGTGATAACAACAGCACATCAGGTGTGGCAACATTATATGAACATTCAAATTATGGTGGAAGGGCAGTTTCATTAGAAGAAGGTTCATATGACTACAAAGATATTTTAGCAAAAGGAATTGTTAATGATCAGATTTCATCACTTAGAGTAAGTGACGGATACAAAGTTACAATATATGATGACGAAGGATTTAAAGGAAAATCAAAAGAATTTACCAGTGATGCGTCATATGTTGGAGATGAAATGAATGACAAAACTTCATCAATTAAAATTGAAAAGATTAACAATCAGACATCAACTACAACATCATATAACACAGTCAAATTGCCAAATGGAAAATACAGCATCAAAGCTGTTGCAAATGAAAAATATGTTGCAGCAGAAAATGGTGGAAGTGATCCAATAGTAGCAAACAGAGACAACTATAGCGGTTCATGGGAGACATTCTATATTGTTAATAATGATGATGGAACAGTAAGTATAAAAGCAGATGCAAATAACAAATATGTGTGTGCAGTTTTAGATGAAGAAAATCAATTGACACCTAGAAGCAACAGCATTAGTACATGGGAAAAATTTAAGATTTACAAAATAAATGACAGTGAATACGGCATTAGAAGTGCAGAAAACAGAAAATATGTAAAGGCAGACTTGGATAAAGGAGGCAAATTAATAGCCGGAAGTGATTCTATAGCAGGAGCCTGGGAAGCATTTCACATTGAAAAAGTCGGTGATACAACAAATGATAATGTAGCAACATTCTATGAAAATTCAAACTATGGTGGATGGTCAGTTTCATTACCGGAAGGTACATATAATTATAGGGATATCATTGCAAAAGGTATTAAAAATGACGCTATATCATCATTGAAAGTAAATTCAGGTTACAAAGTTACATTATATAATGATGAAGGATTTAATGGAACATCAAAGGCATTTACAGGTGATGCATCATATGTTGGTGATGAAATGAATGACAAAACTTCATCAATTAAAATTGAAAAGTGGAATGGCTCATCAAGTGTTACATATAATACTGTTAAATTGTCAAATGGAAAATACAGTATCAAATCTGTTGCAAATGGAAAATATGTTGCAGCAGAAAATGGTGGAAGTGAAACAATAGTAGCAAACAGAGACAACTATGGCGGTTCATGGGAAACATTTTATCTGATAAATAATGATGACGGAACAGTAAGCATAAAAGCAGATGCAAATAACAAATATGTATGTGCAGTATTAGATGAAGAAAATCAACTTGTTCCAAGAAGTGATAACGTTGGTACATGGGAGAAATTCCAAATTTATAAAATAAATGACAGTGAATACGGCATTAGAAGTGCAGAAAACGGAAAATATGTAAAGGCGGACTTGGATAACGGAGGCAAGTTAATAGCCGGAAGTGATTCCATAGCAGGAGCCTGGGAAGCATTTAATATTGAAAAATTGGGAGATGAGACATCTTCTGCAAAAGCAACATTTTATGAAAATTCAAATTACAGTGGTTGGTCTGTAGCATTAAGTGAAGGAAGATATGATTATGGCACAATGATTTCTAAGGGAATTAAAAATGATCAGATTTCTTCAATTAAGGTAGCAGATGGCTACAAAGTTACATTGTATAACGATGCAGGATTTGCAGGAAGTAAAAAAACATTATTCACAGATGCATCAGGCCTTGGAGATTTTAATGATAAAACTTCAGCGATCGTAATTGAAAAAGTAGAAAAGGCAGATTTTAATAATTCAAATGCATATATTACATCCATAGCAAACGGACAGGTAGTTTGTGCAGAAAATGGTGGAAGTGAAACAATAGTGGCAAACCGTTCATCATGTGGAGGTGCATGGGAAACATTCCAGATTGTAAATAACGATGATGGAACAGTATCCCTGAGATCCGTATCCAATGGAAAGTATGTATGTGCAGTAATAGATGAGAAAAATCAGTTATTACCTAGAAGTGGAAGTATAGGTACATGGGAGAAATTCATTATTGAAAAGATTTCAGATGGAGAGTATGCACTTTACTCATTGGCAAATGGAAAATATGTTCAGGCAAACTTAAACGACGGTGGTAAACTTTTTGCTACAAGTGAAACTGTTGCCGGAGCATGGGAAGTATTTGACATTAACAGAAATTAAAGTTAAAATTCATAATAATTAAACAATTCAAAGGCTGTTTGCGTGGATTATATATGCAAACAGCCTAATTTTGGTATATATGTTAGTAAAAAAATAAAAAATGAACAGAGGAAAAAACTTTAGGAGGAGAGAAAATTGAAAGGTTTATTTTGGAAAAAAGCGGTAGCCGTGATTTTGTCGGTAGCCATGGTTTTAACAGGAGTGACTATTACGCCACAAAATGTTAAGGCAGATGCGGCCATTATGGCAACCAATAATGTAACAGCAGTTATTGCTGATGACTCTAAAACAGGGTATAGCTCTGAAAAAGATGGAGATTTGTATAACTATGTAAGATATGGTGCATCAGCAGTGGCAGATGATAAGACAGGTGACTACGTGGCAACTAATGCAATTGATGGCAGTGCTGATACAAGATGGGCAAATGAAGATAAAACAAAAGGTCATTACATTACAATTGATTTAAAACAGTCATATGAAATTTCAAAAATAAATATAAGCTGGGAAGTTGCAAGCTCAATTGACTATAAAATTGAGGTATCTAACGATGGAGTTTTATTTAAGTCTGTTACAGCAATAAGCCTAAATGATTATACTACAGCAAAAAACAGAATAGATACATTATCACTGAAAAATACCGTTATTGGGAGATATGTAAGAATTACAGATGTAGGAGAAAAATACATAACAGATTCTTCAAACAACAGACGATATGGAATATCCATTTGGGATGTGGGCATTTTTGGAAAAGATGTAAAAGCAACTAGAGAATCAGCGGTGGAAGCCACAGGCTCTTTCAAAAAAACAACCGAAGGTGAAACTTTTCAGGATATTATAGATAGCAGATATTACAACTACACACGTTATAATGGTGTGTCAGCAACTGCAAGTGGTCAGGAAACAATTGACCGTACACCAAAAGCAGCAATTGACAATGATAAAAGTACAAGATGGTCTGCAACAAATGGTGATTCTACATATTACGTTGTTGATTTAGGAGAGACCTATAGTGTTGAAAAATTATATTTAAGCTGGGAAGCTGCAAATGCAACAGTTTATAACATATATAAATCGGTTAACGGCACAGATTATAGTTTGGTTACAACTGTAAATGCCATAGGAATATACGAAAACAATGCAACCAATGGAAATAGAGTAGACAATATAGAATTTGGAAGTGTAAGTGCCAGATACATTAAGGTACAAGCAGTACAGCGTTGCTATAAAGGGGCAAATTATGGTGGCGGACAATATGGTGGAATGTCTTTATATGAAGTAGGTGTGTACGGCACAGACATGGAAAAATCATACAGCAAAAAGGCATTTAACCAGTTTAGGGTAGGAAATAAAGAAACTATTGGAAATATAATAGAAGCAGAAAATGCTGATGAAATAGACAGCAATATAAAAGTAGAGACTAATGAAAATGCCAGTGGACAGAACTTAGGTGGCCTTACAAACAACACATGGGCAGAATACAATATTAATTTTGACAGAAAAACTTCAAGAATTTATTTAAGATACAGTGCAAACAGTAATGACGGTGGAAGAATACAGATGTACGTTGATGACAGTACAATGTCTACAACTCCTGTAGCATCAATTGACGTAAATTCAACAGGTGGAGGGTCCAACTATACTGATATTTCACAGGAAGTAGTTGTGCCATCAGGTAATCATAAAATATATTTTAAATTTGTAACTGCTGAAGGAAATGTGTGCAATTTGGATTATTTTAAATTTGAATTCGCACCTGAAAGTATAAGCAACACAGCTGATTTACACGAAGCAGAGAATGCACATGCCTTTGTAAGAGGTTCAGCAGCACAGAGTAGCACTGTGCAAAGTTCTGATAAGTATTCAGGTGGAAAGGCTGTGGGCAGCATGAACACTTGGATTGAACGTGACCGTTCTTATTTGACTACATATGTTAAAGCAGAAAATGCAGGATACTATCAGTTTGAAGTTCAGTATGCCGGAACAATGACTACACTGCTTCAGTACAGAATCAACAGCAGTGATAACGACAAATGGAAATCAAAAATCATCAGCAGTGTGGATTCTAACTGGGAAAATACCAACAGGGTAACTATGCAGATAGAATTACGAAAAGGATTAAACAAGATTGATATATCAGGTGCTGTTTGGAAATGGGTAGAGGGTACTGAACATGGTAGAACAGATGGCAAAAACGTAAATGATGAATGGTTAAATATAGATAGTTTTTCATTAACATATAAAGGTGAAAATAAAAAAGCATTTAACAGTGTTTTAGATACAGATTTAAAAGGAAATAAAATTCAGGCTGAAGATTTTAATGAAAGTTCAGGGGATATAAAAGTTGAAGGAGAAAGCGACAGCTTTGTAGACGGAAAAAATCTTGGTGGTCTTACAGATGGAAAATGGACAGAATACAATATTAACTTTGACAGAAAAGTTTCAAAAATTTATTTGAGAAACAGTGTAAGAGATGGAAATGGTGGAAAAGTAGAAGTATATGTTGATGACAGTACTATGTCCGGGACTCCGGCTGCCACAGTTACTACATCTTCAACAGGCAGTGACTGGAGTAAATATACTGACACAGCAGAGGCCATCAGCATACCATCAGGTAATCACGAAATTTATTTGAAATTTGTGGCATCTGGCTCAAAAGCAGTGTGTAATCTTGACTGGTTCCAGTTTGAATATGAACCTGAAACAGTAAAAGATTCAGGAGACATACACGAAGCAGAAAATGCACATAGATTTGTTCAGGGAGATGCAGAAACAGAACACACTCTTCAGGCAGATGGAAAGTTCTCAAACAATCTGGCTGTAGGTGGAATGAATGCATGGCCTGACAATGGAAGAGCATATCTTACATCTTATGTAGATGTGAAACATCCCGGTACGTATAAGCTGACAGTGGCATATGCATCAGGAAGCAATAAGGATACAAATATAGATTGTAGAGTAAATAGTGTAAACGACGGTGACTGGAAAAGTATATCAGCACCTACAACCGGCGGATGGACTACAGTAAAGAAAATAACTACCGAAGTGACGCTGAACAGAGGTGTAAATGTGATAGACATAACTGGGGCTGCAAATATTCCTTATGCAGAAAGTAATGCATGGCAACAGGTAAATGTGGATTACTTTACATTGGAAAGAGTGCCTGAAGATGGTGATTTAGCATATGGAAAAAATGTTGAAGTATCAGGTTCTCAGAGTGGTTATGATGGTTCCAATGCAGTGGATGAAGATGAGGATACAAGATGGGCAAGTAAAGAAGAAGGTGACAAGGCTTATCTGATTGTAGACTTAGAAAAATTGTATGAAATTGAAAAAGTGAATATTATGTTTGAAAGGGCATATCCAAATGATTTCCAGATTCTTGTATCAAAGGACAAAACCAATTGGACTGTGGCGAGAACAGTAAGAGGTTTTAAAGCAGATAATGTTGATAAAAAGGTATATGAATCAGATGGAGTTTGTCTTGGAAAAGCAAGATATGTAAAAGTACGATGTCTTAACATGGCATTTCACAATGCAATGTCCATAAGAGATATAAGGATATATGGAACAAAAATAAAAGGACAATTGTCTGATCTTGCTCTAAATGCAGAAGTAAAGGTAAGCAGTTCGGATAGTAGTGCTGAAACTTCAAATCCTGCTAATGCAGTAGATGGATTGGATAATACAAGATGGGGAGCACCTAAGACAGATAGCAATCCATGGTATGAAATTAATTTAGGACAACAATGCAGAATAGATTCTGTTGATTTAAAATTTGAAAGGGCATATCCCAAGAGCTTTAGGATACAGATTTCTGATGATGGAAAAACATGGAAAGATTATAAAACCATAAAGGATTGGACTGAACCGGGAGATTCAACAGAAATTCAGAAATCGAATTATTATGCCAATCTGGAATTTGGAAACAGTATCCATATGGATGATGTGAAAACACAGTATATAAGATTGTATGCTGATGCAAAAATCATAGACAACAACTGGGGAGTTTCAATTTATGAATTTGAAGTATGGGGAACTGAAGTAGCAAAGAAAGATTATTGGAGCAATCAGGCAAAGAAAACGTATGGAATATATCCTGTTTCAAAATTGCAAAATACAGAAAATAACGGATTGATTGACAGTAGCCTTGTACAGGGTGATGTTATTGGCAGTGGTGATACATATGAAGTGGTATATGAACCCGGTCAGAGTATGTATTTCTATGCAAATCCAAGAGATTTGTATTTGGATTTATCACAACACACGATATGCTGGTCGTCATCTAACTCAGGAAAGAACCTGTGGGGTGCTACAAGTCATGATGAAAATATTGCAAAATATAAAGGACAGGCGCAGGCCACGGTGCAGTATATAATGCCTGATAACATTGATTTTGGAGATAAAGATTATGTAGAGACAGAAATAGGATGTCAGATTTACAATCAATCAGAATTAAAAAATGAAAATCCTAGTCCAAAGTTTAGCCTTACATATAAAGTAAGAATATGGAAATCATCATTAATTATACAGGATAAACTAAGTGAAAGCGGAAGTCTTAGTGTAAAGAATCCTGAAAATGGAGCTACATATCAGTGGCAAAAGAGTGTCGATGGAAATACATGGAGTGATGTTTCTGAAAAGAGATATGATTTGCAAATTCTTAGTGGAAGTGGAAATGGTATTAAAAATGATGTGGTAAATGTTGCTCATGACTTAGGCGGTGGACAGTATTATCGTGTACGAAAAGAAGGAACAACCCAGTGGTCACATCCATATAAAGTTCAATATTACAACGACATTCAAAATGGAGATTTTGAGTATCCGGCAATGTTTTCGTCAGATGAAGACAACAGGGTATTTCCGTTTAATATAAACGAAGATGAACAGCAGTATCCTAACGGATATGAAGGTTTAATGTGGAAAACAACAGCACCGGGATGGACTAACGGGCCAAATAGTAACCGTGTAGGACATGATATTGAAATTGTAAATGGAAGAAAGTTAAAAACCTCAGGAGAAAAAGAACAGGTATCCCAGTTCTCCGTAACACAGGATGAAATGTATAAAAACAATGCTCATGGAGACCAGTTTGCAGAGCTTAACTGTGAAAATGTAGGTGCATTATATCAGGATATTTTAACAACACCAAAGTCAGAGTGTTATTGGGACTTAGATTATGCAGGACGTTGGTGCCAGAATAGTATGTATGTTGTTGCAATGTCAGCTAATGGTGCACAAAATTATACAACATCCAAACAGATTGAGGCATTAATCGAACGTAGTGATGTAAAGGCTATTACAACTAATCAGGAAGGCACAAAAGGTACAACAATTAAATTGCCTGATGGAGTTACTGCTACGTTGTGGAAAGTTACAAGTAAGGAAACAGCAGGGCAGTGGAATGATCATAACGGTATATATAATGTTCCTTCCGGAGAAAATAATTATCTTACAAGATTTTTCTTCGTATCAGCAGGTGGTGCAAAGAGAAATGACGGTGATACACCGAATATGACTGTGGGAAGTTTACTTGATAATGTAAAATTCCAGCAGAAAAAGGATTATGTTATAGAGTATTATGTAAATGGAGTAAAAAATGATGGTTTGACTGTTAAAGGCACAGTAAACCCTTATGACAGAGTAAGCATACCGGCACCGGGGGCAGTAAGCGATTATACTTTATACGATGCAAAAATCAGTGGAGAAAATAATGATGGAAGTAAGGCATTTTATGTGGATGATAAAGACAGAAACATGACAGTAGCTTATAACCATAATGTATTAAAACTCTACTATAAGAGTGGTGTAGTTGTTGCCAATGTAAAAATACAGGGACTTGAAGAATTACCTAACGATTATAGCGTAATTGTAAATCTGAAAAACAAAGCAGGCGAAGTTTTACAGTCGACTGAGCCTGATCATCCAATGAACAAAGATAAGTTTACTAAAATTGAAAAACCAGGTGGTGGAGGAGTTGAAGGATATTTTGATACAGTGACTTTTGATGGCACAACTTTGAATGTCGGAGAACCATATACTGTTGAAGAAATTATCGTAAAAAATAACTATTTACCATACTATTTGGAAACAGTTGATAAAAATGGAACACCGGAAGCTGTTGGAAAAGATAAAATAAACATAGATAACCTGTCATATACAGCAACGTTTACGTATTCAGCGGGAACAGACAATTCAGTTAATTTTATTAATATTTATAACCCTATTCGAAAAATTACCATTAGCAAAAATGTTTCCGGAAATATGGTAGATGATAACGAGAAAAATAAGTCATTTAACTTTAGTATTAAGATAGAAAAAGACGGAAATACCATAGATGCAGCTAAAATAATAGATAATAAGCTTAAAAGTACAGCAACAGGACAGTATACATTTGCTCTTAAACATTCAGAAAAGGTAGAACTCTATGTATACAACAATTGTAAGGTAACTGTTTCAGAAGACGATTACAGTAAGAAGAGAGATGTGAATACAACGATTTTCAGCGATGATTATTATGTAACTTCATGGGAGAAAGACTCTAAGGTTACAGATGGAAGAATCATAAGCATTGACAGTGTTAATTCAGATCAGGAACTTGTTTGCAACAATGTTTACAATGATTTAGGAGATGTTGAGGTACAGGGCTTCCAGATGAATGGTAATAAGGATTCAGGTGGTGTGTCAGAGTTTAGTCCATCATTCAGAGTAGTATGTCGTGTAAGTAGAAATACAATTAAAACAAAAAAAGTCAGCAAGTTTGGTGTGATTTATGCAATAGCAAACGCTACCGATGGAAAAACAAGAGCTGAACTTGAAGAAATGATGACAATAGATAAGGCTGATAATAAGACAATAAAGGTACATGAAGAGACAGAAAACGGAATATATCCTGACTGGAGTACAAAGAGTGATTCACAGTATTCCACAAAGTATTGGAAATATTATGGACTGACCTTTAAATGTCTTGATTATATGTTCTACACATTACAGGAAAATATTACTGTAAGAGCATATGCATTAATGGCAGATGGAAGCATTGAATATGGAGATAACATTTATACTGTAAATATGTATGAGATAGCAGATTCTCTGTATAAAAACCAGAAAATGAGTACATTGAAGGGACATAATTTCTTATACAATAATGTGTTAAATCTTGTGACAATTAACAACAACAGACTTGATATATTAAAATCAATGATGAAGGCCTTAAATGTAACAAGTACATCAAATCCATACTATGCTACATTAAATAAATTGTACAAGGACATGAACAATTATGTATATTGTCAGCAGGAGTACAAAGGAAAATATCAGGAAAGGGAAGAATTTGTTCCGGCAACACTTACAAGTGAGGAGCAGAAAGATTTGTTAAGTGCCTTAAATAACAAAACAGGAACTTCTTATTCAGATATAAATGATTGGATATACAATCAGACAGAAAAACAGGGCAAATATAATGGCTATTATAAAAAAGTTCAATATGCATGGGACAATGGAATTTATGTTAAGTAGTAAAGAATGAGGTGAAGGAAATGAAAAAAACAAAAGTTTATGAGACACCGGAATTGATAGTGACAAAGTTTGAGGTGTCTGAAAAAATTATGGACTCTGGATCATTTTTTGAAACTACCAATCCAAACGAAAAACCGGGAGATATAGTTACAAGAGAATGGGAATCCACTCCTGATGTTCCAGGTGGGACCCTTCCAATTGAATTTTAAGAAAATTTGTTTAGAAATTAGGAGAAATTTATGAAAAGATTAAAGAAAATAATTGGAATAATACTTGCCGTCTCTTTTGTAATAACAGGAATACCACAGCTGGGTAGTGTAAGAGTAAAAGCAGTTTCTACCACAAAGGAAAGCTATCCCGGATTTATAAAAGCAGATGGTAAGCAGTTAAGAAATGACAATGGTGATATCGTGCATTTGCGTGGAGTAAATGCAGGTGGTTATATGTTGCAGGAAATCTGGCTGTGTGCAACATATGGTGGAACTGATGACAACTCAAGTGGAAATATCAGATGCCAGAAAAACATTCTGGATACTTTAAATTCCAGATTTGGCAGTGAAAAGGCAAAAAATCTTGTTAGTGCATATGAAGACAATTATTGGACAACCGGTGATTTCGAAAATTGTGCAAAACTTGGCATTAATTGTATCAGACTTCCAATTTGGTACAGAAATCTTGTTGATGAAAATGGCAACTGGTATGACAATGCCTTTGATAAAATTGACTGGTTTGTGGAAACAGCAGGTCGATATGGCATATATGTAATTATTGATATGCATGGTGCATATGGTTCACAAAATGGCAGTCACAACTCAGGTATTTACGGTGGAAGCACAAATCAGCAAAAAAAGGACAATTCAAATTTGTTCTTTGGAACAGATGCAAGTACAAATCAGGCAAAATATTTGGATATGTGGTTAAAAATTGCACAGCATTACAAAGATAATCCTGTTGTTGCAGGTTATGATTTGCTTAATGAACCAATGGCAGATTATATGAATGCGACAGATGTAACCGGAACAAAGGCCGAAAGACTTAGTACATTGTGGAATGTATATGATAAGGCTTACAAAAAGATAAGAACAGTTGACCGCAATCACGTTATTATTATGGAAGCCGTGTGGGATGCAGACACTCTTCCCGATCCTTCTGATAAAGATTGGACAAACGTAATGTACGAATATCATCAGTATTTATACAGTGATTACAGTGACAAAGACAAACAGGTTGCTGCAATGCAGAGCAAAATCAACAATATAAAAGGTGCAAATTATAATGTGCCAAGTTATATTGGAGAATTTAATATGATGTCAAACAGTGATTCATGGAGTGAAGGTGTTAAATTATTAAATGACAATAATTTAAGTTGGACAGTTTGGAACTACAAATGTACAAAACAATATGGAAACTGGGGATTATTTAATACTCCGGGAAACGGTAACGGCAACGATGCTGATACTAAAAAGTATTGGGCAGATGTAGAAAATGATTCTTATGAAACCATATTATCAAAATGGTCAAATCAGGGAAGCGTTGACAGAAATACAAATGTAACGGACAAAGTAAAAAGTTATTTTCCGGGTACAGTGGACAATCTTGCAGAGTCTAAAATTAAAAGTGTAAGCCTTGTGAATGCTGATGGAATGTTAAACCAAATAGATGTAAACTGGTATCCAAAGGCAGGTATGGCTGATGATACAAAGTACAACATTTATATTGATGACAGTACAACCAGTGTGGCAACTATATCCAAGTCTGATATAAAATCAGACAGTACAGTTATAAAGGCAACAGATTATACAAATCAAAATGGTGTAACAATAGATAAGGACAGCAATAAAAATCCGGTAAATATAGGTGGAACCCATAATGGTGACTGGGTAGAATACAAAGATATTTCAGTATCAAAGCCTATAACCTCTGTCACTTTTAACTATTCATGTGATAAAGATGCAAACGGTACAATTTATGTATATGATAAAAGTATGGATAGTGTTCCTATTGGATCTATTAAAATTACACCACCAACTGCAAATGCAGGATGGGGAGACTATGTTACAAAAACAATTGACTTGTATGAGCCTTTAAAAGAGGGGAAACATACTATTTACTTAAAATTTGTAAATGATATTTCAGGCAATGTTGTGAATTTAAAAGATTTTACATTAATAAGTTCATATGGAAATGTGAAGCTTGAAAATGTGGCTGCAGGAAAGCATAAAGTTACTGTACAGGCAACTTTAAATGAACAGGTATCAAAAGGAACAACATCAAATGAAGTTGAAGTTGTGTCAGAAAATACAATGTTAAAGTCTGACAGCATTACAGTTGAGGGATTTCAGATTAAAACAAATGGAAATAGGTATTACAACACAAAGGGCGAAGTTTTATTTGATGAAGAAGGAAGTGAGAAAAAAGTAGCCTTTAGAACAATTTGTAAAGCACCTGATATTGGACAGAACATTACAGTTTCAGGAAAGAATTACACCGTAAAAAATACAGGGGTAATATACACAATCGATCCTAACAGTTCAGGAAATTCGGCTGATGATGTATTGGATAACACATATTCAATACTAAATACTCAGGCTATTAGTGGTAATGAATATACCTATAGAGGAGCAAGGCAATACAACAACATGGATTATACATATGGCTATGTGACAACAGACAATGGAATATTAAGCAAAGAAGATGGCATAATGAAGTATGTCAGAACAATGAGTAACAACTCATATTATAACAATGGCATACTAAATGTTATGACAAATTCATTCCATGTAAGAGGTTTTGTTGTGGCAGAAGATGGTACTTTGATTTACGGCACGGATACAGTAACAATGTCCATACCTGAAGTTGCAAATTACCTTTACAAAAATGTGTTGTCATCAAACTACAATGGTCACGCATATCTTTATGATACAATTTTAAGTAAAATAGATAATAAAAATCCTTACTATTATAATCATAAAGTGGATTACGGTTGGAATGACAACCTATATGATCCTGGCAAAAAATAAATATAGTCTTTATAGAAAATCAAACATATATTATAATAATGCCGGAGAGAAAAAATCTCCGGTATTATTTTTATATGTAAATAGGAAATTATTTTTTAAAATGTAAATTTAATAATATGGAAAATTGTATTATAAAAATTAACCTAATAGTAGAAAAATATATATTCTAAGCACATAAATTTAAAAATATTAATTAGAACAAAAGGAGATATCATGAGAATAGATAAATTTTTAAAGGTTTCAAGAATAATAAAAAGAAGAACAGTGGCAAATGAGGCATGTGATGCAGGAAGAGTTTTGGTAAACGGACAGCCGGCTAAGGCTTCAAGAGATGTAAAAGAGGGAGACAAAATAGAAATTCAGTTTGGTCAAAGAACTGTAAAGGTGGAAGTTTTAAGCACAAAAGAAACAGTTAAAAAAGAAGAAGCAGTAGACATGTACAAAGAGATTGATTAAAATGCAACTGCAAGACATATTTCTCACATAACCTAATATATTATTATATAGAAAACTTTTCGAGGTTAATATGGAAGCAGGCAGTACACCAAGAACCCACAAACTTTCAATGGACAATAGAAAGCAGATGAATTTGACAGGGATTAAAGACGTAGTGGCTTTCGACTTGAATCAGGTTTTACTTGAATCAAATTTAGGTATGGTACATATAAAGGGCAGCGACCTAAAGGTAACTAAGCTTACAATTGAAAAAGGCGAGGTAAATATTTCAGGAAAAATTGACAGTATTGTTTATTCAGACGTAAAGGATTATGGAGAAAAAAGTAAGTCTATTTTGAAGAGGATGTTTAAATAATGAGTCAGCAGATTTCTCAGGAAGCATTGCTTATTGTAATGAGCCTGTATGGTGGACTTGTTTTAGTTGTCTGCTATGATATGGTTCGGGTTTGCAGAAGAATTTTCAAAGTGGGAATTGTTTCCATGATTATTCAGGATGTTATTTATTGGACGATTTCTGCAATATTTATGTTTAATATATACTTGAAATACAATTACGGCAGACCTAGATTCTTTTCAATAATCTTTACATTAGGCATAATGGCTTTGTATGAATGGTTAGTTGGAAGAAAAATTGTTGACAGGGTTGCAAAGTTTCTGTGCAAAGTAAAAACCAAACTTTCTAAAATGTTAAAAAAATTAAACACTTGCGTGTTTGGTAAAGTAAAGAAAATTGTGACAAAAATGTTAAAACCATTGCAAAAGTTATACAAATTAGATAAACTAAAAAGAGTTAAAAAAGAAAAAAGGAAGAGAAAATGGCAACAGAAAACAGAAAAGTATCAACAAGAAGATTAAGCAACGCAAGAAGAAAGCGTATTCAAAATAGAAGGATGATGATAGCTATATCAGCAGTAGTTGTGGCATTTTGTATTGTCATTGGTGGACAGATGATAAGCAAATACAGCACATTGGCTGATTTAAGAGAGCAGGAAAGAAAATTAAAGAATCAATATAAGAAAGAACTACAGTTATCTGAAGAATTAAAGGATCAGGAAGAATATGTTAAAACAGATGATTATGTAGAACAGATGGCTAGAAATTTAGGTTTATTATATCCTAACGAAGTAATTTTCAAGCCGGAAGATTAATAAATCAGTAGAATGAAGAATCAATATTAGCGAATCAGATATGAATTTAATAATTTAAACAATAGGGTAGTTAAATTTTATTACGAGGTTAAAGAGATGAAACAGGTTTACGAAACAAACGATGAAGTAGAACTACAAATGCTTATAGGGCTTTTAGAAAGCAACGGTATATATACACAAATATACACAGACGGGGCTGGAGATTATCTTAGAATAAAAGGTTCTGATTTTATGATACCTAAAGGCGTGCTTGTAAAAGATAAAGACTGGAAAGAAGCATTAGAGATAATCAATGCAAACGGCTTTGGAAAAAAGAAAAAAGTAAAAAGAGGCAGAACGCAAATTTGGGCAGCAAGAATAGCTTTAGTATTATTTTTAGCTGCTATATTAGGAAACATAATCTATAGTTTAATTGAAAACTTATAGCAATATTGAAATTGAATAGAAATTAACAATATAAGTGAAGATTAAATGATTTTATTAAAGAATTAAATAACGATTAATTATAAATGCCATATTAAAACCCAGTGGAATACCAAAAGTTTTGATATGGTTTTTTCTATAAGAAATTTTTTCAAAATCTTCTGTTAAAAAAATACGTTCCACTAGGGATGTATTTTAACAATCTAATGTCGAAATATCTAACGATTATCATACCTTGCTTTGACAAAAAAACATAAACAGAGCTTGTATACTATTTCTTGTGAAAAAAACAAGGAGGGATGGTATGCAAAAAATATTAAAACCAATATTGATAATAGCCATGAGTGTATTAACCTGTTTAATGCCAATGCTTGGTTACTATACAATAGGAGAAAGCTGGTATGGGGCATTGTGTCAAATGAAAGGCGTGCCTTTAGTTACATTGCCACTTATGATGTACACAATATTTGTAAACGGTGGTTTTATGGTTGCAGTGAAATACGGCACGATTATGGCAACCACCGGTATATGCATAACCCAGTATAAAAAAATCAGCAATCAGTATAACCCATATGTGGTGGCGGTAATTGCCACAGTTATTACTGTGCTGGTGGAGGCGGTTGACTGGTCAATAGACGGAATGATGAAAATTGACTTATACGGTTTAGTGCCAATTGTAATGCTTACCTGGTCAATGACAGTAATTTTTACATACTTTATAAAATATGTAAGTGATTATGTTCCAAACCATAAGTCGTTGCAGGAGGCAATAAGCAAACAGGAAGATATAAGAAACGAAAGTATTTTACGGACCTCAAAGGCATTTAAAAATCTTGCATCAGAGCTTAAAAGAATGAGTGGTATTGATAGGGATTACGACGTATCCATGGAAGGTTGTGTGGAACAGGAGATTGCAAACAGTTCCTGTAGAGGTTGTGCCAACGGTCAGATTCAATATCTGGAGCGGGCAAAAATAAATTACTTATGGTACAACAAACTGCTGGAAACAAGAGAAGCAATGGCTGTGCAGTTTAATGAAATGGCAAAAGTAATGGAAAATTACACTAAACCAATTTACAGCGAAAAGAAAACAATTCTAGGAATGGACGATTATATAAAACATAAGTTACGGGAAAACAAAGTTATAGCAAGAAGAATTTATATAAATGAAAATAGTAAAGGCATGTTAGAGGTGAGACTTTTTGCCAAAAAAAAGAAAAAAACTGATGTTAAATCAGATGTAATTAAAAAGGTAGTAAGTCAGGCTTTAGGCAAAAAGGTACGCCTTTCCATGGACAGCATTGTTAATATTACGGAAGATTACAATGAGTATGTTTTATTAGAAGAAGTAAATTTTATGACAATAAGTGGAACTGCCAGACAGACAAAAAATAACGAGAACGTTTCAGGAGACAATTTCGCTGTTATGAATTTAAACAGTGGGCAGACTTTTATGAGTATATGTGACGGTATGGGTTCCGGAAAAAGAGCAGGGGGCTATAGTGAACTTATAATTGATTTGCTGGAAAAAATGATAGACAGTGGCTTTGAAGAGGGAACAACTTTGAAACTTGCCAACTCGATAATGCTAACAGGAAATCAGTGGCAGGAGCCGGCAGCAGTGGACATGGCTTTAATTGACCAATACTCAGGAACGTGTCAGTTTTTAAAATTAGGTGCAGCCTGTACTTATATTAAACGTGGAAACTGGGTAGAATGTATTAAGTCCACATCTCTTCCAATGGGAGTATTCCAGGAAGTGGATATGGAAACTATAACGAAAAAACTGTACGATGGCGATTTTGTAATCATGGTTTCAGATGGAATTGTAGATGCCCTTGATGAGCCTGACAAGGAGGAGGCTATGGGTAGAATTATCATGGACATTAAAACATCCAATTCAAAACAAATGGCAATGGAGATTTTAACCAGAGCATTAGCCAGGTCAAAGGGGGTGCCGGAAGATGACATGACAGTTATTTGTACGGGAATCTGGGAGAAAATCTAATAAATTAGTCATAAAAATAGTTTTACTTCTTTGAAAGTTTGACATCGAAACACCCATAAAGTATCATAGAATTATGTTGAAAAAAGTGATAAGTTACATTGAAAAAAATAAAATATTACAAGATGGAGACAGCGTCTTACTTGGAGTTTCCGGGGGCGCTGATTCTGTCTGTATGCTACATGTGTTGTACAGCTTAAGAGAAAAGTATCACTTGAAGCTATACGTTGTTCACGTAAATCACGGAATCAGAGGCAGCGAGGCAAAACGCGATGCAGATTTTGTAGAACAAATGGCTGAAAATTTGCAAATACCTTTTAGAGTTGTGACGGCAAATATACCTGAAATGGCAAAAGAACAGAAATTATCAGAGGAGGAAGCCGGAAGAATATTCAGATATAACACTTTTGAACAGGTGGCAAATGAAGTTGGAGCAAACAAAATAGCAGTGGCTCACAACTTAAATGATAACAGCGAGACGGTTCTTTTTAATTTGTTTAGAGGTAGCAGACTGAAAGGTTTAACGGGAATTTCTCCAATGAGAGGGCAGATTATCAGACCCCTACTTTGCTGTAGCAGAAATGAAATAGAGCAGTATCTACAGGAAAACAATTTGAGTTACTGTATTGACAGCACCAATAAAGAGACAGATTACAGCAGAAACAGGATTCGCCTTAAGCTAATGCCCTATATAAAAGAAAATATTAATCAAAAAGCGGAATATAATATAGTAAATGCGGCTGAAAATTTATCTCAGGTGTATGAATATATTTACGGTGAGGCACAGAAGGCATATAAGATTTATGTGAAAGATAATGTTTTACTTAATTCGGCAGAAGATCTTAATGTTGTAATTTTACAGGAGGTCGTCAGAATGTGGATTTTGGAAAACACTGGTAGACTAAAAGACATAAAGGCTAATCACGTTAATATTGTAATTGGGTTATTGTCAAATCAGGTCTCAAAGAAATCGGAACTACCATACGGCTTAAAGTTAATCAAAACCTACGAAGGTGTGAAAGTTTTACCTGAAAATAACGAAGGAAAAGACAGCAACAGGCAGACGATTATTGAAGACGGTAAGATTTTTAACACAGAAAAGATTACAGTTACAGTGGAAAATGAAAGTTTTGACAAATCAAATATCCCTGATTTGTTATATACTAAATGGTTTGATTATGATAAAATAAAGGGATTGACATTGAGAAAAAGACTTCCGGGAGATTATATTGAAATTAGCGGAAGTGAATCGGGAAGAAGTGTAAAAAAGAAACTGAAAAAATATTTTATAGATAATAAAATTCCACAGGAAGAAAGAAACAATATATGGTTGCTGGCAGACGGGAATCATGTTGTGTGGATTGTTGGATATAGAATAAGTGAGATGTGCAAGGTAACAGATAGTACAAAAAGAATTATTAAAATCACATACAATAAGGAGTAAGGATTATGATACACAAGATTTCAGAGTACATTAGTGAAGAAAAATTAGATAAGAGAATTAGAGAGATTGCAGCAGAAATCAGCAAAGATTATGCAAAGAAAGAAATCAGACTTGTTTGTATTTTAAAAGGAAGTATTTTCTATACATGTGAGTTGGCAAAAAGATTAACTGTTCCTGTTACACTTGATTTTATGAGTGTTTCAAGCTATGGCTCAGGAACAGAAAGCTCAGGCGATATCAAAATCAAAAAAGATTTAGATGAAAGCATTGAAGGCTTAGATGTTATTGTAGTAGAGGATATCATTGACTCAGGCAATACATTAAGCAAATTAATTCCAATGCTAAAGGATAGAAATCCTGCAAGCATTAAGGTAACAACATTACTTGATAAGCCTGACAGAAGAGAAGTTGACATGAATGTTGACTATGTAGGTTTTGAAATTGAAGACAAGTTCGTAGTAGGTTATGGTTTAGATTATGACCAGAGCTACAGAGATTTACCATATATTGGTATCGTAGAACTTTAATATAAATTGACACAAATTATGAAATGCGAGGAGGAAGATTTGAACAGTATAGGCAGAAATAGATTTTCTAAGTTTTATTTTTTAGGGATTGTAGTTTTGGTTTGCTTAATCATCTACAGTTTTAGCCAGAGTTTTGTAAACAATGATTATGCTTACAGTGATTTCTTAACAGACTTAAAGGCTAACAACATTAAGCAGTTGACAATTAAGCAAAACAAGGAAGTTCCTACAGGTAAGCTGGTAATTAAGTTAAGCAATTCAAATGAATCAAAGATTGTTTATGTAACAGATGTTAATAAAGTTATTAGCGATATTGACAAAGTAAAAGCAGACAACAATAAGATTAAATTAAAACCATATATACCTGATGTAAGTAGAGACAGCGTATTCTTAACAAGCGTGTTACCTATGATTTTGTTAGGTATTGTTGTGGTTGTTGTACTTATGATGATGAATGCCAATGCCGGAGGTGGCGGTGGCAAGATGGCAAACTTTGGAAAGAGCAGAGCCAAGATGGTTGTTGAAATTAAAAACATGGATTTCACAAAGGTTGCCGGACTAGAAGAAGAAAAAGAAGAGTTAGAAGAAATAGTTGATTTCTTAAAGGATCCTAAGAAATATATTAGCTTGGGAGCACGTATTCCAAAAGGCGTTTTATTAGAAGGTCCTCCGGGAACAGGTAAAACATTACTTGCAAAGGCTACAGCAGGAGAAGCCGGCGTACCTTTCTTTACAATTTCAGGTTCTGATTTTGTGGAAATGTTTGTTGGTGTAGGTGCTTCAAGAGTTAGAGATTTATTTGAACAGGCTAAGAAAAATGCACCATGTATAGTTTTCATTGACGAAATTGATGCAGTGGCAAGAAGAAGAGGAACAGGTATGGGTGGTGGCCACGATGAACGTGAACAGACACTTAACCAGATGCTTGTTGAAATGGATGGTTTCGGAGTAAATGAAGGCATCATAGTAATGGCAGCTACAAACCGAGTTGATATTCTTGATCCGGCTATTTTAAGACCGGGACGATTTGACAGAAAGGTTTTAGTTGGTAGACCTGATGTTAGAGGCAGAGAGCAGATATTGGAAGTTCATGCTAAGAACAAGCCAATTGGTGACGATGTTAATTTAGAAAATATAGCTAGAATTACTGCAGGATTTACAGGTGCAGACCTTGAGAATCTTTTAAATGAAGCAGCAATTTTGGCAGCAAAGGGTGACAAACCATATATTACACAGGCAAATATTGACCAGGCAATGATTAAAGTTGGAATTGGAAAAGAAAAGAAGAGCAAGATTATTTCTGAAAAAGAAAAGAAGATTACAGCTTATCATGAATCAGGTCATGCAATTTTATTCCATGTTTTACCTGATGTAGGACCTGTACACACAGTTTCAATTATTCCTACAGGCGCAGGTGCAGCAGGATACACAATGCCACTTCCTGAAAAAGACGAAATGTTCCTTACAAAGGGCAAGATGTTACAGGAAATTATGGTAAGCCTTGGTGGTCGTATTGCCGAAGAACTGATTTTAGATGACATAACAACAGGGGCATCGCAGGATATAAAACAGGCAACATCAACAGCAAAGGCTATGGTTACAAAGTATGGATTTTCAGATAAACTAGGTTTAATAAACTATGATGACGATTCCAATGATGTGTTTATTGGAAGAGACTTGGCACACTCTAAAGGCTATGGAGAAGCAACTGCTTCAGCAATTGATCAGGAAGTTAGAGATATTGTTGAGAGTTGTTATGTACAGGCGAAAGCCATTATTGAAGAACACATGGAACAGCTTCATGCTTCAGCTAAATTATTGTTAGAAAAAGAAAAGATTAATCAGGAAGAATTTGAAGCGTTGTTCTAATAAGGAATAGAAGGTAAAAATATGTTTGTTAATCAAGATATATTATTTCATGACGGAACAAAGCAGTTCTGTAAATATAATGAACAGCAAAAAACATATAGCATCATTCTTAGAGCAAATAAAGGCACTGTTAGTAGTGTCTTTGTGTGCGTTAATGGAAATGAATTGCAGATGACAAAAATAAAAACTACAGAGGACTTTGAATATTTCGAAGCTCTGCTGGATGCCGGTGAAAAGATGTATCAGTATTATTTTAAATGCGATATAAATGAAGGCTGTATTTTTTATAATATGTTTGGAATAATGAAACAGGCTGTAAATGATGGTTATTTCGAATTGACACCTGGTTTTGAAACTCCCGATTGGGCAAAGGGAGCGGTTATGTACCAGATAATGGTTGACCGTTTTTACAATGGGGACAAAACAAACGACGTAGTTGACAATGAATATGTTTATATTGGAAAAGCAGTTACAGCAGTGAAGGATTGGAACGAAAATCCTGCAGTTGATGGAACAAGACAGTTCTACGGTGGGGATTTGCAGGGGGTCATTGACAAGCTGGACTATTTAGAAAAATTAGGTATTGATGTAATTTATTTTAATCCTATTTTTGTTTCACCATCAAACCATAAGTATGACACACAGGATTATGACCATGTTGATCCGCATTTAGGAAAAATTGTTGTGGATGGTGGAGAAACTGTACCTGATTACGCAACTGATAATAAAAAAGCAAGCAAGTACAAAACAAGAACTACTAACTTGGGAAACCTTGAGGCAAGTAATCAGTTATTTATAGAATTAGTTGAAAAAGCTCATGAGCATGGAATTAAAATAATTATCGATGGAGTTCTTAATCATTGTGGTTCTTTTAACAAGTGGTTAGACAGAGAGGAACTTTATAAAGGAAACAGTGATTATGAAACAGGGGCATATCAGTCAAAGGAAAGCCCATATAATTCTTATTTTAAATTTAGCACAGATAGCTGGCCTGATAATTACAGTTATGAAGGTTGGTGGGGATTTGATACTCTTCCAAAATTAAACTATGAGGGTAGTGAAAAGTTGTGTAATTACATTTTGCATATAGCTGAAAAATGGGTGTCACCTCCATTTAATGTTGATGGTTGGAGACTTGATGTGGCAGCTGACTTAGGACACAGCCCTGAATTTAACCATAAATTCTGGAAGCGTTTTAGAGACAGAGTTAAACAGGCCAATCCTAATGCAATTATTTTGGCAGAGCACTATGGTGATGCACACTCATGGCTTATGGGTGACCAGTGGGATACGGTAATGAACTATGACGCATTTATGGACCCTGTCACATGGTTTTTAACAGGTGTTGATAAACATTCTGACAATGCAAACCCATACATGAGAGGTAACGGAGAAGTGTTCCATAACACAATGCAGTATCAGCTTTCACGTATGCAGAACCAGTCAATTCTTGTGGCAATGAATGAATTATCAAATCATGATCATTCAAGATTTATGACGAGAACAAATAAGATGGTTGGTCGAATCGGTACAGTAGGAGCTGCAGCAGCAGCAGAAAATATAGATAAAGCAATATTTAAGCAGGGCGTTATTATGCAGATGACATTGCCTGGTGCACCTACTTTATACTACGGTGATGAAGCAGGTGTATGTGGTTGGACAGATCCGGATAACAGAAGAACTTATCCTTGGGGTAAGGAAGATTTAGAATTGCTTGAATTCTATAGAGAGGCAATATGTGTTCACAAACAGAATCAGCCATTAAAAGACGGGTCTTACATGTTGCTAATTGCTGACACCGATTTGGTGTGTTATGGTCGCTTTAATGAAAATGATTCAGTATTAACAGTAATCAACACATCTGACATAGACAAAGAGATTTCCGTTCCCGTTTGGAAGTTGGGACGAAGTGTTTCACAGTGGGAAAGATTGTTGGAATCAAGTAGAGAATTCTATAACTGTGGAAGAATAATCTATGAAGTAGAAGATGGCAGTTTGAACTTAACAGTCAAAGGAAATAGTGGTTCAATCTACCGCAACAAATAAATAACAATTCACAATCTGGTGAAAAAGCAGATAAATAAAAAGGAATTCAGACAAGTCATATTTCTATTGTCTGAATTCCTTTTTATTTTCTCGCTTTTTCTATTGAGTTATGAATTGCTTTCATTTGCCACTAATGGCTATCTGTTATTTATTATTTAGTTCTTATTTGTTAATTCTTTTCTGGAAACTACAATTGCACCTGCGGCTACTAACAAGCCGGCAATTGGGATTATAATATTTGAGCCTGTTTTTGGAGAAATGTCTGAAGGATTTCTCTTTCCTGTTTTACCTGAGCCGGTTGTTGTTTCGTCTTTCTTAGTAGTTTTTTGCTTTTTTTGTTTTTTCTTAGTTGTTTCGTTGCTCTTAGTAGGCTTTACTGTTGTTGGTGCTTTAGTAGTTGGGTTAACTGTAGTAGTTGGAATAACTGTAGCAGTAGGACTACTTTTGGCAAAACATGTTGTAGCAAAAGCCAATGTAAATATTAAAGTCGCTAGAAGAACTATAATATTTTTTTTCGCAGTTTTATTCATAGTTTTTACCTCCGTAATTACACATTATACAAAATGTGAAGCTTTTCTTATTCTATTATACATATATACGCTTAAAAATCAAAGTCATACTTTTAATCAATCTGTTTATAGTAAAAATCCAAAACAGTTTCAAAAAGTTTTTTCTTGGAAATTTTATATTCTGCAGAACTGTCTTTTGGGGAGTCCACATATTTCCCGGATGTACTTTGTATATTTAACCCGGTATAGTTTGTAGTCAGTGACCAACCTAAATATGTAAGTATCGGTGCAGAAATATTTGTAACTGTATTTGTTGTTGTATCTTGGTATAAATCCAAAGACACGTGGAAATCTTTTCTTATTGCAGGCACAATGGAACTGGCAAAAGCTGTAAGATATTGTTTCTGGCAATCCATTCTTCTAAGGTTGTCATCTAATAAGCTGGTGTCTCTATGACGAACAAATGCCTCTGCCATATCGCCTTTTAAGGTAACAGTCTGCCCCTTTGTGAAACTTTCAAATGTATAGTCAGGTGTAACAGTAACCCCACCAACATCATCATTTAAAATTTTTATGGCATCCAAATCAATTGCATAGTAAGCGTTAATTGGAATGTTGTATAAAAGACGTTCCGTAGCAGTTACCTGATTTTCAGCGCTTGTTTGTTTGCCGTCGCCATAGGCATATGCCAAACAAAGCTGGGCAGTTGCAGTGTCCACGTAGTTACCGCCCTCATCATATCGGCTAATATCAGTCATGATATCACGATTAAGGCTGAGCACTTTTATATGACCGCTCTTTGTATCGTAAGTAAAAAGATACAAAGCATCAGCTTGGCCGCCTGTTCCAGAGACTGCATTATCTTTTAGTTTGCGATTATCAATACCCATAAAAAGTATGCTTGCAATATTGTCATTAAATTCATAAGTATGTCCATTGTAGTATACAATTCGCCCGTCATCTTCATATTGTATTCCTGATGGAACATTAACATGGAGATTTCTGTAATTAAGTAACTTCCTCCTGCCAATATAATTTAAAACTCCCAAAACAATTGCAATAATTATAAGTAGTGAAAGTAAAATAATCAAAAAAATCTTTAGCTTTTTATGTTTCTTTTTAAGATTTTGATTATCATCTTTTGCCTTCTTATGCTTGTGGTTATTAGTTTGATTATCATCTTTTACATTCTTATGTTTGTGTGTATTAGTTTGATCATCTTTTTTTAACTTATTATGTTTTTGCTTGTTAGTTGAAGCATTGGCGTCAAAATTCTCAGACTTATCTACGTTAGTAGAGCTATTATTGTTAAAGTCTGTAGGCTTATCTGAGTTCGACGAATTGTGATGTCTATGGTGTCTGTGATGATGAGAGTCGTATTTATAATTTTTCTCAACAGTTTCCCAGTCAACATCAAATTCCAGATTATTCCTAGTGTCTTTAATGACGTTAGGATTAGCAATGTTTGAATTGTCGCTTATATTATTATCATTAGTTTGTTTGCTCACGTTTAATTAAAACCCCCTGTACTAGATATCTTGTGTTTTCGGCACCGTTTGTGCAGGTACTTAAAGTTAAAATTTTACTGTCCTTATTTAATGTAACTTTTCTTGTATTTTTATTCATTGAGTCAGGATTAAGAGTGTATTTCTGATATTTTTCCAAAACACTTTTGTTACTAAAATCAAAGGAATTTAAAATATGTCTGTCGTCATATACATACGCTGCATAGATTTTAAATGTCAATTTTTGACTTGGCATGTAAATATAAATGTATTTATTTTTCTTAAAAAAATCAGGTTTCTCAAAACTATGCAAAGTCTTAAACATTGAACCGTTGTTCATATTGTGCCCGTATAAAACTGTTACAGGATCAGAGTAATCGGTTGCATTTTGCATTTCGCTGTAAATTGCACCGGCAAATTCTGATTTCTTCTGTATATTGTGATTTAGGTAAAAGTCATCATTGTCTGTTGTTGGCTGAACAACAGGATAATCAACCTTGGTATTTGGAATATAAATCCAACTATATATGTCAGAGTTATCTTTTTTTAATTTTTTCCAGTTAATGTTGTGGCTGTCAGCATATTCTTTTGAATTCTTGACATGCCTAGAGGTAGTTTCGGTCAAATATTTTTTTGTATTTCCACCGTTGCTGCTTCCCTGTGAAAGTAGCAGGTAGCAACAAATAATAAAAATAGCAGTAGCTATAACCAAAACAGTTCCCCATATAATTTTCTTACTCTTCATATAAATTTTAGAATCCCTTTCAATAACGATTGTTTGTAACTATAAGTATAGTGGTTGGAAGAATGTATGTCAAAGAGAGAAATTTCGAGAAAATTTCTATTATATAAAAAAATAATTGCACTTTTATAGTATTTATGGTATAAATGTATATTGTTGGGAAGAGCAGTTCGCAAACGTTGTTTGCTCACTGTCATTTGCTTCGCAAATGACTTTTCCTTTTTCAATAAACTTATACATGCGAGTATGTAAAGTTCATTAAAAAAAGAAAAGCGCTTTCTAAGTTATTATGGGCAGATTCCCGAGTGGCCAAAGGGGGCAGACTGTAAATCTGTTGGCACCGCCTTCGAAGGTTCGAATCCTTCTCTGCCCAGTCTATAATTAGCTTTTAGCTGGTTATGAATGCCGGTGTGGCGGAACTGGCAGACGCGCAGGACTTAAAATCCTGTTGTGGCAACACAGTACCGGTTCGATTCCGGTCACCGGCATGTTTAAGTTTTTCAAAGCTTTGGGCGTACCTGATTTTTTTAGGTATGTCTTTTTTTATGTAATAAGAAAATCCTCCATAATTTCATATTACATAAAAAGTTCAGTTAGGAATGTGGTAGAAATACCTTATTTATTATACAAATATAAAAGTTTGACATGAACTTTTAGATTAGGTAGAATAAAAAAGTTAGGGATAACAGATTGTTAATAATAAGAAATGTGAGGAATTTACAATGAAAATAGGTTTTGGTTGTGATCATGCAGCAATTGATTTAAAAAATGAATTAGTTGAATATATGAAAGAAAAAGGATATGAATGTGTAGATTATGGAACAGGTTATGATGAAAACGGTGAAATAATCAAATGTGATTATCCTACAAAGGGTGAAGAAGTAGGTCGTGCAGTAGTAAACGGAGATGTTGATTATGGTGTACTTATGTGCGGAACAGGAATTGGTATTTCTATAGCAGCTAATAAGGTTCCTGGTGTTATTGCGGCAGTTTGCAGCGAACCATATTCTGCAAAGCTTACAAAACAGCATAACAACGCCAACATCATTGCATTTGGTGCAAGAGTTGTAGGTGTTGAACTTGCAAAGATGATTCTTGATGAATTCTTTGGAGCTGAATTTGAAGGTGGAAGACATCAGAGAAGAGTCGATATGATTAGAGAAATCGAAAAAAGATAACAAGTTTAGGTGAAAGAATATAATTTTCTAATTATAAAAGGAAAGCTAAAATAGTTTGATGGCAGACTATTGGTTAGTAGAATGATATAAATGAAAAAACTTAGGATAAATAATGGTAACAATAAAGGAAGTTAAAACCAGAAAAGATTTAAGAACTTTTGCTGGTTTCAATGAAAAAATGTATAGAGATGTGCCACAGGCAATGCCTGATTTGATTTCAGACGAAATGGCGAATTTTAATCCTAAGAAAAATCCGGCATTTGAGTATGCTGAATCAAGACAGTGGTTGGCATACAAAGATGGAGAGTGTGTAGGAAGAATCGGTGCCATAATCAGTCATAGGGCAAATGCGAAATGGGATAGAAAAAGAATAAGATTTACAAGAGTGGATTTTATTGACGACTACGAAGTTTCAGAGGCTTTATTTAAGGCTGTTGAAAATTGGGGCAGGGAAAAGGGACTTAAAGCAGTTCATGGACCAATGGGATTTTGCGATTAGGACCAGGAAGGAATGCTTATTGAAGGTTTCGAATATGATGGTATATTCATAACGATTAATAATGCACCTTATTATAAGGAGCATATGGAACGCCTTGGGTATGTAAAATCTGTGGATTGGATTGAAAACAGAATAGATATACCGGATGAAATACCACCTGTTTTTGACAAAATGTGTGAGAGAGTTTTAAAAGACAATAAACTCAAAATTGTAAAAGTTAAGAACAGATTACAGCTAAGAAAATACATAAAATATATATTTGATGTTGTAAATGATACTGCAAAGATATTATATGGTGAAGTGGATTTATCTGAGGCACAGATTAAAAAGTATGTTCATCAGTTCATATTAATGGTTAATGTTGGATTTATTTCATTACTTGTAAATGAAAAAGATGAGATGGTTGCTATTGGAGTGACTGTTCCTTCAATGGGCAAGGCTTCAAAAAAATCTCATGGAAGATTGTTTCCTTTTGGATGGGCAAGACTGCTTTATGCACCATATTCTAAACCTGACACATTGGAACTTTATTTAGTTGGTGTAAGAGATCAGTATAAGAAGAAAGGCTTACCGTTAGTTTTAATTACGGAAATTCTAAAAGCAGCCATTGAAGATGGAATGAAATATGCTGAGACAGGACCAATGCTTGAAGATAATATTAAGGTTCAGTCTATGTGGAAAAGATTTAATAAGATTCAGCATAGAAGACGTAGATGTTGGATAAAAGAAATATAAAAAAGTCGGCTGTGGATGTGCTCTGACATGAAGATAGGAGCAGGAAAAGGAAACAGTTGATAGCTAACAGGTGCTTTGTTATTTACAAAGCATCTTTTTTTTTATATAATCACTTTAATGCTTTAAAACGTAACGGTTTAAAGTTTAACGCTTTAAAGGCTCGGAATATATTTTAATAATTTTAATGGAGGGAACATTATGACAGTAGTATTATGTTCAATTATGCTAGTTGTATTTTTTGCTGTAATGATCTTTGTAGGTTTTTACACTAGAAAACATGCAACAGACGTTACAGGATTTGTTCTGGGAGGCCGTTCAGTAGGCCCTTGGCTTACTGCCTTTGCTTTTGGAACATCTTATTTTTCTGCAGTTATTTTCGTAGGATACGCAGGACAGTTTGGATGGAATTTCGGACTTGCATCAACTTGGGCAGGCTTAGGAAATGCATTCATTGGTTCTTTACTTGCATGGAATGTGTTAGGTAGAAGAACAAGGGTTATGACACAGCACGTTGATGCAAAGACTATGCCGGACTTTTTTGGAAAAAGATTTAATTCAACACCTTTAAAAGTTGCTGCATCAGTTATTGTATTTATTTTCTTAATTCCGTACACAGCATCACTTTACAATGGACTTTCAAGTTTATTTGGTTTAGTGTTTGACATTCCATATTGGGTAGTTATTGCGGTAATGGCAGTGCTTACAGGATTCTATGTAATTTTTGGTGGTTACATGGCAACAGCTATTAATGATTTTATTCAGGGAATCATTATGTTATTTGGAATTTGTGCTATTATTGGGGCGGTTTTAATGGACAACGGTGGTCTTTTACAGGCAACAAAGAGCCTTGCAAAAGTTACAGGAGATGCAGGTTGGGAAGGCGCTTACACAGCATTTTTAGGACCTGATCCATTAGCATTATTATTTGTGGTTATTTTAACATCACTTGGTACATGGGGACTTCCACAGATGGTTGGAAAATTCTATGCTATTAAAAGTGAAAAAGACATACATAAGGGAACAGTTATTTCAACAGTATTTGCAATTATTGTAGCAGGAGGCTGTTATTTCTTAGGCGGATTCGGCAGATTATATAGCGATAAAATTGCAATTAATGAGGCAACAGGTAAGCCTTTATTTGACACAATAATTCCAACAATGTTATCAACACTTCCTGCAATAGTGGTTGCAGTAGTAATTGTTTTGGTTTTATCAGCTTCAATGTCAACACTTTCATCATTAGTTTTAACTTCAAGTTCAACATTTACATTGGATGTAATTAAGCCGGCATCAAAGAAGGAAATGTCAGATAAGAAACAGGTAACAATAATGCGTTTATTTATTGTTTTCTTTATACTTGTTTCAGCAATAATTGCCATTTTCAAGGATGCACATCCTGAAGTAACATTTATAGCACAGATGATGGGTGTTTCATGGGGAGCTTTAGCGGGAGCATTCCTTGCACCATTTTTATATGGACTATACTGGAAGGGCATTACAAAAGCAGCGACAATTGTATGTTTCATCTGGGGTTGCGGAATTGCTGTTGTACAGCTTGTAATTACACTTGCAGGAATTGATACAACAGGTTGGGGAACAGTTCTTTCATACGTATTTAAGTCTTCAATCAACTCAGGTGTAGTTGCCATGGTTGGTGGCTTGATTATTGTACCGATTATTAGTTTATTTACAAAGAAACAGGACCAGAAAGAGTTAGAGGATTTATTTGAATGTTATGAAGAAAAAACAGAAGCAGTAGCAAAGGAACATTTAAAATAAAGGCTTCTGGAGTGTAAAATGTAGAACACTCTAAGGGCAAATAAAATTGCTACTCAAATATAAAATTTAATAGACAAATCAGAAAATAGATGTCCGATAATGAACAAAAACAAGAGGAAATGTTCATTACAGGACATCTTTTTTTCATGTTGTTTAGCTTTGCCAAATTCTATTGACCACTAATTTTTAGGTGGCTATACTGTAGGCGTTCTAAAACAAAAGAAAGACTTAAATAAATCGTAACAGGGAAGGAGTACAAAAAATGTTAATAACATTTTCTGTAAGGATAATATGTTTGGAAAAATAATTGGAACAGGTTCATATGTTCCTGAAAATATAGTTACAAACAATGATTTAACAAAAATTGTTGAAACAAGTGACAGTTGGATTGAGGAAAGAACCGGCGTTAAGCAAAGACACCTTATGAAAAATGAAACTACTGCTACTATGGCAACTGAGGCAGCAAAAAGAGCAGTGGAAAATGCAGGAATTAAGCCAGAAGAAATTGATGTTATTGTGGTTTCTACAGTATCTTCTAATTTGATTCTTCCAAATACAGCCTGCTTTGTTCAGGAACAAATTGGAGCCATAAATGCTTTTTGTTTTGACATTAATACAGCCTGTACCGGTTTTATGATGGCATACAATACTGTCCAAAGTTATATTAATTCAGGTTTAGTGAAGACAGCGTTAATTATTGGAGCAGAGGGCTTGTCAAGAATTGTTGATTGGAGTGACAGAGGAACCTGTATTCTTTTTGGAGACGGGGCAGGAGCTGCAATTGTTAAGGCAAGCGAGGCTGCAGTTTTTGAAACTGTTATGAAATCTGATGGTAGAAAAGGTTCAGCACTTACATGTTATAACGGGTTTGCAACAAGACCAAGAAAAATTTTTACAGAAGAAAAACAGGAAATTTCAGATATATATGAAAAAACGAATGGTCAGGAAAGCTCAGACACCTTTGTAAAGATGGATGGTCAGGAAATTTTTAGGTTTGCCGTAAAAGAAGTTCCAAAATGTATTAATGAATTAATGGAAAAAATGAATATAACAAGTGACGATGTGGATATGTTTGTTTTGCATCAGGCAAATTTAAGAATTTGTCAGGGGATTGCCAAGCGTTTGAAAATCAGTATGGATAAGGTGCCAACAAATGTTTCAGAATATGGCAATACATCATCTGCCTGCATACCAATATTGCTGGATGAGTTGTTTAAGGCAGGCAAACTGAAAAAAGGCGACAAAATTATAATGTCAGGTTTTGGTGCAGGAGTAACCCTTGCTGCAACATATTTGGAAATTTGTTAATGGCAGTTGTAACTAAAACCGTAAAATATTTTTTATTAGTTATTAACCGGTACAGCCGGATTATATAAAATTGCTTTTGAAAATAAAAAATTATATGGAACTTAAAATAGTAGTTTTTTATAAACAGGTTTTCAAAAAGCAAAAAAAAGCCAATTATAAAAGAATAAGGAGATTAAAAAATGTTTGAAGAAATTAAGGAAATTATTGTTGAAGAATTAGGAGTAGATGAAGACAAGGTTGTGGAAACAGCAACATTTAATGAAGATTTAGGAGCTGACTCATTAGATTTATTTGAACTTGTAATGGCATTTGAAGATAAGTTTGACGTAAAGATTCCTGAAGAAGATTTAGAAAAAATCAAGACAGTTGGAGATGTTGTGAAATATATTCAGGACAATAAATAATAGAAAAGCGTAGGAAATTTCGTTATGAAAACAGAGATAACAGAATTACTAAATATTGAATATCCCATAATTCAGGGTGGTATGGCATGGGTGGCTGACTATCATTTAGCAGCTGCCGTTTCCAATGCCGGCGGACTTGGGCTGATTGGTTCAGGTGGAGCACCTGCATCCTGGGTAAAAGACCAAATTAGGGAAGTAAAAAAATTAACTGATAAACCTTTTGGGGTAAACATTATGTTAATGAACCCGGAGGCAGATGAAATCGCAAAAGTAATTGTAGAAGAAAAAGTACCTGTTGTTACTACAGGAGCGGGAAATCCGGCAAAGTACATTAAAGAATGGAAAGAAGCTGGCGTGAAAGTAATTCCTGTAGTTGCAAGTTGTGCCTTGGCAAAAATGATGGAACGCTGTGGAGCCGATGCAGTAGTTGCAGAGGGAACAGAGGCAGGAGGACATATTGGGGAGATTACAACAATGTCTTTGGTGCCACAGGTTGTTGATGCAGTGAATATACCTGTCATTGCAGCAGGCGGGATCGCTGATGGAAGAGGTTTTGCTGCGGCACTGATGTTGGGAGCTAAGGCAGTTCAAATGGGAACTCATTTTGTTGCCACAAAAGAATGTAACGTTCACGAAAATTATAAGGAAAAAATAATAAAGGCAAAAGACATTGACTCAAAGGTAACAGGTCGCTCAACAGGACATCCTGTACGTGTACTTAGAAATCAAATGAGCAATGAGTACATAAAAAAAGAGCAGGAAGGTGCCACATTGGAAGAGTTAGAACTTTTAACTTTAGGTGGTTTAAGAAAAGCTGTTGTTGAGGGCAACGTAAAAGAAGGAAGTCTAATGGCGGGGCAAGTTGCCGGTTTGGTAAAAAAACAATATACCTGCAAGGAACTTATCGAAAAGGTTGTAACCGAAGGACAACAGGTAATAGAAAACAGATTGGCAGAGTTTTAAAGCTGGAATTTTGACGTGAGATTTTAAAAGTAAAATTTAGCATTCATATCTAAAAAACAGTGGAGAAAAATTAGAGTTGTATTTAAAATTTTTGGAGGAGCATATGAGTAAAATCGCATTTGTATATCCGGGACAGGGTGTGCAGACAGTAGGCATGGCACAGGACTTTTATGAAAACAGTGTTTTGTCAAAAGAAGTATTTGACAAGGCAGATCAGGTACTTGATTTTGATATAAAGAAAATCTGTTTTCAGGAAAATCAGGAAATAAATGATACAGAGTACACACAGGCGGCTTTGGTTACTACATATCTTGCAATAACAAAAGAAGTAGAAAACAGGGGAATTAAACCTGACGTTACAGCAGGACTAAGCCTTGGAGAATATGCGGCAATTGCAGTAAGCGGTGGCTTTTCTTACGAAGATGCCATAAAAACGGTAAGACAACGAGGAATTCTTATGAACAGGGCTGTGCCAAAAGGTGAAGGTACAATGGCAGCAATTCTTGGAATGACAGCTGAGCAAATAGATAACATTGTAAACAAGATGGAAAACGTGTCAGTGGCAAATTATAACTGCCCGGGACAAATTGTAATAACCGGAAAAAAAGATGCCGTTGAAAAAGCAATGGAATCATTGAAAGAAGCCGGAGCCAGAAGAACAGTAGAATTAAACGTAAGTGGGCCTTTCCACTCACAATTCTTAAAAGAAGCCGGAAAAAAACTAGGAGAGCAACTTGAAAAAGTACAATTCACACCATTAACAATACCATACGTTACAAACGTAACAGCACAATATGTGGAAGATGTTAATAAAACAAAAGAATTGTTAATAAAACAGGTCTACTCACCGGTTCGATGGGAAGAAAGTGTAAGAAACATGATAGAAAAAGGCGTAGACACATTTATTGAAATAGGTCCCGGAAAAACAATCGCAGGCTTCTTACGCAAAATAGACAGAAATGTAAAATGCATAAACATAAGTCAATATGAAGACTTAAAAAAACTAAATCAAAATTAAAAATTAATAAGATAATTTAACTCTTTTTTAGAAAAGTAAAAAATATTAAAGAATAAAATCAAGATAATCAAAAATATAGCTTTTCTTCTTTCTGCTTTGCAGATATACATTCACGAAAGCACGTTACACTTAGGATACTGCACGTACAAGCCTTCCCAGTACGTTGCACATAGGTAATAAACATTCTAAGAAAGTGCTCTGAAGCCGTGGGTTCACAAAGGCAGCGAAGTCGGCTTTGTAGAACCGCTACGAGCTGAAGGCAGAGGGAGCGTGCTTTCGTGAATGCATATTGCCTATGTGCATGGGAAAGAGAGTGTAGATTTTGATTATCTGGAACAGAGGTTTTATATGGAAAATAAAGTAGCAATTGTAACAGGAGCTTCAAGAGGCATAGGAGCTGCCATTGCAAAAAAACTAGCTTCACTGGGTGCCACAGTAATTGTAAACTACGCAGGCTCCAGAGAAAAAGCAGAAACAGTAGTAAAAGAAATTGAAAATGCAGGTGGCAAGGCAACAGCCATGCAGTGCGACATTTCAGATTTTAATAAATGCAGTGAATTTACTAATGAAGTAAAAGACAGATTTGGTTCCATTGATATTTTAGTAAACAATGCAGGTATTACAAGAGATGGTTTGTGCATGGCGATGAAAGAAGAAGACTTCGACGCTGTAATTAATACTAATTTAAAAGGAACATTTAACTGCATTAAATTTGCTTCAAGAATAATGATGAAACAAAGACATGGAAAAATCATTAACATGACTTCAGTTTCAGGAGTTGCAGGTAATGCCGGACAGGTTAATTATTCAGCGGCGAAAGCAGGAGTAATTGGAATTACAAAATCAATGGCAAGAGAATTGTCATCAAGAAATATTAATGTAAATGCAATTGCACCGGGATTTATTGAAACAGACATGACTGCAAAATTATCTGACAAGGTAAAAGAGCAGGCAGTTTCACAAATTCCCCTTAACAGATTTGGAAAGCCTGAGGAAGTTGCCGAGTTAGTGGCGTTTTTAGCAGGTGAAAAAAGTAATTATATAACAGGACAGGTATTTCACATTGATGGTGGAATGGTAATGTAGCGAGGTGTCATATGAGAAGAGTTGTAGTAACAGGTATGGGTGCAATAACACCAATTGGAAATAGTGTAGATGAATTTTGGCAGGGAATTAAAGCAGGAAAAGTTGGTATTGACGAAATTACCAAATTCGACACAACAGATTATTCTGTAAAATTAGCAGCAGAAGTTAAGGACTTTGTGGCAAAAGAAAGAATGGAATTTAAGGCGGCAAAGAGAATGTCACCATTTTCACAGTATGCTGTGTGTGCAGCAAAGGAGGCACTTGAACAGTCAGGGCTTGATTTGACAAAAGAAGACCCTTACAAAGTGGGAGTAAGTGTTGGCTCAGGTATTGGTGGCATGAAGGATATGGAAGAAGAAAACAAAAAGCTTCTGGAAAGAGGTCCCGGCAGAATTAAACCATTGCTTGTGCCAATGATGATTACAAACATGGCGGCAGGTAACGTGGCAATCGCCTTTGGAGCAAAAGGAAAATGTATTAATGTGGTAACTGCCTGTGCAACAGGAACACATTCAATTGGCGAGGCGTACAGATCAATTCAGTGTGGCGAAGCCGACGTAATGATAGCAGGGGGAACAGAAAGTTCAATTACACCTTTAGGGGTTGCAGGTTTTACAAGTCTTACAGCATTAACAAAAACAACTGACAAAACACAGGCATCAATTCCATTTGATAAGAAACGTAGTGGTTTTGTAATGGGAGAAGGTGCAGGAATAGTTGTTCTTGAAGAACTGGAACATGCCTTAGACAGAGGTGCAAATATTTTGGCGGAAGTGGTAGGTTACGGAGCAACCTGTGATGCTTACCATATTACATCACCTGCTGAAGATGGAAGTGGAGCAGCAAAAGCAATGGAACTTGCCATAAAAGAAGCAGGGGCAAAGCCGGAAGACGTTGACTACATTAACGCTCATGGAACAAGTACACATCACAATGATTTATTTGAAACAAGAGCCATTAAACTTGCACTTAAAGAGGCAGCAAAGAATGTAAAAGTAAATTCAACTAAATCAATGATTGGACATTTGCTAGGTGCCGCAGGTGGTGTTGAATTTATTACATGTGTAAAGAGTATTAACGAAGGTTATATACATCAGACAGTTGGTTTAACAGAGCCGGATGAGGAGTTAGACCTTGATTATGTAATGGGACAGGGCGTTGAAACAAATGTTGATTTTGCACTTAGTAACTCATTAGGTTTTGGTGGACATAACGCAACTTTAGCTGTAAGAAAATATAGCAAGTAAAGGGGAAAAAATGGACATTAAGGATATTAAAATTTTAATAAATGAAGTATCAAATTCTAATTTATACGAATTTAGATATGAAGAAAATGGAGTAAAATTACAACTTTCAAAAGGCACAATTTATGACGAAAAGAAAACGGTTGCCATAACAGATGCAAAAACTACAGCTACTATTTCTCAGGAAAATGTTAATCCTGCTAACAATCAGGAAAATTTGGGAAGCAGTGAGAATAGCGGTAAGCAGTCTGAAATTGAAAAAGAAATAAAAGGAAACATTGTTACATCTCCGTTAGTTGGAACAGTTTATCTGGCACCGGCAGAAGATGAGCCACCTTTTGTTTCAGTGGGTGACAAAGTAAAAAAAGGACAAACACTGGCAATTGTTGAAGCTATGAAACTAATGAATGAAATTGAGTCAAAGTTCGATGGGGTGGTTAAAGAAGTGTTAGTTGACAATGAATCACCTGTGGAATTTGGTCAGGAAATGTTCGTTATAGAATAGAAGAAAAGTTGTAAAAAATTAGAAAGTAGGAAATAAATGCTAAACATAAAACAAATACAGGAAATTATACCTCACAGACATCCTTTTTTATTGATTGATTATATTGAAGATTATGAGCCTGGAGTTTATGCTGTTGGCTACAAATGCGTAACTTACAGGGAAGATTTTTTTAAGGGACATTTTCCGGGGATGCCGGTAATGCCTGGAGTTTTAACAGTAGAGGCATTGGCACAGGTTGGAGCAGTTGCAATTTTAAGTCAGGAAGAAAACAAAGGAAAAACAGCATTCTTTGGTGGAATTAACAAATGTCGCTTTAAAGGAAAAATAGTTCCCGGTGACAAGATTAAGCTTGAAACAAAAATAATCAGACAAAAAGGACCTATGGGAATTGGAGAGGCAAAAGCCTCCGTTAATGGAAAAGTGGTAGTGACAGCAGAACTTACATTTATGGTTGGTTAAAAATTAATAAAAAGACCTATTGCAGTTGAAAAACAGTGACAGGATTTAATGCCAGTTTAAAGCAATATAGAATGTGGGTGGCAAAGAAACCGGCAGTTTTGATGTGGATAGGAAGATTAATTTAATAAAACAGATAATTGGAAATTAGAGGTGATTTTGGTGATACGAAAAATGTTAATTGCAAACAGAGGTGAAATTGCAGTAAGAATTATAAGAGTTTGCAGGGAAATGGGGATAGAAACTGTTGCAGTATATTCTGTTGCAGACAAGGAAGCATTGCACACCCAGTTAGCAGATGAAGCTGTTTGCATAGGTGAAACAAAGTCCAGCGAAAGTTACCTGAACATGGAAAGCATTATTAGTGCTGCCATTACAACAGGCGCAGATGCAATTCATCCGGGTTTTGGCTTTTTATCAGAAAATCCAACTTTTGCAAAATTATGTGAAACATGTAACATCACATACGTTGGACCAAATCATACAGTTATTGAAAATTTAGGAAACAAAGTACAGGCGAGAACAACCATGATAGAAGCTAATGTTCCGGTAATTCCCGGAAATGATAGTGGAATTGTAGAGGTTGAAAAGGGAAAGCAGGTAGCTGAGAAGGTTGGATATCCCATTATGATTAAGGCAGCGTCAGGTGGTGGTGGAAAAGGTATGAGAGTGGCTTTTACACCGGCGGAATTCGATAGTGCTTTTAAGGCTGCACAAAAAGAAAGTGAAATGGCATTCGGAGACAACACCATGTACATTGAACATTTTGTGGAACATCCACGTCATATTGAATTTCAGATCTTAGCAGACAAATATGGAAATGTAGTGCATTTAGGGGAACGTGACTGTTCTCTTCAGAGAAATCATCAGAAAATTATTGAGGAGGCACCGTCTAGTGCCTTGTCAGAAGAATTAAGAAAAGAAATGGGCGAGACGGCAGTAAGAGCTGCAAAAGCAGCAGGTTATGAAAATGCCGGCACAATTGAATTTTTGTTAGAGAAAACAGGTAAATATTATTTTATGGAAATGAATACAAGAATTCAGGTGGAGCATCCAATAACAGAAAACATAACAGGTATAGATATTGTAAAAGAGCAAATTAAAATTGCTCAGGGAGAGAAACTTCCTTTTACACAAAATGAAATTGAAATTAAAGGCCATTCAATAGAGTGCAGAATTAATGCGGAAAATCCAGAGGAGAATTTTAGACCAAGTCCCGGAAAAATTACAGAAATGCATTTTCCAGGTGGAAATGGCGTACGTGTTGATTCAGCTATTTTTACAGGGTACGAAGTTACACCTTACTATGATTCAATGTTAGCAAAACTTATAGTTTATGGTGACAACAGACAGGAAGCAATTAACAAAATGCGAAGTGCCCTTGGAGAAGTGGTGATTGAAGGCATTGATACAAATATAGATTACGAATACGAAATAATAAATAATGAAAAATTTATTTCGGGGGATTTTGACGTAGATTTTATTGAGCAGTTTAATAAGCAGAGGAGAGCTGTAAGTTGAGACTAAAAACAAGAATAAAAAAACAAAGAAGTGGATATGTGACAATAAAAATTCCAAAGCCGGATGTGCCAAAAGGACTTTTTGGAAAATGTAAAAAATGTGGTCAAATGGTATTGTCAGAAGAGGTTAGGGAGAATGGCTATATTTGCCCTAAATGTGGCGGTTATGTGAGAATGCACGCAAAGCGCAGAATCAAAATGCTTGTTGACAAGGGAACTTTCGAACCATGGTTTGAGGGACTGGAAATTAGCAATCCACTTGGAGATAAAGAGTATGAAAAGAAATTATTGGAAGTAAAAGAAAAAACAAAATTAGAAGAAGCAGTAATAACAGGAAAAGCTTTAATTAACGGCAGTGAAGTTGCTTTGGCGGTAATGGACGGGCGTTTCTTAATGGCAAGTATGGGAGAAATTGTTGGCGAAAAAATTACACGAACTGTAGAGAAAGCCACAGAAGAAAATCTTCCACTTGTAATTGTGGCATGTTCCGGTGGGGCAAGAATGCAGGAGGGAATTATTTCCCTTATGCAAATGGCAAAAACATCGGCAGCCCTAAAACGTCACAGCGAAAGTGGAAATCTCTACATATCTGTTTTAACTGATCCAACAACAGGTGGGGTTACTGCAAGTTTTGCAATGCTTGGGGATATTATTATGGCAGAACCTGACGCGTTAATAGGTTTTGCAGGTCCCAGAGTAATTGAACAGACAATCGGCCAGAAGCTGCCAAAAGGATTTCAGAAGTCAGAGTTTCTGCTTGAACATGGTTTTATAGATTTAATTGTGGAAAGACAGAATTTAAAAAATAAGTTGTCAGAGATTATTAAACTTCATTATCCCAAGAAGAGCAGTGAAGAAAATTGTAAAGTTGTAGATGAAAAGGACTTACAGAAATTAAATGAAGAGAGCAACGAAATCAAGGTGGATAGGAATTGGAAGAGAGAAAATTCCGAAAGTGATTCAAAAAAATCTCCGATAGACGACGGAAATTGTGAAACAGAAAATGAGAGGTTTAAGAACAATTTGACACCTTGGGAAAAAGTTCAGATTTCACGAGAGAACAAACGTCCTACAGGACTTGATTATATAGAAAAACTTGTGGAGAATTTTACAGAGTTGCATGGTGACAGATATTTTGGAGATGATAAAGCAATTGTCGGTGGAATTGGAACTATTAACAATAAGCCGGTAACAGTTATCGCTCAGGTAAAAGGTCACAACACAAAGGAAAATATTAGCAGAAACTTTGGAATGCCATCACCGGAAGGCTATAGAAAGGCTTTGCGTTTAATGAAAGAGGCAGAAAAATTCCACAGACCTATAATATGTTTCGTTGATACTCCGGGAGCATTTTGCGGTTTGGAGGCAGAAGAAAGGGGTCAGGGTGAAGCCATAGCAAGAAATCTTTTTGAAATGTCAGCAATAAAAGTACCTATTCTTTCTATTTTTGTAGGAGAAGGGGGAAGTGGCGGCGCCTTAGCCATGGCAGTTGCCAATGAAGTTTGGATGCTGGAAAATTCAGTGTATTCGATTTTGTCGCCTGAAGGCTATGCAAGTATTCTTTGGAAAGATGGAAAAAAAGCTGACAAAGCGGCAGAAGCCATGAAAATGACAGCGGATGATTTGAAGCAGTTAAATGTAATTGAAAAAATATTTAAGGAACCTGTTGACTATAATGTTACAACCATTGAATTTGTAACTGATAGGCTAAAAACAGAAATAGACCAATTTTTAATTAGCAAATCTCATTTATCAGAGAAAGAAATTGTTAATGAAAGATATAATCGATTTAGGAGAATGTAATGAATATTAAACCTTTAAAAATAGGGGAGTTGCAGGCGAAAATCCCATTAATTCAAGGTGGAATGGGCGTTGGAATTTCTTTGGGAAATCTTGCAGGAGTGGTAGCAAATGAAGGTGGTGTTGGAATTATTTCCACAGCACAAATTGGATTTAAGGAAAAGGATTTTTACGTTAATACCTTGGCAGCTAATTTACGTGCCATTGAGAAGGAATTGAAAAAAGCCAGAAAAATTGCTCCAAAAGGAATTTTAGGCTTTAACATAATGACTGCGCTTACCAATTATAAAGAGCAGGTGCTTGCAGCAGTGAAGGCAGGGGCAGACATTATTATTTCCGGCGCAGGACTACCGGTGGATTTACCTGCTTTTGTGCAAGGTTACAAAACAAAAATAGCCCCCATTGTATCAGGTAAAAAGTCAGCTCAGGTTATTTTAAAATACTGGGATACACGATACAAGAAAACAGCCGATTTAGTGGTTATTGAAGGACCAAAAGCAGGTGGTCATCTTGGATTTAAAAAAGATGAGCTGGAGAAGTATGGTTTTGGCGCATGCAAAAAGGATTACAGTGAGGAAGTTCTGGAAATTAAAAAAGTAGTTCAGGAATACGAGAATAAATATTCAAAAAAAATCCCCATTGTTTTGGCAGGTGGAATTACAACAAGAGATGATGTGAAAAATGCATTTGACTTAGGAATGGACGGAGTTCAGGTAGGTTCATTATTTGTGACAACGGAAGAATGTGACGCTCACATTAATTATAAAAATTCTTATGTTAATGCAAAAGAAGATGAAATTACAATTGTGAAAAGTCCGGTGGGGATGCCTGGAAGAGCCATCAAAAATAAGTTTATGAGTCAGGTTATGGCAGGAGAAAATTTTCCACCAAAGAAATGCCTTAAATGTCTCAAAAAATGCAATCCGGCAAACATACCATATTGCATTACAGAGCGTTTAATTAATGCGGCAGAGGGAAATGTAGATAACGGTTTACTATTTTGTGGAGCAAATGCCTACATGCAAAATGAAATTACAACAGTTCATAGGGTTATAGAAAAACTGTTTGGGTAGTTTAAAGGTTGCATAAAAAAATGAAAATGTTATACTGTGGATATATAGATGGGTACGTGAATGAGAAGGCAGTGAAGAACTTAAGATTTTAGAAACATTAATACTAATAAGAATATAAGAGACTCTGGCATAACAGTTAATGTATCAGATATAATCTGAGAGACTTGCTGTTGTGGCAGAGTTTTGTTTTTTATACACAAGGAGGTAAATATGAAAAAGAAAATAAAAATAATTGTAATAGTTGCCTTAATTTTAATAATTCTTGTGCCATATATTTTTGTGGAAGGTAACACTCTTTTATTTGGAAGTGAATTTAAGAATCAGTATAAACAGACAAACATGATTGACGACATAGAATACTATAAGGTTTTTTATAATACAAATAAAACTGCCAAAGTGTATTATGTGGAATCAGACCATGAAGCAGGTCATTTTATTTGGTTCAAAAAAGAAAAGTCAAAATGGAAAATGACAAAATGGACTACGGTATGGTCACAGTATGGTAGTGCCAGCGGAATAACTTTTCCTTTTTACAAGTAGGCTTATTTTACAATTTTACTAATATGTCTAAAAGTGGTAAAATACCATTTTGAGGAATATCCTTCAAGGTATAGGAGGCGCAAAATGGAAAACACTTGTAAGGTAGACAAAAGAATAAGACGAACAAAAAAGATACTTACTGAGGCTTTAATTGAAATACTGAAAGAGAAAAATGTTATGGATGTTACAGTAAGCGAGTTGGCGAAAAAAGCTGATGTGACTAGAACAACTTTTTATCAGTATTATCGTGACCCTGTGGATATGCTTGAGCAGTTACAGGATGAAATTGCCGAAGATATTCAAAAAATTGTTGAGGCTACAGAAGGAGGAAACGCAGAGGGCTTTTTCTATGGTCTGTTTAACTATTTTTATGAGGATAAAATCAAAGCAGATTTGTTGTGCTTTAGTGTGAACAACCAGACCGGTTATGAAAAAATGGGATATTACATACATGACAAGTATATGCTTAGATGGAAAGATAAGTTTATGGATGAATCTCTGAAACAGTTTAAATATTACAGATACTATATAGTTTTTGGCTGTACGGCTGTTGTGGAAAACTGGGTTCGTGGCGGAATGAAGGAAACACCACAGGAAATGGCAACAATAGCCAAGAGCTTCCTACCAAGAGAAAAAATTTATTTGAAATAATAGAAGGTACTACTAAATATTCGAGAATGATATTCTTAATTTTAGTAGTACCTTTTGATTTATACATGCTTTCTGGTAATTTTTTTTGTTTTTCGGGAACGTCTTTTCTTAACAGGCTTTTGATTTTCCTTCTTATAGTTTGCGATTATGTCAGCAATCAAAGTATAGTCCCGCTCAAAAAGTTCAGTGCTGATTTCTAAATCAAGTTGCTCTCGTGGAAGTTTTTCAATAAGCTTGTTTACAACAAAATCCTTGCTTTTCTGTTTATACTTTGGAAGTTCATTTCGTTCCTGAATATGTGCAAGTTCAGGTCGCCATAATAAACTAAGCTTACGCTTAATACGCTGGCGTTTATTTCGTGTAGGTTCTCGTAGTACATAGAAGTCCATGTTGCCGTCAATTAGCTCAGCAGAAATAATTCCCCAACTGTCAGGTATATGTTCATTAACGTGTTTTGCGTGAGTTGAACCAACTACAACATAATTATAGTCAAAGAAAAGATTATAGTCTTTTACCTGTCTTTCTAATCTTACATATGTATCTGCGTCGCTTTTTATTTCAAGTCCCACTAAAGAATCGTCAGTAACCATAATAACATCAGCTCTTGAGCGGGCAATTTCTACTTCTTCAAGTATTCGTATTTTTCCGTAAGAATCCTCCAAATAATCAAACAGAGGCTCTCTAATATCTGCATCATGTAACATAAATTCACCTTTAATTAAAAAAATGATTATAATAGAAATTTTTTTATATTTTCTAGTTATAAATCTCAAAAGTAGATTATAACATTATTTCAATAAAAGGTGTTAGATTACTTCATTAGAAAATACAGCAAGTTTGTTTATAAAAGTTTTTATTATGTTCTTTAGTACATTCCTTATTATATCTCTTTACTGTAATTTGATTTTAGCAGCAGATGATTTATAGCTGTTACACAATGAGCTTGAATATACTGCTACGATTTTGTAGTAATAGGTTTTACCTTTTTTAACATTAGAATTAATAAACTTATTAGTAGTTGTAGTAGCTATTTTAGTATATTTTGATTTACCTAATCGTCTTCTGTAAATGTAGTATTTAACAGCAGATGAATTTTTCTTCCAGGTTACTTTAACGTTTGAATATTTATAGCTTTTTGTAGAACCGCTGGTTTTAACAGCTTTTACTGATGTAGGAGTTTTAAGTTTAACTCTTACATATCGGGTCAATTTAATCCCACTATCTGTTTTGGCAGTAATTTTCCCAGAACCGATTTCTTTGGCTTTCACTGTGCCTGTCTCATCAACAGAAACTACAGATGGATTACTACTTGTCCAAGTGATTGTATCAGTGGTGTCAGTTGGATAAATTTCCGTAGTGTACTTTGCAGTATCTTTTATGTGTAGGTAAATACTACCTTCTTTTATAGTAAGAGAGGTAGAAGGCTGAACAACATTTACTGTGCAGAATGCCATAAGTCCGCTATCTGTTGAAGCTTTAATCATTGAAGAACCATTTCTAATTGCAGTAATGGTTCCCTTTTGTGAATTTACACCTACACTTGATTCGTTAGTGCTTGAATATGTTATTGTATTTGAATAATTTGCCATAACAGGGTTTGTGTCAGTGAAAGTGATTTTGGCATTCACAGAGGCTTTTTCCCCTTTTTTAAGAGTAACGTTATAGGTAGATAAATTTATCATTCCGTCAGCTACATTCTGAAGTTTTTTTGCAGTATCATTATCTAATTTATCTATAATATGGCTGGTGTCGAATTCACTTCCTGACAAAAAAGTATTGTTGTAAGCTGATGTTTCAAAGATTGTCTGAAAAAGTGTGCAGGCAGCCAGATAACTTCCCTCTAATGTTGGATGAATCATGTCGGAATTATATAAGCTGATTTCAGGATATTCTTTCATGCATCTTGTATAATTGACACCTACAGGTGCAACTTTGCAGTCAAATTTATTTCCAAGAGAAAAATAGAATTTAGTCATATAATTTTGCAATGTAATATTGTCAAAGTAAATTGAAGTGCCATCAATTATAAAATCATTACCAATATAATCTGCCTGAGTTTCATATAGTATTGTCTTTGCACCTGTGCTATCAATTTTTGATTTTAAGTTTGTGATAGCATTTTCAGTTGCTTCTAAATTACCCATTATATTTTCGCGGTGCTCCTGCAAAATAACAAAATCCCATTTCTCTTTTGATAGAGCATTAACAATTTCTGTGTTATAAGCATTGCCCGTTGTGGCAAATTGAGTAAGTTTATAGCCAGAGGCTGTAATGTATTTGACCTCACAGTTAATATTGTTAGCTTTAGCAAGACCTTCCACCATCAAAGGCATTTGATTGCAATATGTTGAGCTGTTTCCGATAAATAAAATTCGTGTTGTTGAAATATCGTTAGATGTGGCATAGGTTGGGGTACAATTTATGCCAAGAAAAATTAATAGTAAAAGAAAAATAACCTTATAATATCTCTTCATTTTTTGTCTCCTTATGTATTTTGTAAATAATCTGCTAAAAGAGTAAAGTCGAAATTTGATGGAAAATTTATATCAAAATTACATCATATCAGATTGATAAAATCACAAAGATATTAGTAAAAATGGGCAAAATAGGATTTTTAGAAAAAATAAAAAGAAATATAACCAAAAGAAAAACAAAAAACAAAAACATTAAATGAAAGGAATTTAAAAATATGAGAATTATTAAAAAAGTTTTGAGCTTCGCGCTGATTACAGCTATGGCAGTAACAATGACAGCATGTGGAGGCAGCAGTAAGGAAAGCAAAAATGATAACAAGATTGTTATCAGATACCAGAAAAGTATTGCTTATGCACCGGTAATGATAATGGCAGAAAAGAATATGATTTCAAAATATTATGACAAGGATTTAGAAGTTGATTGTCAGGTTGAGAAAGATGGAAACACAATTAAAGAAGGCGTATCAAGTGGAAGCATTGATATTGGAACATTAGGATTGCCACCGGCAGTTGTTGGAATTTTAAGTGGCAGTAAATACAAAATCTTTTCAGGTATTTCTTCACAGCCATATTCAATTGTTACAAATCAAAAGGATATAAACACTTTAAAAGATTTAAAAGATAAAAAAATTCAGATAGGAGTTTTAAGTACAAACAGCCAGGGACATATTTTACTTGGTATGGCTGCTAAGGCTGAACTTGGAGATGCTCATGCATTTGATAATGTGCTTAATTCGGTTGACAATGCATCAGGATTTGACGGAATTAAAAGTGGTTCAATTAAGGCACATATTGTAATTTCACCGTATAATTTCAAAGAGTTAGCTGTGGAGGGAACTCATGAAATTGCTATTAGTGAAGATGTGTGGGTGCCTGGAGATACATCTATTGTAGGAATTGCTTCAAAAAATCTATATGAAAATAACAAAGATTTATACAATGCTGTTTGCAAAGCACTTGATGAAGCTATGCAGTATGTAAAGGACAATCCTGAAGAAACAGCACAACTTGTAAAAGATAAATTAGAACTTGATGACAGCGTGGAAGATATTGTTAAGTGGATGACTGATTCAAAATCACAATATTCAACAACACTACAGGGTGCAGGAAATTTTGTTCAGTTTATGCAGGATGAAGGATTTTTAGAAAACGAATATTCAGGAAATCTTAGTGACATTGTATACGATGGTGTAAAAGGAAAATAAAGTTACAAGGAGACAAAAGCAGTGAAGAAAAAAACAAAAGGTTTATTGTGTCAGATTATTTTTATAGTAATAGTTGTGGCTATATGGCAGATTGTGGCATACAATTTTGCACAAAATGGAAACGCAAATCTGTTCCCATCCATAGGAATGATTTTTGAAAAAATGATATGGGGATTTGCTGAAAAAGGTTTTGGTGGCATTATGCTTCACTCACTCTTACTAATGTTAGAGGGATTAGGTATAGGGATAGTTTTAGCAATTGTATTATCAGGTATATCTGTTATCTCAGATTCATTTGCGGCAGTTTACAACATGGTTGTATCTATGTTTGACCTGATTCCCGGAATTGCTTTAATTTCAGCAATTATAATTTTTCTATATGGACAAAACGATACTGCCATTGTGATTTTGGTAGTTCATTCAGTTGTGTGGCCTATGTCACGTAGTATTATTGATGGCTTTAATGCTGTGCCAAAATTATATTTGGAAGTTGGACAAAATATAGGTCTGTCACCAATAAAACTTTTGTTTGGAGTTTTCATTCCAGCGGCAATGCCAAGAATTTTCTCAGGCATAAAAGTTGGTTGGGCGAGAGCCTGGAGAGGGCTTATTAGTGCGGAAATGGTTTTTGGTGGAGCAGGAACTATTGGTATGGGATATTACATTTCTCAAAGAAGAGATAATAGTGACCTTGCAAGTATATATGCAACAATAATCATAATTATAATTATTGGACTTGTTGTGGAATACGGAATTTTTAGAACTATTGAAAATAGAACATTTAAGAAATGGGGTATGACACGATGAGCAATAATGAGATTTTAAAAATAGAAAATTTAAAAAAGATATATAGCAATACTACTGAACCTGTTTTGAAGGGAATAGACTTAAGTATTTATGAAGGAGATTTCTTGTGTGTGCTTGGACCATCAGGTTGTGGAAAATCAACCATGATTAGATGTATTGCAGGTTTTGAGGATTATGAAGGAACAATTGAAGTTAGTGGCGAAAGTGTAAAAGGTCCCGGTACTGACAGAATTATGGTGTTTCAGGACTTCAATCAGTTGTTTCCGTGGAAGACAGTTCTTGGGAACATAACATTTCCTTTAAAGAGCAGTGGCATGAAGGACAAAAAAGAAAGAATAAAGAGAGCTGAGAAATATTTAGACAAGGTGAATCTTTTGCAATACAAGGACTACTATCCACATCAGCTAAGTGGTGGTATGAAACAGAGAGTAGCTATTGCTAAAGGAATGGCATTAGGTTCAAAAATCATTATGATGGATGAGCCATTTGCAGCATTAGATGCAATGACAAGAAATCAAATGCAGTCAGAACTTATGCACATAAAAGAAAAAGAGAAAATGACGGTTTTATTTATTACTCATAACATTCAGGAGGCAATTGCCCTTGGCAACAGAATTATGGTTATGTCAAAGGATGGTTTAATTAAGGAGCATATGTATAATCCAATTGAAAAACCGGTAACTCCTGCTAGTGAAGGATACGGAGAGTTATGGGAACATTTGAATAGCATGTTGACAGAAGAAAATACTAAAGAAAATTAATGCGGAGTTAGACAATGAAAAGAAAATTGAAAATATTAGCAAAAATAGTTTGTTTTTGTCTGATATTTGTCCTACTACTTGATTTTGTTAATGGGTTATTTAAGCCAAAGTGGTTAGAGGACAGATGGACATCTTCAAAAACAAATGTAAGTTTTTATAAGCTGGAAAAGAACAGTACAGATGTGTTGTTCTTTGGCTCCAGTGTTGTAGCTGCGTCAGCGGATCCTTTTCAATTATACAATGAATATGGAATATCTTCTTACAATTTGAGTGTGGTTTCCCAAACTATGAGCGGAACATATTTTTGGGTAAAGGAAGCTTTACAGACACAAAAGCCAAAGGTGATTTTTGTTGAGGTTAAAACTCTAGGAAGAAAGCATGACAAGTTAGAAAGTAAGGCAAGAAAGTCTTATGATTATATGCGACTTGGAAAAACAAAATTAGAGTACGCTTATGCCACAGTGAACTCTGATAAGGAAACAAAAGATAATGAGGAAGCACAGGGAATTTTTGAATATCTCTTTCCACTTTCACTTTATCACACAAGATGGTCTGAGTTAGACTATGACGATTATGATTTTGTTTTGGGCAACAATAATTCAGATACAAAAGGCTACGCTGCATTAACAAATACTTTTAAATATACATCAAAATATGATAAGGCAAGTGATGATGCAGGAAAGTATGATGGATTCGATGCAAAAAAAGTTAAGTACAGCAAATATAACACCACAAATAAAGAGTATGTTGAAAAGATTGCAAAGTTAGCAAAACAAAATAATGTGGAGCTTATTTTATACAAAACACCGGATACAAGCTGGAGTGTTAAAAAGTACAATTATGTAAATGATTTAGCAAAGGAATTAGGCGTTAAGTATTTAGATTTTAATTTGAAGTCTATGAGAAAAGCTGTAGGCATTAATTTTGCTGAAGATGGTGCAGACAATATCCATATGAACATTAGTGGTGGAAAAAAGGTAACATCTTACATTGGAAAATATTTGACAAAGAATTTTAATCTTACAAATTATAAAGAAAAAGATTCTAGTGTGACAAAGAGTTTTCAGTCAGAAATGGCAACTTATGAAACTCAGATGAAAAATGCAAAACTTTTAAAGGAAATGAATTTAAATAATTACCTTAAATTAATAAATGACAAAGATTATGCATTTATTGTAGTTGCAGGTTCATCATCACATAAGTTGAATTTTTCAACAGAGCAGTTAGATCTTTTTAAGGATATGAATATAAAAATTGACAAGTTCCAAAAAGATTCTGTTTATGGAAATAATTTTGTTTATGTATCAGAGGACGTAAAGTCAGATGCAAGTATCAATATATCAAAAGAAGAAGACAAATACACAACAGCGGTAATAGATCAGGGGGGACAGTTTAGTGATGGAATGTCTTACTCAGCAAAAGTTAGCGTTGGACTTTGTTCAGTGAGAGTAAACAACAATGCCTGTGGTGATGTGTATGAGGATGCTATGAATATTGTTGTTTACGATAAGAAAACAAAGTCAGTTATAGATACAGTAAGATTAAAAAATAATGCTTATGGAACTGTAAGTATAGGGAGAAAGGGCAAAGGATGAGTTTTACAAGTTTAAGTTTTTTAGGTTTTGTACTTGTGGTTGCAATTTTGTACTTTACCCTGTTTAGAAAGTGTCAGTGGTTTTTACTGCTACTTGCAAGTATTGCTTTCTATATGTTTTCAGGCCCAAAGTACATAGTTTATATTAGCATAACTGCTGTTACAACATATTTGTTTGCAGGAAAGATACAAAAACTTCATGATAGAGAAAAGAAGATTATTGTAGAACATGATTTCTCAAAAGAAAAGAAGAAATCCATAAAGAAACAGTTTACAGCAAAAAGAAAAGTCTGGTTATTGCTGGATTTAGTTATAAATTTGGGTATGCTGTGTGTAATTAAGTATATGGATTTTGCACTTCGTGGTATGTCCGCAGTGCTTGCAAAGTTTGGCGTTGACTGGTCAAAATCTGTGAGTTTTGTTTTACCACTTGGTATATCATTTTATACTTTTATGACAGTAGGATACATACTCGATGTTTATTGGAAGCGATATAGAGCAGAGAAAAATATTTTGAAGCTTGCTTTGTTCACATCGTATTTTCCACACATAGTTCAGGGACCAATTGGCAGATATAACAAATTAGCAGAACAGTTTAATCAAAGACATAAGTTTGATTATGACAGAGTAAAAAAAGGTTTGCTGTTAATGTTATGGGGTTATTTTGAAAAAATGGTTATTGCAGACAGGTTGGCTATTTTCGCTAACGGCGTATATGCAAAGTGGGACGAGGTTACAGGTTTACCGTTAGTGCTTGCAATTATATTTTTCTCAATGCAGTTGTATTTAGACTGGACAGGGTGCATGGATATTGCAAGAGGTGTTTCACAGATTTTTGGAATAGAGTTGGAAAGAAATTTCTGGCATCCTTATTTTTCAAAAAACATGCCGGAGTTTTGGAGAAGATGGCACATTACACTTGGAGCCTGGTTTAAGGATTATTTACTTTATCCTGTTTCAATGTCGAAGCTTTGTAAATCAATTAACAGATTTACAAGAAAGAAGTGGGGCAATCAGGCATCAAGAGCATTTTCAACAGTAATCCCTGCAGCATGCGTATGGATTGTGACAGGTATGTGGCATGGAGCGGCAATGTGCTACGTGCTATGGGGTGTGTATCATGGAATCTTGATTATACTTGGAGCAGTGTTTGATGTACCAATACAGAAATTAAATAAGTTATTGCATATTAACACTGAATGTTTTTCATTTAATTTATTTAGAATGGCAAGAACATTCTTATTGTCCGCCATTGGTAGAATATTTTTTGTATCTACAGCAGGTTTCCATCATGCAGTATTGATTATCAAAAGAACTTTTGATTTGAGAAATTTTGGATTACATACATTATGGGACGAAAGCCTATATTCTTTTGGACTGGACAGACATGGGTTTACACTATCGCTTATTTTAATTGGGTTAGTTTGGTGTGTTAGCATGTTACAGGAAAAATTTGATAAAGATAACAAGGGCATTAGAGATGTAATTTGCGAACAGAATATTATTTTCCGTTGGATATTATATTTTGGTTTAATATTCGGAATTATTATATTTGGTATATATGGTTCAGGATATAATGCAGGAGCATTTGTTTATGGACAGTTTTAGTAATCTCTAATTGAAGAAAGGACACAAAAATGGAAGAACAGATAAGTTCAATTGTTGAAGCATTAAAAATAAATGCTGAGAAAACACCTGACAAATTATGTGTAGGTGATAAGAAAAATCAGGTTACTTATAAACAATTTTGGAACATGGTAAAAAAGGCGGCAGTTTATCTTCAGGAAAAAGGCGTACAAAAAGGAGATATGGTTGTTATTCGAGGAGCACAGAAAGTTGAATTTTTGTTAGGAGTTTTCAGTGTACAACTAGCAGGTGGTGCTGTTTGCCCTCTTGAAAAAGCCATAAAAGACGACCGTATTATAGAAATAATGAATTTCGTTGATTCAAATATTTATTTAGCAGAAAGACCTGTAAAGAATACAACTGTTAATAATATTAGTTTGAAGGAAATGTTTAAGGTTGTCCAAAATAATGAGGCAGTAACACCAAATGAAAATACAGACAACAGTGAAAATGTAGTGTTAAACGAAAGCTCAGACAGTAGTGAAGCCGTTAATTCAAAAGAATTTAGTTTACCGGCTAGTGATGATTTGTCAGAAATTTTGTTTACTACAGGGACAACAGGAAAGTCAAAAGGAATTGAAGTTACATTTGGGTGTAATGTAGCTATTGCACAAAACGTTATTGACAGTGTTGGTATGGAAAAGGATGAGATAGAATTGATTACTACACCAATTAATCATTCCCTGGCAATAAGAAGATCTTACGGTGCAATTTACAATGGAAGTTCAATTGTTTTAACAGATGGAATCAAGTTTGTAGAGGACTTTTTCAAATTATTAGACAGATACAAAATTACAGCAATTACTTTTGTACCTGCAATACTTGAGCAGGTTCTAAAATTTGCAAAGGACAGATTTGCAACCTATGATAATCAATTTCACTATATTCAGTTAGGTTCAGCACCATTGTCTGAAACAAATAAAGAAATATTAACAAAAATGTTTCCAACTACAAGATTGTACAATACATACGGGGCTACAGAGTCAGGTTGTACAGTGATTTTGGAATTTAGCAAATATGGTCACAAGAAAAAATGTATTGGCCGAACAACAGTTAATACAGAAATCTTATTTGTAGATGACAAGCGAAATATAGTAGAAGCTTCGTTGGAAAAACCGGGCATACTTGCTTTTAAAGGTAAAATGAATATGCGTTCTTATTACAAGGAACCTGAAATTACTAAAGAAGTGATGGATGAAAAGGGTGTTGTGTATACAAATGATTTAGGATACTTAGGTGAGGATGGCTTAGTGTATCTTCTTGGCAGACAGGGAGATGTTATTAACATGGGTGGAATCAAAATTGCACCTACTGAAATAGAAGAAGTAGCTATGAAGCATGAAATGATTAAAGATTGCGCATGTATCCCGATTAAAGATGAAATAACAGGTGAAGCCCCTAAGTTGTTTGTAACTTTAAATGAAGGATATCAACTGGATCAAAAAGAGCTTTCCAAGTATCTTTTATCAAAACTTGAATCTTTAAAAGTGCCAAAGACTTTTGAGGTTATAGATGAAATTCCAAGAACTTTCAATGGAAAAATCATAAGAAAACAGTTGAAAGCATTGGAAAATAATTAAAGAAAGATTGGAGAATGAATATGAGAGATGAAGTTATTGAAATTTTAGAAATGATATGCCCAGACATTGATGTAAACGATGAGGACATGAACCTTCCGGAAGATTTAGATTCCATGGACATAATTGCGTTAATTGCAGAACTGGAAGATAAGTTTGATATTGAAATAACAATGGAAGAAAAAACAGAAGAAAACTTTGAAAACATTGACACATTAGTGGCTATGATTGAAAGACTTCAGTAGAAGTAAAAGGCATCCCGTGTTGCAGGAACAGGCACAAAGGGATGCCTTTTCTAGTGGTGGGTTTCATTGACTTATAGAAATGGATAAATTATAATATACTTTATGACTTTAAAGCAGTGAAAAAATGTCTATTTTAAAAGAGAGGTAGGATATAAAAGTGAGTAAAAAGACAATTATGTTAGGCAATGAAGCTATTGCCAGAGGTGCTTACGAAGCAGGAGTTAAGGTGACATCAGCATACCCTGGGACTCCAAGTACAGAAGTAAGCGAAAACGTAGTGAAATATGATGGTATTTATGCAGAATGGGCTCCAAATGAAAAGGTTGCTGCCGAAGTGGCTATTGGTGCATCTATGGCAGGAATCCGTTCTATGACAATGATGAAGATGGTTGGTTTAAATGTAGCAGCAGATCCACTTTATTCAGGTTCATACATTGGAGTAAATGGTGGTATGGTAGTAGTTGTTGCAGATGATCCGGGAATTTACAGTTCACAGAACGAACAGGATACAAGAATGGTAGGCCGTGCGGCAATGATTCCCGTTATTGAACCATCAGACAGTGAAGAAGCAAGAGTGTTTACAAAGAGAGCGTATGAAATATCAGAAGAATACGATACACCAATTATTTTAAGAACAACAACAAGACTTGCTCATTCACAGGGAATTGTTAATTTAGAAGATAGAGTAGAAGTAGAAGACAAACCTTACGAAAGAAATGTTGCAAAAAATGTAATGATGCCAGGAAACGCAATTAAGGCACATGTACGTGTAGAAGAACGTATGAAGAGACTAGAAAAAGATGCATGCACATTAGATATTAACAAGGTTGAATACAACGACACAAGCATCGGTATTATTACAAGTGGTATTCCTTACCAGTATGTAAAAGAAGCATTACCAAATGCATCAGTGCTTAAACTTGGTATGGTTCATCCTTTAGCAAAAGATTTAATTAAGGAATTTGCAAGCAAGGTTGACAGAGTTGTAGTTGTAGAAGAACTTGAACCTGTAATTGAAGAACAAGTTAAGGCAATGGGAATTGAATGTGATGGTAAGAATTTATTTACAATTCAGGGAGAATACAGTGCAAACATGTTAAGAGAAAAACTCCTTGGGGAAAAAGTGGAAATAGCAGAAGCAGAAGAAGCACCTGCAAGACCACCAATTCTTTGTCCTGGTTGTCCACATAGAAGTACATATTCAGTATTAAAGAAATTAAGAATTCATGCAGCAGGCGATATTGGATGCTACACATTAGGTGCAGTTAATCCACTTGGAGTAGTTGACACTACATTATGTATGGGTTCAAGTATTTCAACTCTTCATGGTATGGAGAAGGCAAAAGGTAAAGAATACATTAAGAATTGGGTTGCAGTAATAGGTGACAGTACATTTTTACATACAGGTGTAAACTCACTTATGAACATGGTATACAACAAATCAACAGGAACAGTTATTATTCTCGACAACTCAACAACAGGTATGACAGGTCATCAGGATCATCCGGCTACAGGAAAGACTTTGGCAGGAGAACCGGCTTATGCAGTAGATTTAGTAGATTTATGTAAGGCATTAGGTGTACAGCACGTAGAAGTTGTTGATGCATTTGATGTTGACAGATTAGCAAAGGTTGTAAAAGAAGAAGTTGCAAGAGACGAAGTTTCTGTAATTATTTCACAGTCACCATGTGCATTGTTAAAATCATTTGTTCCAAAGGGCAAGTGTTACACAATTCCTGAAAAATGCGTAAAATGTGGTCAGTGTTTAGTTCCAGGTTGTCCTGCAATGACAAAGAATGCAGACGGAACAGTTGCAATTGATAAGACAATGTGTAACGGTTGTGGACTTTGCATGAGTAACTGTAAATTCGGAGCAATTGAATTAGAAAGAAGAGGAGAATAATCATGGCAGAAACAAAGAATATTATGATAGTAGGCGTTGGTGGTCAGGGTACTCTCCTTACAAGTAGAATTTTAGGTGGTATCACTGTAGAAAACGGATATGATGTAAAACTTTCAGAAGTACACGGTATGGCACAGCGTGGCGGTAGCGTTGTTACTTATGTAAGATATGGCGAAAAAGTAACAGAGCCAATTGTTGAAGAAGGTCAGGCAGATGTGCTTATTGCCTTTGAAAAATTAGAGGCATTACGTTACGCACATTTCTTAAAGAAAGACGGAGTAATTATTGTAAATGATCAGAAAATAGATCCTATGCCTGTTGTAACAGGTGTAGCAAAATACCCTGAAGGTATAATTGAACATCTTTCTGAGAAATATAAAGTTATATCAGTTGATGCTCAGAAAGAAGCTTTAGAATTAGGTAATTCAAGAGTATTTAACGTAATTATTCTTGGTGTTGCAGCAAGCAAAATGGATTTTGAGAAGGAGCAGTGGATTGAAGTAATCAAGAAAAAAGTTCCACCAAAAACAATTGACATCAACGTAAAAGCATTTGAGAGAGGTTACGAAATAGGTTAATGATAATTGATATTCATGCACATACATTTCCTGAGGCTATAGCAGATAAGACTATAGCCAATATGGAAAAAGAAATCTTAAAAGGTCAGAAGATGGTGGTAAAACACGAGAGAATACCAACATTGCAGGGATTAATAGAAAGCACCTACAATGCAGGCATAGACCTGTCAGTGGTTTGTCCCGTAGCTACCAACACAAGGCAGCCTGAAAAGATTAACAGACTATCAGTGGAATACAATGAAAAAATGTCAGAAAACAAAATCTTTTATTTTGGGGCAATTCATCCTGATTGTGAGAATTACAAAGAGATAATTGATGACATTGTGGCAATGGATTTAAAAGCCATAAAACTTCATCCTGACTATCAGAATACTTTTTTTGATGACGAAAAGTATTTAAGATTAATTGATTATGCAGCAAACAAAGACTTGGGAATTATTGTACATGCAGGTGAGGACGTAGGTTTCCCAGGCAGAGTGCATTGTACCCCTAACATGGTTCTTAATTTGTGGAAACACATTCAGCCGGAGAAGCTTATTTTGGCACATTTAGGCGGTTGGAGAATGTGGGATGAAGTAGAAGAAAAATTAGCCGGTCTTCCAATGTATTTTGACACAGCAGCTGTATTAAATAAAAAATTCCCTGTAAAAATATCACAGGAACAATTTGCGAGAATAGTCAGAAAACATGGGGCAGACAAAGTTATTTTTGGAACAGACACTCCATGGTACGACCAAAAGCAGGCTTTGGAAGATTTTGAAAAAGTAGGATTATCAGAAAAAGAAAATAAAATTATTTTAGGCGAAAACGCAAATAACTTATTTAATTTTTTCTAGGTTAGAGATTATAAGGCATTTAAACTATAAATCATAATTAAGAAGTTCTAACATAAAAGAAATTAAAAACGTAACATTGTCAGGCAGTGTTATATTGCAGAAATGAAACAATATTCATAGACAATGTTTTAGTGTAGAAACTAAAAATAACATTTATAGATAATGTTATACATCAAAATAAAGAGAGAGAAGGACAAGTAAATGCCAATTACAGAATTATTGGAGAGAAATGCAAAAGAATTTGCAGATGATGTGGCTTTAGTAGAAATTAATCCTGAAATTCAGGAGAAAAAGAGAGTTACATGGCGTGAATATGAATTGATTCAGCCGGATTTGCGTCAGCAATATAGAAGAGAAATTACATGGCATGTATTTAACGAAAAGGCAAACAGGGTTGCTAATTTGTTAATTAGTCGTGGTGTCAGAAAAGGAGACAAAGTTGCCATTCTTATGATGAACTGTTTAGAATGGTTACCTATTTACTTTGGTATTTTGAAAATGGGAGCTTTGGCAGTTCCAATGAACTTTAGATTTGACGAACATGAAATTAAATACTGTTTAGAATTATCAGAAACAGACGTGCTTTTCTTTGGACCTGAATTTATTGGAAGATTAGAGGAAATAGTTGATGAAATAGATGAAAAGAGAATTCTTTTCTATGTAGGCGGTGACTGTCCATCATTTGCCGAGGACTACAATGAATTGGTATCTAACTGTTCATCACTTTCACCGGACGTGAAAATCACAGACAAGGACGATGCAGCTATTTATTTTTCATCAGGTACAACAGGATTTCCAAAGGCTATTTTACATAATCACGAAAGCCTTATGCATGCAGCAAAGGTTGAACAGAATCATCATGGACAAACAAAAGATGATGTATTTTTGTGCATACCACCTCTTTACCATACAGGTGCAAAAATGCATTGGTTCGGTAGCTTATTAACAGGTGGCAAGGCAGTCCTTCTAAAAGGTGTAACACCAAAAACAATAATGGAAACAGTTTCTAATGAAAAATGTACAATTGTATGGTTATTAGTTCCTTGGGCTCAGGACATTCTTCTTGCATTAGACAGAGGAGAAATTAAAAAAGAAGATTATAATTTAGACCAGTGGAGATTGATGCATATTGGAGCACAGCCTGTACCACAGAGTCTGATTAAACGTTGGAAAGAATATTTTCCACATCATCAGTACGACACAAACTATGGTTTAAGCGAATCAATTGGACCTGGTTGCGTACATCTAGGCGTGGAAAACATACATAAAGTAGGTGCTATCGGTATCCCCGGCTATGGCTGGGAAGCAAAGATAGTTGATACAGATGGCAATGAAGTGGCTCAGGGTGAAGTTGGAGAACTTATTGTAAAAGGTCCCGGAGTTATGACATGTTACTATAATGATGAGGAAGCAACAGCAGCCTGCTTAAAGGATGGCTGGCTTTACACAGGTGATATGGCTGAAATGGACGAAGACGGCTTTATTTACTTAGTTGACAGAAAGAAAGACGTTATCATTAGTGGCGGTGAAAATATTTATCCTGTACAGATTGAAAACTTCTTAAGCAAGCATCCAAAAATAAAGGACGTTGCCGTAATCGGCTTAGCGGATGAACGTTTAGGTGAAATCTCCGCAGCAATCATTGAATTAAATCCTGATACAGAATGTACAGAAGAAGAAATCAATGAATTCTGTAAGGAACTTCCAAGATATAAGAGACCTAGAAAGGTGATTTTTGCGGAAGTACCAAGAAATGCCACAGGAAAAATCGAAAAGCCAAAGCTTAGAGAAATTTACCATAGCAAGAATTTAGTAGACGCACAGAACAGAGGCTAGACATTATTAAAGAATATATTGGTATCAGATAGAAATTAAAAAAACATAAATAATTAAATAATAAAAATCGTTGTATCAAATAATGGATACAGCGATTTTTTCGCCCTACTGTCCATATCTTAAGATTTCCTTAAGTTTTAATTAATTCTTATTTAAATGCAATATTTTTCGCAATTTTTACGTTATTATTATTAGAACAACCTATGAACTTCAAAATTACCACAAAGAAAAAGCAAATAATTTAAAGGAAAAGTGGTTCACAATAATTTTAGTAAAAATCAAGTTAAAGTAGTTCATAACAATTTAAGTAAAAAGCGAATTAAAGTGGTTCATAAGAAAAGACGGGGTAAAGATGACAGAAAGAGGAAATTGTGATATAATGTTGATGACTAAAAGGAGAAAAAAATGAAAAATTATAGTAAAGCAAGAAAGGCGGGGATATTTTTACTTGCCTATACTTTGTTGTTTGTAGGGTTAGCCTCTTGGCTAAGCTATGTTTTTGCCCAAAGTGGCAAGACTTTTATTTGGAATGTTGATGGAGCATTTCAGCATGTGGTTGTATTGAAATACATAAGACAGGCTCTTATAACATTTTTTACAACCGGGAAATTTGCTATGGTAGATTACACCATAGGACAGGGATTTGATGTAATTGGAACCCTTAATTATTATGGTCTGGGAGACCCTGTTACATTATTAACAGTGTTTTTCCCAAAGGATTCGTTAGAATTAACATATCAGATTCTGGCACTTGTAAGAATGTATTTAAGTGGTTTGGCAGTTGCGTATTTATGCAAAACAATAGGTAGAACAAATATTTATTCTGTTTTGCCGGCATCACTTTTGTATGCGTTTTCAGGTTTCGCACTAATAGGTGGAATCAAACATCCAATGTTTTTCTGCGGCTTAATGTATTTGCCACTTTTAATTGCAGGTGTGGAAAAAATAATAAAAAACAAAAAGATAGGCACACTTGCAGTGGTAGTTGCTTTTGCATTTGCAAGCAATTATTATTTTATGTACATGAGTACAATAATGGCGGCAATTTATTTCTTCGTAAGACAAATTGGAATGTACAAGTCAGAAGGAATAAAGAAGTTTTTTGTCAAAATCGGCAAAACAATTCTGGCTTACGTCTGGGGAATTGCAATGGCAGCAGTTATATTATTTCCATCAGTTTATGCATTCCTTAACAATCAGAGAAACAGTGCAAAATTAGTAACGCCGCCATTAATCGGCAGTAGCAAATATTTTAAGATAATGTTTAAAAGTATGTTTGTGTCATCAAGTGTTTTAAATGACTGGTGTTTACCTGGCATTGGCATACTTGGTATTTTGGGAATTATCATTATAATTGCCAATTGGAAAAAATCAGACAGAAAAATAATATTAGGCTTTTTAATAATACTATTAATGTTATGCTCACCATACGTGGGAAAAGTAATGAATGGCTTCTCGTATCCAACAATGAGATTTAGTTATGGTATGGTACTTGTTTTGACGATAATGCTTGTAATATCAATTGACAGACTAAAAGAAATAAAGAAAATACCGGCTATAGTTTCAAGTGTTTTAATGTTGTTAGCAGGCGTGATTGCTTTTCTAATTGGAAAAACACAAAGAAAGCCCTTTGTATGCTATGAGGCAGCAATATTGGCAATTATTGCGACAATTATCTTAGTGGTTTATTTCTTAATAAGAAACAAGAAATACTCATACATACTGTTATATGGCATGACTTTGGTAGCAGCTATAAATATAGCCTGCAACAGTTACGGTCTATTTAGTTCAAAGGAATTATTTACCTGTGCAACTTATGTGGACCGCGGCAATCTTGATAATTATATGGGAATTAATGGGGCAAAAGTAGCATCTGAAATAAAGGATGATTCATTTTACCGAATCGAGAGAGATATTGATATGAAAAACAGCTCCACATATTTTGGTTTTAACCAGCCGGGATTTTATTGGAGCGTTATACCTAGTGGTATGTCAGATTTGTATGTATCAACGGGTATTTCCAACTATTACAAAACCTATGTCATGAAAGGCCTTGAAACACGTTCAGGTTTGATGGCTTTAGCAGGAGTTAAATATTATGTAACATACGGCTTTTTAAAACCTTATGGTTTTGAAAAAATAGATACAAAAGTTTCAGACGGCTTTACCTACAATATTTATGAAAATAAATATGCCCTCCCTCTTGGAGTAACATATTCCAATTATATGACCAGAGAGCAGTACGATAAGCTTTCATTAGTTGAGAAAGAATATGCATTACTTGGAAGTGCAGTTGTAGATAATAAAGTAGATGGAATCGAAAATAAATCAAAGTCAGTTACAGTGAAAAAACTGCCTTTGAAAGTTAAGAAAATTGACAAGGTTAAAATTAAAAAGAAAAAGAAGATTAACCAATTCAAAATGAAGGTGCACAAAGGTGGCATTTACAAATGCTCATTTGATGGCAAAAAGAACAGCCAAAGTTACATAGTTTTTGACAATGTTTATGCTAAAGATACAAGTGTAGACAGACATGCTGCAAAATTTAACAGCCGACATGGATATGGAAGATTACGTGTTATTGGAACAAAGACTGATAACTATTTTGTAAAAAGAGGAAACGTACTTAATTTAGGTTACTCCAAAGAAGAGCAGAATCAGTTTAGATTGAAGTTTTATGAAAAGAGAAAATACTACTTCAAGGATGCCTATGCAGTTACAATACCTATTTCAGAGTATGCAAACCGAATTAACAAGCTAAAAGAAAATACTCTTGAAAATGTTAAGATGGACACAAATCTTATTACAGGAACAATTAAGGCTGACAAGGATGAAATTCTACAGCTGTCGGTTCCTTACAGTAAAGGCTACACAGTATACGTTGACGGAAAGAAAACAGATACTTTCAGTTCAAGTATAGCGTATCTTGGTGTTAAACTTTCAAAAGGAAACCATAACATACGTGTGGAATGCATGACACCGTTCTTCATGCCGGGATTAATTGTTACAATTTTAAGTGCCTTGATTTTCTTGGGATATCTGTTACAGGATATAGCAAAGAAAAGAAGCTTAAAGTTAGATAAAAAGGAAGTTTAATATTAAATATAGAAAGTGATTAGAAAGAACAATGTTTTTAAATTATAAAGCATTGTTCTTTTTATTTCTTCTTTTCAGAAATATATTGACTTTAATACAAATGTTTTATATAGTAGCGTTGATTATTTTTGGAGCGTGTGTGTAAATGGGAAAAAAGATTATAGAATTAAAGAATTTATCAAAGAATTTTGGCGATAATCAGGTGTTAAAAGGAATCGACTTAAACATTTATGAAAATGAATTTTTAACACTGTTAGGACCAAGTGGTTGTGGAAAAACAACAATACTTAGAATCATTGCAGGATTCGAAGAACCAAGTCATGGTCAGGTAATGTTTAACGGTGAGGATATTGCAAAAGTTCCCGCCTACAAACGTGAGGTAAATACAGTTTTTCAGAAGTATGCATTATTTCCGTTTTTGAATGTTCATGATAATGTTGCTTTTGGTCTTAATTTAAAGAAAAAAGACAAGAAGGAAATTGATGAGAAGGTAACAAAAATGCTTGCGTTAGTTGGTCTTGCCGGCTTTGGAAACAGAGATATTACAAGTCTGTCAGGTGGTCAGCAGCAGCGAGTTGCCATAGCAAGGGCTTTGGTAAATGAACCAAAAGTTCTTCTTTTGGATGAACCACTAGCGGCATTGGATGCAAAACTTAGAAAAGGCATGCAGGCGGAGCTTAAGAAGATTCAAAAGGAAGTAGGAATTACATTTATCTTTGTAACTCATGACCAGGAAGAAGCTTTGTCAATGTCAGATACAATTGTTGTAATGAATGACGGAATCATACAGCAGATTGGTACACCAATGGATATTTACAACGAACCACAAAACAGATTTGTGGCAAATTTCATTGGGGAGTCAAATATAATTGAAGGTGTAATGCCAAAAGACTGCCTTGTAGTTTTTGACGATGTACAGTGGGAGTGCGTGGACAAGGGCTTTAAAGAAAACGAAAATATTGAAGTTGTGCTTAGACCTGAAGACATGCAGGTGGTAGAACCACAGGACGGAAAAGTTTCAGGCAAAATTGTGTCAAAAATATTTATGGGTGTTCACTATGAATATCTTGTGGAGACAAATATCAGAAAATATAAAGTGCATACAACAAAAAATATCGAAATGGGTAGTGTTATCGGACTTACAATTGATCCATTTGATATACAGGTAATGCACAAGATGGATAACTAAGGAGGCACATATGAGTCATTACAAAGGAATGGTAAAGCCATATATTATATGGTCGTTTTTGCTTATTGCACTACCCTTAGTTTTAATAGTGCTTTATTCCATTACATCAGGAGACAATTCATTACTTACAATTCATTTGACATTAGATAATTTTAGAAAAATCTTAGATCCTGTGTATGTAAGTGTATTTGTAAAATCCCTTGAAATGGGTGTAATAACAACAGTAATATGTCTTGCATTGGCATACCCAATGGCATATTTTATTGCAAAATTTGATGAAAATTCACAGAGTATTTTGATTTTGCTGGTTACAATTCCAATGTGGATTAACACACTTTTAAGAACTTATGCATGGATTAGTCTGTTGTCAGATAACGGAATTGTAAATTCATTTTTGAAAATGATAGGACTTAATCCTGTTAATATGATGTACACAAACTTTTCAGTAGTTATGGGACTTGTGTGTGATTTGGTGCCGTTTATGGTAATACCAATTCACACATCCCTTGCAAAAATGGACTATTCATTAATTGAGGCAGCCAGCGATTTAGGCGCCAGCAGATTTAAAGTATTCACAAAAGTAACTTTGAAGCTGTCGTTGCCGGGTGTAATTAGCGGTGTAACAATGGTATTTTTATTATCAATATCAGCCTTCGTTATTCCTGTTTTACTTGGTGGACATCAGTTTGTACTTATTGGTAATTTAATTGAAAATCAGTTTATTTCAGTGGGAGATTGGAATTTCGGAAGTGCAATTTCAGTAATTTTGGCAATAGTCATTTTATTTATGATGCGCATAATGAACAAGATTGATCCTGATAACAAGGGAGGTATGTAATGAAGAAAAAACTTTCCATAGGACCAAAACTTTATATAGCGCTAATGTTCCTGTTTTTCTATTTACCGATTTTGGTGACAATGATATTTTCATTTAATTCATCAAAGTCCTTAACTAAATTTACGGGATTTTCTTTAAAATGGTATGAGAAATTAGTAACTGACAGCAACATTATTTCGGCAGTTTATGTTTCTATCAGTATTGCAATAATTGCAACTTTGGTGTCGACAGTTCTTGGAACAATTACGGCAATCGGTCTGTCAAGAAGCAGAAAAGTTGTAAAAGAATGGCTTTTAAATGTAAACAATATGCCGATTATGAATCCTGATATTGTAACGGCAATCGGATTAATGATTTTGTTCACATCTGCAAGAATGGAGAGAGGCTATGTGACAATGCTTTTGGCACATATAGCTTTTTGTACACCTTATGTAATTATAAGTGTGTATCCGAAAGTAAAAACAATGGACCACAATCTTGCAAACGCGGCAATGGATTTGGGTGCAACACCTTTTCAGGCGTTAACAAAAGTAATTCTTCCAATGATTAAGCCGGGGATATTTGCCGGTATGCTTTTGGCATTTACAATGTCAATTGACGATTTCGTTGTTTCCTATTTTGTAACAGGAAATGGCGTTTCTAATATATCAATTGTAGTTTACAACATGACAAAACGAACTAACCCAACAATTAATGCACTTTCAACACTGCTTATTCTGGTGGTTGTAATCATTCTTGTTTTGGTGGAGTTTGTGCCAAAGATTGTAAAAAGAAAACGAGCAGAAAAAGTTACAATGGAAAATGCATCTTCAGGTGTGTTTAAGAAAGTTGCAATTACAGGTGGTGTGGTTGTAGCATGTCTGGTGACAGTTTTATGTATTACAAAATTTTATCATATTAACAACAGACCTGTTCTTAGGGTTTTTAACAGTGGTGAATACGTTGATACTAAGTTAATTGATAACTTTGAGGAGAAGTATGACTGCAAGGTAGTTTATGAAACTTATGATTCTAATGAATCTCTTTATACTAAACTTCAAAGTGGTTCAGAATACGATATTGTGGTTCCTTCAGATTACATGATTGAACGTTTAATCAAAGAAGGTGAACTACAAAAAATTGATTGGAGCAAAATAACAAATAAGAAAAATATTGTACCGTCTCTTTTAAACAGAGAGTTTGACAAAAAGCAGGAATATTCAGTCCCTTATTACTGGGGAACAGTAGGTATTGTTTATGACAAAACAAAAGTGGATAAAAAAGACTTAGAGACAGGTTGGGATATTCTCAAAAACGAAAAGTACAGGGGTCAGATTTATATGTATGATTCAGAGAGAGATTCTTTTATGGTTGCCTTAAAGAGTTTAGGATATTCAATGAACACTACAAATAAGGGGCAGCTGCAGAAGGCTTATAGCTGGCTGGAAAAACAGAGAGACATAATGAAACCTGTTTATGTAGGTGATGATGTTATTGATAACATGATTTCCGGTAACAAGGCAATGGCAGTTGTTTATTCAGGAGATGGTGCTTATATAATTTCCGAAAATGAAAATATGAGCTTCTTTGTACCGAAACAGGGTAGCAATGTGTGGACAGATGCCATGGTTATGACGAAAAGTTGCAAAAACGCAGACTTAGCGTACAAGTTTATGAATTATTTTCTAGAGAAAGATGTGGCAAAGCAGAATACTGCATATATTGGATATGATAGTGCAGTGCAATCTGTATACGAGTATTATCGGGACGAGGAGTACGCTGGAAATCCCGGCTGTGCACCGGATACATCTAATCCAAAGAATGAAGAATTCGGCTATCAGAAAAGAGATATAAAGGAATATTGTGCAGGTCTTTGGACAAAGATAAAATCCAAATAAATAATATTTGTAAAACAAAAACCTTAAAGATTAGTTTAGGTTAATCTTTAAGGTTTTGTTTTTTATATTTAGCATTTTAAAATATTTTATAGAAATATAATCATATTATTTCAATTATTCTAGTATTCAATTATTCAAGAATTGCTTCATCCATTTCGTGAAGCGTAATGTTAATGTCTATTAAAGATGCTTTCTTTTCTAACCCAAAGCTGATTATACTATCACGTTTAATTCTAGGATAAAGAATACTGTGTCCGGCCAGAGTTAAAAGTGTATTAGCTTCTTTCATATGTAAACCAATAGCGAAACAAAGGCACAAAACTTTATCTCTTGAAGGTTTTTTAGAACCATCAAATATCTGATAAGCATAATTCTTCTGAATATTTGAGTTGTTAATTATCTGAGATTTTGTAAGATTATATTTTTTCATTAAAGCATTCAAATATTCTGTAAAAGAAATGTTAGAAAAGTTATCTTTATTATTTTCTAAATATGTCTCAAGATTATCACTGTTTTCTAAGACTTTAATTAATTCATCAGTAGTCTTCATATGTATATTCAACGTCCTTTAATATTTTTTTGATACTCAAATAAAATTATACATTTTGTGACAAATATTTTGTTATGCTGACAGCATAATTTCTACCAAATTAGCAGAAATAAATATATATTCCAAGGCTTGAAATGGGCTTTGCCACCAAAGTGTAGTAAGCAGTTTGTCACCATAGTATTATACAATATAAACGGAAAGGCAAGCAAACACTAAAGTAGAAAAATAAAATAGTAAAATAGGATAATTAAAATTCCTAATTGAAAATTGTTATGTGATAAAGCAATGGAAAAAGTAATAGTAAAAAAGTAATGAATGAGTAATAGATAAGATATGCTATAATTAAATGTAGTTTAATTATAAATTTAAGAAGAACAAAAGAAACTTCAGGATATAGATAGGAAAAATTATGAATTTTACAATGGAGTATTATCTTTCAAAATACGAAGAGTTATCGGTATTATCGGATACAAAAAAATGCAGAACATCTTTAATGAGAAACAAAGACACCGGAGAACTTGTGGTAAAAAAGGAAATGGGAAAGGAAAGCTTTTCTGTTTACAGTCTCTTAAAAAGTATAAAAAATAAAAATCTTATAAAAGTTCTAGAGTGCTTTCGGGATGAGGATAAAACCATAGAGATTGAAGAGTATGTAAATGGAAAAAGACTGGATGATTATTTTCGGGAAAAAAAGGCAACTTTAGAACAGGTTGTTGATGTAGGGATAGCTTTATGTGAAGGCTTAGCACCTATGCATAAATTAAACCTTGTACACAGAGATATTCAACCTAAAAACATAATAATTACAAACGAAGGTAGCTTGAAAATTATTGATTTTGATATTTCAAGAAAAGAAAATGAAAACGCAACCCACGACACAACTTTGCTAGGCACTGTGGGATATGCAGCACCGGAACAGTACGGGTTCGCCCAGACAACTAATCGAAGTGACATATATTCCATTGGTGGGGTTCTAAAAGAGTTATCTTCTTTTAGTGAATTGGATAAAATAATTGCTAAATGTATGGAAATGGATCCTGCAAACCGTTATGAAAATGTCGAACAGCTAAAGAATGAATTAGAAAAAATAAAAGATAATGGTTTCGGAAGCGGTAGCTATAATGATATGGAGTTTGGCACTGAAACTAACAGAACCGCTAAAACTATAAAAATCGGCAATTATACCATCAGGATTAATAATGGAGTAACACAAAAAATAGATAGCCTTAGGAAGAATAATGTGGTAGCGCAAAAAATAGATAATATTAGAAAGAATATGGAAAATAAGGCTACCCCTAATAATAGCAATAGTGAGAATAACAATGGTGAAAGTGATGAATTACCGAAAATTACACTAAAATATTTCATAAAAACAATTCCCGGATTTAGAAGAGGCAATTTTATTTTTATGATAATTGCAATTATGATGTATGGAATGATTTTGTATGCACCATATTCAGTATTCATTGAATATAAATACAATACACAGTTACAAAGAGTCATAGGCGGGATTTTTTATATGCTTGGTTGCATAATACCATATATGTACTTTGCAAATATAGGAGATATTGCAAGACGATTGCCGCCTAGACAGTTTAATTCAAGACTATCACGAATACTGTATCAAATAGGTGTGGGGCTTCTTTTAATGATTGTTTTTTGGGGAATTGCAACCACAGTTCTCCCGCCTACAAATTAATACAACAATTATGCTATTAGCATAACAAAACTCATGTCACAAAATGTAGAATTATATTGATACAAATATAATTGTGACGTGAGTTTTTTACGTTGTTTTAGGAGGTAATTTTATGGGAAAAGAAAATGTAGAAGTAACAAAGAAACCAATCTATAAAAAATGGTGGTTTTGGGTAATTGTTGTTGTAATAGTTGCTGCAGTGGGATCAGGTTCTGCAGGTAGTTCAGGGGACAAAAAAGAAAATGCTGATACAAAAACAGAAGCTGTTGCAAATAATGATAATTCAAATGAAACAGAAGCTGCAAAAGAGCAAAAGACAGAAAAGAAGACAGCTAAGAAAGAAGAAAGTAAGGAAAAAGTGGTTTACAACAAAAACAATATTTTAATAAAGTTTACAGGTTACGATTTCCATTCTGTATTAGGATATTTAGAAGTGAAGATGTATATTGAAAATAATAGCGAAGAAGATTTGACTTTTAGCATGGACGGAGATGTTAGTTTAAATGGATATTCATTAAATTCATCATTATATGAAGAAATTAATAAGGGTACAAAGAAAAACGTAACTTTGAACATATATGATTTACAGGATAATAATATTGAAGAAAAAGATTTATCTTCTTTAAGCTTTAAGTTGGATATTTACAATCCAGATGTCTTCCTTACAGATGGCTATGTTGAAGATAACTTAAAAGTTAAATATAAGTTCTAAATAGAATAAACTCTATATAGAATTTGAAGAACAAAAAAGCTCGCTTGTGTATTCAGGTGGGCTTTTCTGTTTTAAAAATATCAATTTTGGAGTATACTAATGGCAGTGAAAATAGGAGCAGGAATGCTTTATGAAATTTTAAATATGGAAACAATAATTAAATGGAGTTGATTAGTTATGAAAAATGAATTTGTAAAAGAATATTTTTCAATCCCAAACATAATGGGGTATTTTAGAGTAATTCTAGTTTTTGTATACATGAGTTTTTTCTATAATTCATTGCAAGGGGGTCCGTATTGGCCCGTAATTGCAACAATTATCGTCTCAGGTTTGACAGATTTTTTTGACGGAAAAGTTGCACGAAAATTCAACATGGTTACTGATTTTGGAAAAATGCTAGATCCAATAGCCGACAAAATTACAATAGGAGCCATTATTTTAACGATGGCATTTAAGTATAAAATGATTATTTATATGGTAGCGTTATATATTTTAAAAGAAGGCTATATGGCAATAATGGGAGCCATCCTAATTGGAAAAGGACACAAAATCGAAGGAGCAAAGTGGTATGGAAAGGTATGTACATTTGTTACATATGTAATATTAATTATACTTTTGTTATTCCCGGCCATGAACACAAAAGTGGTTTGGGTATTAACTACTGTGGATATGGTTTTAATGATTTTTACCTGGATAAATTATATTGTTTATCATAAAAAAATACTGGAAAACATATAAAAGCTACAAAAACAGAAGGTCTTTTATATTGTAGGAAAAAATAGCAAAATTAGAAAAAGTAGTACATGGAAATTTTGATACAATATTAAAAAAGATTGAAAGAGGAATAATGGGAGGCAGTGTTTCAGCAATTTCTGCTGGAGGAAGCAAAGGTGTATTCCTTAAAATAAATACTTTTGGTGAAGAGGCGTTTTTAAGTAAATTAAGAGAGTTACTGTAAATAGGTGGTTTTAATGAAAGCAGAATAAGTAATAGAAGAAGTGGTAGATAATTTGCCGACACTTTACAGTGTGGATTTGTTAAATATGGGCACTTGTAGAAACGAACTACTTTTGGAGGATATAAAAGAATATGGACGGAAAATTTTATAGAAGATTTGCTTGACTTTTAGAATGAAGTAGTGTAGAATCGTACGTGCGTCAAGATATGAGGTATCGCAAGCCTGGTTAGCTCAGTTGGTAGAGCAGAGGACTGAAAATCCTCGTGTCTCTGGTTCGATTCCGGAACCAGGCAGTATTCGCGGGTGTAGTTCAGTGGTAGAACACCAGCCTTCCAAGCTGGATATGTGGGTTCGATTCCCATCACCCGCTTTTTTGATGCAATGAAATCGATCATGGTAATTGTAAGAAACAATTATTGTGGTCGATTTTTTGTATAATAAGGATTTATGAAGTAATTTCTTATTATACAAAAACGTTCCACTAGGGAGGCATCTTGGTGCAAGAAGAAAATAGCTGCAAATGGGCACGCATTCGGTGTGTAGAATGTGACAAGCAACATTCTTGGGCTGGCTTTATTTTTTTATGGAAATATTTTTCTTATAAAAAGTTCATGGAAACTTTGACAATTATTTCATATTAAACTATTGTTGTATTAGCAAAAACAAGGAGCGTAAAATGAAAGTTTTATTAGTAGCAATAAATGCAAAATATATACATTCTAATTTGGCTGTGTACAGTCTAAAAGCTTATGCCGAAAAATACGGCCTAAACAAGCACCAAATTAAAATAAAGGAATACACAATAAACCAATATCCGGAGGAAATATTGTCTGACATATATTCGGAGAAGGCAGATGTGGTGGGCTTTTCCTGTTATATATGGAACATTGCACTTACCAAGGAAGTTATTAATGACTTGAAAGTGGTAGCTCCCAAAACCATTGTAATTGTGGGCGGACCGGAGGTTTCTTACAATCCAAGAAATGTGCTTATGGAAAATCCGGCAATAGATTACGTTATGTGTCAGGAAGGGGAGGAGCCTTTTAAGGAATTTTTGGATAACTACGATGACGAGTTGACGGACAAAAATATAAAAGGGTTGGTTTATCGTCAGGGCAACGAAATTATTGAAATTCCAAACACATGCCCTATGGATTTGTCGAAGGTTCCTTTTGTGTACAAGGACATGAAGGATTTTGAAAATAAAATAATCTATTATGAAACAAGTAGAGGTTGCCCTTTTTCATGCAGTTATTGTCTTTCATCCATAGATAAAAGAATTCGCTTCAGGGATATAGATATAGTCAAAAAAGAGTTGCAGTTTTTCCTTGATAACAACACTGCACAGGTAAAATTTGTGGATAGAACTTTTAACTGTAACAAAAATCACGCCATGGAAATCTGGCAGTATATAAAAGACCACGACAATGGAATTACCAATTTCCATTTTGAAATAGCGGCTGATTTAACGACAAAAGAAGAACTTGAATTAATGAAAACAATGAGACCAGGGTTGATTCAGTTAGAAATAGGCGTTCAGTCGACTAATGAAAAAACACTTGAAGCCATTAACAGAAAAACGGATATTAAGGAAATTGAAGAAATAACGTCTATTATTAAAAAAGGAAAAAACATACATCAGCATTTGGATTTGATTGTGGGGCTTCCTTATGAAGATTACCAATCTTTTGGAAAATCTTTTAACGATGTTTACAGAATGAAACCGGACCAGCTACAGTTAGGATTTTTGAAGGTTTTGCATGGCTCAATGATGGAAGTTGAAGCAGCAAAATATGAAATAGAATATAGTAAGAGACCACCTTATGAGGTACTTAAAACTAAGTGGGTATCTTTTGATGACGTACTGAAATTAAAAGAAGTTGAGGCTGTAGTAGAAATTTATTACAACAGTTTGCAGTTTGTGAATACAATGGAAGCATTAGACAAGTATTTTGAGACACCCTTTGAAATGTTTGAAAAGCTGGGAGAATTTTATAAGCAAAACAGTGAGAATGGCGTGAAACATTCAAGAGTAAATAGATACAATTTGCTTCTTGAATTTATCAAGAAAACATTGAATTTGCAAAGTGAAGAGTTAGAGAGGTTCAGGGAACTTCTCACATTTGATTTTTATTTAAGAGAAAATGCAAAATCAAGACCGACCTTTGCCAAAAATCAGGAACAGTATAAGAAGCAAATTAGAAGTACTTACAGAAATGAAGCACTGCTTGAAAAGATGGATTTCTATAAAGAATTCAATTCAAAGCAGTTTGAGCACATGACACACATTGAGGTGATTGACGGTAAGTATTTATTGTTTGATTACAAAAACAGAGATCCGTTATCAAAGGCAGCAAATATTATAAATGTAACAAAGTATGTTGATGGGAATGAATAGAGAGAAGGAGTATTAATGGATTTAATAAAAGATTACGTTTGTGTTGATATAGAAACAACAGGCGTAAGACCAAAGTGGGACAGAATTATAGAAATTGGAGCCGTAAAAGTAAGAGACGGCAGGAAAGTTGAAACTTTTTCTAAACTTATATATCCAGGAATCCCAATTCCTGAACGAATTACAGATTTAACTGGTATTACAAACGAAATGATTAAGGGGCAGGATAAGATCCAGCAGGTTTTACCTGAGTTTATTGAATTCGCAGGAGATGACTTGCTTTTAGGACATAATATAAGATTCGACTATAGCTTCCTTAAACAAAATGCCATAAACGAAAAACTGACTTTTGAAAAATCAGGTATGGATACCCTAAAAATTGCAAGAAAACTTCTACCTGATTTAGAAAGCAGGGCATTGGATTTTTTGTGTGAGCATTATGGAATAAAAGATGAAAATCATCATAGAGCGTTTAATGATGCAAGTGTTACGTCACAATTATATTTGATTTTGTTAGAGCAGTTTGGAGAAACTAATCCGGAAGTTTTTAAGCCTTACGAGTTTTCTTACAAGGTTAAGAAAATGCAGTCAATTACGGATAAACAGAAAAAATATTTACGTGATTTAATGAATTATCACCAAATAAAAGTGGATTTTGACATTGATACGCTAACAAAGAATGAAGCATCTAGAAAAATAGACAAAATTCTTTCTGAAAAGGGCAAAATTTTTGACTAGGACAAATAACATAGTTATGGTATACTTTCCTAAAGTAGGGTGCCATAGTAGGCACAAAATCTGGAAAAATAAAGCAAAGAGGTGAAAAAATGAACTTTTTTTATAACAAAAAGAATCAGAAAATAATAGCAGGAGCAATTGCATTAATACTTGTTGTAGCTATGGTTGTAACAATGGTTGCAAGTTTTTAATTAATCTGATTAGTTATGTTAGTTTGCATTTTCTGGAATACGCAGGCCGACATTTGAATAAAAATACAAATAAGAAAATAAAAACTAATTTACAAAAGGAAAACACTCGGAGGAAAAATGAAAGGATTAAAGAAAATATGCATTATCCTTTGTGTAGTGATGATGCTATTAGGCATAGGTTATGTGGCAAATGCAGCAGAAGACTCTGATGAAGTAGTTAAAGAAGGAGTTAAAATCGATTCTGTTAATGTTAGTAACATGACAGAAAAGGAAGTAAAAAAAGCCGTAAAGAGCTATGTGAAGACAAAAACAAACACAAAAGTACAGTTACGGATTAACAAGGACAAAATTACTACTACCCTGAAAAATTTGGGCTACAAGTGGGAGAATACGGAACTTGTGGAACAGGTAATGGAAGTAGGAAAACAAGGTAACGTTATAAAAAGATACAAGGACAGTGTTGATTTAAAGAAAAATGGCAAGACATTTGAACTGAAAATGGGCATTGACCAGAAGAAAATGAAAGCAAAATTGGAAGAGTTATGTAAAGCTTTTAACGTTGATGCAAAAAATGCTTCTTTAAAGGCAACAGGTCATGGATTTAAGATTATTGCTGAAAAAGAAGGTTGTGAAGTGGATTATGAAACGACAGCAAATCAGCTTGTTTCATACATAGAAAAGCAGTGGGATAAGAAGTCTGCCATTCAGTTAGAAGCAACTACAAAGATTACAAAACCTAAGTACACAACAAAGGATTGTAGGAAAGTTTCTAACACACCAATGGGTAGTTACACAACGCAGTTTACTGCAGGTGTTGTAAACCGTAACGCAAACATCAGAAATGGTGCAGAAAAGTTAAACGGCAACGTTGTATATCCGGGAGAAAGATTCTCATGTAATGAACATTTAGTTCCATGGACAGAGGACAATGGCTGGAAGCCGGCCGGTACATATTCAGAAGGTTCTGTGGTTGATAGTTTAGGTGGAGGAATCTGTCAGGTATCAAGCACTTTATACAATGCTTTACTTAATGCAGAAATTAAGGTGGTTGAGAGATATCCACACTCAATGGCAGTATCTTATGTTCCATTATCAGCGGACGCTGCATTAGCAGGTGATTACAAGGATTTAGTTTTTGAAAATAACACAGATGCACCAATTTATGTGCAGGGTGTTTATACAGAAGGTGCTATAACATTCAACATTTATGGTCATGACACAAGAAAGAAAGGTCATTCAGTTGAATATGTAAGTAAGACTACCAAGACTATTCCAATTAAGACGGCAACAAAGAAGGATCCAACATTACCGGCAGGAACAAAGAAAGTTACACCGGGTCATGTAGGTTATGTTGCTGAATTGTACAAGATTACATACGAGAACGGAAAACAGGTAAGCAAAGAATTAGTACATACAAGTACATACGCAATGGCACCGACAACAACTTTAGTAGGTACTAAGAATACTAGCTCAAGTACAAAGAAAAGTCCAAGCAAGGATAAAGACAAAAAATCTGAATAAGGTGGTACATCTATGAAAACAGAAAAAATTTCCGAAATCGCTTATAAGCGTTCAGTTTTAAAAAAAGTTACTGACAAAACTGAGGGAATAAAAGTGGGTGTAGATGCGTCATATATTAAGTTAGAAGATGTTACGGCAGTAATGTCTTCTAATTTTATATTAAGCTGGTTTAAAGGCGCGGAAGAGTTCTACGTTCAAAAATCAATAAATGAAATTTATGTGGCGGGCGGCACGCCTAAATACCTTCAGTTGGAAATAACAATACCGGAAGAGTTTCCTGAAAAACAACTGGGACGAATGGTACGTAATTTTAATGAAAGTGCCCAAATGCATTCGTTACAAATTATGCAATGCAAAACTTACATTAGTGACATTACAGAACCTATGGTTCATATAAATGTATTAGGCGTAGCAGAAAAAACATGGTCCACCTCAGATATAAAACCGGGCATGGAAGTAGTTATGGCAGGCACAATTGCAATTGGTGCCACATCAATAATGACGAAAAAATATTTGAACCAAATAAAAGAAAAGTTTAACGCTAAGTTTGTGGATGATTGCTTGGAAATAAGTGATTTTACAGATGTGAAACCAATCATGGATGCGGTGCTGGAATCAGATGGCAAGAATGTATCCTATACGGAAGAACAAGGCGAACAGGCACGATGTGATGGGAAAAGTATTAAGGTTAAATATTGCGGGAAAGAACATTGCAAGTTTGCACATTGTGTGGGAGATAGAGGCGTTTTCTCAAGTGCGTGGGAATTAGCATCTGCCATAGATAAAGGCATCCAGATAGAACTTGAAAAGATTCCTGTTTGGCAGGAGACAGTTGAGATCGCAGAATTGTTTGATTACAATCCTTATCTGGTTGACGGCACAGGGGCTGTGCTTTTTGTTACAGAAAATGGAACCCAGTTAGCTGCATTGCTAAATGACAATGGATTTTATGCAAATGTTATTGGAAAAATCACTGACGGAAACGATAGAGTGGTTGTACATGGTGACGAGAGAAGGTTTTTGGAGCCACCAAGACATAACCAGCTAGAAGAAGTTTTCCAAAGGTATAAGTAAAGCTATTTTATTGATTTGTATATATGATGTTAAAAAAAATCAAAAAAATATAAATAAAAGTCTATGTTTATATATGTAATTTGTTGTATAATGGCAAGGTACGACAAATTTTTTAGTAAAGGAGATTATGGCATGAAAGAAGGCAAGAGAGAAGAAATTTTAAGATTAATTGAAAACAAAAGCAGAATCGATCTTAAAGAGGCCGCGATTTTGTTAGGTATGGAGGAAGCAGAAGTCGCCAATGCCATAGCGGACATGGAGAAAGAAAAAGTAATATGCGGATATTACACTATGATAGATTGGGAAAAGACTAACGAAGACAGAGTTACAGCTTTAATTGAGGTAAAGGTTACACCACAAAGAGGAACAGGTTTTGATGACATCGCTGACAGAATTATGAGATATGACGAAGTTAAGGCAGTATATTTAATGTCAGGTGGTTTTGACTTCACAGTAATTATTGAAGAAAAGACAATGAAGGAAATTGCTCAGTTTGTAACAAGCAAACTTTCAACTCTTGATTCAATATTAAACACAGCAACACATTTTATACTTAAAAAATACAAGGATTATGGAACAATTCTTGTAGAAGACAAAGAAGAAAGGATATTGGTGACACCATAATGAGAGACCCATTGTCAAAAATAATGACTGATATTAAGCCATCGGGAATTAGAAAATTCTTTGACATTGTTAGTGAAATGAAAGATGCAATTTCTCTAGGTGTTGGAGAACCTGATTTTGATACCCCATGGCATATAAGAGAAGAAGGTATTTACTCTTTAGAGAGAGGCAGAACATTCTATACATCCAATGCAGGATTGAAAGAATTAAAAATCGAGATATCAAACTATTTAAAAAGAAAAATAAATGTAGAATATGACTACAATCACGAAATAATGGTTACAGTAGGAGGTAGTGAAGCTATTGATTTGGCCATGAGAGCCATGCTTGATCCAGGAGATGAAGTGTTAATACCACAGCCAAGTTATGTTTCATACGTTCCTTGTGCACAGCTTATTCACGCTGTACCTGTAATTATTGAATTAAAAGAAGAAAACGAGTTCAGACTTACAAAGCAGGAATTGCTTGACGCTATTACTGATAAAACAAAAATGCTTGTAATGCCTTTCCCAAATAACCCAACAGGTGCAATTATGGAGAAAGAAGACTTAGAAGAAATCGCAAAAGTCTGCGTGGAAAAAGACATTTTTGTTTTGTCTGATGAAATTTATTCGGAACTTACATATAAGGATAAGCATGTGTCAATTGCATCGATGCCTGGAATGAAAGAAAGAACAGTTGTAATTAACGGTTTTTCAAAATCATATGCAATGACAGGTTGGAGATTGGGATATGCAGCTGCCCCACAGGTGATTTTAGAACAAATGCTTAAGATACACCAGTTTGCAATAATGTGTGCACCAACAACGAGCCAGTACGCAGCAGTAGATGCATTACGAAATGGCGACAAAGATGTTGAAAAAATGTGCGAAGCATATAATCACAGAAGAAGATATCTTTTATACGAATTTAGGGAGATGGGCTTAGATTGCTTTGAACCATACGGAGCATTTTATGTTTTCCCTAGCATAAAGAAATTTGGCATGACATCTGAAGAGTTTGCAACAAGATTATTGGAGGAAGAGAAAGTGGCAGTTGTTCCAGGAACAGCTTTTGGTGACTGTGGCGAAGGCTTCCTTAGAATATCTTATGCATATTCTTTAGAAAATTTAAAAATTGCAATAGTACGAGTAAAAGACTTTGTTAAGCGACTAGAGCAGGAACAGAAGAATGATTAATTAGATGACTAATTACTGCAAACTAAAAATTCTTATTACAAATGAAAGTGTGCATTAGTCAAAATAATGTTGGAGAGAAGAATATATGAATGTTGTTTTATTAGAACCTGAAATCCCACAAAATACAGGAAATATAGGAAGAACATGTTGTGCCACAGGCACAAAGTTGCATCTTATAGAACCAATGGGGTTCAGAATTAACGAGAAATCATTAAAAAGAGCAGGCATGGATTATTGGGACGATTTGGATGTTACAATTTATGATTGCTACAACGATTTTGTAGAGCAGAATCCAAATGCAAAAATCTGGTATGCAACTACAAAAGCACCAAAAAGATATTCAGATGTGGAATTTGGCCCGGATGATTACATTATGTTTGGAAAAGAAAGTGCAGGAATTCCTGAAGAAATTTTGGTAGACAACAAAGAACAGTGCATCAGAATCCCAATGAATCCTGAAATTCGTTCTTTGAATCTGGCAAATTCAGTGGCAATTGTTTTATACGAAAGTTTAAGACAAAATAATTTTGCAGGAATGCAGATGGAAGGACATCTTCATCATTTACATTGGAAGTAAAAGCAAAATAAAAGAAAAATCAAAAAGAGCATCCCTAGTAAGCTTAAATCTAAATTGTTATTATAAAATTAAATTCTAATTATATAAGATTAAATCCTAATTATATAAGATTAAATCCTTAAATTATTATATTGAAATAGTAATTGTATTTTGATAGAATTGAACCGTTTAAGGTATTTTAGGACGGAAACGGAATATGACCAATGACAAAATGTATAAGGGAGGATTTTGACAATGTCAAAAGAAAAAATCAATGTCGGTAGGGAGCCGGTATATGATGCAAGAAAATTAGGTTATGGCAAAATGGGCGTTCTTGGTTTTCAGCATATGTTTGCCATGTTTGGGGCAACAGTAACAGTACCACTTTTAACAGGACTTAATGTTCAAACAACACTTTTAATGGCAGGTCTTGGAACTTTATTATTTCATTTATTAACAAAATTTAAAGTTCCTGCATTTTTAGGCTCATCATTTGCATTCTTAGGCGGATATGCAACAGTAGCACCTATGGCAAAAGATGGTTCTGCAAATTTAGAAATGTTACCATACGCATGTTTAGGTGTAGTTTTTGCAGGCTTGCTGTATTTAGTGCTTGCATTATGTATTAAGTTAATAGGTGTTTCGAAAGTTATGAAATTATTCCCACCTGTTGTAACAGGACCTATTATTATTGCAATTGGTCTTTGCTTAGCACCATCAGCACTAAATAACTGTGTAACATGTTGGCCACTTGCTATTATTGCATTAGCAATTGTAATTTTCTTCAATATTTGGGGAAAAGGAATGACAAAGATTATTCCTATTTTATTAGGAGTAGTTGGAGCATATTTAATCGCTTTGATTTTCGGTAACGGATTTGGTGTTAGCTGGATTACCCCAATTGACACAGACTATATTGCAAAAGCAGCTTGGATAGGTTTCCCTATTGACTGGAGCCAGACAATTTTTGGTGGTGTAGATTATGCTGACACAGCAAAAATCACAACAGCATTAACAACAATGATTCCAATTGCCATTGCAACAATGATGGAACATATTGGTGATATTTGTGCTATCGGAGCAACAGTTGGAAAAGATTATATCAATGATCCGGGACTTCACAGAACTTTAATCGGTGACGGACTTGCAACATCATTATCATCATTATTCGGTGGACCTGCAAATACAACATACGGAGAAAACACAGGTGTTCTTGCTTTATCAAAAGTATACGATCCAAGAGTTGTAAGAATTGCAGCATATATTGCAATTGTATTTTCATTCTGCCCTAAGTTCGCAGCAGTAATCAATGCTATGCCAATGGGAATTGTTGGTGGTATTTCATTTATCCTTTACGGAATGATTGCAGCAATCGGTGTAAGAAACGTAGTTGAAGCCGGAGTTGATTTCCAGAAGTCAAGAAACGTAATTGTTTCGGCAATAATATTTGTATGTGCTTTAGGAATTAACTTTAGTGACGCAGGTGCAGCAACATTTACAGTCGATGGTGTAACAATCAGCCTTTCAGGTTTAGCAGTTGCAGCTTTAGTAGGAATTATACTTAATGCAATATTCCCTGAAAAAGATGAAGTTAAGTCAATTGATTTAAAATAAAATCGAAAAACAAAGAGTTAAGCTTAACATATACTGATAAAAATATACAAAGTTAAGCTGAGGACAAACTGATAAAAATCAAGTATATAAAAAGTAAGTTAAGACATGCTGATAAAATTAAATATTTAAAAAGTAAGTTGAAGACATGCTGATAAAATTAAATATTTAAAAAGTAAGTTGAAGACGTACTAATAATAAAGAAAAGATTCTACTTAGTTCTTAAATTTATAAAATGTATCAGGAAATTAGAATGAAAAATCTAATGCTGATATAATTTGATTAAATTAGAACATGTAGAATCTTTTCTCTATTTAATAAGAAATGTTTCCCTAGGGATACACAATTGAATGCTTATACAAAAACTTTCTATAATAATGTAATCTTTCTTTTTGAAACTTCTATAAGCTTATCTTTTCGCATTTTCTGTAATTCTCTGCTCATGGCACTTCGGTCTACGGACAAGTAGTCTGCCATATCACTTTTGGTAAAAGGTAATTCAAAAGTTTTGGAATTATTTTGTCTTGCCAGGATTTCAAAATAGCATAGAATACGTTCTCTAATGGAACGTTGGCTGAGAACTTCCAAATGCTCACATATTTGCTTGGTCTTGTCCTGAATCATTAACAAAACATTACTTACCAGTTGGCTGTGGTGTGCACAGGCTTTTTCACAACGTTTTATTAAATGTTCGTAATCAATGTATCTGATTAAACATGAATCAGTGGCTTCAACAGTAATAGTGTCTTTGGGAACATGAAAATAAAAAAGTCCGCCAAAAATATCCCCTTCATTTAAATTCTCTAAAATTGTTCTGGAACCGTTAGGAAGAATGTCGACTACGCATGCTGAACCACTTTCAACTATACCAATGCCTTTATTATCGCTGTCAAAAAAGGAAATAATCTCGCCGTTAGAATACTTTTTCGTGGTTGAATGAAAACAATGCATCATTGAAGTCTGAGATTCTTCGCTTATATTATAAAAAAGTTTACTTTTTTCCATAAATCACCTCATAAAAATACATTAACGTGAATAATTATTCTAAATAATTATGTATAATCTTACAAAATTTATATAGAAAAAATATAACAAAAAAATAAAAAAGTTGCAATTGCAACAGAAATAAAAAATAAAATATTTATAATTAAAATTGTAAAGTAAGCATATGCAGAAATACTAACACTTATTGAAGTATTTTGCACTATTTACATAGTGAAAAAAAGAAATTTGCATTAACAAAATATTCATCGTTTTATGATTGCAAAACCATTTATAAAGTGTTATATTATTCACAGTTAGTGAAAATGACGTTTTATGTGTGTTATTGCGTTTATTCGACGCACAAGTCATTAAGTTATCACGTTATACTAACTAGAATATAATGGAGGTGAACTTATGGATACTATTACATGCATAAAAACAAGAAGAAGCATTAGACAGTTTAAGGAACAGGAAGTTACAAAAGATGTTCTTGAAGATATAGTACAAACTGCTTCATTTGCTCCATCTTGGAAAAACACACAGACTACCCGTTATATTGCCATAACGGACCCTAAAGTCAAAGCCAGATTGGCAGAGGAAGGCTGCAAGGATTATCCTTTTAATCAGAAGAATATTAATGCGGCACCTGCAATAATTGCAACTACAATTGTTGATAAGCGTTCAGGTTTTGAAAGAGACGGTAGTTATTCTACTGTTCGTGAAGATAACTGGCAGGCATTTGATAATGGAATTGCCACACAGACATTGTGTTTGGCAGCTCATGAGAAAGGTCTTGGAACAGTTATAATGGGCTTGTATGACATTAACAAGGCAGAAGAAATCTTAGAAGTTCCAGAAGGACAGAAACTTATGGCTTTAGTTGCTGTAGGTTACCCTGCTGAAGAACCGGTTGCTCCAAAGAGAAAGACCGTAGAAGATTTACTTACGTTTCGTTAGTCATTCACTAAATAAATTATTAAGCTTTACATTTATTTTTAGGAGGAAAAAAAGAGATGAGAGAAGAATGGAAAGGATTCAAAAACGGCGCTTGGGAAAAAGAAATCAACGTCAGAGATTTTATCCAGAAGAACTACGAACCATATGATGGTGATGCCAGCTTCTTAGCAGGACCAACACAGAACACAACAGATTTATGGAATCAGGTACTTGATCTTCAGAAGAAAGAAAGAGCAGCTGGTGGTGTTCTTGATATGGATACAAAGGTTGTATCAACAATCACATCACATGGTGCAGGATATTTAGATAAAGACAAAGAAACTATCGTTGGTTTCCAGACTGATAAGCCTTTCAAGAGAAGCTTACAGGTAAACGGTGGTATCCGTATGGCTATGAAGGCTTGTAGCGACAACGGATATGAAGTAGATCCTGAAGTTGTAGACTTTTATACAAATTATAGAAAAACACATAACGCTGGTGTATTCGATGCTTACACACCAGAAATCAGAACATGTAGAACAAACCATATCGTAACAGGTCTTCCTGATGCTTACGGACGTGGACGTATCATCGGTGACTACAGAAGAGTTGCTTTATATGGTGTTGATACACTTATCGTTGACAAGGAAGCACAGAAGGCTTCTACACCAACAGAAATGAGACCTGACGTTGTCCGTGATAGAGAAGAATATTCAGAACAGATTAGAGCTCTTAAGGAATTAAAAGAATTAGGTAAGATTTACGGATTTGATATTTCAAGACCAGCTCAGAACGTACAGGAAGCTATTCAGTGGTTATACCTTGGATACTTAGCAGCAGTTAAGGAACAGAATGGTGCAGCTATGTCACTTGGACGTACATCAACATTCATCGACTGCTACGCTCAGAGAGATTTAGCAAACGGAACATTTACAGAAGAACAGATTCAGGAATTCATCGATCACTTCATTATGAAGTTAAGATGCGTTAAGTTCGCAAGAACTCCAGAATACAACTCAATCTTCGCTGGTGATCCAGTTTGGGTTACAGAATCAATCGGTGGTGTAGGTATTGACGGACGTCACATGGTAACAAAGACATCATTCAGATATCTTCATACATTAGAAAACTTAGGTGCAGCTCCAGAACCAAACTTAACAGTTTTATGGTCAACAAGACTTCCAGAAGAATTCAAGAAGTACTGTGCTAAGATTTCTATTGATTACTCATCAATTCAGTACGAAAACGATGACTTAATGAGACAGTACAATGGTGATGACTATGGTATCGCTTGTTGTGTATCTCCAATGAGAATTGGTAAAGAAATGCAGTTCTTCGGAGCTAGAGCAAACCTTGCTAAATGTTTATTATACGCTATCAATGGTGGTGTTGATGAAAAGACAAAAGTACAGGTAGGACCAAAGTACAGACCAATTACAGCAGAATATCTTGATTATGATGAAGTAATGGATAGATATGAAGACATGATGAAGTGGTTAGCAGGAGTATATGTAAACGCTCTTAACATTATCCACTACATGCATGATAAATATTCATACGAAAGAATTCAGTTAGCATTACATGATGCTCACGTTAAGAGATGGTTCGCAACAGGTGTTGCAGGACTTTCAGTAGTAGCTGACTCACTTTCAGCTATTAAGTATGCTAAGGTTAAGGCTATCAGAGACGAAGATGGTCTTGTAGTAGATTACGAAGTAGAGGGAGATTTCCCTAAATATGGTAACGATGATGATAGAGTAGATAGTCTTGCAGTAATGATCGTTGACAAGTTCATGGGTTACTTAAGACAGAACTACACATACAGAGACAGTGTTCCTACACAGTCAATTCTTACTATTACATCAAACGTAACATATGGTAAGAATACAGGTAACACACCTGACGGAAGAAAGGCTGGACAGCCATTCGCACCAGGTGCTAACCCACTTCATGGTAGAGATACACACGGTGCTGTATCATCACTTGCATCAGTTGCTAAGATTCCATTTGAAAACGCTAGAGATGGTATCTCAGATACATTTACAGTAGTTCCAGATGCTCTTGGTAAGGATTGCCAGGTATTTACAGGTGATTTAGATGCTGATGATTTAGGATTAGACATTGATGATCTTATCAAATTACAGCAGTAATTATTATAAATAGAGGAAATTCAGAATGACAACAGGAATAATTCATTCAATTGAAAGTTGTGGAACAGTAGATGGACCAGGAGTAAGATTTGTAGTTTTCTTTAAGGGATGTCCTATGAGATGTGCATACTGTCATAACCCTGACACATGGTCAATGGCTGGTGGGACAGAGATGACAGTAGATGAAATTCTTGAACAGTATGAGAAGAAACGTCCTTTTTATAAAACCGGTGGAATTACTGCAACAGGTGGAGAACCAATGGTACAGATAGACTTCTTAACAGAACTGTTCGAAGAATCACACCGAAGAGGAATTAATACCTGTCTGGATACGTCAGGTGTAACTTTTAAACCTGACGATCCGGAATATCTGAAAAAGGTAGACAGACTACTGGCGGTAACGGATTTGGTTATGCTGGACATCAAACATATTGATCCGGAAGAACATAAGAAATTATGTAAACAGCCAAATGATAATATTTTAGCCTTTGCCCGTTACTTAGATAAAAAAGGTATAAAGATTTGGATAAGACATGTTGTAGTTCCACATATAACTATTAATAAGAAATATTTATATGAACTTGGACTTTTTATTGGTCAGTTAAAGATGGTAAAAGCATTAGATATTTTGCCTTACCATGATATGGCAAAGAAAAAGTACAAGGAACTAGGCATTGAATATCCATTGGAAAATATAGAGCCAGCCACAAAAGAGATGGCAATGGCTGCAAAGAAAATAGTGCTTGAAGGATTCAAAGAATCCAGAATTAAACTATTAGAAAAAGAGAAATAGGAGGTAATTGAAATGGCAGCAAGTGCAAAACAGGTTGATAATTTAGTTTCTTTAATAGACGGATATGCAGAAGAAGGAGGATATCATCTTAACGTTAATGTATTAAACAGAGATACATTATTAGATGCTCAGAAACATCCAGAAAAATATCCTCAGCTTACAATCCGTGTATCAGGATATGCTGTAAACTTCATTAAGTTAACAAAAGAACAGCAGGATGATGTTATTAGTAGAACATTCCACGGAAGTCTATAAATAGCAGTTTAATATGTACGTATTTGCGAAGATGCGTATTAGTGTAAAGAGGTCGGCGTATGCTGACCTCTATTACTTTAAATGCACAAATTTATAAACGGATATATATATATGCATTTATGGGCAGAAAAATTAATATGCACATATGCATTTTGTATAAATAATAGAGAGAAGTATATCTAAATCAATAGAAAAGAATGAGGCGAAGAAATGTATAATATTGTATCAAAATTAATTATATATGGTGATATGGATAAAGATTCAATTTTAATGAAATTGAGTGATATTATAAGAAAATATAAGGAAACAGATTATAAGAAAGATGAAATTATCACCGAATTATATTGTCAGGTTAAAAGAATTTTAGAAGTGTCAACAGATTATGGCTTTGATGATAATTTATGGCACAATTATCTTACATATTTGTTAATAACAGATGAAAATCCTTTTAGCTTAACTTGTGAAAAAATTGGTGCAAATAATGGAAGTGTAAATCATTTTGCTGAAAATGATTTTAAGCAGTTTAAAGCTTTATTCGACTATGATTTTGCATCGATGGAAGAAGATTTAGGAATTGATTGTTTTAAACAGTTATCAAATTATAAGGCAATTGGAAAACCTGAATTAATGTATAACAAAAATGTAAGCGAAAAAGTAAGAACATTAAGTAAGAAGCTTGAACAGTCAAAAGATGAAAAAGAATTTTTTGAGCATGTTACAAATTTCTATAAGGATTATGGTGTTGGAATGTTTGGCTTGAATAAGGCATTCAGAATAACGGATACAGTTCCTTTCAAATTCCATGCAATTAATAATATGGATAAGGTAATGCTGGATGATTTAGTTGGCTATGAAATTCAAAAGAAAAAGCTTGTTGATAACACAGAAGCTTTTGTGGAAGGGAGAAAGGCAAATAACTGCCTTCTATTTGGTGACAGCGGTACAGGTAAGTCAACAAGTATTAAGGCTATTGTCAACCAGTATTATGACAAAGGCCTTAGAATGATTGAAATATATAAGCATCAGTTTAAGGACTTATCTAATGTAATAGCAGCAATAAAAAACAGAAACTACAAGTTTATTATTTACATGGATGATTTATCATTTGAAGAATTCGAAATTGAATATAAGTTCCTAAAGGCTGTTATTGAAGGTGGCGTGGAAACAAAACCTGAAAATATTTTAATATATGCTACATCAAACAGACGCCATTTAATAAAAGAAACATGGAACGACAGAAGCGATGTTCAGGTTGATAATGGTATACACAAATCAGATACAATGGAAGAAAAATTATCATTGGTTAACAGATTTGGTGTGACAATTAATTATTCCAAACCAAGTCAAAAAGAATATTTTGAAATTGCAATTCAGTTGTGTAGACGTTTAGGCGTTGAGCTCTCTGATGATGAAATCAAGGCAGAAGCAAACAAGTGGGAACTTAGCCATGGTGGAATTTCAGGTAGAACAGCACAGCAATTTGCAAATTATTTAGCAGGACAAGAAAAAAAATAAAAAAAGTGCTTGCATTGTTTCCGACATTGTGATAATATATTCTCTGTCGCGAGACATTGGCCCATCGCCAAATGGTAAGGCACTGGACTCTGACTCCAGCATTTTCAAGGTTCGAATCCTTGTGGGCCAGTTTTAAACCACATGATTAAGTTCATGTGGTTTTTTTGTGCAATAAAAAAAGGCTCTAAGCTTTACTGAAACGCAAAACTTAGAACCGTTATAGTTCATATAATATGAACTTAAACTAGATTGTACCGTTATATTTATACATCTTATGACTTTGAAAGTTAATTTACTACTTATCTTTTTATGCAGTTTATAGTTTAAAAATTAATTTATAGCTTATCTTTTTATACAACTGCTAGGATTAACTGCGTAGAAATTCTTTTTATCCATTTCTTCAGTAACCATTCTGAGAGCTTCACCAAATCTTTGGAAATGAACGATTTCTCTTTTTCTTAAAAATTTAATTGGATCAGCAACTTCGCAATCTTTTACCAAAGATAAAATGTTATCGTATGTTTTTCTTGCTTTCTGCTCGGCAGCCATATCCTCTACTAAGTCAGCAATAGGATCTCCTGATGACTGGAATTCAGTAGCTGTGAAAGGCACACCACCGGCAGATTGAGGCCATACGCCAAGAGTATGATCCACGTAGTATTTTTCAAATCCGGCTGTGTCAACTTCATCGCAAGGTAAGTCCTTAACAAGCTGGTGAACGATAGTTCCCACTATTTCAAGGTGTGAAAGTTCTTCACATGCTATATCATTTAAAAGTCCTGCAACTCTAGGATTTTTAAAAGTGAATTTCTGAGACATATATCTGAACGCTGCGCTAGCCTCACCGTCAGGACCACCATACTGGCTGAGTATGAACTGGGCAGTTTGAGGATTTCTTATTTTTATATTAACAGGGCATTGCAGTCTTTTTTCATATACATACATTAGCAACTACCTCCTTCCCAAGGCATATCGCCTTTATTCCATTGCCAGTAATCTTCATCATTTACTTCGTAAAAAGTAAGCGGACCAAAGTTATCAACATATTCTCGCCATGCACTCTCCCTTGTTTTTTGCACCTTGTTATAAAACATGATAGCCTCCTGACAGTTGGGATGTGTGTCTAAAAACAGTCTTGTGTCGTCAAGTGCAAAACTGGTTTGAGTAATAATTTTCATTAATGATTTTTTATCGCATTTCATTATTTACACTTCCTTCCTATATATGACTTGTCAAGTTGAGCAAATATTGTGCCTCTGGCAAATCCTTCTTCTGGAGAATAAATGTCTTCCCATTTCTGCCATGGAACATAACACATACCGGGAGCCATATGGTCCACATGCTCTGTGCCTATATCGCAACCGTCAGTTTTCATACAGCCACAACCGCCGGCTTTTTTACAACCACAAATATTACCTGAGGGACCACAGCTTTGCGTAGTATTATTGGAATATCCACAACCTTGCGTAGCATTATTAGAACAACCAAAACCCGACATGTTATTAGGACGATTACCACCGGACATGTTGCATGAGCGACCGCAACCGGACATAGTATTGCCACTGCAATTGCAGTTTCTATTCATTGTACAATTCATTATTTACATCCTTTTTTTATTTTACAATAATAAGGTATGCAATTTTTTGACTGTTGTTCTAAATATTGATGTTGGTTTTTGGTGAAAACTGGGGTATACTTATATGGAATTAATTTATCGGAGGAAATCAAATGAGAAATTGTTTAGTTGCTCAGTCAGGTGGCCCAACAGTAGCTATTAATGCCAGCCTTGCCGGTGTTATACAGGGTGCAATTGACAGCAAAGAGTTTAAAACAGTATATGGCTCTCTTAATGGAGTTCAGGGGTTACTAAATGGACGACTTATGGATTTGACTAAAAAAGTTGAGGAAACACCTATGTTCATAGAATTACTTAAGAAATCACCTTCTATGTACCTAGGTTCATGTAGATATCAGCTCCCACATTATGAGGAAGATGATGCACCATACGCATATATTTTTAAGAAATTTAAGGAATATGAAATAGATGCATTTTTCTATATTGGTGGTAATGATTCAATGGATACTGTAGACAAATTAAGTCAGTATGCAAAGACAATTGGAAACAATATTAAAATTATTGGAATTCCAAAGACAATTGATAATGACTTGTGTGTTACAGACCATACGCCAGGGTACGGTTCAGCCGCTAAATATGTAGCATCTACATTATTAGAAATAGGTCATGACACTTCAATTTACCCAATTAAAAGTGTTACAATTGTAGAAATTATGGGACGTGACGCTGGTTGGCTTACAGGCGCATCAGTATTAGCCAGAAACAAATATAATTTTGCACCACACTTAATTTATCTTCCGGAAGTTCCTTTTGTGGAAGAAGAATTTATTGAAGACGTTAAGGCTGCAATGGAGAAATACAATAACGTTGTAATTGCTGTATCTGAAGGTATAAAAGATGCAAATGGCAAGTACGTTAGTGCTACAACAGCAGTGGAAGATACATTTGGTCACAGCCAGCTTAGTGGTACAGGCAAGTGTTTGGAATATATTATTAAGCAGAATATACAGGTTAAGGTGCGTTCTGTTGAAATTAACATTCTTCAAAGAAGCGCCGCCCATATGTCATCTATTACTGATATAGGAGAAGCTTTCAGATTAGGAAGACATGCTATTAATATTTCCATAGAAGGAAAAACAGGTGTTATGGTTACAGCCATTAGAAAGGCAAACGATCCATATTGTGTTACAATGTCTGACACACCTGTACAGAATGTTGCAGGTCTTGTAAAACATGTGCCTAGAGAATGGATTAACGCTAGAGGCAATGATGTAACTCAGGAATTTATAGATTACGCATATCCTCTTATTTTAGGAGAACCTGTTGTAAAATATCAGAGAGGAATCCCTGATTATTTGGACATATCGCATTTGTTCCCTAATATGAACGACAAGTAACATAGTGCAAAAATAGTGCAAAATAATGTTGGCAATTAGGATAAAATGGGGTATACTAAAATTAGTTGTTTAAAATTTAACAATAAAGTATAAGATTATATGGAGGTACATTATGTTAGTATCAGCTAAAGAAATGTTAGAAAAAGCAAAAGCAGGACACTATGCTGTTGGACAGTTCAACATCAACAACCTTGAATGGACAAAGTCAATTCTTTTAACAGCAGAAGAATTAAAGAGCCCTGTTATTTTAGGAGTGTCTGAAGGCGCTGGAAAGTACATGACTGGATTTAAGACAGTTGCAGCTATGGTTAAGGCTATGGATGAAGAATTAGGAATTACAGTTCCTGTAGCTCTTCACTTAGACCATGGTTCATACGAAGGATGCTACAAGTGTATTAAGGCTGGATTTACATCAATTATGTTTGATGGTTCACATTATCCAATCGAAGAAAACATTGCAAAGACTAAGGAATTAGTATCAGTAGCTCATAACATGGATATGTCAATTGAAGCTGAAGTTGGTTCAATTGGTGGTGAAGAAGACGGAGTTATCGGTAGAGGCGAATGTGCAGATCCTGATGAATGTAAAGCAGTAGCAGACCTTGGTGTTGATATGCTTGCAGCAGGTATTGGTAACATCCATGGAAAATACCCAGACAACTGGGAAGGACTTAGCTTTGAAACTCTTGATGCTATTCAGGCTAAGACAGGAGTTATGCCATTAGTTCTTCATGGTGGTACAGGTATCCCTGAAGATATGATTAAGAAGGCTATTGATCTTGGAGTATCAAAGATTAACGTAAACACAGAATGTCAGTTATCATTTGCTGATGCAACAAGAAAATATATTGAAGCTGGAAAAGACTTAGAAGGAAAGGGATTCGATCCTAGAAAACTTCTTGCTCCAGGTGCAGAAGCTATTAAGGCAACTGTAAAAGAAAAGATGGAACTTTTCGGTTCAGTAGGAAAAGCTGAATAATTAATATAAAATAACATATTTTATTAAAAAACAACTGGGATGTTACATCCCGGTTGTTTTTTTCTGTAATAGGAAATTCTGAAAGAATTTCCTATTACAGAAAAAACGTTCCACTATGGATATACTTGCCTTTTTATGCTAATAATTTTATACTTAAATAAGTATATTTAGAAGGAAGACAAAACTGTGGAAAATCGAGATAAGAAAAAAGATGAATTAAATAAAAAACAACAGAATAATGCTGATAAGAAAAACATTGAAGACATGAATGAAACAACAAATAATACTGATAAGAAAAATATTGAAGATATGAATGAAACAACAAATAATACTAATAAGAAAAATGTCGAAGATATAACTGAAAGAAAGAAGACAGGCAAAAAACTGAAAATTTCAAATCGAGCTTATAACATTATCAGGTATGTTGCTTTAGTGTGTGCGGCAGCAGTGCTTATTTATGCATCATACAGCCTTACGGATTCTTATTTGAATTACAAAGAGGATGAGGCAAAGTATGCAGAAATAAACAAAATGTTCACACAGAAGACTGAAAATAAGAAAACTAAAACAAAGAAAAATAAAAGTGAATATTCTTCATCTCTTACAACATGGGTTTGGAATTACAAAGCAATGTTGCAGTACAACGATGAAGCAAGAGGTTACATTAAATTAGATGGAACAAGAATACAGTATCCAATAGTAGAACATAGTGATAATGACTTTTATTTAAAAAAAGGTTCAGACAAAATATCAAATGGCGCCGGTGCCATATTCATTGACTATAGAACGGCAGGTCTTGATGGCAAAATGTGTATTTTGTACGGCCATAACATGCTTGACGGCTCAATGTTTAAAGGACTAATGAGTTTTAGAGAGAGCAAGTTTGCTAAGGCACACCAGATATTTGACATATACGTTGGCTATAAACATTATCTATATTATGTTTTTTCAACATTTACTGCAAAAGATAACAATGAAGATGTTTATAAATACGGCTTTGATGATGATGTTGCCTTCCAAAAATGGATTAATTTAGTAGCTGGAAAAAGCAGTCAGAAATTTGATTATGGCATTCCGGGAGTGGATGATAAGATTATAATGTGCTCTACCTGTGTAGACGATTATGGCAACAGACAGATTGTTTGTATGTATAGAGGAGAAGAGGTAGTAGATTAGCAAAAGTTGTAAAAATATGTAAAAATAAGGGGTAAACTTAATTTAATTAAGAAAAAGGTTTAAATAATTAGATAAATACCTTGATGCTATTGATTTTTATAAAGATATGATGTAAATTAGTCTGCGAATGAGGGAGACCTCACCGCTGAATGAGATTAAGGACAAGGGCGTTCTTCAAAATGAATATTTGGAGAAGTGCCTTTTTCTTTTGGGTAAATTAAAATAGCGGAAGAAATATGTTAGTAGAGAAAGGAACAGAAAACTATGGGAGTTAATATTGAAAAAGTATTTGGAGAAAACGTATTTGACGACTCAGTTATGAAAGTTCGCTTACCTAAAAGTGATTTTGAGAGAGTTAAAACTCTTATGCATGAAGGTGGAGAAATAACAGAAGATTTGGCAGATGTTGTTGCTCAGGCTATGAAAGAATGGGCATTGGAAAAAGGTGCTACACACTATACACATGTATTTCAACCATATGTTATTTCAGTAGGAGCTGAAAAACATGATTCATTTGCATCAGTACCAGTTGATGGAAAAATTGAAAATACATTTACAGGAAAAGAATTATTAATGGGAGAACCTGATGCTTCTTCATTCCCTTCAGGTGGACTTAGAGAAACATGTGGAGCAAGAGGATATACAGCATGGGACATTACATCTCCTGTTTACATTAAAGAAGATACACTTTGTATACCGACAGCTTTTTGCTCATATACAGGTGAATCACTTGACACAAAGACACCACTTCTTAAGGCAATGCATGCAGTAAGTAAGCAAGGTGTAAGACTTATGAGATTATTTGGAAATGAAAACACAAAGAGAATTTACTCATATGTTGGACCTGAACAGGAATACTTCCTTGTGGATAAGGAAAAATATTTGAAGAGACCTGACTTAATTTACTCAGGACGTACATTATTTGGAGCACCTGCTCCTAAGGGACAGGAAATGGACGACCAGTATTTTGGCGCAATTCCTCCAAGAGTAAAAGCATTCATGGAAGACATAGATGCGAAATTATGGAAGTTAGGAATCACAGCAAAAACAGAACATTGCGAGGTTGCTCCAGGACAGTTTGAAATTGCCCCAATCTTTTCAATTTCAAATGTTGCTTTAGATAACAACCTTTTAGTAATGGATATTTTAAAGAAAACAGCAAGACAGCATGGTTTAATTTGCTTACTTCATGAAAAACCATTTGATGGAATCAACGGTTCAGGTAAGCACAACAACTGGTCACTTACAACTGATGATGGAATTAACTTATTTAAACCTGGAAAAAAACCTGAAAATAACTCATTATTCCAGTTAGTATTAGCTTGTACAATGGCAGCTGTTGACACACATGCAGTTCTTTTAAGATTAGCAGCTTCAAATACAGGTAATGACCACAGATTAGGAGCTAATGAAGCACCACCTGCAATTATCTCAATGTACTTAGGAGATCAGGTTGGAGACGTTGTAGATCAGATTATTAAAAATGGTGAAGCTACATCAAGTCTTTCATCAGGAGAAATTGATTTTGGTATTAAGAAACTTCCAAAACTTGAGAAGGATCCTACAGATAGAAACAGAACATCACCATTCGCATTTACAGGTAACAGATTTGAATTTAGAATGGTTGCTTCATCAAACTCAATTGGTGATGTAAATACAGTTCTTAACGCAATGATGGCTGAACAGTTTGAAAAGGCTGTTGAAGTGTTAAGCAAGGCCGATGATTTCGAAACAGCAGTTACAGAATACACAGCTAAGTTAATGAGAGAACATCAGAGAATTATCTTCAACGGAAACGGATATTCAGAAGAATGGCCGGTTGAAGCTGAAAAGAGAGGTCTTCCAAACTGCAAATCTATTATTGATGCAATACCTGCATTATTAGATGATACAACAATTGAAATGTATGGTAAGTTTGGTATTCTTTCTAAGGCTGAATTAGCAGCAAGAAAGGAAATCTTATTTGAACAGTATGCAGGTGTTAGAAATATTGAAGCATTAACAATGGTAGATATGGCTAACAAGTTAATTATTCCTGCAACAGTTAAATATACAAAAGAACTTGCAGATACTGTTTTAGCAGTAAAAGAAGCTGGTGTAGATGCAACAATTCAGGCAGAAATGTTAGCAGATGCTACAGCAAAATTAGCTGAAATGAAGAAGGCAGTTAAGAACTTGTCAGAAGTAACAGAAAAAGCTGCAAACGCAGGAGATGCACAGGCAGTTGCAGTTGCTTACAAAGATAAAGTTATGGAAGCAATGGCTGAACTTAGAAAACCGGCTGATGAACTTGAAGTAGTTATGCCAAAAGAAGAATGGCCAATGCCTACATACGGTGATTTAGTATTTGAATTATAATTACTATTTATAATAAAACCTCAAAAGGAGTTTGCGATTTTTATCGCAAGCTCTTTTTATGTAATAAGAAATTCTTTCAGAATTTCTTATTACGTAAAAACGTTCCGCTATGGATGCACACTAGCACAAAATGAAAAATGTTGCTAAAGTAACACGCGCTAGGCGCGTAGAATGCCGCAAGCGACATTCTTTTTGTTTAACAAGAAATGTCCCGTACTACATTTTTCTTGCGTTGTTTTGCATAATTGTATAGAATAGTATTTATTCGTAAAAAGATAATAAGTAAAAGCCTGCAATATTAAAAGTGGGATTAAGGAGAGAAAATTAAAGATGAAAGTAATATTGGATATTCTATTGTTATTAGTAGGATTTTTATTCCTTATTAAAGGGGCTGATTTTTTCGTAGATGGAAGCGTGGCAGTTGCCAGAAGATTGAAAGTTCCATCAATTGTAGTGGGACTTACAATTGTTGCGGTGGGAACATCGCTACCTGAACTTGCCGTAAGTTCATTTGCTTCAGCAAAAGGCTCTAATGCTATTGCAGTAAGTAATGTTGACGGTTCAAATACATTTAACCTTTTAATGGTTTTGGGTGTAACAGCTCTTTTTGCAAGCATTAAGGTGAAACAGTCTATATTGAAGAGAGAGTTCCCATTTTTAGCCATAATTTCCCTTATATTGATATTTTTATTAGGAGATGCATTGTGGTTTGGAGATATAATCGGAAATGTGAATTTGCTTAAATTTTCAAACGGAAATGCTACAGTAGGGTCTGTTGGACGAATAGACGGCATATTATTGTTGTTACTGTTTGTAGGTTTTATTGCATGGACAATTTCTTATGCTTTAAGAGAGAGAACACAGGGCGATGATGGAGATATTCTAATGTCTAAGTCCAAATGTGTTTGGTTTATTCTTGGTGGTATAGTAGCAATTGTTGTAGGTGGAGAGGTAGTTGTAGATTGTGCCAAAAGTCTTGCATTGGCGGTAGGTATGAGCGAAACATTAGTAGGTCTTACAGTAGTAGCAATGGGAACATCTTTACCTGAACTTGTTACATCAGCCGTTGCTGCTAAAAAAGGAGAAGCAGATTTGGCAGTGGGAAATGTAGTTGGCTCTAACATATCAAACATTTTATTGGTGTTAGGCGTTTCGGCTACAATATCACCTGTAACAGTTACTTTAAATAATGCGATTGATGCGGTTGTAGCACTACTTGTGGCAGTGATAGTTTATGTAGTGGCAATTACAAGTAAGAAGATTGAAAGAAAAGAAGGTATATTACTAATCTTTATTTATTGTTTATACATGGCATATATTATTTGCAGACAATATATGGCGTAAGTAAAAGATCACAGATTTGTTGGAAATGAATTTTTCACAAGAAGTTAGATATAACAATCTAACATTTGCGAGCGAGTTCATTTGAAGATTAATTGAAAACAAATCTGTGGTCTTTTTTTAGACAGCAAAAAGGATGCATCTCTGCATCCTTTCCGCAAATATATTCTAATAATAAAAAAGGGAGGGAATCGGATAAATCCGATCCAAAAAAATTATGAAAAAACATAAACAAAATGTATAGCAACTTTTGTTTATGTTTATATAATAATTTGAAAACGTGAAAAAAGAGTGTTTTCGATGTAAAGAAATTATGAACAAGGTGTAAAAAAGAAAACTAAAATTGTTTCAACGTAAAATACGTGTTCCTATAGCTGAATTTCTGCACGAAATGTAAACAGTTATTGAGTAAGTGCGTCTCTACAAAAAAGAATGTATCTTTTGCTACTATATGCACCGATACAATGTAAGAAAAAGTAAATTATGCCGGTACATAAAAGCGCTACATTATTAAGAATAAAAGACGCGTTTTATATTGAAAAAGAGGCAAGTTTCATATTGGAAAAGAGGCAAGTTGTACTGTGAAAATAAATGTGTTAGAATATTTAGAAATCCGAAATTTAATTTTGGACAAAATAAGAAAATGGTTGTCAGGGCAATATAAAGTCTGGCACTTAGAATATTTTAATAGAAAGGAACGAGAAAAATGGCACAGAATCCAATAGTAACAATCGAAATGGAAAACGGAGACGTAATGAAGGCTGAATTATATCCTGAAATCGCTCCAAATACAGTAAATAACTTTATAAGCTTAGTAAACAAAGGTTTTTATGATGGAGTAATTTTCCACAGAGTAATCAGAGGTTTTATGATTCAGGGTGGAGATCCACAGGGAACAGGCGTAGGTGGACCTGGATATTCTATTAAGGGTGAATTTTCATATAATGGTTTTGCAAATGACTTAAAGCATACAAAGGGTGTTCTTTCAATGGCAAGAACAATGGAACCAAATTCAGCAGGGTCACAGTTCTTTATTATGCATGAAACATCACCACATCTTGATGGTCAGTATGCAGCTTTTGGAAAAGTTGTAGAAGGTGAAGATATTATTGATAAGATTGCAGCAGTTGCAACAGATTATATGGATAAGCCTTTAGAAGAACAGAAAATGAAAAAAGTTACAGTTGAAACTTTCGGTCAGGATTATCCTGAACCTGAAAAGATGTAATGGAGGATTTCAATGGCTAGAATAACAAAAGATATGATTATTTCAGATATAATTGACATTCACATGGGATGTATACCAATTCTATTAAGTGAGGGAATGCATTGTGTGGGCTGTCCATCTGCTCAGGGAGAATCTTTAGAGGAAGCATGTTTGGTACATGGACTAGATGCAGACGCTTTAGCAAAGAAATTAAATGACTTTGTAGAAAACGTCAAAGAATAGAAGACGTACCACTATAGATGAGCTGGTACAAAAAAAGAATAATTTTAAAAAAATAATTGCAAAAAAATAGTTCCAAAGATATTTGTTTTGTATGTAACAATATCATTTGGAACTATTTTTTATGGATTCTTAATTAAATCCTATAAAGCAACATCACCGATGATGCCATCGATAACATAGTATGCTTTCATATCTTCAGGTTTTACATAAATAGAAACTGAATTTATTGTTCTCTTTTTATTTTTTGCCTTGAAGTCAGCCTTTACAGCTTCTTCAATCTGCTTAGCATCAAATTCCATTCCCTGGAACTGAACATATAAGTTTGACTCTTTTTTAGTAGTCTTTTTAGCTGCTGTTTTCTTAGCTGTAGTCTTAGTAGCTTTCTTTTCTGTTGTTGTAGCTTTCTTTGTAACTGTTTTCTTAGGCTCTTCAACCTTCTTAGCAGTTGCTTTTGTTTCTTCAGCTTTCTTAGCTGTAGCTTTCTTTGCTTCTGCAGTAGTCTTCTTTGTTTCAGTAACTTTTTTTGCTTCAGTAGCAACAACCTTCTTCTCTGTAGTAGCTTTAGCAGTAGTTTTCTTTTCTGCTTCTGCGTTGAATATTGAAGAAACAGTAACCTGCTTTGGTTCTGTTTTAGTTTCAGCTGCTTTTGTACTGATTGTGTTTCCCTTTTTAGTTGCCATAATAAATAATCCTCCTTGAATTTAACCAGGGTGAATCAAGTCATGTATTAATGTATTAGTATATATCAACCCTAATTTAATTGTCTTTCACGCAAATATCATACATCTACTAAATAAATTATGCAACGATTTACCTTGAAGTTTGTAACATTTGCCAAAAAAAGCGAATATTTTTGTAATAAAATTATGGAAATAAAAGTTAAAAATAATATATATGTGGACAAATAAAAGATTATAAGGAAGATTGGAAGTTTATGTACATAGGAAGAAAAGCGTAGATATTTCATTGACACTATGTCGAAAAATTGTTAAAATTTTATTACAGATAACGAACACAAATTTAACATATGTAACAAAAATGAATTATTAAATTAAAGATATAGAATTTCTATATAAATACTAATTGTAAGTGACTACATTTGTTAAAGCATTAGATAGATTAGTTTGGGTGTTAATAGGATGAACATAAATAATAAAGAAGAATTAAAGAAACAGTTGTACATACATAGAAATAGAATATTTTATATTGCAGTATTTGCAATAGCTTCCATTATTACAATCGCATCAGTAATTGGAAGAAATGACAAGATTGTTTTAGTAGACAGCTCTCAGTTGGTTGTTAGTGAGAAAGAATCAATTGATGTGAAAAATAAGGATGAGCAAAAAGTAGCGGCAGTTGATAGAAATGATGAAACAGTAGAGGACACACATATTGAAACTGAAAACACAACAGGCTCTAAGATAGTTATTAATACTGATATTTTGAATGTTAGAAAGGATGCCACAGAAGATTCGGAGGCATTAGGAATCGCTGAGCAGGGAGATGAATTTGATATTATTGCAGAAGACGGTGAATGGATAGAAATTGACTATAATGGCAATAATGGATATGTAAAACAGGAATATGTACAGTTTAAATAAAATACATTTAAGAAATCCTTTATAATGGGATTTCTTTTTTTTATCACAAATGCTATAATGCTCTTTAACTGAACAAATATTAGGGTTACAAAAGATAAACACATTATATTGGGAATTTATACATAATATAATGTAGACATTGTGACCGTAAGAGAAATGTAACTAACAGTTAAATATAGAAAAGGAGGGCGTATGAATTATATTGGATGGTTAATAGTGTTTGTAGTTTTTGCGGCACTGGAGTTGATTTCCCTTGGAATGACCTGTATATGGTTTGCAATTGGAGCTTTGGCTGCCTGTGTTACATCATTGTTTACCGGGAACTGGATTATTCAGGCAATTGTTTTTATAGTTGTTACGGTAATCGTATTGTTAGTGCTTAGACCTATTGCGGTAAAGTACATTAATAACAAAGCCGAGAGGACTAATGTGGAATCAATGGAAGGAAAGACCGGAAAAGTTATTTCTGAAATAGACAATATTAATGCAAAAGGAATGGTTCTTATTGACGGAATGGAATGGACAGCCAGAAGCGTTAATGAAGATATAATACCGGAAAACACATTAGTTGAAGTTGTAGCCATTGAGGGTGTTAAGGCTATTGTGAAAATTAAAGAATAGATATAAATAAGGAGGAGAAAAATGGAAATTTTATTAGTAGTTATAGTGTTGGCAATTGTTGTCACATCAACATGTGTAAAGATTGTACCACAGGCACATTCATATGTTATTGAAAGATTAGGCGTATACAAAGAAACATGGTCTGTAGGAATTCACTTTAAGGTGCCTTTTCTTGATAGAATATCAAGAAGAGTTAATTTAAAGGAACAGGTTGCAGACTTTGAACCACAGCCTGTTATTACAAGAGATAATGTAACAATGCAGATTGATACTATTATTTTCTATCAGATTACAGATCCAAAGTTATATGCTTACGGTGTTGAAAATCCAATAGTGGCAATTAAGTCACTTACAGCAACAACACTTAGAAATATTGTTGGTGATTTGGAACTTGATGAAACACTTACATCAAGAGAAACAATAAATGCAAAAATGCGTACAGAATTAGATGTTGCAACTGATCCATGGGGAATTAAGGTAAACAGAGTCGAACTTAAGAACATTATTCCACCAAGAGATATTCAGGAAGCAATGGAAAAACAGATGCGTGCCGAACGTGAGAAACGTGAACAGATTCTTAGAGCTGAAGGTGAGAAGAAGTCAGCGGTTCTTATTGCAGAAGGTAAGAAAGAAGCAGCAATCTTAAATGCTCAGGCTGACAAGGAAGCAGCAGTTCTTAAGGCTGACGCTGAGAAGCAGAAGAAGATTCTTGAAGCTGAGGGTGAAGCCCAGGCTATTTTGAAGGTGCAGCAGGCTACAGCTGATGGTATTAAGGTAATTAAGGAAGCAGGAGCAGATGAAGCTGTTCTTACAATGAAGAGTTTAGAAGCCTTTGCCGCAGCAGCAGATGGTCAGGCTACAAAGATTATTATCCCATCAGATATTCAGGGAATTGCAGGAAGCGTAAAAGCACTTGCAGAAGTTATTAAAGAATAATATTATGTAGAAATCAGAAAAATTAAAAACTTAATATAATGTAGAATTATGAAAATTCAGATTATTAAAGTTTAGTTATAATACTTGGGGCATATTTGATGTTAAAGAATACTTGAAAAGTAATGTATTTTAATGTAAGATATGCCCTGATATTAAGCAAAAATAAAACAGGTGAAAATATTATGTACAATGAAGATAGAGTTTTGTGTGGGGCAAATTCCTATGAAAAAAAATATTATTTGAATCCTAAATTTAACAATTTACCGGAACAGGTAAAACAGGAATTACAAATTATGTGTGTTATGTTTACTGAAGAGGTAGGTGGAACACTGATAGTTGAATATGATGAAGATGGTTACCTGCAGCTTATAACTCAGGCTGACGAGGGCGACTTGCTATATGATGAAATCGGAAGCGGATTGAAGATTCATCAGATTCAATTAGAGAAAAGAGAGCTTTTAGAAGCTCTTGAAATGTACTATAAAGTGTTTGTTTTAGGAGAAACGGAATAATGTTACTAACAGTAGATGTAGGAAATACAAATATCACATTGGGATTATTTAAAGGAGATAAAGTTTTTGCAAATTTGCGACTTAAGACTCAGTCAGCAAGAACATCAGATGAATATGGTTCATTGATTGCTGAAATGATAGTGAGAAAAGGCATAGACATTTCATCCATAAGCGATGTAATAATTGCCTCTGTTGTTCCAAAAGTAATGTATTCACTAAACAGTGGTATAATGAAGTATTTTGGAATCAAACCTATTATTGTAGGAGTTGGCACAAAAACAGGAATAAAAATCAACAGAACTGATCCAAGAGAAGTAGGAGCAGACAGAATTGTAGATGCTGTTGCAGCTTATGAGTTGTATGGTGGCCCATGTATTGTAATTGATTTTGGCACAGCCACAACTTATGACCTTATAAGCGAAAACGGTACATTAGAAGCCGGTGTTATTTCACCAGGAATTCAAATATGTGCAAAAGCATTATGGGATGGAACAGCAAAACTTCCTGAAGTTGAAATCAAAAAACCTGACTCTATTTTAGGAAAAGACATAATCACTAACATGCAGGCAGGAATTGTGTATGGTTATATAGGTCAGACTGAATATATTGTCAATAAGATTAAGGAAGAAAGCAAAATAAAAGACCTTAAAGTTATTGCTACAGGTGGTCTTGGAAATGTTATATACAAAAACACAGACTGTATCGATGTATATGATAAAGAACTTACTTTGCAGGGAATGCGAATTATATACGAAAAGAATAAAAAATAACTAATAAAGGGATAGAATAATGAAAATTGGTAATCTTGAAATTCAAAACCCTTTAGCGTTAGGACCAATGGCAGGCGTAACGGACCTGCCATTTCGTCTGCTTTGCAAAGAGCAGGGATGCGGAATTTTATATTCTGAAATGGTTAGCGCAAAGGCTATTTTATATAACAATAAAAAAACAAAAGATTTACTTGCTATTGACGAAGACGAGCATCCAATAGGAATTCAGTTGTTTGGCTCAGATCCGGATATAATGGCAGAAATTACAGGCAGAGTTTCCTATGGAGCCTGTGATTTTATTGATATTAACATGGGCTGTCCGGTTCCTAAAATTGTTAATAATCATGAAGGTTCATATTTATTAACTCAGCCAAAGCTTGTTGAAGAAATTTTAACAAAAATGGTTAAGGAAAGCATTAAGCCCATAACAATTAAAATAAGAAAAGGCTTTAAAGATGGAGAACTACAGGCAACGGAAATTGCAAAAATTGCAGAAGCTTGTGGTGTATCAGCCATTGCAGTCCATGGGCGTACAAGGGAACAATACTACAGTGGAAAAGCTGACTGGGATGCAATCAAACAGGTAAAAGAAGCGGTTAATATACCCGTTATTGGAAATGGTGATATTTTTACACCGGAAGATGCCAAAGCAATGAAAGAATATACCGGGTGTGACGGGCTTATGGTTGGGCGTGCAGCAAGAGGAAATCCTTGGATATTTAAACAGATAAATGAGTATTTAAACACAGGAAAGCTCATAGACAAGCCAACATCTGGGGAAGTAAAGGAAATGATTTTAAAACATGCCAACCTTATTGTGGAGTACAAAGGTGAATATACCGGAGTTCACGAAATGCGAAAACACATAGCCTGGTACACAGGTGGTTTGCCACATTCTGCTGAATTAAGAAGATTGTGTAACACAATGGAAACATATGAAGAATTAAAAGACTTAATAAATGAGAGATTATAGTGCGTATGCTAAAAGACTTAATAAACGAGAGAATGCGGTATAGATGTGCTAAAAGAGTTCTTAATAAATGCGAGATTACAATATATATGTACTTACAGATAAAAAAGCTGGAAAACCCTTAATTTATCTAGGAAAATAAGGAAAATATAAAGGGGTTTTTGTTGACAATGGCAAAGGCTCTTGTTATTATAAAGTGTAAAACTTTGAACAAATTTGATTGGAGGAAGCAATAATGGCAGATAATGCAAAGAAAAATATACTTACTTATGCAGGTCTTCAGGAACTTGAGGCTGAATTAGAAGATTTAAAGGTAAATAAACGTAAAGAAGTTGCTCAGAAGATTAAAGAAGCAAGAGAACAGGGTGACTTATCAGAAAATGCTGAATATGATGCAGCAAAAGATGAACAAAGAGATATTGAAGCTCGTATCGAAGAAATCGAAAAAATCCTCAAGAACGTAGAAGTTGTTGGAGAAGATGATATTGATGATACAAAGATTAGTGTTGGATGCCATATTGTAATTCATGATTTTGAATATGATGAAGATCTTGAATTTAGCATTGTTGGTTCAACACAGACTAACAGTTTACAGGGCAAGATTTCAAACGAATCACCTATTGGAACAGCTTTAATCGGTCACGAAGTTGGTGATGTTGTAGAAGTTGAAATTGGTGAAACAGTTTCAAAATACAAAGTTCTTGAAATTAAGAAGACTAAATAAATATATTTAAAATATAAAGAGCGCACTACGGGTGCGCTTTAAATTGCGAAAACAGAGGAGAGAAAAATGGCAGGACAAAATAAGAATAACAACCAGGAAGTTGATACAAAGCAACTTTTAAAGGTGCGTCGCGAAAAGTTAGCTGACTTACAGGAAAGAGGCAAAGATCCTTTCCAGATTACAAAGTATGATGTAACACATCACAGCATGGAAATTAAAGAACATTTTGACGAATTAGAATGTGGACATGATGAAGAAGGCAAGTTAATAAAAGATCCTTCAAAGCTTGTATCTGTTGCAGGTCGTATTATGTTAAAGCGTGTAATGGGTAAGGCTTCATTCTGTAACATTCAGGATTTACAGGGAAATATTCAGGTTTACGTTGCAAGAAACGAAATCTGTGAAGAACCATTTGAAGAATACAAAGACTTCAAGAAGATGGATATTGGTGATATTGTTGGAATTAAGGGATATCCATTTAAGACAAAGACAGGTGAAATGAGTATTCATGCAACAGAAGTAACTTTACTTACAAAGAGTTTACAGATTTTACCTGAAAAGCATCATGGTTTAACAAATACAGACTTAAGATATCGTCAGAGATATTTAGACCTTATTATGAATCAGGAAGCAAAGGACGTATTTGTTAAGCGTTCAAAGATTATCGGCGAAATTAGAAGATACTTAGACGGACAGGGATTCATGGAAGTTGAAACACCTATGCTTGTACACAATGCAGGTGGTGCAGCAGCCCGTCCATTTGAAACTCATTTTAATGCATTAGATGAAGATGTTAAACTTCGTATTTCATTAGAGCTTTACCTTAAGAGACTTATTGTAGGTGGCTTAGAAAGAGTATACGAAATCGGTAGAGTTTTCCGTAATGAAGGTGTTGATACAAGACACAACCCTGAATTTACACTTATGGAATTATACCAGGCATACACGGATTACAACGGCATGATGGATTTAACAGAAAATCTTTACAGACATCTTGCAGAAACTGTATGTGGTAGTGCAAAGATTGTTTACAATGGAATCGAAATGGATTTAAGCAAGCCATTTGAAAGACTTACAATGGTTGATGCAGTTAAAAAATATGCAGGAGTAGACTGGAACGAAGTTGAAACAGTTGAACAGGCTAGAGAACTTGCAAAAGAACATCATGTAGAATACGAAGAACACCATAAGAAGGGTGACATCTTAAACTTATTCTTTGAGGAATTTGTTGAAGAACACCTTATTCAGCCAACATTTATTATGGATCATCCAATTGAGATTTCTCCTTTAACAAAGAAGAAACCTGAAAATCCTGAATATGTTGAACGTTTCGAATTCTTCATGAACGGCTGGGAAATGGCAAATGCTTACTCAGAACTTAACGATCCAATTGATCAGAGAGAAAGATTCAAGGCTCAGGAAGAATTATTAGCACTTGGTGATGAAGAAGCTAATACAACAGATGAAGATTTCATGAACGCACTTGAAATCGGTATGCCACCAACAGGCGGTATTGGATTTGGTATCGACAGAATGTGTATGTTACTTACAGATTCAGCAGCTATCAGAGACGTGTTATTATTCCCAACAATGAAACAGTTGGACAAATAAAGCCCATAAATAAAGGGTTTGCAGAGGCTTAAATTAAATTTGACATCAAATTGACATCAAATCAGAAGGTTTATACGAAGAGTTATGTATCAATATGAGATATATAACTGTCAAACAACTATATAATAGTTAATCCTAATTAGGACACTTTTTAAAAAATAATTTTTAAGAAGTGTCCTTTTTTGTTGCAATTTTGTCATAGGCTCAATTTTTATTAAGGAGATTTATTATGGAAAGAAAACAAGAATTTATGCCAATTAAAGAAGTTAAGGAAAAAAGGAGAAATCTTGAAAAGAAGTTTTTAAGGTATCAGGAAGCAGAACATGTTTATAGTATTCAACATAAAAAATTGTTTGAATTGGCAAGCAAGGCTGGGGCTATTTACAGAATTGATGGATATGTATTGATTAACAGAGATATTTTTAATGAATATTTAGAGCAATTTCATGAACCAGCAAAGAAAGAGGAGGCGAACAGAATATGAGTGGAAATATTTGGAGGTATTCATATGACATTGATGAACAGGATATTGACATGTTACAGAGGGATTTTATTACCTTCAAGCAAGGTGCAGAGTATTACAAGATGGGAATGAAACCTTTTATAAGAATATGTAGAGAGTCAGGTGCAGTTTATAAGATTGGCAAAATGGTAAGAGTTAACAGACATATTTTAGAACAACACATCAGAAAACTTAGATTGAAGGAGGAAAAATAATGGTTAATAGTGCAGGAACAGTAAGAGAAACGAAAGCATTGGCTAAGAAATTTGTTAGATATAAAGAAGGTGCAGAACTGTACAGTATGGGACATAGCAAGTTTGAACAATTAGCTAAAGAAGCAAAGGCAACCTATAAGGTTAATGGGATTGTGTTGGTGAATTGCGAAATCTTTGAGAAATTTTTAGAAAAATTTAGAGAATTATAGGAGGAAGTATATGAGTAAAATAATTGCAATAGCAAATCAGAAAGGCGGTTGTGGAAAAAGCACAACCGCAGTTAACCTAGGAATAGGTTTAGTAAGAAAAGGAAAAAAAGTTTTGATAGTGGATGCAGATCCACAAGGAAGTGCATCAATCTGTTTAGGTGTAAATGAACCGGATGAACTTGATTATACACTAGCAAATGCAATGTTGGATGTAATCAATGATGAAAAAATTGATTATAAAAAATTAATCCACCATCATTGTGAAGGGGTAGATTTTATCCCAGCAAATATTGAACTGTCAGGTTTAGAAGTATCAATGGTAAGTGTAATGAGTAGGGAAATGGTAATGAAGTGTTTGTTAGGAGAACTGACGGAACAATATGACGTCATATTAATTGATTGCATGCCAAGTTTGGGTGTTATTACCATAAACGCGTTAACATGTGCAAATTCGGTCATTATACCTAGTCAGGCGGCATATTTGCCAGTCAAGGGTCTACAGCAACTTATAAAAACTATAAGCCGAGTAAAGAAACAGATTAATCCGAGCCTTATAATCGAGGGCTTATTACTTACGATGGTTGATATGCGTTCCAATTATACAAAGGACATTATTGAGGCATTAGGAAATACATATGGAGAGAGCATAAGAATCTTTGAAAATAGGATTCCAATGTCAGTAAGAGCGGCAGAAACAAGTGCAGTAGGCAAGAGCATATATACACATGATGCTAGAAGTAAAGTTGCAAAGAGTTATGAATTATTAACAGAGGAGGTTTTAGAGAATGAGTAAATTTGGAGAAAAGATAAAATTAACAAGTTATGATGAATTACTTGGTGTGAATAATGAAAATGAAGGAACAAAGGAATTAGACATTAACTTATTAAGAGAGTTTGAAAATCATCCATTTAAAGTGTTGGATGATGAAAGAATGGGGGAACTTGTAAGTTCCATAAGAGAAAGAGGAATACTGTCCCCCATTTTGGTAAGAAAAAAGGATAACTTTTACGAGGTAATATCAGGGCATAGAAGAAAGAGAGCTGCAGAAATAATAGGACTTGAAAAAGTGCCTGTAATAATAAAGGAGTTAACGGATGATGATGCCACAATAATTATGGTTGATAGTAATATTCAAAGAGAGGAAATATTACCGAGTGAAAAGGCATTTGCCTTTAAGATGAAGATGGATGCCATAAGTCACATGGGGAAAAAAGGTGAAAGAAGTCGTGAAATTGTTGGAGAAGATAATGGACTAGGGGGGAGACAAGTCACCAGATATGTCAAGTTAACAAATTTAATATCTGAATTGTTAGATATGGTAGATAAGAAGGAGTTAACAATTACAACAGCTGTAAAAATTGCTGATTTATCGGAAGAAAAACAGATAGAAGTATTAAATTACATTAATCAGGGATACAGCATTAATGATGAGCAAATTAAGCGTATTAGAGAAATGAATGAAGAAAGTAAGAAAGAGATTTATGAAAAGGTTGAAAATGTTGATTTGAAACAAAGAAAAAAGAAAAAAGTAATATTACCAGAGAATAAATTAGAAAAGTACTTTCCAGAAGACTATTCGAAGAAAGATATGGAAAAAATAATTTATCAGCTTCTGGAGAAATGGAAGAGTGAAGGATATGGCATTTGATTATTATTATGGAACGCAAGCCGACCAATTCAATTTCATAAAGATACCAAAAACAATGATAACAGATCCAATGTTTGAAGATTTGTCAGTTAATGCAAAACTTTTGTATGGAGTGTTGCTGGACAGAATGAATCTATCAATGAAAAACAGATGGTTTGATGACGAGAACAGAGTGTACATAATATATCAGGTTGCTGAAATAATGGAAGATTTCAATTTTAGCAAGAAGACCGCAGTAAAGTATCTTAATGAACTGGTTGAATTTGGCTTAGTTGAAAAGAAACGAAGGGGATTAGGTTTACCAAGCCTGTTGTATGTTAAAAGCTTTATAATTGAAAGAGATTATTCAGGAGACAAAGAAGATATTGAAACTTCTCATGATAATTGCGGTAATTCCAGAGGTGTAACGTCTTACACTTCAAGAAGTGTAGGAGAGGAAACTTCAAGAGGTGTAAATATTACACTTCAAGAGGTTACCGATGCTACACCACTTAATAATAAGACTAATAGTAGTAATACTAATATAAATAATACTAATGAGAGTCATATCACATCTAATCATATCACAGCTACTACAGTTGATGGGATGGGAAGAGATATGATAAAACTAAAATACGAGGCATACGAAAAATTGATAAAACACAATATTGATTACGATTGCCTGATACACAACAATATAACATCCAGAGAAGAAATTAATAATTTGGTTGACATTATGGTTGAGGCAATAGTAAGTGATAAGGAGTATCAGATAATCAGTGGCAATAGAGTTTCAACAGAAATGATAAAGTCAAGATTTTGTAAATTAGACAAGAGTCATATTGAATATGTTTTAGATTGCCTGAACCATAATAGCTCTGATGTAAGAAACATTAAGAAGTATTTGCTAGCGACGTTATATAATGCTCCAATGACAATCGACAGTTATTATAAGGCATTGGTTCAGCATGACATGCCGGAACTGGCAATGAGAACAAAATTTAGAAGTGATTAAAAAAGAACCATAGTAGACTCAAAAAAGGTTAAAAAAAGACCATACTAGAGTTTTGTTTTATAGATTTGTTGTGCTATGATAGTCCTATCAACAGTTGATGTATTTACCACTGCATTGATGTTGATAAATGTTTGTTATAAATGGACTTAAATTTTGCGCAGAAGGGTTGGTACCATGATTAAGAAAATTAAATATGTGATTATAGTAATGTTGATTATCGCCAATGTGATGGGTTCAAGTAGTGTTAATGCTGCAGAAATATCCAAGGTGACTAATGTAAAGACAAGAGAAGTTACTAAAACTTTCAAGACTATTAAGGATGCAAGTCTTGCAACAACCAAGTTAAAGTACATAGCAGGTTACAAGATAAGCTGGAAAAAACAAAAGAAAGTTGAAGGTTATAATGTTTATGTTTACTATCCGGCAACAAAAAACTGGAAGAAAATAAAAACAACAAAGAAAAATTACTTTACATTAACTAATTGCTTTCAAGGTGAAAAAGTTAAAATAAAGATAAGAGCATATAAAAAAATTGATGGAAACAATGTATATGGACAGTTTTCAAAAGTGAAAAGTATTAAAATCAAAAAAGCTCTTTATTCAAGAACAAAATGGGGCAAAATCAAAAAGCCCTTCACAGACAGAATAGCATCTGAAAAAGCATTTGAACTTCAAAATGAATACCGAAAATCCGCAGGTTCTGACAAAATTAAATGGTCAGAGAATTTATATAATGTTTGTTTGGAAAGAGCAAAGCAAATTAGTAAGAATTACAGCCATAATGGATGGTATGAAACAACGATGAAAGTTCTTTCAAAAACATACAAGATAGATGACGAGTTTATTTGGATTAAAGAAGGAGATTCCGAATATGGTATAAATTATGCTTCCGGTGAAAATATTCTTAATGGAGCGTATTCATACAAGGAAGCAATGAAACAATGGAAAAGAAGTAGTGCTCATTACAACAATTTGACATTAAGAAGTCATGTTAAGGGAGCGATAGCATGCTATAAATCAAAAGGAGATTATTATTGGGTCGCATTGTTTGCAGATGCGGACATTGATAAGCTCCTAGAAGAAAAATGTAAAAAATGAATATATGAAAGATAACGCCTTATTAAATCATAATTGATTTGATAAGGCATTTTTTTGTTTTTTTCAAGAAAGGAAAGAGGTATAAGATGTTTAATAAAATGAAAAAAATGGTAGCAGGATTATTAGCTACAATAATGATTACAACAAATGTTTGTCCAATGTTTCCAGTAAGAGCTGCAAGTGGAGTTGCCAGCTTGGAATCACTGGGAAAACTAGGAACAGTAAACATAGGGTCAAAGAGTGAGAGTGGAACATGGCTTCAAACTCAAGTAGATTCAAAGCCGGTTTTTTGTATGGATTTGGGAAAGGCATGTCATACGGGATATACTTACAAATCTGAATCAAAAACAATTAGTAGCGATGATGCCAACACAAAGAATAAGTTAGAGGCTAAGATTGGATATTGGTATGATCAAGTGAAAAAAGGCAGTAATAAGGCCTGGGTTTATGCACAGTGTCTTATTTGGAGCGTTGAAGAGGGACACACGAGTGAAAGCAATTTAAAAAGTGTAATTAATCAGGTTAAAAAAAATACAGGATATTATAAAGATGATTCATTATATTCAGATATTTTTGAAGTAGGTAAAAAAGTAGAATGTGATATTTATATATGGAAATATTCAGGAACTACAGATGACAGTGAAGTTCAAAAGCTATTGCAAATCAAATCAACTGATGAAGAATATAAGTATTTAGCTACAAATGGAAAAAGATACTACAGACAAAGAATAACACTTGAAAAAGTTGATGAAGATGGAAATGAGCTTCCAAAGGTTGCTTTTAGGTTTACAGCTAAAAACATAAAGGAATTATATTCCTATCAGTACAATGGTTGGGGAGATTCAGTGAAAGAGGATGTTGATGAGGATGCAACAAAGTTTAGTCAGGATGTAATGACAGATTCAAATGGAAAAATTGTATTTAGATTTACATATATCTTGAATTCAAAAAAATATTATTATGTTTCTGATGATGAATTATCAAAGATGAGTTCATCTGACAAAAAGCAAATGAAAGACCTATTAGATGATAAAGGATATAATTATGCATCTGATTTATCTAAAACTGGTGCCGAAAAATTAAAAGAAGCAGATCTTGATGACCAGATGGATGATATCAGTAACAAGTATGTTATTAAGGAAGTAAATTCAGGAAATGACAATATATTAACTTCTTTTGTGGTAGATAAGGGAAATAATAAGATAACAGATGCAACTAATAATAAAGTGACAGTGACACTGACTAAGTCTGATTCTTGGACAAGAAACAGTGACGGCAAGTGGCCTGAAACAGCAGAAGAATCATACAGCAATTACAAGCTTGCATACAAGCCTGTTCTTAAGGACAAGTATAAGAAAGTGAAATTAACTGCCGTAAAGATTGATGAAGAAACAGGCAAGACTGCTCAGGGTGATGCAACACTTGAAGGAGCAGTGTATGGAGTATATTCAGATGCAGCATGCACAAAGTTAATTAAGTCATATAAAACAGACAAGAACTACCAGTTTGAAACAGACTACATGAGATGTGGAAAGACGTATTACCTAAAGGAAGTCACACCACCAAGGGGATATCTTAAGAATGACAAGGTATATGACATTGTTGCCGATGGTGCCAAATTCACTGCAGAATACAATTCGGTTGAAAAGCAGGTTTCAGAAAAGCCAATCAAGGGTTATGTGGCAATAATTAAGGGCATGGGTAACGGAACTGCAGGCATTGTACCATTTGAAAAGAGTGCACAGTTTCAGATTTATCTTGCAAGTGCAGGCTCTTATGCCAAGGCAAAAGCCACTGAAAGAGACATTTTAACAACAGACTTAAACGGTTATGCCAAGTCAAAACAGTTACCATATGGTACATATGTGGTTCATCAGACTGTTGGAGCAGACAATACCGAAAAGTGTCCAGACTTTTATGTGAATGTAACTGAAAACGGGAAGACTTATCAGTACTTATTAAATAATCCTGAATTTACAGCATATCTAAAGATTGTAAAGAAGGATTCAAAGACACATCAGACAGTTTTAAAGAAGGGCACAACATATCAGATTTACAAGGTTGACAAGGAAGGCAATGAAACACTTGTAACACAGAAGTACAGCAACGGCAACAAAATGGTGGTTGTTGACAGATTTGTAACAGATGAAACCGGAGAAATCATTACTTATGAGAAGCTTAAGGCTGGAACATATAAGGTATATGAAATAGAAGGTCCTGAAGGCTACAAAGTAAACAAAAGTCCTGTTACTGTAGAAATAAATAGCGATTCATATAAGACAATGAAGGATGAACTTGGAAATGAATACCTTTATGCAGAGTGCGAGTATTACAATGACGTGACTTATGGAAAGTTCACATTGGACAAAACAGGTCCTGAATTATGTGGAAGAAATGATGAAAGCAGTGCAGAAGCAAATGAAACAACTGATAAGCCAGAAAGCAAGGCAGACATGGTTTCAGAAAATGAAACAGGTGCATCAGGTAGCAATGATAAAACAATAGAGGTCAAGGTTAATCCATTTGATTATGATGATGTAAAGCTTAACGGTGTTGTGTTTGAACTTACTGCAAAAGAAGATATCATGTCACAGGACAATCAGGGAACAGTGCTTTTTAATAAGGATTCAGTTGTGGCAACAATTATAACAGGTGAAAAGGTTGAGTTTACAAATGACTGTAATGGTATTTGTAATTACACCCTAAACGAAGATGGCACAATGACATTAAACGTACCACTTGGTGAATACACATTAAAGGAAGTAAAGACAAGGTACGGTTATGTTCTTCCAAAACAGGCATCATGGGACTTAAGCTTTAAGTGGAATAACAAGGATGATGAATATGTACTTGATGTTTCTGAAAATTCCAAGGATGGAAAGGTAGATGTTTACAATGAACTTGTAAAGACAGACATCACCCTTGAAAAGCAGGATTCAAGAACAGGAGAACCTGTTGCTGATGCAGTGTTTGGATTTTATTCAATGGACAACATTTATGACCGAAAGGGAAACATAATTGTAAATGCAGGCGAAAAGATTGCAACAGTTACAACAGATGAAAAAGGTGTGGCAAATGTACCATTTAATGTGCCGGTAATGGATGAAGGTTACGGCAAGGTTAATGAGCAGGGAAAACTCATTAATGAGGCATTAAATTCAGGCAATTATTATTTTATTGAGGAGAGTGTAAGTGACAGCTATTACATTGACAGGGAAATGCATGATGTTCACCTTGAATACAAGAATCAGGACACAGCCATGGTTTCAGCAAGGGTAATGGTTAAGGAAGACCAGACTGAAACAGTGATCAGCAAGAGAATGATTGCATCATCAGTGGAAATCAAGGACTGTCATTTAAGGATAAATGATGACAAGGGCAATGAAATCATAAGCTGGGTTTCAGGTGACATTTCATCAGTTAAGTTAAATGAAAATCTTAAGAAAATGGGATATTCCAACGTTCATGTCGAAAAAGACAACGATTATGCATTAAAAATCAATGGACTTCTTAAGGACAAAGAATACACATTAACTGAAACAAGACCTGCAGATGGATTTGTAACTGCAGATGCCATTACATTCAAGCTTGTTGAAAGCGGTAGCAATAATTGTAGGACAAAGGTTTATGTTAAGAGTGGAGACAGCTTCAAGGAAAATATTGATAATCAGGTGGTAATGTATGATGACACAACAAAGCTTGAATTTTCCAAGAAGGACATTACAAACGGAAGAGAACTTTCAGGCTGTAAGATGCAGGTAACTGAAAAGGACACAGGTGTTGTAATGGACGAATGGGTTTCAACAGAAGAAAGCCATGTGATTGAAGGAAAGTATGCAGTAGGCAAGACTTATGTATTAACAGAAAAGCAGCCAAGAGACGGTTATGCAACTGCAGCAAGTGTTGAGTTTACCGTGGCAGATGACGGCAATGTTCAGAAGGTAAGCATGATTGATGACACAATAAAGGTTCAGTTTAACAAGACCGGATCAGACACAAAGAAGCAGCTTGGTGGTGCAAAGTACAAGGTGTATGACAGCAAGGGAAGAAAGGTTTATGAATTTACAACAGGTAAAAATGCAGAACTTATTGAAGGAATCCTAAAGGCAGGAGAAACATATACCTTTAAGGAAGTCGAGGCACCAAAACATTACAAGGTTGCAAAGGATAAGAAAATCAGGATAAAGGACACAGGAAAGCTTCAGAAGCTTACAGTGGTTGATGAAAGAATCCCTGAAGTACCTGACACACCACAGACAGGAATTAAGGGAAAGACTGCAGGAATGATGATTTCACTTATCTCATTATTAATGGCACTTGGATGCTTTGCATGCGTGAGAGCAAAGGATAAGTCAAAATACAATTTTAAGAAAGGCAAGGACAATGAAGAAGATAACTAAAATATCTCTGTTACTTCTTTTAGTGGGGATGGCTGTGATTGCAGCCGTCCCTTTTTTAAAGGAAAAAGAAGCAGAAAAGAAAAGCGAGAATGGATTTAAGGAAATACAGGAAAGTGTGACAGACAAAGAAGACAAGACAATAAATGTGGAAAAACTTAAGGGAGAAAATGAGGACTACATTGGATACTTGGAAGTGTCAGGAACTAGCATAAGTTATCCTATAATGCAGATAAGAGACAATCCGGATTTTTACTTAAATCATGACTTTAATAAGAATTATAGCTTTTATGGAACACCATACTTAAGTGCGTATTGTGACTTAGAGAAATCTGATAACCTGATAATTTACGGTCATAACATAAATGGAGGGAAAATGTTTGGAGAATTGGAGAAGTACAAGGATAAGGAGCTTTTTGATAAACACCGAAAGATATATTTTATAACGGACAAAAGAAGAAAATATGAAGTGTTTGCTGTCATGAGTGTGAACATAAGGGAGTTTGAATATTGGAAGTTTGTAATGGCAAAGGATGAGAAGGATTATGATGAATTTGTGGAGAAAGTGTTGGAGCATAGCCTGTGGAATATAGAGGAAAAGCCTCAGTATGGAGAGCAGATGTTGATGCTGTCTACCTGCGATAATGGAAAAGGAGATGATTGGAGAATTGTGGTAGTGGGGAAGGAAATATGATACAATAAATTATAATGTTAAGTAAAATACAAATCGGAAGTTGTGGAGGTGCTTTATGAACGAGAGAGAAAAAATTATACGATTATGGTTTGATATGTGGATTAAGAAAGCAGATTTAGGAATTGACAATATTTTTACAGATGATGTTGTATATACTGAGAGTTGGGGTCCTAAATATGAAAACCGCAAAACGGTAAAGCACTGGTTTGACGAATGGAATACACGTGGAAGTGTTCTTGTCTGGGAGATTAAGCAATTTTTTCATCAAGGCAATCAAACAATCGTGGAGTGGTATTTTAAAAACAAAATGAATAATGGAAATGTTGAAGAATTTGACGGAATATCTTTAATTGTATGGACACAGGATAACAAAATAAAATCATTAAAAGAGTTTGGTTGCAATCTTCATAATTACAATCCATATCGAGATAGTGATATTCCCGTATTTCGAGAAGAAAAAGCAAATTGGTTTTGAGAGGACTATAAATTCAAGTTTGTCGAGCAAAGGAGGTGCTGTAACAGATGGATGAACATTCCTATGACGATATAATCAATCTGCCGAATCCGACATCGAAGAACCATCCTCGTATGTCACTTCACGACAGAGCAGCACAGTTTGCACCTTTTGCGGCACTTACAGGACACGATGCAGCCATTAAAGAGACTGCAAGGCTAACAGATGAACGGTTAGAGTTAAGCGATGAAGTCATTATGAAATTAAATGACCAATTAAATATGATTAGAGATAATATCGGCACAGAACAGGAAATATCAATAACTTATTTCGTGCCTGATGATAAAAAATCCGGAGGAGCATATCTCACGCATTCCGGCATAGTGAAAAAGATTGATGAATTTGAACGCAAACTGATTATGCAGGATGAAACAGTAATTCCGACTGAACAAATCAGCGTGATACAGGGAGAAATGTTCAAAGGACTATATGAGTAATAGCTTGGAAAGGGCAAACAATGGAAACAAAGCCGAGAATATTATACTTAAAGAAAATATTAGAGGAACGAACGGACGAGGAACATCCGCTTTCGACGACGCAGCTAATCAATATATTGAATGATGAATACGGAATATCTGCACATAGAACGACGGTCACAAAAGATATTGCTGCACTTCAGGAGTTTGGAATGGATATTGTTACTATCCATTCTACTCAGAGCAAATACTTTGTAGCCAGTCGTAAGTTTGAATTGCCGGAACTGAAACTGCTGATAGATGCAGTGGAGTCATCGAAGTTTATTACAAAGAAGAAAAGCAAAACGCTGATTGAGAAGATACATACGATGACCAGTCCGGGGCAGGTGGCAAAGTTGAAGCGTAATAACTATGTGGTCAATCGAATTAAGCCGGATAATGAGCAGATATATTATATCATTGACGCTATAAACGATGCCATCAATACAGGTAAACAGATTTCTTTTCAGTATTATGATTATACCGGATTAAAGAAAAAGGTTCTGAAGAACAAGGGCGAAGTGTATAAGCTCAGCCCGTATAAACTTCTCTGGTGTGGGGACTATTATTATGTTCTCGGATATTCAGAGAAGAAAAGAAAGGTTATCAATTTCAGGGTAGACCGTATTGCTTCCAAGCCGGAGATATTGGATAAAGATATTATTCCTATGCCGGATGATTTTGATATTGAGAATTACACAAAGGAAGTTTTCTTTATGTTCTCAGGCGAGAAAGTTCTTGTGGATTTACGGTGTGATAACAGCTTGATGAAAACAATGGTTGACCGTTTTGGAGAAGATGTGACAACTCTTGCGTATGATATGACTTCTTTCAGAGTACAGACCGAAGTATCAGCCAGTCCGACCTTTTTTGGTTGGGTGTTTGGCTTTAATGGCAAGGTACAAATACTTGCACCGGAAAGTGTGAAAGAACAGTACAGGCAGATGATTGCACAAGCCGATGAGGGTATGCAGCAAAAAGAAAACAAAGAACAGGAAATCTAACACTCCAAAGCATACGATGTCAAGAAACGGCAGAATCTTCTTGAAAAGCTCGCAGTATGAATATGCCGAGGGCGTGGAGTTTGAAGTTTATCCGTCTGCGGATACAACCGACCCAAACTATTATTGTGAAAATTTGTTAGCCGTGAACGAAAAAGCTGAGTAATAAGGACAGCAACTGCGAGTTGCTTGTTTGAGATAATGCGTGAGACTATAATAAAGGTGTAAGGGAGGTACTGCATAATGGATACAAAACAGGTTATACTTGAACTTCGCACTCAAAAGGGAATGTCGCAGGATGAGCTTGCAGAAAAAGTTTTTGTAAGTCGTCAGGCAGTTTCACGTTGGGAAAACGGAGAAACAGTTCCGAATACGGAAACATTGAAATTGCTGTCAAAAGTATTAGATGTTTCCATAAATACACTTTTAGGCTCACCGAGAAAGCTTATTTGTCAATGCTGCGGAATGCCGCTTGAAGATGATGATATTATTGGACACAATCACGACGGTTCTTTCAACGAGGACTATTGTAAGTGGTGTTATGCCGATGGAACATATACTTACAATGATATGGACGATTTGATTGAAGTTTGTGTTAAGAATATGGTAAGCGAGAATTTCACGGAGGAACAAGCCCGTTCTTATATGAAAGAGCTGCTTCCTACTTTGGATTACTGGAAGAAATATGATGAGCTTAGTGATAACGGTCAGTTTGAAGAATTCAAGAAAAAGTTAATCAATGAAATTAACGAATTGAATGTTGACGGAATGCCAAAGGTGGAAAAACTGAATACCCTTGTGGGAAAGTATGTGAATCTTGAGTACCGGCTTCCGAATGGGCAAGCGGCTAAGTTTTTGAATGAGGCAAAGACATATCTGGGCAATCAGCTTGAATGTGAATACGGCGGCGATAGATGTTTCGGCGTTGTTGCAGATATGGATTTTATTCTTATTTGCACTTATGAAGAAGACGGTAAGAATCCGGAACTTGTATTGTATAAGAAAAGATGAGGATAGAGAAAAATAGTAAGCCATTGGAGTTAATGATTTCAGTGCAAGCAAAGAAATTTTGAGGTGTTAGCAAATTGCGACACCTCTTTTCTTTTGCGAAAAACCTACTTGAAAAATTTTTCGTATCAGGTATAATAAAACTATCGAAAGCAAACTGCTTCCGATAGAAAAGAAAGCGAGGTGCAGGTATGAGAAGCAAGAGTCCTGAACTTATGAGTGAGATAAAAAAATATATCGAGGATTATTACCTGCAAAACAGACAATCCCCATCGACTACAAAGATTGCTGAAGCTGTTGGTATTGCCAGAGGTACAGCATACAAATACTTGGTAGAAATGGCTGAGAAGAATATGATTGAGTACGACGGGCAGGAGATTCGCACCAATGTGACCCGTAAGTACAGTGGCGAACAGACACAGACACCGATTGTAGGTTCTATTCCTTGTGGTAGTCCTCAGTATGAGGAAGAAAATATTGAAGAATATGTATCACTTCCTACTGCTATTTTCGGCAAAGGAGATTTCTTTATATTAAGAGCAAGCGGTCAGTCTATGATTGAAGCAGGGATTGATGACGGCGACCTTGTGGTTGTCAAAAAGCAGGTAGAAGCCAATGAGGGCGATATAGTAGTTGCCCTTGTGGATAATCAGAATACATTGAAACGTTACTTCAGAGATGATGAGAATAAGAAAATCATTCTCCATCCGGAAAATAAGAAGATGAAAGACATCATTGTAGATGAGTGCTGCATTCAGGGTGTGGCTTGTCACATCATCAAAGAACTATAGCAGAGGACAGACGAATGAGAACACTTGAAGGAATTCGCTATCTAATCAATTTGGATAGTGCGGAAATACAACAGAACTTTGCCGGAGGAGTTGCACCGCCGGACAAGGTGGAGTCGGAGGTGGACACAACTTGAGTATTTATATGTCAAGAGCCGAGTTGGAAGAAATCAGCGAAGGCTTGATAACAGCTTATGCTAATAAGTTTAGCAATCGAGTGATTCAATCCATCGACATAGAACATTTCATTACAGAATTTCTTATGTTACGAATTGAATACGCTTCTTTCGCAGAAGATGATGCAGGCAGGATTGGTTTTCTGGCAGATGGAGCAACACCACTGCTGGTACATCAGGACGGAAAAATTATTCCCTTTGTTTTCCCGAAAGATACCATCGTACTTGATAAATTTCTTCTTGCTGAAAAGGAGCAGGGACGTCGCAGATTTACAATGGCACACGAAGCGTCACATCATATCTTGAGTAAGATGTATGCAATGCCGAGTGAAGGACGCTTTCATGCAGAGTATGACAGTGAGCGTAGTTATTCCAAAGAGGAACTGGCTCAGATGTTTGCGTCTGTTGAGTGGCAGGCAGATACAATGGGAGCTTCGCTTCTTATGCCGAGAAGAATTATTGAAAATGCCTTGGCGAAATATAATCAGTCAAATCCGATAAGAGTTTATGGCGATAATACCATTACTTCAAAGGATAAAGCAGTTATCCGCAGAATGGCAGCTTATATCGGAGTATCTTATACAGCCTTGGTTATCAGATTGAGAGATATGGGGCTATTTGAGTATCACAATATCCTTGAGTACATTTCCAATGAGTTAAATCTGGGAGGTGTTTCACAATGAGGTTACAGACTCAGGTAGCACCTGAAATACAAAAGAGATTGCTTCTGTCAAGAGTAGAAGCAGAAAGTCTGAAAGAGCGTGATATTCTCTGCCCGACTTGTGGGTTCAGGATACAAAGAGTTTTTTCAGACGCAACCGGACATTTGAGTGTGAAGTGTCAGAAATGCAAGAATGTCCATATCTTAAATCTCGCTTACTTCCGCAGAATCCGTAGGAACGGATATGGCAGGAATTGCAGGCGATGAAGATTACAAGTAAATATCGAAACGATTTCTAATCGAGTAAGCGGAGATAAGCAATTTATTTGCTAAACTACCAAGCACCGTACGAAGCCGGATAAGTGAAGAATAGAAGTATTCTTTGCTGTCCAGATTCGACGGTGCTTTTTTTGTTGCTGTTTTATTCGATTATGCTTCGTGCAGTATTAGGTCTTTTCCCTTACTTGGGAAAGGACTTTTATGTTTTATAACGTATGGCAGTGCCAGATAGCTGAGTACCCGTAATCTCCGAATTTTGAAACTTATCAATTTTTCAAAATTCAAAGGAGATTACGGAAATGAAAAACAAACTTACATTAACAGAACAAGAAGAATTATTTGTAAAGGATTGTAAACTGATAAATCTTAAATACGAATATAACGGTTATACCGGAGCTGAAAGATGGGCGATTATTACGGAATTATCGGTAAAAGAGCTTTGGGAGAAGTATCCCCTTGTTATAGAAAGATATTCTCCGTTTGTTCATCTTTCCATTGCACAGGGAGAGGTAATTGACGATGCAAACCGAAATGAGGACAAGTATGCAAAGAGAAGCAGTCGCACACTTGACTGCTATGGATATGACGATGAAATGTCCTCACAGTTCCATAAAGAACTTGCCATTATGTTTGACGACCCGTTTGAAAGAGCAGAGGAAGAAAGGCTTGAACTGGAAAGAGAAGAATTGCGTCAGTGTGAAATCAGGAAAGCAAGGATAGCACTTTCAATGTTGCAGCCACTTCAAAGGGAACGCCTTATGAAGAATGTGTGCTGCGGTCTGAGTTCCAGAGCGATTGCAAAGCAGGAGGGCGTATATTACAGCTCCGTAGATAAGTCTATTGCAGCGGCGAAGAAAAACTTTATCAAATTTTATGAAAATCTCTGATTTTGGGTGTGCATTTCAGCACCCTTTGTCCAAATGAGTGAAGGGGTTATTTCATTCCGGATACGAATGACACTTTAAAAATTAGATTCTTGTGAGGTTATGCATATGAAAGAAAAAATGATTTGTCGTGGGGATTTATTCTACTATGACTTTGGAGATAACAGTGGTTCAGTACAAAGCGGAGAGCGTCCGGTGCTTGTCGTTCAGGCAGACGATTATAACCAGAATGCTCCAACGATTATTGTTGCAGCGGTTACAAGTGTAATCAAGAAAAGATATTTGCCATCACACATTATTCTTGGCGAGGAGTTTGGACTGAAGAAACCGTCAATGGTTCTTCTGGAGCAGATACGGACAGTCAATAGAGAGGATTTGCATGAATACATAGGTACGGTAGATGACGATAAACTTTTTAGGCAGATAAACGCAACTTTGAAAAAGACTTTTGGACTTTGGGTTTACAAGCCGGAGGGGAAAGAAAATATTCGTTGTCTATGCCCGAAGTGCCTGAATGATTACATCCACAATCCGGACTATATTGTAAGGCGACTTGACCCATTTGCAAAGCGAAAAGACAGATGTGATAAGTGTGATGGGGATGGTTGGGATTATGTTGTTACCGACAGATATTCATCCAAGAAAGAAAAGAGGGGGAGCAATGACAGAAAATAAAATCATTATTCCTATCTGGAAGAAGTCCAATCTTACAGTAGAAGAAGCCGCAGCTTATTGTGGTATTGGCTCAAGAAAATTAAGAGAAATGTCCGACTCGGAGTTTTGCCCTTTTGTTCTTTGGAATGGAAGTAAGCGACTGATTAAAAGAAGAAAACTGGACGAATATCTTGATAATGCGTATTCGATATAGCTGATTTGTAAAGTGTGCGATGGGTCGGTTCGCATAATAGGCTCATCGCTCATTTTAAATTATCATAAGGGCAGAAAAAAACAAGGAGGTGCTTCCGTAATGGCAGATACAGAAAAGATTATCCGAAAAAAATATGATGTGCCGATATGGCATAAGTCTAATTTGACGATTGATGAAGCAGTTGAATATTCTGGCATAGGTAGAGAAAGACTGAGAAAACTAACAAGCCAAGAAGAATGCCCATTTGTTCTTCATATAGGAAATCGTCGAATGATTAAGAGGAGGATTTTTGATGAATACATTGAAAAACTTACTTTCCTTGAATGATGATGAACGCTTACTTGCCGGAGTAAGAACATATCAGGAAAAACTCATAAGCAATGCTGAAGAACCGATATGGGAAAGAAAGTGGCTGACAATCGAAGAAGCCGCAGCATATTCCGGTATAGGAAGAACGAAGTTGCGTGAGTTGTCTAATCAAGCAGGTTGTCCCTTTGCAATATGGATAGGCAATAAAATCCATATTGTGAGGGAACGACTGGACAAATATATAGATAAGCAGTTTAGAATTTAGGAGGACACAATGGCGACAAAAAGAAAAGATAAATCAAGGGTTGTTCTGAAAACCGGAGAGGTTCAGAGAAAAGACGGTACTTATCAATTTAGCTGGCAGGACAGCCAGATGAAAAGAAGATTTGTTTACGCAAGAACTTTAGATGACCTGAGAGAAAAAGAAAAGCGTATTCAGAAAGATAAATGTGATGGTATTAAGACCGAAGCACGATACACAACCATTGATGAATTATTTGACCTTTGGGCAAATATGAAAAGAGGGCTGAAGAATAATACCTTTGAAAATTACAAATATATGTACAATACCTTTGTGCGACCAGTGATTGGAAGTAAAAGAATATCAACGCTGAAGAAATCAGATATTAAGAAATACTACAATTATCTTGTTGATGAAAGAAATTTGAAGCCTTCAACGATTGATAATATACATACGGTTCTTCATCAGGTTTTACAGATTGCTGTCGATGATGACTTCATCAGAAATAACCCGTCAGATAATGTGTTGAGAGAATTGAAAAAAGCACATTGTTTTCAGTCGGAAAAGCGTAGAGCGTTGACGAAACCGGAGCAGGAGCTATTTCTGAATTTCCTGAAAACCCACCCTGTATATGAACACTGGTATCCAGTCTTTGCAGTAATGATAGGAACTGGACTTCGTGTGGGAGAAGTGACCGGATTGAGATGGTGTGATATTGATATGGAAAGTGGAATGATTGATGTTAATCATACTCTTGTATATTATGACCATAGGACTAAGGGAAGTAAAAGCGGCTGTTATTTCAATGTAAATACAACGAAGACTCCGGCGAGTATGAGGCAGGTTCCAATGCTTGGTTTTGTGAGAGAAGCATTTGAACAGGAGAAACAGAAGCAGGAAGATTTAGGACTTCATTGCGAGGTCACGATTGACGGATATACAGATTTTATTTTCATCAATCGTTTTGGTCAGGCACAGCACCAAGCCACACTCAACAAAGCAATCCGAAGAATTATCCGTGATTGCAATGATGAGCAGTTTTTGCACAGTGATGAACCTGATGTGTTACTTCCTCATTTTAGCTGTCACTCGCTTAGACATACATTTACAACAAGAATGTGTGAAGCTGGAGTAAATATAAAGGTTATTCAAGACGCACTTGGACATTCAGACATTTCAACCACACTGAACATCTATGCTGATGTTACAAAGGAAATGAAAGCGGCAGAGTTCAAAGGATTGGATAGCTACTTCATAGTATAATATTGGACTTCACATACGGAGAGAGAACATACAGAGTGTTGTGTGTTCTTTTTTCTTGTTCTGAAGCAGGAAAAGATAAGGCTGCGTTACTTTGATGTGGATTGACATTGTAAATAAGAGAAGTTATAATTTCTTGTATATGACTATGCTCTTGCATATACTACTATCGCCCTACATCATTTACATCATATTTTACATCATTTGCCCGCAAAGTGACTCAAAGTAGAGCAAAAATATGAAGTATGGGGGATAATTGGAATATGGAGAATCTAATAGTATTAACACCAGCTTGGTCGAGTATGAAAGAACCACAAAAAGGGTCCCGACAATGAAGCAATTGGATAAATAATTTATTAAATAAAAAGATTAAGCACTTTCTAAAAAGAGATTTTTAGGAAGTGTTTTTTAAAATAAAAATAAGTCAGAATAAAAATGAAATTCTACTGACCTAAAAGTACATATAAATTATACTTACTTCAATAAATATTAGTTGGAGAATATATATAATGGATGCTCTACTTGGAAATTTTGATCGTCATGGAGCTAACTGGGGATTTATAAAAGAAGACAATAAGTATACAATAGCTCCAATATTTGACAATGGCTCATGTTTGTTCCCTAATTTAGTAGATGAAGAAGAGATGAAAGAAATTATGTAAAAGAGGTTGATAAAATGAAAAAGATAGTAACCCAAGGAGATATCTGTTTACAGGGTGATTATGATTTTGTATATAAGGTCGCAGAAATAACTTATACTTTGTGAGAAGACGAAAATCGAAAGCAGTATCATGATTTATTAAAGCCATTCTCCCACTATAACTGTAAGCAAATATATAACAAAATCTTTGCCCTAGCCTTTCTATTATATAAAAAAAGATACATTGACAAAAAATGAGGAGTTTATTTTTTCCCTATATTCAACTAACATTAAACCCTAAAATTGCAACAAGGACATATAATTAACATTAAATAAAGGGGCTAAGGTGAAAAAAATAACAAAATACTGGAAAAAATTAAAAATAAGAACTCAAATTATTTTAGTTTACATACTTATACTTATCTTATCGTTTGCACTAACATTTACTTTCGTATCAGTGGTTAATAACAAATACACCAAAATGGAAGTTGGAAAAGCAGGGGTACAGACTGTTAGTGCAGTTCAGGGAAACTTATCCCTTGTTTTTGAAAATGTAATACAACTTTCTACATATATATATTTTGATGATATAGTACAGGGCTCATTGAAAAAGATTAATTCCAAAAATATTGAAATTGAATACCAAAAGAGCATAACAAAAAGTTTGTTTAATATGATATTATCGGGAGATTATATTTCAGGTGTGTACATTTTTGACAAATATGATAATTGTTACAACTCTTATAGGAAAACACCAAGAAAAATAGATAAAAACATTAGGAAAACTAACTGGTATCGAAAAATGGAAAAGGCAAACGGAAATGGCTTTTTCTATAAAGGAAGCGATGGAACTATTGATTATTACCAAAATAATAACTATTTGTGTTATGTAAGACAAATTGTTGATAAAAATAATTACAAACCATTGGCAACTTTGTTAATAACTCTTGACCCAAATGTATTACAGGGATATTTTGATCAGGTTTCTGATGACAAAAATCAGTTTTACATTGTGGATTCAAAAGGAGAATACGTTGTCGAACCGGAAAACAAGCAGGAAAATTTTGTTAAATATACAAAAGATACTAAAAGAATGTCACAAGGCTTTGAAGAAGTAAAAACTTCTAAAGGAAAATGTATTGCTGTAGGTCATAATATGGGAATACAGGATTGGAAAATAATAGGAACATTTTCCCTTGATGAAATATCTGCATTAACCCCTTACTATTCCACAGTAATCATTATTATCATGTGTCTTAACATTATATTTGTATTTTTGTGCTCAACCTTGCTAACGTATTTGATTTTTAAACCTATTGGAAAAATTGAAGAACATATGAAATTAATAGAAAATGGTAAGTTTATTACAATGGAAAGTGATGATTACGAAAACGAAATAACCAACTTGCGTCAGGTTTTTAATCATATGATTTTGTCAATAAAAAAACTTATGAGCAAAGTAAAAGAAGAGGAAGGAATTATTGCCAAAGGAAAACTGGATATAATTTACGCTCAAATTAATCCGCATTTTTTATACAACACATTAGATGCAGTGTCGGCATTAGCCTTAATGAAGGAAAATGAAAAGTGCTTTGAAATAACTCAGGCATTGGGAAATTTTTATAGAAATAGCTTGAACAGTGGCCTTGATTACATAACTGTGGAAGATGAAATAGACAGTATTAAAAGCTATATCACTATTTTAAATATGAGATATGACAATCAAATTAAGGTGGACTATCAGATAGAGGAGTCAGTGAAGAAGGAAAAAATATTAAAACTTTTGCTTCAACCGTTAGTTGAAAATGCAGTCCATCATGGATTGAATGGTGAGGAAGGTACTGTAAGCATTAAAGCTTTTTCTCAGGATGATGAAATTATTTTCATTGTGTCAGATGATGGCGTTGGAATGAGTGAAGACAGGGTCGAGGCAATATTGCATGGGAAGAATATAACAGGAAAATCAGGCTTTGGTTTGCACAGTTTAATACAGAGAATCAGACTTTTATACGAAATAGAAAATCCTGTTATTATACAAAGCGAAATTGGAAATGGAACAGAAATAATTGTAACAGTTAAAAAGATAAAGGGGGAAAATTATATATGTTAAATGTACTATTAGTGGATGATGAAAAGTTAGAGCGGGTTTTAATTCACAAAGGCTACAGCTGGGAGGAGAATGGTTTTCGAATTGTAGGAGAGGCGGCTTCTGGAAAAGAAGCATTGGAATACATGGCGTACCATCATGTAGACATTGTTGTAACAGATATAAATATGCCGGTTATGGATGGCTTGGAATTTTCCGAGAAGTTATTAGAAAAGTATCCAAAGTGCAAAGTGGTAATAGTAACCGGATTTAGAGAGTTTGAATATGCTAGAAAAGCCATAAAACTTGGAGTGGAGGAGTTCCTACTAAAACCTATTAATATAAAAGAACTGGCAGAGGTAATGAACAACTTAAAAAATAAACTAGCCAAAATCAAAGAAGAAGCTTCAAAGGTTGCAAAACTTAAGGAAAGTGTGGAAAAGAATTATGACATACTAAAGGAAAGTCTACTTTTAAGATTAGTAGAAAAAAGAATTGATGAAGAAGAAGCTTTAAAGAAAATGAACACTTATAACTGCATAAAACTTTTAGATGGTGTAGTGTGTGCAAATATTAAAATCACAGAGACTCAGGAAAAAGAAAACTATCGAAAGGTGTTCGATTTTATTCAAAATAACAGTGGTGAAAATGCTATTTCCTTTGTACATTTTATGCACAATATAGTAATTCTTTTTGAGAATACAGATTTGAAAGAATGTATGGCTTATGTTAATGACTGGCATAAAAAAATTAATTCTATGGGGATAAGTGTAACTATTGGAATTAGTGAAGAAAACAGTGGCTTTGGTGGTATATCAACGTCATACAATCAAACCAACAAAGCTATTGAAGCGTCTGTTCTTTTAGGCAGAAATAAAGTTATTGGATATTCAGAATACAAGAAAATTATGAATCAAAATAACATAAAAAAAGAAATTGACTGGGATGAATTTTTAGAAGCGATAATTAACTGCAAAATGAAAAATGTTGAAAATCATTTAAACGATTATATAGAAGTAATCAAAGATACTAAAATTCCGGATGAAGAATATCTTAAATTAATGACTATGGCAATGATTATGCGCGCAGGTTCCACTTTAAATAAATATGGAATAAACTTATATGAGCTAATAAGTGAAGAAAAGGTGTTTAGTGATGTAAGAGGAATTACAAGTTTAAAGGACGTTTCCGTATGCACAAAAAAATACATTGAAACTATTTGCGAGTACCACAATCAGAAGAAAGCCAAAAGAAATACAAATGTAATTAAGGATGCACTTGAATATGTAAATAGAAATCTATATAACTCAAAACTTTCTTTGAAAAAAGCAGCAACAGATTTATATACAAACGAGAGTTATTTAAGCAGGGAGTTTAAGAAGGCGTATGGTATGAGTTTTGTTGAATATGTATCAAGGAAGAGAATTGATGCAAGTAAGAAGTTACTTAAGGAAACTAATCTGAAGGTATATGAAGTGGCTGAAAAAATTGGTTTTAAAGATGCACATTATTTTTGCATATGTTTTAAAAAACAAACGGGTCAAACAATAAAAGAATACAGAGGAGCATAATAAAAAAGGTTAAAAATTTGAGTAAAATTTTTAACCTTTTTTAGTCAAAATATTAAATTGAGATAGGCATTATGAATAAAGTATACTTTGGTTATAAAATTTGAGGAGGAGATACAATGAGAAAGAGATTTTTTAAGAAAGCGTTGGCACTTACTTTAGCGTCAACAATGGCATTCTCAATGGTAGGATGCGGAAGCAGCAAGGATAGCAGCGAAGGAAAAAGTGATGATGGAACAATCACTTTAAATGTTTGGCACCAGTGGTCAAACGACACTAACGAACTTAAGAGCAGATATGAAGAAGCTGTAAAAGCGTATGAAAAAGAAAACCCTAAGGTAAAAATCAAAACAGAAACTTTAGACACAGAAGCGTACAAAACAAAAATTAATGCTGAATTTGCAGGAGATGCAAAGGGTATTGATGTATTTTATTGGTGGGGCGCAGGCACAGCTAAGAAGCTAGTTGATGCGGGAAAAGTAATGCCTTTGGATGATTACATAACTGATGAAGTTAAGTCAAATATGATGGAAGGCTCAACATCAGCCTTTGAATATGATGGTAAGTTATATTCAGTTCCAATGTTTTCATGGTACATGACATTGTTCTGCAATAAGGCATTATTTGAAAAGGCTGGCGCAAAGCTTCCTAACACATATGATGAATTAGCAGATGCTGTTAAGAAGTTAGAAAAATTAAAAGGCGTTACACCAATGGCTGCAGGAGCAAAGGACGGATGGAATGCAGCTTTTGTATATCAGGCATTAGCGTTAAGAGAAGTTGGAGCAACAGGTGTAAACGAAATGTTATCAGGAAAGAAAGAATTCGGTGACGAAGGTTACACAAAAGCAGCAGAAAAAGTAAAAGATTTATATGAAATGGGTGCATTTGGCGACAATCCTTTAGAACAGGGTAACGATGATGCAAATGCAGCATTTGAAAATGGAAAAGCAGCAATGAGAATTATGGGAAGTTGGTTTGCTAACAATGTATACACTGACAAGGCAGCAACAGTAAAACCAGAAGATGTTGTAGCATTAAAGATTCCTACAATTTCAGATGGAAAAGGTGAAGCAACAGATTATTGTGGTGGATTCGTTGAATCATTCTGGGTAAACAATAACACAAAATATAAAGAAGAAGCAGCAAAGTTTGCCATTTACATTAATGAAAAAATGGGTGTTGCATCATACGAAACAGGTTCAGGATTTAGTGGATGGAAAACAAAAGCAGACGAAAGCAAGTTAAATCCATTATTTATTCAGATTAAAGATTTATTATCAGAAGGAAAGCAGGGCGTACTTGCATGGGATACATCTTTAGAAGCAGAACCTGCAGCAGTACATAATGAACAGGTACAGACTTTATTTGCAGATGGAGCAGATGTAAAAGCATTTATAGAAGAACATAAGGCAGCAATTAATGGTAAATAGTAAGTGAGGCGGGAAGTATTATGAACAAAATGCTTGGAAATAAAAAGTACATATTAATATTTATATTACCGGCGTTAGTTTTATTTATAGGATTCACATTGATTCCGTTAATAACATCAGGTATATACAGTTTCTTTGAGTACAACGGGATTGGGAGCAAAACATTTATCGGCATAAAAAATTATATACAATTATTTACTGAGGATAGATATTTTCCTCTCGCAGTTAAGAATTCATTAATACTTGTGGCAGCATCATTATGTATTCAGCTACCAATATCTTTAACATTAGCTTTGGTATTATCAAAAGGTGTAAAAGGAGACAATTTTTTTAGAACCATATATTTTATTCCAGTTGTAATATCAAGTATGGTTATTGGTCAGTTGTGGTTGAAAATGTTTAATAGTGACTACGGTGTAATTAACACCGTAGTCAGATATTTTATACCAGGTTATGAACATTCGTGGTTAACTAAAAATGCATTTCTGACAGTATTGATCCCCTCTATATGGCAATACATTGGTTACCATTTGATTATTTTCTATGCTGGTATTAAATCAATATCAACTGATTACTATGAGGCAGCCCAAATTGATGGGGCATCAACGTTGCAAATTTATAGAAAAATAACTTTACCGTTGTTGGTACCTGTAATAAAAACCTGCGTAATATTTGCAATAACAGGTTCTCTAAGAGCATTCGATTTAGTTTATGTTATGACTGGTGGTGGACCAAATCACGTCAGTGAAGTTCCTGCCACATTAATGTATAACAACTTATTTAGAAAAGGTTTATATGGTTATGGAAGTGCTCAAGCCTTTTTCATAGTAGTAGAATGTTTAATATTTACATTTATTGTAAATAGGATATTCAAAAAAGCAGAGAAAAATGTGTCAGCAGTGTAGGAGGGGAAAATGAACAAGAAGAAATTAAAATCAATACCAAAATTTACAATATTATTGTTAATTGCAATAACTCAAATTTTCCCCTTATATTGGTTAATAACATTTTCTTTAAAAAGCAACACGGAAATATTTGGAGAGAATGTTATAGGATTACCAAAGGTATGGAGATGGGACAATTATGTAACAGCTCTAAGTTCTTCCAACTTAATACGATATTTTCTGAACTCTGTTTTATATACAGTAGTTACAGTAGCTGTAGCTGGCGTAATAGCAGCTATGGCAGCATACGCAGTTTCTAGAATGATATGGAAAATGAGAAATATTGTCTACGGATTATTTATGATAGGAATTATGATACCGGCGCAGGCAGCGTTACTTCCACTATTTCAGATTTTGGATAAATTAGGCTTAAAAGGTGGTTATTTAGGACTAATGATTCCGTATATAGCAGGTGCATTACCTATGAGTATTATGATTTTAGTAGGCTTTTATAGAGGTATACCAAGAGAAATGGAAGAGGCAGCGTACATTGACGGATGTGGAATTTTTAAATGCTTTGTACAAATTATTTTACCTATGGTAAAACCAGCAATAGCTACAGCTTCAATATTCACATTTTTAGGAACATGGAACGAATTAATGTTAGCTAATACATTTGTGGATAGCGATAAGTATAGAACACTTCCTGTTGGAATAATGTCTTTAGCAGGTCAGTATTCAACAGAATGGGGACTAATTGGAGCAGGTATGGTTATAGCAACTTTACCTACGATAATTATATACTTCTTCCTAAGCAAACAGGTTCAGGAAAGTTTGGTTGTGGGAGCTGTAAAAGGTTAAAATTGAATTATAATTACAAATGAAATAGAAGCTAATCTCAAAAAGTTGAAAAGAATGTGCACTATTTCTTTCAGGTGTAAAAGACAGAAAATTCAACAATAGAGATTAGCTTATTATTTAATGCTAAATTTCTATATGATTAATATTACTTTATACTATGGTAGTTAAATATATTAGAAAATTACAAATCAAATACAGAAATTTAAAGTTGTTACAGTATTTCTGTGCTCATATTAGGCAAAACAAAGACTACTTTTTGTCATAATGTATTAGCGGTTAAATAAGATTATTTGGTAAAATAATCGAAAAAAATAGAAAAAATAAAAAAAAGCGTGAAGATTATAATTAAATGCAAATAGTACTAGAAATAGTACTGTTTGCATTTATTTTTTTGCAATTAAGCGAAAAAAACTGTACAAATTCTAAACAGTTCAGGATAGCAACAGAAGTTAAAAAGGATGAGGAAAGACAGGGTGACAACTTTGTCCCCTAATTTGAGTGGTGACAGAAATGAGAAAAATTAAGTATTTTGATAGCGAGCTATCAATTGAGGAATATATAAAAATACAGATAGTTAGAAATGATGGAATTAGGAGTTTAGTATATAGAAAAGAATTAATTGAGGAATGTGCATCAAGAAACATTCAGACGAAAGCCACATCAACAAAAGAGCAGCTTGTGGAGTTGTTAGTTAGTAATGGAGTTACTTATAAAGAGCTGGCAAATATATACAAAATCGGAGTAACAAGTAAAGCATATCAGGATACGTTTGGAATAAATCATAATCAGGTAAAGAAGCTGGAAAAGAAGAAAGTAATTGATGTAGTTGGTCAATATGAGTTTAGAGCTTATGGTCGAAATCTAAAAGCACCTTTATATGATATATATCAATTTGCTTCTATACCGGAAGAAATTATTAAAAATTTGTAGGAAGTAAAGCAACAATTAATGGAGGGGATTAATTAAATGCAACAGAGTGAAAATCAATTAACAAGATTAAAAAGGAAATGTGTACCTGTAACGGTGGTTACTTTGATAATGGTAATTATGGCAATAGTGATGTCAATAATCATATTTAGGATGATATTACTTAGATGCTGATTACATAAATAATTTTAAAAAAAAAGGAGGCGGCATGTATGCCAAGAGCAAGAATATCATACGAACAGAGAGTAATAATCGAGGACATGAGAAAAAACGGATATAAGGCTAAGGACATATGTGAAGCCATTGGAATAAGTTCTTATGACTATCAGAGAGAACTTATTTTAGGTTTTACGGAAGATAAGAAATACAGTGCGATGAAGGCACAGATGTCACTAAAATAGGAGGCTGAAATGGAAAACGAGAAGATGACAGCAAAGGAACTATATGAGGCAATGATTGAAGGTAAACTTGAATACACGATAGATTACAGTGTCCTCAAAAAGAAGAAAAAGAAAAAAAGAAAAAAATAATATGAAACGCACATTGAAAACAGAATACGTATGAATTGTTTAATTACTGAAATCTTTACCTATTATTCGACTACAAAATATATTATAATTGGATAACAGAAATTATTAAAATTCAAATTGAAACAATAGTGAACTTAGACGGGGAACTGAAGGGGCGATATATCGGCTGCCGGAATACATATGAAGGGAGCTGATGCCAATGGTTACATATGGAGATTTATTCAACTTTGTAATTATGCTTTGCACTGTTATTACACTTGTATTAGCTATCATTAATGCAAAAAAATAACGCCCCTGTCTGGCAATGATGTGGGACGTTACTTTTTGTAACCAAACAATCAACCGGCGGCTAGGTTTTCACCCAGCTTTCAGTTCTCTGTTTAAGTTCATTATAACACAACGATTTGAATTTTCAACCGATTATGAAGAGGAGGGATTACATGAAAAGGTTAAAACACGTAATGGCAGGAATTGCTTTTACATTTGCAGTAGGATTGATGCTAAGCTGTCAGGTAAAGGCAGAAACAACTATAGACTTAAATGGAAACAAGGTTGAGGTTTCAGTTTGGACCAAACAGACTTCGATGAAAGACGGAAGCTACAAGATCATATCATCAGAAGCAGGAACAATTGCTTACTTTGATAAGGATGGAAATTTGCTAAAGGTAGAAAATAAGTCTACCGGGAAAATCATCCTGAACAACATAAAAGAACCGGAAACAACCACAAAACAGGTTGAAACTAAGGTTGCAGATAAGATCACGATGCCAAAAGTAAAGAAGCTTAAGAAAAAAACAAAGTATTCTTATTATAAGGGTGTTAAGTCAATCAAGAAGAATGGTAAGCCAAATTGGGGCAAGATTAAATATAAATATGGAATCAGGCTTACATGGAGCAAGGTAAAGAATGCAAAAGGCTATGAGGTATACAGATACGAAAATGCAAAAGGATGCTGGACCAAAATCAAGACAGTCAAAAAGCCAACGTACACTCTTACGAACATGCTTGAAGGTGAAAAGGTTAAGATAAGAGTAAGAGCATACAAGAAAACAAAAAGTGGAAATGAATACGGTAAGTATTCAAGTGTTTTGAGTTTTAAGACAAAGGACATGTATACTAAGATATATAAGAATGCAAAAACTAAAGGTTTTATAAGTAAGTTTGGTTCAGAAGATGCATTTGTATATCAAAATAAGTTGAGAAAAAAGGAAGGAGTTAATCCTTTAAAGTGGAATGATATATTATACACTATAGCTGTTCAGAGGACGAAAGATAAAGAAAGTACACCACATGAAAAAACAGATAGCACAAGATTTAATATTTTGAAGAGCTTAACATCTGAAAGCAGAGCTAAGGAGTTAGATGATACATTAAATCTATTAGTTGGTGAAAATATGGTATATGGAGGAAAATGTAGCATAGAAAAACCGGCAGATGTTTGGTATGAAACAAAGTTTTATGAAAAGGGTTATTCACATTACCATAATATGGTTTCTAAAAGCTATCAATTGGGTGCAATTGCAATAGCAACCCAAAAAGGTGATGCCAGTGGTGTTACATCAGGAATATATGGCTCTGATGATTGGAATAATATAACAAAATAATATATTAGAAAACAGTTCATGCGTAAAAGTATGGACTGTTTTTTAATGCATTAAGTTAAATGTTAAATATCCTTGGATATATGACATAAATACAACACAGGAGGTTATTAAAAGTGAAAAAGAAGAAACTCTTAAACAGATTGTTGTCTGCTTTGTTGGCAGTAATAATGACCATAGGTTTAATTCCAATGGGGTCAGTTACAGTCAAGGCAGAAACAAAGAACGCAACACTGTCTAACCTGGGGGCACTGGGAACAGTGAAGATAGGCAGTAAATCAGAAAGCGGCACTTGGTATCAGACCGAAGTCGCAGGAACCCCGGTGTTCTGCTTGGACTTGGGAAAGGCCTGCCATACAGGCGATGTTTACGTAAGCAGTGATGCTACATATTCAAGCGACAGCAAGAATGAAAAGAAGGCCTTGGAGGCGAAGATTGGTTATTGGTATTCAGTAACCAAAAATGAATCTACAAAATCATGGGTTTATGCACAGGCACTCATGTGGGCTTGTGAGGAAGGTGAGACTTCCGAAAAAAAACTTACTGATGTAATAAGTCAGGTGAGAAAGAATACCGGTTATTATGACAGCAAGAGCGCTGCAGAATTGTATGCTGAAATATTCAAGATTTCCGCTACAGTTTCCTGCAAGATTAAGATGTGGAAATATGGTGGAAGCGGAAGCTACAGACAGGTCTTACTGGAAATTGTTGGTACACCAATATTACCAGTATATGAAAAAATCAATGACACCTTGGTTTATCGTCAGAGAATTACAATTGACAAGACAGATGAAGACGGTAATCCGGTATCACAGGTTCCGTTTGAAGTCACAGCACAAAATTACAAGGAACTGTATGACTACAAGGTTAACGGCTGGGGCGATGCTGAAAGTGGTGATGCTGACGGTGAAAGCGTGTTCACATCAATTGCTGAAACTGATGCAAAGGGAAGAATAACATACAAGTTCAACTATCAGATCCAGAGTAAGAACTATGGATATGTTAAGGCCTCTGATTTGGCAAATATGACTGCTGATGACAAGAAGTCAGTTAAGGATAAGATGGATGACAAGAACATTAATTATTCATCTGACCTTACAAAGTCAGGAGCAGAAAAATTAATGAAGGCAGACCTTTCCGCACAGATGAAGAAAATCAGCAATCAATATGCAGTCAAGGAAGTTGGTGCCGGAAGTGATGACATGCTTGTCAATTCCGAGTATGCAAATGGAAAGATAATCACAATTGAATCTGCAGGAAGCTGGACTAAGGTTAACGGCTCATGGCCTGAAACAGCAGATAAAACTTATGCAGATTATGGTAAGGCAACAAAACTTGGAATTGTAAATAAGTACAAGAAGGCAACTATTGTTGTAAATAAAAAAGTTGAAAACACATCAGACAACACAGCTCACGGTGACACATCTGTTGATGGAGCAGTTTACAGAATGTACACTGATGCAGCCTGCACAAATCCGGTTACAACAGTTTATGATGCAAACGGAAATGCAAAGGCAGCATCTGATTACACAATCAAGAATGGAACACTTGAAACTGATTACATAAGAACAAAAGATACGGTGTACATTAAGGAAATCAAGGCACCGGAAGGATTCTTCCTTGATCCAACAGTTCATCAGATTAAGGTGGATGGTTCACAGTTCGATGTTGAATACAAGGCAAAGGCAGTTATTGAGGATTCTTACGAAAGTGAGAAAAAGGGATTCTTTGAAGTGTACAAGATGTCATCTGACGGTTCTACAGGACCTGCAGATTTTGAAGAGGGAGCAGAGTTCCAAATTTATCTTAGATCAAATGGAAGCTATGACAAGTGCAAGGATGACGAGCATTCAACACTTACAATTGATAAAAAGGGAAGTGCAAAGACTGCATCAGCTTTGGCTTATGGTACGTACGTGCTTCATCAGACAAAGACAGGTGCAAAGGACACTGAAAAGATTGATGACCAGATTATCGAAATCGGTAAGGACATCACAAGTGAGGGACTTAACTATAAGGTATACACATATCTCTATAACAACAAGCCGTTTGAGGCATATCTTAAGGTTGTTAAAAAGGATGGAGACACAGACAAGGCAGTACTTAAGGCAAACACAAAGTATCAGATTTACAAGGTAAACAATGATGGTAGCGAGACAAAGGTTGTACAGCAGTATTCAAACGGAAACAAACTTGTAGATGTTGATACTTACGTAACAGATGAATCCGGAGAAATAATGACAGTTAAGGCTCTTAAAAGCGGACAGTACAAGATTTACGAAATTGACAGTGCATCAGGGCTTGTAATTAAGGATGAATTTATTGACGTAACAATTGGAAGCGACAATCCAAATTATACATCATGGACTGATTCAGACGGAAACAGCCACGCACTTGTAACAGTAAATTACGTTAATAAGGAAGCAAAGGGTAAACTTACACTCACAAAATCATGTGAAATGTTAAAGAGTTTTAGCAGTTATGCTTCAAATCCTGAAAACAATAAGTTTGTGTTTAACACAGATTATTTAAAGGGACAGAAATTTACAATTTATGCTGCAGAAGACATAGTAACTCAGGATAATCAGGGAACAAACTGGTTTGACAAGGGCGAAAAGGTTGCGACAGTAACAACCGGGAACGGAGCAGAATTTACAAAGCAGTGCAGCGACATCACAACTTCAACAGTTGATGATGAAACCGGAGCAGTAACTATATATCTCCCACTTGGTAAGTATACAGTGAAGGAAGAAGAAACACTTTATGGTTATGTAATTCCTGACAAGAATACATGGGACATTGAATTTAAGTGGAATGATGCAAAGACAGATGTTGTTAGCAATTCAACAAAAGACACAGACAAGGAAGGCAATCTTAACATTAAGAATGAAAGAGCAAAGGCTGATGTCGAAATTAACAAGAAGGACATGACAGCAGACCTTGGAGTGGCAGACACAGTATTTAATTTTTACACAAAGAATGACATTTACAATGCAAATGGTGAATTAATTCTTAAGGCTGATGAGTTAATAACAACAGTAAAGACAGACAAGAATGGCAAGGCAAGTCTTAACACTGACCTTCCACTAATGAGTGAGGGATACAACAAGGCAGAAGACAAGACCGGTCTTAACAGCGGCGATTATTACTTTGTGGAAGACAAGATTTCAGACAGTTATTACATTGACAAGACACCTGTAGAGATTCACTTGGAATACAAGGATGCAAAAACTGCAAAAATCAAGGCAGAGGCAAAGAAGCTTAACAAGTCAACTGAAATTAAACTGTCAAAGGTTAAGCTTACAGACAGTACAGAACTTGCAGGAGCATCACTTAAGGTTAGTGATGTTAATGGCAATGAAATCATTTCTTGGATTAGCGGAAATGCTGATTCAATAAAAATAACTGACAAGGCAGATGAACTTGGTTACAGAAATCTTAGGGCAACAATGGTAAACGGCAATCTTGTAATCAACGGTCTTTTACAGAATGCAGTCTATGAAATGACGGAAACAAGACCGGCAGACGGATTTGCAACTGCAGAAAGCATCAGATTTAAGTTAACAGAGGGAAATGCTAACGGAGAAGTCAAAACAATAGCTACAGTTATTGGAAATGACGGAAGTGAAAGCGTTCAGCCTGAAAACAAGGTAGTAATGAAGGATGACACAATCAAGGTCAACTTCTCTAAGACAAAGATTACAGGAAGTAAGGAACTTCCGGGATGTAAGCTTGAAATAACAAATGAAAACGGAAACGTAATTGAAAAATGGACTTCCGGAAAGAAACCACACATTGTTGAAGGTAAGCTTGTGGCAGGAAAGACTTATAAGTTTACAGAGACAAGACCTGCAGATGGTTATGCAACTGCAGAAAGCATTAAGTTTACTGTTAGTGATACAGGAGAAGTTCAGAAGGTAAGGATGAAGGATGACACAATCAAGGTTGAAATCCTAAAGACAGACAAGAAGAACAACAAGAAACTTCCTGATGCCGAATTCACATTTAAGCTTGATGGCAAGAAAGTAGTAACAGTTAAGACAGACAAAAATGGTGTGGCAAAAATTGATGGAAAACTGATTGCAGGAAAGACTTATGATGTTGAGGAAACAAAGGCACCGGAAGGTTACAAGACAGTACCCGCATTTAAGTACAAGGTAAAGGACACAGGAAAAGTTCAGAAGGTAAAGGTATCTGATGAAAGAAGTGGTGATGCAACACCGGCAACACCAAACTGGAGAGATTCAGGAGCAAATTCACCACAGACTGGCGATTTTAGTAATCCGCTATTCTGGATTACATTATTCCTTCTTTCTTTTGTGGGAATTGTAATTTCAAGATACAAGATACGTAAAAAAGATGAAGAAGCAAACTAAATTAAGAATTATATCTTTTTTTTCACTTTTGTTTTTGTTGTCGTTTTCGGTTTCCGTTTTTGCGGAGACCGAGACGGTGACAAAGATTGAAACATATAAGAGCAATGATAAAAATGAAAAAAGGGAGAGTGAAAAACAATTTAGCAAGGATGGAATTAAGTACAAATTCCTAGATGAAACTTACGAGATTGTTAATCAGGAAGATAATTTTGACAGCGAAATTAAGACATTAACGATTAACAAGGAAACAAGAAGCAAGACATATTCACCTAAAAAGATAATTAAGAAAAATGGCATTACCTACAAGCTTAAAAATGTGGAAAACAGCGTTAGAACAGTCAAAAAGAAAAATGGTAGAAAGGTGACAGGTTATCTTTCGTTTGATTCCAAAAGTGAGGCTTTGAGTGCACCAGCAACAAGAGTATTTAGCGCAAATGGAGCCACTGCAAAATGCAAAAAAAAGAACATGGTAAAGGAAAAGGCTGCAAGCTGGCAAAGCAGTTGGATAGACTTTACATTTACATCGTCAGACAAGGATTACTATGAATGGAATGGACATGAGATTGATGGAAAATCCAAAAATCCATTAAGGGGATATGATGATGAAATTCTAAAAAGCATTAACGTGGATAAGAGTAATTATAAAATAGGCGATACTTATTGGAAGGGTTCGGCACATAAAAAGAATGGCATTTACACAAGAAAACTCCGGGTGGAAGTTAAGAAAAAAGTGCCACATTACAGGGTTAATTATGAAGGCTATTCAGATGATGAAACAGAGGACATAATAACTTACAAACTTACATATGAGGGAACAGTACAGATTAAGACCGGGACTACATATGACATTAAAAAAACAGCTTACTATGAAAAAGTTCCTGAATCTAAAAAAACGGTCAGGGAAGTTCTTATTAGCATCGGAGTACTGATTCTTGAAATATCTTTTGTGGGAATATTATTCATTATCTTCTTTAAGAAAGGTAATGAAATAAAACAAAAAAATATAATTAAGAAAAAGTAACAGCGTAAATGTAAAACATTTATGCATGGCAACTGATAACATTTTTTATATGTCAATTAATATATATCACGAAAAAACTTTTGTTAAATGGCATTAACTAAAACAAAGAAGAGAAAGAGGAATTTATAAATGGATAAATTTGCAGAAAACATAAAAAATTTATTGAGTGCATGTACACCTTATGCATGGCTTCTTCCGGTTATTGGATTTGCAATAATCGGAATCGCAATGGCAATACCAAGTGAAAAGACAAAGGAATTTGCTAAAAGTCACTGGGGTGGAGTAATCATTGGAACAATAATATTTGCAGGATGCATATACATTGGTAACTGGATATTTGGAAAGATTTCATTTTAATTTAGATGAAAAAATACATTCTTCTGCCATGAAAGTGGCAGAAGAAAATTAAAAGGTCAGGAGGAATTATGAAAAAGAAAAAAAATCCCAAAAGAGTAATGCAAATAGAAAGATATTTAAGTGATACAAGATTTATAGTGGCAATAATTGTTGGAATTGACATATTCTTTTTCATGATTTTGAATTACGTGGTTAATTCATTAATTGCCATTCCTGACATGATTAAGGATTTGGATAATCCGGGAAAATACATAGGTCTTTTTAATGTGTTACCAAACATTACAAATTTTAAGGAATACGGTGGAATATATTTTCCACTGATAATCATTCTTATTGTTTTTTTAGTATTTTTGGATATTTATACAGCGTACAAAATGAAAGTGGCGTGGTCAGAAGAATATTTTAACATTGGTCAAAAAGGTAATGAACGCTGGACCACAGATGAAGAAATCAAGGCACAATTTTTGGAAATACCGGAAAAGAATGAAAGTTTTCCGGGATATGGTGGAACGATAGTTTCAAGAATTAAGGATAAGTTATACATAGATACATCACCTGTTAACAATCTTGTCATTGGTATTACACGTTCAGGTAAGGGGGAAATGTATGTATTCCCTTCAATAGATGTATATTCAAGAGCAGAAAAAAAGGCATCAATGGTCATAAATGACATGAAGCTTGAATTATATAAAAGTTCCAAAAAAACTTTGGAAAAAAGAGGATATAAGGTATATCTTTTAAACTTTGACGATCCGATGCATTCTATGGGATTTAATCCGTTGACAGTCATAGTTACGCTGGCGGTCAAGGGAGATTATGAAAGTGCTGAATTACTTGCCCAGGCATTTGCATTTTCAATATTTAATCCTGACGAACCAACTAACACGGACAGATTTTGGAATGATGCATCTTCATCACTTCTTGCAGCTCTCATATTGGCCCATTTGGAAGATTGTTTGAGAATGGATGAAATGGATAACGACAGAAGATATAAGATATGGACTAAAAAAAGAGCAGCATATGACGGACTTGATGATGATTTAAAGAAAAAAGCAGATAAATTATATGAGGAAAAACTAAATAAAAAGGAAAAATCAGACATTATATTAAATCCTGCAGTCATGTACTTACCGGAAGATGCAGGATATGAAAAAACTTATGAAAACATAAAGAAAATAAACATGTATTCAATAATAAACACATTTACAGAGCTTGCAAGGATTCGTAATCCGGAAAATCCGGACATAACGGCGCTTGACATGTACTTTTCAAGACGTCCACAGCTTGACAGGGCAAAACTTAAGTATGCAGCCATTGAAATAGCGGGAGACAAGCCTAAGAGTTCGGTGTTTTCGGTTATGCTTTCAAGACTTACAACATTTACTTATGAGAGCATGGCAAAGATGACTGCAGAGAGCAGTTTTGATTTGGAAGAAATAGGTTATGGAGATAAGCCGGTGGCAGTATTCCTTGGACTTCCTGATTACGATAATTCAAAACATTTTTTATCAACAGTATTTGTCCGTCAGCTTTCACTTGTCTTATCTAAAAGAGCAAGCAGGGAAAAGAGTGGAAAGTGCAAGAGACTTGTTAAGTTCATTCTTGATGAGGCAGGTAATATGCCGGCAATAGAAGGACTTGAAACCAATATCACAATGAACCTTGGACGTAACATTAGTTATGATTTCTACATACAGTCTTATTCACAGTTTGAAAAAAAATATGGAGAAGGATATAAGACAATTAAGGGAAACTGCGGTAATCAGATATACATTCTTACAAGTGATGGAGATACTGCACAGACCTTTTCGGAAGATTTGGGAAATGAAACAATAGTTGACTTACAAAGAACAGGTGAGAAGCTTTCAACCCACAAGCATTTTATGGAAAACACACAGGAAAAGCCATTGCTTAACAAAAACCAGTTGATGCGACTTAATGAAGGTGAATGTGTGGTTAAGCGTGTAATGAGCAGAAAGGATTTGAATGGAAACAGAGTTGAACCAACACCGATATTCAATTCCGAGGAATCAGGAAAGCGATTTAAGTACAGGTATGAATATTTAACTGAAACATTTCCAAATCCGGGAGATATTGACTTATATGAAATTAACACAGCAGACAGAAGCCATATTAACCTTAAGGATCGAGTATGGAACTATGAAATATCAATGACATGGCTTACACACAATGTCATGGAAGATGATAAGGAAAATCCAATAATAAAGAATCTTTCCAATGCAAAGGCAGTCATGAATGCATTGGAAAGGGTATTAAATGAAGAAGACATAAGAGAAATAAACGAAAATACGGAGCTGTCAAAACTGACGGATCTAATCTACAGAAAGATAGATAAAAAGGATGAAAGAGATGCAGTTTTATCTCTAATTAAGATAGGAAGTGAGGCAGATAATGAATAAACCCCATAAAGGAAAAAAAAGAAAAAGAATTATATTATGTGCAGGATTTTTTACATTAATGTTTTTTCTTTTTGCGGGAAAAACAATAATGGCTGCAGGTTATTCAGACGAGGAGCTAATTAAGATATACACCGATTACAGTGACCTGTTTAAGCAAAACAATTTGGTTTCTAATGCATTCAGATCACTTGGATGTGGAGTACTATCACTCCTTGTAGTCATTGCGGATGGTGCATCAGGGCTTTTTGAAAAATCCTTTGGAATGATTGACTTTACAAAGTATCAGCCTGTTCAGGATTTCATATCAGACTGGCAGGTTGTATGGGTTGCGCTGTTATGTGTGGCCATTGGCTGGCTTGGAATTAATCTTGTTTTTAATTCGGATAAAAATCCAAAGATTGCCACTAACATATGTGTGGCAATACTTGTGGTTACGTCCATGACATGGATGGTAAGTCAGATGAACACTCTTTTAACTAAGGGTATAAGAAATGAAATATTGGGAACAACAACCACTAACACAGTGTATGCGACATTAGGAAATAATGTGCATGATTTAAGATACATTGATTCGGTCGTTGGACTTGGAAATCTTGGAAGTAAGAATGCAGATGGTGTGACGTATGCTAAGGCAGGAACACCAATGACAAAGAAAATATGGAAAGCGTTAAAAATAAATGAAATAGTAAACCCTGATGATGTTAAGGATGAAAGTAAGGACATCGTGGAAAATTATAAGACTGACATTCCGACAGCGGATGGCAAGGTTAAGTCTATGGTATCTGAATGCTACGACGGTGTAGTTTGGACTGATTTACTTAATACATATTACTACAGATATGAAATAGACTGGCTGGAGTCGTTTCTTGAAATAATCAGTATTGCAATCATATATTTGTTCTTTTCATACAAAGTCGTTAGAACTCTTTACGAGGTTGTTTTTTCAGAAATATTGGCAATGCTTTATTCTCCAAATTTAACCAATGGGCAAAAAACCATTAAGATTTTGGATGGAATAAAGGACAGTTACATCATCATCATGTTATCTCTTGTGTCGGTCAGGTTATACATGATTGCAACAGAATACATATCAGGAAAAAACTGGAACGGCTTTACTAAGGGAATGTTTTTACTTTTTATTGCCTTTGCCGTAATTGACGGACCAAATCTTGTACAAAGAATAACCGGATTGGATGCCGGACTGTCTGATGGCATGCAGAAGGTAATGAGTGCATATTATGCAGGTGGAATGATGGCAGGAGCAGCAAGAGGCGCAGGACACATTGCATCAGGAGTTGCAAAAGGTGCAGGCAAGTTTGGTAAGACAATTGGAGGAGCTGTAAGAAATGGAAGTAAGAATGCAAATGTAGATGCATTAAACGGAGCAATGGGCGCAGGTGCCGGAGCAGGTGCGGCGGAAGCATTTAACAATAACAATGATGAAAATAACGAACAGAATGAAAACAAGAATAATCAGAAAAATGATGAGGGAATACAGTTTAATGAGGCTAATGAAGATGTTACACAAAATGAAAATGGTGAGGCTGGCAATAGTTCTTCTGTAAGTGAAGATGGTAAAAATTCACTTGATGCAAATGCAGATGCTGCAGGTAACAAGAGAGCAATGGATGATGCAGGAATTAACGGAATGAATCCTGATAATGCAAAAGCAGATGCACTAAACGGTATTAATCCATTAGGTGATGGTGGTTCAATGATTGACAAGACAAGCAGGATGGATAAGGAACTTGACATGGAAAATGCTACATCAACCTTTAACGGAAACGGTGAAAGAGGAGTTCTTTCCTCAAAATCTGATTTGGCAGGCAAGTATGGAAAGGCAGGAGCAAATTCAGGCTTTACTTCAAGGGCTGGAGATAACTTTGGAAAAAACGGAGCAAATAACTATGTAACAGGCACTAAAGAAAATACTGGAATAAGTCAAAGTTCAAATAAAAAAGCTTCAGGAGGCAATGCAGCTCAGAAATTAAAGAAAGGTGTTTTTAAGAACAAATAGGAGAGGTGACTATGGATAAGTTTAAGTTTATAGCAATGGATGAAACCAAAAGTGAAACAAAGGTTGCCGGCAACATTTACTTATATGATTTGTTTTTCATTTTAATTTATTTTACTGTAAGCGCAATGCTTGGAACAATAGTGTCATCAGCTTTAAGAATACCTTACTATGCGTTTAATATAATATGCGCATTGTGGCTTACGATGAAAAGCCATAGCAACAAGCAGAGAAGAAATTACCAAAGCATAGTATTGTTCTTAAGACGTGACTATAGGGTTTATAAGGATATTGTTGTTGAAGATAACAGAAAGGACACCAATGAAGAAAACTAAAACGACCAATAAAAATAATAAAGCGAATAAGACACATGTATCAGACACGGTAAAGGACATCATTGACATTTATTTTTATGATGAAAAACTGAAATGCTTCATAAAAAAGGACAAGACATACATGGACATTATTCAGATTAACACAAAGGATTTGGTAAGCGCATCCAATGATGACATAGAGTATGACATCATGCGCTACATAAAGCTTTACAAGATGTATGCAGATGACATAAAAATTGTGGCAATGAACTTTCCCTGCAGAACGGGCAAACAGCAGGAATATTTCAGACACAAGATACAAAACACTTCAAATGAAATTTACAAGAAATTTTTACAGAGAAGTCTTGATGAACTTGTATGGATTGAGAAAAACGACATGGTAAGGGAATATTACTACATGATCTTTGGGAAAAAGGAATCTGACATAAAGAAAAACAGAGACTTAATGTTCAATGTTTTGGGAAAAGGCAGAAATGAACTGTTAAGTGAAATTGATAAAAATAAGAAGATACAGATTTTGGAACGTATGAACAATAAATGCTTTTTACTTAATTAGGAGATTAACATGATAGCAAAAAAAGAAAAGAGAACAAAAAAACCAGAGAGAGACATGAATCTGTTAAATGAAATTAAGCCTGCAGGAGGCATTACATTTAAGGATGTTAAATACATTACCACCGGTTCAGGATATGAAGGATGCATTCACATTTACAAGTTTCCTGAGAATATTGATACATACTGGATGGCAAAGGTTTGTAACATAAACGGAACAGTTGCGTTGGTTGACATTTCAACAGATAACATGTCAGAAGTTAAGAAAAATCTAAACAAGTCAATGAAGGAGCAGGTAGGAAGAAAAATTGGAGCAAGGGATTTTGCTGAACTCTATGATGCAGACAAAAGACTTGATGAAATGAAGAGAATGTATGATGAAATACAATCATACAACGAAGTTATAAAGTTGGTCCACATAAGAATTTTTCTTGCCGACAGAAGTTTTGAATCACTTGAAAAAAAGATTAAGAACATAATGGATAAGTTGGAAACTGATTCAGGATTTTTAACAACCATATATTTGAATGAGAGCAAATCAGAGTACAAGTCAATGACAAGGTCTTATAAAAAACAAAAGGAAGAAATGTTTTTCCCAAAGGGCCAATCACTTACTGCAACCGGTGTTGCTCATGGTGATCCGTTTCACTTTTCAAGTCTTAATGATGAGACCGGGGAATTTTTGGGAACAACACCTTGTGGCGGAAACGTATTACTTGATATTTTTCAAAAGACTTCAACAAGACTTTATTATAACTTTTTGGCAATCGGAGAAATGGGTTCAGGTAAGTCAACACTATTAAAAAAACAGTTTAAAAGCAATGCCATAAAAGGAAATTATGTAAGAACTTTTGACATATCAGGAGAATTTACAATATTAACAAAGACCTTGGGCGGAAAGGTAATTAAGCTTGATGGAAGCGAGGGTATCTTAAATCCGTTGGAAATCCTGAAAGCCGGTGACGATGAAAACATATCATTCACTCGTCATATATCAAAGGTTAGTACTTTTTATAAGTTTCTGGTTGGTGGAAGTGTTGATGCAGAGGAAATAGCAGAGTTTGAGGATGTTTTAAAACAGTTGTATTCAAACTTCGGCTTATGGTCGGATGACAGACGAAACATTCAGTGTACCGGATTACCTGCAGCAAGCTATCCAACATTTACTGATTACTTAAACTTCCTTACAGAAAGTATGGAAGAAATGCAGAATGAAAAGTATTCTCACCTTGAAGAAAAAGTTATCGTTAAGACACTTTTATTAAGGGATAAGATACGTAAGGTAATTAAGAACATAGTTGATACGTATGGAACTCTTTTTGACGGTCATACATCAATTGATAACATTCTTGATGAACAGATAGTAACCTTTGACATTTCAACACTTAAGGAGCTTAAGGATGAGGTCTTTGATGCAATGATCATCAACATAATATCATTGTGCTGGGATAACTGCGTAACTAATGGAAAGTTAATGCTTAACATGTTAAGGGAAGGAAAAATCAAGTTATGGGATGTAACAAGATTTCTGATTTTAATAGATGAAAGTCATAGATGGCTTAACGCTAAGAAAACACATGCACTTGACTTGGTATCCGTATATTTAAGAGAAGCAAGAAAGTATTTTGGTGGAATTGGCCTTGCCTCACAGCGAGCTGCCGATTATGTTCCGGAAGGATCTGACAGTGATGCAGTTAACAAGCTTAAGAACATATTTGAACTTACGCAGTACAAGTTTGTATTCAGACAAAGTTCCAATGCAAAGAAGCTGTTATATCAGATTTTTGATGGAGAGTTAACAGGAACACAGATTGAGAAAATACCAAAGCTTGAAATAGGACAATGTATTTTGTTAATCAGTGGTGACAAGAACATTGAATTTAAGGTACATCTGACAAAAGATGAGGACATGCTGTTTTCAGGAGGACTTTAAGAGAGGTATACATGAAGAAAAAAATAATTGCTACTGTAACAACCCTATGTGTGCTTTTTTTGGTAACTGTAGTAATTCTTGGAAGTGTGATATCAAGTCTTGCAGCCGTACTTTCAGGTGGAGGAGAAGAAGAACAAAACAATACGGATAATGAATTTGTTTATGAAAATTCGCCGTTATCTCCAACAGTTCTTGCACTTAGGGATGAGATTGAAAAGGAGTTAAAGAAGTATGGAAAGGAAAAATATGTTTACCTTGTCCTGGCACTTGTACAGCAGGAATCAGGAGGAAACGGAGAAGACATTTTTCAATGTTCCGAAAGCCTTGGAAAAGCTCCAAACTCAATAGACAGAAAAACATCCATTGAACATGGTGTAAAGGTCATTTGCAATCTTCTTAATCATGAAAAGATAAAGGTATCATCACCGCAGGACTTGGAACACATAAAAATTGCACTGCAGGCTTATAATTATGGCTCCGGTTACATTACATACATTAATGACACATCAGGATTTGGAAGGGACACAACAAAGGAACAGGTTCAAAACATAGGAAAGTGGACACAAAGCAATGCCCTTGCATATCAGAAGAAAATGAGTGCACAGCTTAATGGAGGCGTTGCAAAAAAAAGAACTGGAAGCTCTGCAGACATACTTGGTCCATATGCTTACGGAGACGCTTATTACGTATCACACGTATTAAGATACTACTCTGCAGATGGCAGTGACGGAGTTTCAGTAAAAGGCGGGGATGCTGCAAAGGTCAAATATGAAGACAAGCAAAAATTCATATGGGAAGGTGCTGCAGTTCCAAAAAATCAGTCAGAAGTTTCAAAATATCTCGTACCAATAACAGTCAAAATACATGACGAAAAGGGAAAGAGCACGACAATGACATTAACTGTACACAAGAAGCTTGCAGAAGAGTTTAAGGCAGTATTTGAGGACATGTACAAGATTAAGTTTAGAATAAAGGCTTCACAGACTGCAGCTTACGTTTGGAAGAACATAAGCGGTACAGGTACCATATCACAACATTCATATGGACTTGCAATTGACATTAACTGGAATGATAACCCTTGCTTTTATAACACCAACGTTGATGTGTCTAATGGATATGGTGGTTACAAGCCTGGAGAAAATAAGTTTAGTGTCACGAAAAAGGTAATCAAAATATGGAAATCACATGGCTTCTATTGGGGAGGCGATTGGTCAGGTAAAAAAGACACGATGCATTTCTCATACACGGAAAAGCCGTGATGATGGAAAGGAGATTCATGGATAAAAGAAAAGTACTTGGAATAGCAATGATTTGTATAGCAATATTCATTGCAGGCTATTATTTTTTACATCCATTGTTTAATAAAAAAGATACAGATAAGGAAGTGACCACAACGGTCGAAAGTGCGGAAATTACAACGCATGATATTCCTGAAAGTACAAGTTATGAGGAAATAACAACAATCGAAGAAACAACAGCCGAAAATGTAACGGTTGATGAGTACAGGGAAGAACATCTTGAAATGCAGGGCATAGAAATAAAACTTCCAAGTGATGATGTAATGGCATTGGTTGAAAATGACGTTGATGGGCTGAAAAATGCAGTACAGGCATTTGTTAACGGATATGGATATGGAAATGCCAAATATGCCGATTATGCAGGCGATGTTCAGATTAATACCAATGACGGCATTGTTGAAATGACATATTATCTTAAGTTTGAAAAAAGCAGGGCACTATATTTTTATGTAACTTATGACAAGAATACAAAGCAATGGACTACAAGACTTGCGTGAAAGGAGACCAAATGAAAAATAACAGAAGAGCATACTTATGCTGCAACGATAAAATGGAAGGTTTTTACAAGGGACTTTGGGATAAAAGATTAGGAGAGTACATAACAAGAGTTAAGTCCATTGATGATGCAACAGGTGTATATGTCATTGATAAGGACAGCATCAATAAGGACAAATTAAATAAAGTATTGGAAGAAGCACAGATAAAAGGAATACGTGTATGGAATCTTAACAAGGAACTGGTTGATGAAGAGTTGGTTGAAGCACTGTATAAGGACAAACTTAATTCAAGAATTAAAGGAGCAAGCATTGAAATTGAAAGATAGAATAAGCATGAAAAGAAACAAGGATGCCATAAGATTTTTCATTATCATTTTCTTTTTTGTGGGAGGATACGTGTTTTTCTTTAGTTCTACCTATTGGATGCCAACATCTGCAGATGCATCATATCTTACAAAGATAGGAGTTACCAATTCGTGGGAAGACAGAGAGGTGACTATTAACAGATGGCAGTATTCCGAAACACAGCAATTAATGGAAATTGACCTTGATGTTGCAAACAAGTCATATGATGGCATAAACAAATATAAGTTTTCTGCCATGGACTTAAAGGGTAACAAGTTGAAATGCGATGTGATGATTGAGGAAGATGATTGGATTATCTTAAGAATATCAGGCATTCCAAAAAGATGGAGTGATGTGTCATTAAGAATGGAAATGCCTGATGGAACCGGAGACAGACTAAAGCTCTATACGAACGTTGTTGATGTTGAAAAAGTGGCAGAGTTAAAGAGCATGGATAGAAACGGCTACATGGCACAGAAATTTAACATTGAAATATCAAACATGCAAAAGGAAGTTGAGGCAGATAATAAACAGATTGACAAGCTTAACAATGAAATAGCAGAGGTTCAGAAGGAAATTGAACGTATAAACAAGGAAAAGATATATCAGACAGATAAGGAAAAGACTGAAAGTGATTCATTGATTGCAGAAGCTAATTCGACAATTACATCAAAGCAGAAAGACATACAGGAGCTGATGGCTGACATTGATGAAATAAATAAACGTATTGACATGAAAAATAAGGAAAAAAGCGATTTGGGACTATGACAAGCAAGGAAAAATTTGATTGGATAAAAGAAAACATAAGTATTGTGGATTATGCATCTTCAATAGGTTTTACGCCTGTAAGAAAGGGTAAGTATTACAGTTTAAAGGAACATGATTCAATAATCATAGATACTCATAAAAACGTGTATTGGCAAAATTCCATTTCAGGTTATGGAAAATGCATAGGAGAAATGGGTTCAATAATAGATTTTGCCATGAAATTCTGTAACATGAGTTTTTATGAGGTTATCAGGCAGTTTGAGGGAGACATCCCAAGGGACAGTCAATGTCAGGTCAGAAAGGAAAAAAGAATTTCTGATAAAACACTGAAACTTCCGGGAAAGGATTCAAACATGAGAAAGGTGTATGCATATCTCATTAAGACAAGAAACATAAAACCGGATGTAGTACAGTTTTTTGTTGATAATAAAATGTTGTATCAGGATAAAAATGGAAATTGTGTTTTTGTTGGATATGATGTCAACAATGGAATGGTTCCGGTGTTCGCCTGCAGAAGAGGTACGAACACATTTAAGCCGTTCTATGGTGATGTTGCAGGATGCGATTATGCCAAATGCTTTTATGTTGATAATGAGAGCAATGTGTTGGTGGTGACAGAATCTGTCATTGATGCAATGAGCATCATGAGTCTTGTTGACAGTAATGAAAAATATAATTATTTAGCCCTTGGTGGCGTTGGAAAATGGGAAGCAATTAAGACTTATCTTGATAGGGGAAACATTAAAAAAATCGTAATTGCGACTGACAATGACAAGACAAATGACAATCAGGGCGGAATCCCATGCGCACAGCTTATGTGTTCATTCGTTAAGAAAAATTATCCTGATGTGGTAAGAAAATGGAAATTGCCACCAAAAAAATACGGCAAGGATTGGAACGATGTTCTGCAGATGAGAAATAAATGAAACGGAGGAAAAGGCAATGATTATTTTTGTGGGAAGTAAGGAAAAAGGATATTTTTGTGAAGATGTTGCAGCTAAGTTTGACCAGGCGGTTGAATACATAGACACAGACATTCACATAGTAAATCAAATACCGGAGATAATGAACTATAAGGAAAATTGTGAATATCTTGTAGTTGATGTGGAGCAGTATGCAGATGATGCAGATGTAATCATAGATTCATTAATGAAAGTAAAGGAAGCTGTAAATACAAAGATAATCATATACGCTGTAGCATTTTCTCCAAAGTCTGAACTTCTATCAGGATTGTATTCAAGAGGAATACGTAATTACATATTTTCGGAAATGCTCAGTGACAAGAAGAAAGACCTAACCAACTGCATAAACGGTTTTTATGAGCAGTGGGGTTATGAAAGTCTGGGAATATATTTTGAGGGTGAGGATGAAGATAATGCAGAAGAACTAACAAAAAAAGAAAAGGTAAAAACGATAGGAGTTGCCGGAGCAGTAAGAAGAATGGGAACAACAACGCAGGCATTACAGATTGTTAAGTATCTTAAATTTAACGGATATAAGGCTGCATATTTTGAAATGAACAATCATGGATTTGTAAAGGCAGTCAGGGAGTTTTACGAGGATTCACAATATGATGAGATGGAAGGACTTACAGAGTATCAGAATGTTGACATGTATTACAAGGCAGAAAGATTAAAGGAAGTACAGGACAAGGATTATGAATACATAGTATATGATTATGGCGTTTATAGCGAACATGATTTTAACAAAGTCTCATTTCTTGAAAAGGACATACAGATATTCGTTGTTGGAAGCAAGCCTGATGAATTTGAAAAGACATATGAACTAATCAAGAGCAATTTTTATAACGATGTATTTTATGTATTCAATTTTACTGCGGAAACTGAAAAAAAGGACATTAAGGAATTAATGGAAGACAAGGCAGACAAGACATTTTTCGCAGATGAATCAAAGGATCCTTTTACTTTTGGAAATTCAGAAATTTATAAGAAAATGATTCCAATAGAAAACAAGAGCGAAGAGAAAAAGGAAAAGAAATCAGGATTTTTCAGAAAAAGAAAAAAATAAGGAGGAAGACAATGGATAGCAGAACAGAAAAATTTATGAAATTAATGGAACAACTTGGGGCAGACATTGACATCCCGGATGAATTTGAGTTCGAAAAGCCTGATGAAGAAGTAATTCATGAGTGGGATGAGTTAGAAGGTGGTGGTACGGATGAAGCTTAACAGAATGCGTGAGGAAATGATTAACAGTTTTATTGACTGTCTTAAAAAAGATACCATTCCATGGCATAGAAGCTGGAGTGCAAAGCAACGTCCGTTTAATGCTGTTACAAATACGGCTTATCACGGAGCTAATTCATTATGGCTTTCATATAATCAGTTTGCCAGAGAATTTGAGGATCCAAGATGGTGCACATTTAAGCAGGCACAGACACAAGGCTGGAAAATAAAGCCCGGTTCAAAAGGAACAAGAGTGGAATTTTGGTCTTTATATGACACGGAGGAAAAGAGAAAACTTACTCAAAGGGAAGCTAAACAGTTATCCGATGAATTAACACTTGAAGAGTTCAAGAATAGAGTAAAACCAATATCCAATGTGTATACGGTGTTTAATGGTGAGCAGATAGATGGAATTCCGAAATATGAGGAAAAAACATACGAGTTAAACACGGAAGAACTTTTACAGAAAAGAGACACCTTACTAAAAAACATGAATGTTGATTTTTCGGAAGGTGGTGACAAGGCATTTTATAACCCAAGTCGTGACAGAATAACATTACCTGAAATGAACAAATTTGAGACTGAATATGATTACATGGCAACACTGCTTCATGAAGCAGGACATGCAACAGGTCATATAAGCAGACTTAATAGAGATATGACAGGGGTGTTTGGAAGCCCTGAATATGCAAAGGAAGAATTAAGGGCTGAAATTGCATCAGCTTTTACTGCGCAGGAATTAGGCCTTGATTATGAACAAAATGAGCACATGGAAAACCATGAGGCTTACGTGCAAAATTGGATTGATGTTTTGGAAAACGAGCCAAATGAACTGTTTGCAGCCATTAAGGATGCAGAAAAAATTTCAGATTATCTAATAGAAAAGGGCGAATTTGGATTAGAAAAAGAAACTGAAATGTCAAGGGATGCATCTTTCATTAAAAACATGGATACGTACGTTGCTTTGCACAGAGAATACATCGAGGAGGTATCACAAAATAAACAGCCGATAGTAATAAACGGTTATGGCGGGCCGGGAGCAGGCAAGTCCACAGCATGCATGGAAATTACTGCAGCCCTGAAAAAGGAAGGCTACAATGCTGAATATGTTCAGGAATATGCAAAGGAACTTGTTTATGAAAATGACATGGAAATGTTGGACGGATCTCCGGAACACCAATATGAAATTTTGAAGGAACAGACAAGAAGAATGGACAGGCTATATGATCAGGTTGATTTTATAGTTACGGATTCTCCGGTAATGTTAAACACAATTTACAACAAGCAGTTAACACCTGAATATGAATCGCTTGTAAATGAACTGCAGGGAGAATACATTAATTATTCTTTTTTTATGGAGAGGGATGCCTCAAACTTTGAAGAAGAGGGACGTATTCACAACCTAACGGAAAGCATTGAAAAAGACAATGAAATTAAGGATATGCTTCAAAAGAATGAGATTAAATACAAAACCTACAATCACGAAAATGTTAATGAAATAGTTAATGATGCAATAGATTTCTATGAAAAAATTAACGAAGGAAAGAGTAACGAAAAAGAGGTGGTTAGGGATGCAGAAAACATTCAATTAACCGGTGCAGAAGCTGCAAGATTTAGAATGGCCATGAAAGGTCAGGAACGTGCGCTTGACATGTTCATGAATGATGAAAGCATTCCTGAACACATTAAAAGTGACAGCATCTCCATAGGGAAAGAGGTTGAGAAATATTTTAGTGAAGGATTAAGCATTGGTGAAGTTATCATGAATCATACACAGGACATAGATAATTCATGCAACATTTTTAATCCAGCGTACACAAAAAATCTTCTTTCAGGATTGTACGCAAAAACTAATGATGAATATAGAAATCTGAAGGAATTGCCTAACTTATGGAATGAAAGAGAACTGGTGGAAATATCGGAAGGACTGGCAGAGCAGCTCATAAATGAACAGATACCAATAGCATCAGGAATGTTCGCTTTGGATCAGGTAGATAATCCTAGGAACTTTCAAGGCTATAAGGGTTCCAAGTTTTTTGTAAATGAAAACGTGCTAATAAATGCATGTGAAAATGGCAAGGTTAATCTTGTTAAATGTGAGCAGGTCGAAACATCGGGATTTGAAACGGGTAAGTATTATACGGTAAGCGAGTATGATTTTATATCAAGGGAAATCGACAGAGAATATACGCAGGGCAATAAATATCTTTGGGACAGATATAAGACGCAGGAGAATATTGCTAACATAAAAAATCCGGAAGAGCAGAAATACATTGAACCAAAGACTAACAAGTTTAAACTTATCCTGAAAGGAAAGGAACATTCGGATGGCATTACATTTGGAGAAGGAAAAGGCGGAATCGTAAAACAAATGTCAGGAAAGGCATTTTCAGACGAAGTGGCAAATGCCTTTAAGAAAGATGAACAGTTCAGAAGCTTTACAAACAAGGTAAAGGATGTTTATGAATTTGAAAACAGCAAAGGAATACCAAAAGAGTTCAGAACAACCACGGATGACATGGAAGTAATCAATAAGGACATGTTACTTACACAACATGAGTTAATTTGCAACATGAAGCAACCTGAAATGAAAGCACCGGAACAAAATGTCATGGATTTTTTCAAGAATACCGGAACTAAAACTAATACAAAAGCAAGGGGGATGAACAGAAGAATGGAAATGGAATTGTAAGGAGGATTTAAATGAAAGAAGAGTATATATATTCAGTGCAGGCAGCTTTTCTTTTACAAAAAACAATGCGGGAAATACAACATATGTGTGAAAAAGGAAGACTTAGGGCTACAAAAATAACAAAAGGAAAGGAGAAACTTTTAATTGATGCATCATCGGTGGAAGACATCTTTTATAAACAGATATCAAGATATAACAGAGTTTATAAGTACCTTAATTTGTCCGAGGAAGAAAGACTTGATTACTGGAATAATGTTGAGAAAAACATACAGATAAAGTTAAACACTGTAGATTATCTAAGCTTAAAGCAAGTGGCATATCTGCTAAACGTATCAGGTCAGGCCGTAACAACAATGATAGATACAAAAGAAGTAATGTGCTTCAATCTGTTTTATAAGGGAAGGGAAAGAAAATTCATCGATGAAATTTCCCTGGCAAAATTTGTCAAGAGACGTCTTGATGAAATTAAGGAAAAATATAAGTACCTCATATCCTACATTAATACGGAAAACAAGATGTTATTTTGGGAGGAACATGAGGAGGACATCGAAAAAATAATTGATTTTGACAACAAGAAAAGAGTGAGACAGTTAAGAAATCAAAGAGAAAGGGAAAGAATGAGTAAGCAGACGGAAACGTTAGCTGATAATAAGGAAAATGGCAAAGTTTAAAAAAGGTTTAGTTAATGACATAAGAGATGAATACGACAGAGAAGAAAAGCAGAAGAAATTAAGAGAAAAATATGAAACTCCGGAAGATGTTTTAATTGTTGAAAAAGACAATACTGTTAAGTTTTTTGTAAGAACAACCGGAAACGTTATTAAGCTTGTTGTTGGAATCATAATATTCATTCTTGCAGTCATTGGATTAACAGCAATTATATATCCTGAAACAAGAAATGAACTCATTCATCAGGGAATGGCTGTAATTAAGGAATTAAAAGGTTATCTTGGATTTTAAGAAAATAAAAAAAGCACCCTGCTGATGCTTTTTCTAAATATAATGTTAAAAAAATGTTGTCAATTGTTTTTGGGAAAAACAATTGACGTGGGGATAAATCAAACAATTCATGGAACAAACGAAAATATAAAAAGCTTACTAGAGGGATAAACCAACAAATGAAAATATAAAATCTTTATAAGTAAACAAATTTATATTTTATGCATAATGAATTGATATGACGGTTAGCATAACTAACTAATTAATTAACCTAACCTAACCTAGCCTAACCTAGCCTAACCTAATCTAGCCTAACCTAGTCTAACCTAGTCAATTTTCATTATATGTTAAAAGAAATATATTGTCAATTGGCTCCAACTAATTAATTAGAAGAACTTATAAGAGGAGAAATATAATGAAGATAAAAAACAAAATTTTAACAAAATTAACAAACTTAACAGAATGTGAGTGGAAGTTGTTTGAATACATGATCAGACGACAGGACAATTCAGGAAAAGTATTTGGTGTTCATAATAAAGCAGTCTGTCAGACTACAAAAATGTCAAAGCAGAGTTTTTATAATGCCCTAAGAGGGTTGGCTGAAAAGAAAGTAATAACATATGAAGCGGGAGTTCCTGAATATACAGTTAATCCGGTGGCAAAACATAAGATATTTGGCAGAAGCATTGATTACAATGTTACCATCATAGATAACGATTTTTCTTATGATGGAGCAGAACGGGAGGGCTATGTATCCCTTCAACGCAAATTATTCAGAAGCAAGGAATATGCATCATTGAAGGCAAATGAAAAGTTTCTGTTGTTTTGGTTCGCTCACTTAACCAACGAAAACACTCAATCATACAAAAGAAAAGCCAAGGAGTTTTTAGGGCAGTACTCAGCAATGCTTGGCGTGAGCAAGCGTGTAGTTCGTTCGTACATGCATACTCTTAAAAACTTTTTTGCAATCGGCGTAAAGAAAGGAATATGCTACATTACATATTTGCATGAAAAATTTGAAAAGGACTACAGTTCAAATCAGCGAAATAATGTTCAGGAAAATTACATTCAGGGACTTGTTAGACATATGAAAATAAAGAAGGCAAGCACAAGAGACATCAAGGATACAGCTTATTTAATGTCGCAGTATGATAAATTAGCAGAAGTGCATGGACGTGACATTAAGCTGCTGATCACAAAGATAATCATGTCTTGTGCACGTAAGGAAAAAGAACCAAAGAACAGAGTACTTAATGCAAAGTACATACATAAAATAGTGAGAAGTGAATTGGCACTTTTTTAAAATACATATCTTAATTTCATAAATATACTCTACAGCCTGCAGGTCAGGTTTATTTGTCGTGCATTAAAAAATTAATAAGCTATTCCGGGAGAAAAGTAAATACACAATATTTTCAAAAATAAGATGAAATTCAGAAAAAATCTAAAAAAGCTGACTTTTTTCTTGTTTTTTTACATTAAGTCAGTCTAAATTTATGTATGTTTTTTACTATATGGTCAAAATAATATGATTACTATTTATTTTTCTAGTCAAAATTACTGCAGAATGTTTTTGTGGGAATCCCTTATGATAAGGGGATTTGTGGGAGGCTGAAAGTTTTCTATATATATTCTTTCTTTTTTATTTTTTCTATTTATATATTCTTTTAGCAAATAAGGTAGCGTTGCTCATTTAAATGTGTCCTTCGGCCACGGATCAACGCAAGATAGCTAACGCTATCCTAAACTTGTCGTGGAAGAATATAATTTAAAGGCTTACATTTTATGTTTTTCTTTTTTTAAGGGAACATCCCTTAAAAGAAAAAATGAAATTGATTTTAAACCGTATCGCTTATACAATTTAAGCAGGAATGTAATAAGTGGAGGTGCAGTATGGTAGAACCTACATTATTTAATGGTGGAATAGAATTATATTGATTAATAAAGTGTTCAGAACTGTTGAGTTTTGAATACTTTATTTTTTTGTAATACATTAGTAACATTTTAGAATTGACATGTATTTTTATAAATGCTAAACTATATTCATAAGTTATGTTCATAAGTAAATGGACAATTTTGTAACATTTGAGGTGATTTTAATGAAATATGGTTATGCGAGAGTGAGCACACATTGGCAGGCTGCAGATGGTAATTCTTTAGAGGCGCAGATTGAAAAATTGAATGCTGCAGGTGCCGAGAAGATATTCATGGATGAGTATTCCGGGAAAACCACAAGGCGGCCACAGTTGGAAGAGTTGCTTTCAGTTATTTCTTCCGAGGATGAGTTAATTGTCACAAAGCTTGATAGAATTGCCAGATCAGTGATTGAAGGCTCTGAACTTATTAAAAAATTGCAAAATGATGATGTAGTGGTGAATGTGTTAAACATGGGATGCATGGATAATAGCCCGACAGGTCGTTTAATTACAAATGTGATGTTGGCATTTGCAGAATTTGAAAGAGACATGATCATTGAACGTACTCAGGAAGGTAAAAATGCAGCCAAGAAGAATAATCCTAATTTTAAGGATGGAAGGCCTTTGAAATTTGGAGAAGAACAGATGGAGTTGGCATTGAAATTATTAGAGAAACATAGTTATAAGGAGGTGAGCAACATGACAGGAATTAGCAAGTCAACATTGCAGAGAGCAAAGAAAAAAAGATTGATTAAATATTTTGAATTATGTAATAATGTTGAAAATTTAGAGGAAAATGTAAAGAAAAAGCTTGATGAAGCCAAGAATGATTAAGCATGATTTTCAGGGTGACAATTTTGTCACCTTTTTTCTTTTGAAGTTTTGTAAGTATTTTTAGAGTTTTTTTTAGCAAACTATTAGCAAGAATTTTTTGACAAGTTTTTGGAATTTTATTTTTGGAAGAAAAGTTTGGAAGAAAGATTTTATTTAGGTACCATTCCTACCCAGTCAGCTACGCTGACAGCCCTGCCCGTCTCCCAGGGCATTATGAAAAGATGTGGATATTAAGCCCTGCTTAATATCTTTTATGAAAAGCAGAGAAAAGTCCGAGGTGTCGGACTTTTTTTATTTTTCTCAACCCTCCAACCCCCGAATCACCGGGGGCTTTAGCTTGTTGGTCGCACCCCGCCACTGTATAGGCAATTTTAGCGGCTACTAATTAAAATTTAAGTTCCGGCAGTTTCCATCTGATGAAATTATCAATGTGCCTGTCTTGCTTGATGCCATATTACTGCAGAACCTGCTTTATTACTGCAAGGATAAAATGTACGTGCGAGCACGTCCTTGCAGTACGCAGAACCTGCAGTTTTTTGATGTCATCGCAAGACGATAAAGGCACATTGACAATTAAATATCATCAGAAGGGAAACAAGCCTTGAAACTTATAAATTTTCAATAATAAGTAGCCACTAAAAATAAAACTAAACAGTGGCAGAAGGAGCTTAATATGTTAGTTGAGTTTAATTCTTATTCCATTAATGACAAAGTCATAACATTGTATTGTACAAATGTTGAAGACATCTTCGACAGAAACAGACATTACCCTCAGGAAGTAATGTATAGCTTTGATACTTCAAAGAAGTACCAAACAAGAACACTCATGAGCTGGCTGTTAAAACAGAAAGCTGTTAAAGAACTTAAAGGAACTAACCCGACATGGGGAGATGTTCTTACATCCATTCTTGGAACGGTTGTAAACGTAAGCTGGAGTAAATATAGAGTCTACGCCTAAGTAGGCTCTTTTAATTTATAAAAATAAATTTTTAAGCCCAAAGGGCGGAAAGGATAATAACATGAATACTTTAAAAGAAGAAATGATTAAGAGAGTAGAGGAACTTAATGAAAAGTTAGAGGGAAAGGAATTTCACCTAGAAGTTAAGGAAGCTTTTAAAAATAATGGTAACAAGTTTGGAATTACAATTTTGTCCGATAATAATAAGTGCAAAATGTGTCCAACAGTTTACAAGGAATGTATGGAAGATATTTGGTATGACGATGACAAAGTAATTGAGTTCTTGGAAAGGATATATGAAGAAAACAAAGACAAAAAGCTTGATGTTAAAACGTTATGCAGTCGAGATTATATCTTGGAAAATGTAAGATTAAGAGTTGTTTCAGATGCAAATATAGGTGAAGTTAAGAAAATGAATATAGCTTATAAACATTATCTTGACATGTTGATTTTATTTTACATAGATGTTTCAGAAGCTTCATCGGTAGATGCTACTGCAAGCGTAACATTAAGAAAAGAAGAATTAGCAAGAGCAGGCATTGAACAGACAGAACTTCTTAATAGTGCCATAAGAAACATAGAAAACGACTACGTTGTATCTAGTATGGAAAAAGTAATTTGTGAAATACTGGATATCCCGGTAGAAGAAGCACCTGACATGTCAGGGGACGTTGAAATGTATGTAATAACAAATTCACATAAGATATTCGGAGCTGCTTCAATTTTAAGTACAAGAATACTTAATGCGGTATCTTATCTTATCGGTGGTGATTTTATCATTCTTCCATCAAGCATACATGAATGTATTGCTGTTCCTTATGGAAAGATGGAATCAGAAGAACTTAGAGAAATGGTTAGAGAGGTTAATGACAATCAAGTTTCACCAGAAGACAGACTTACATACAATGTATACAAGTATTCAAAAGGTGAGTTAAGCATTATGTAGAATAAAACTGAAAGAGGGAGAAAAGCTTTGCTTCTCTCCTGATTTCAGGAAAGGAGAAAAATCATGGAGTTTAAGTTGGATTTAAGGGACTGCAGAATTAGTGGAAATGAATTAATTCTTTGCGACAAGCAGATTGTTGCCATACACAATTTTTTTGAAAGACAATGCATGCTTGAATATGTTGGAAACAATAATTGCAACTGGCCTGATGAAAAGATTGAATTTGTGGCCGGCAGAGCATATGAAATACTTCAGGAAGATGTTGATGATGAGAATGAACATTATGCAATTGAAAGTGCATTGGAAGAATGGGAGGAAAAAAAGTATGCTTAGAAAATATGAAATGGAATTGGACGAACTTAAACATCCGTTAATGGTAGAAGAAAGCTCTTATGAATGTCCGGACGAAAGGCTTAACAGCCCGGAGAAAATAGTAAAGCTTCTTAATGAATGTTTCAGGCTTGATAAAAAAGCAGAGGAATATGTATACATGCTTGCATTTGATGCAAAATGTAATCCGCTGGGAGTATTTGAATTAGGTCATGGTTCAGTGAACGCATGTATTTTGAATCCCAGAGAGATTTTTCAAAGAGCATTGATATGTGGAGCAGTGAACATAGTAATTGCTCACAATCATCCTTCACATGACACTACCCCATCAAAAGATGATGATGTTGTTGCATCGAAGATAAGTGAGGCAGGAAAGCTTATGAAAATTCAGCTTGTTGATTTTATCATAATAGGCAAGGGTTATTTTTCGTATGCAGAAGAAAAGAGAATATGAAAATAAAAAAGAAACAGAGATATCAAATTTTGATATGCTCTTTTTCTTTTTTATGGGCCGCCCCTCCCCGCCTGATTTGTTTACATCCAGATTCGCACTTCACACGTTGCGTTTTGTGCGGAATCTGTCATACAAACAAATCAGTTGCCGAACCCCCAACCGTAGGGACGGCCATTGTGTTTATTCCTTATCTCACCACGTTATTGGAAACGGACGTTGATATTTTCGTTTTCATGCATCTCAGGTCATTCTTTAAATTATGTTTCCTGATATGTTGGAAGGTTTGCTTTTTTGCACCATTAAATCATTGAAAAAATGTTCTGCAAGGGTAAATTGCACGTGCGATGCACGCCCTTGCGAGAAATTTTCACAATGATTTTTTTAATGTGCAAGCAAACCAAAAACCAACATATACAGAAACAAATTTAATTTAAAGAAAGAAGGAGATGTAGCATGAAAACTTAATATCAACTAACAAAGGGAAGCACCCAATCCCAAACATGCCAGAAACAAATTTTAAATTTAAAAATCGGAGGTAAAGGAAGTGATTAGAAAAAATAGCAAAGTAAAGGTTCACATATTCGACAGCAATAATAAGGTGATTAAGACAAGGGTACATGGAGAAGTATTTAACGTGTATGAGGAAAATGGAAAGTTAGGAATAATATGGAACAAGGAATTTAAACCATTTAGCCACTTTGCTCCAAGTGTACACTTTGAAAACGTGATGACTGGTAGAGAATACCATTTTAGCAGCATAACAGATAGATTGGAAAGGATATAGGTGGCAGGAATGGAAGATTTACAAAAAGTATGCGACTTACTTACAGATACACTAAGGGAAACAAGAAATTTAAGAGAATTAAAAAAATTGTATTACGACAAATCAACGGAAATAGTCACGGCAACATTTGAATGTGGAGGTATAAAAATAGCAAATGTTGCAGGTGATTCAGGAACGGCAATGATTAGCGACATCATAAAACAAGTAGTTTAAGGAGAAAACAGATATGACAAGAGAACAAAGAAAAAAGGAATTAAAGGGAAATATTCAGTTAACAGTTATTTTAATAATGTATATGTGGATGGTTTCGGCTATTTTAATTAGACTTTTGTAATAAAATATTATATGGTATATTAAATACCATATAATGTGATAAATAAAGAAAAAGGAAAGGAAGAAAGAAATGTATAGAGATTTTTTAAAAGTAAAAGGAGTAAACCTTACTGTAAAGGAATTAAAAAAACAGAATAAAGAGGAAAATTTGTATGATGTAGAAATCATAGATGAATTTTTTAAGGATTGTGACGAAGATGAAAAAGTTTTAATTGCTGCACAAGGATGGGCAGAAGAAAAGAATGGATTTACAATTTTATTTGAAGAAACAACATAATATTGAAAAAAATAAAACATGTGAATATAATAAAAGTAAGAAAGTAAGAAAATCTTATTGTTTGAAATGGAGGTATTAACATGTTGACAGAATTAAGACAGAAATCACAAATAACAATTCCAAAGGAAATAGTTACAAAGTTGGGTTTAGCAGAAGGAGATAAACTGAACATTATGGAAAAAGACGGAATGATTTATATAATGCCAGTTACGGTATATCCGAAAAAATACTTGAACGAGCTAAGAAATGAAATTGATGATGTTAAGGAAAAATTAAAGGCAGGGGAACAACCTGTATTTGATAATCTGGATGCATTGTTTGATAAGTTGGAGGAATAAATGGCTTTTAGAATAACATATACACCAAGGTTTGAAAAAAACTTTAAGAAATTATCAGATAAGGAACGGGCACAATTTAAAAAGAAGTTAAAAATATTTGTTGAAAATCCATTTCACCCATCGCTTAGAACAAAACGCATTCAGGGAACGGAAGACTTGTTTGAGTTCAGTGTGAACATGGACATAAGAGTAATATGGTATTATGAAAATGATGAAATAGTCATGATTGTTGATATAGGACATCATGACATTCTTAAAAAATTTTAAAACGGTGCCAGCAGGCAGGAAAGTATCACAGAATGTGGTACTTTTTTTTCGCCCGAATTATTAAATTTTTTCTTTTAAGGGGGGACGGCGTAGCCGCCGATTTTTCAGCTAGGTTTTCACGAAGCAGTGCGGACAGCCAGTGAAAAAAGAGCATAAGAGGAAACTGATATCAACTGCGTTGATAGTTAGGCAGTGCCTAACGTTTCCGTGATATTACTTATGCCCCTTAATACACACTTTTGTACAACCTAAAAGGTGTGTATTAAGCAAATTTTGCACCAAAAGTGTTGCAAAAATATCTTGTCAGATATAATATATATCTATATCTGAATGACAATATAAAAAGAAAAAATGAGGTGAAATGAATGAACATATCAATAAGGGATGTGGACCCGGTGGCAATTAAGAAAATAGATGAGCTGGCTAAAAAGAAAGGCATTAGCCGAAATGAATATCTTAAAAATCAGATTGCACAGATTGCGGTAATGAAGGATTTAAATGAAATTGAAAACAGATATTCAAATCTTGTTGATGCAGTGGCAGACAGATTGGAGCAGGCAAATGATGTGATAAGAGAAAACAGCATGCTACTTGAAAACATAAGGGATAAATATTAGGGGACAATTTTGTCCCCTAGAATATAAAGTGAAAGGAAGAAAGAATGGCAATAAGGAAAAATATATATTTTGATGAAAAGGAATACGAAAAACTGCAGGACATGAAATTAAAGTATGGATTAAAAAGTGATAGTGCAGCAATAAGCTTCTTGTTGCAGTCGGAAAGTTTAACCGATGACATTGCAAAATCCGTGGTAAAGGAGTTCGAGGAAAGTTATATGAAGAGCGAAAGACTTAAATGGGCAACCAAGACGGCTGAACAAAATAGTATAGTCATATTGGATGCAATAAATACGCTGCTTCACATGTTCAAGGCCGATGCACTCATATCTGCGGAGCTTGCACCTAATGTTGTTGTGGAGCAGTCACAGAAAAACATAAAAGATAAAATAGCATACTTTAAACAGAAGAGTGATGAGAGAAAAAGAAAGCAAAGTGACAATTCGGGGAAATAAATTAAGAAAAGGTAGGAAAAATGAAAAGAGTTATAAACAAATTCATAGTCATTATATTATCTGCAACATTTCTTTTTAGTGGGTTTAAAATTGTAAATTACTATTATGAAGCTTATAAACAAAAAGAACTTTTTGATAACGTGGAGAACAAGATAAACAAAAAAGTAAATGGAAAGACAGATGTAAAAGGAAAGACGGTTCAAAATAAATATCTGAAATTATATAGAGAGAACAGTGATTTTGTAGGATGGATAAAAATAAAGGATACAAAAATTAATTATCCCGTGATGAAAACAACAAAGCAATTTGATTATTACCTAATGAGAAATTTTGAAAAGGAATACTCCATTTATGGAACACCTTTTATCGGAGAAAACTGTACAACAGATATTTCTGCGTTTAATGCAGTAATATACGGACATCATATGAATAATGGAACGATGTTTTCTGACTTAATAAAGTACAAGGATAAAAATTTTTATGACACTCATAAATATGTTAGCTTCAACACTTTAAATGACAATAGAAAGTATATAGTTGTTTATGCTTTTGTTTCAGATGTAAACAAGAAAAATTCATTTGAATATTACAATGTTAACATCTGGAAGAATAAAAAGAAAAAATATATAAAGCAACTTGAAAAAATAAAACTTTATGACACAGGAGAAAAGATTTCGTTGAAAGACAAGCTGCTTACATTATCAACGTGTGACAACACAAATAAAAACAGCAGAATGGTAATTGTGTGCAAGTTAATTTAGGGGACAATTTTGTCCCCTAAAAAATTAAGAATACAGGGTGACAATTTTGTCCCCTAAAAAATTAAGAATATAGGGTGACAATTTTGTCCCCTAAAAAATTAAGAATATAGGGTGACAATTTTGTCCCCTAAAAATTAAGAATATAGGGTGACAATTTTGTCCCCTAAAAATTAAGAATACAAGGTGACAATTTTGTCCCCTAAAAATTTAAGGAGGAAAAAATGGGGAAAATTAAGGCAGGAGTTGTGGTGGTGACTGAATTTTGCAGACCTAATGACAACCGGTTCCAAGGATATATTGATTACATTAATAGGAGCAAGGCAGTAAGAAATAAGAACACCGCAAAATATAATCTGTATCAGGATTACATGGGAAATCCAAATAAGACAAGCGGACTGTTTACGTCTGAAAAGGATAACTTATCGGAAGATGAAAAGATGCAGTTAAAGGAAATATTTGAACAGGCACAGAGCAATGAATCAGTGATGTGGCAAACAGTAATATCCTTTGACAATCGTTGGTTAAAACAAAATGGAATAATAAGTGAAAATGATGATGCAATAGATGAGGCAAAATTAAAGGAAGTTGCAAGAGGCGGAGTTAACAGAATGCTTGAAGCGGAAAAGTTGGATAATGCAGTCTGGTCGGGGGCAATTCATTTTAATACTGACAACATCCACATTCACATTGCAACTGTCGAGCCTGTTCCAATGAGGGAGAAGAAGGAATACACACAGTACGAATATGCATATCAAAATGGAAAAAGAATCAGAAAACCAATCTTGGATGAAAATGGAAAGCCACTAACCAAGATGGAATATAAGGGAAGGTTTAAGCCAAAGAGCATAGAAAAATGTAAGAGTTATGTTGTTAATGAATTAGTAAATGACAAAGAAAATAACATAAAGATTAACCAAATAATCAGGGACAGCATAGTGAAACAGAAGAGTGAGCATCCGCTTGTACAGGATGAAGAACTTGTAAAACTTTTTGAGGACCTGTATCAAAAAATGCCTGACTGTAACAGGAACTTGTGGAACTATAACAATCCGATAATGGCAAGGCTGCGAGCAGACATTGATAACATAAGCACCAATTATTTGGAAAAGTATCATTCAGATGAATTTAAGGAATTGAGAGAAAGAATAAACACGCAGGAAGAAGTATATAAGCAGGCTTACGGTGACAGTAAGAAAGATTACGGTAAAAACAAGATGAAGGATTTGTATACAAGACTGGGAAATGCAATTCTTAAGGAAATAAAAAAGTATGATAATGAACTAAAAAACGCAGAGGAAAAACTAGGGGACAATTTTGTCCCCTTAGATACAGATGATGAAAAAGAGTTAATTGATAAGGTTTATTCAACAGAAATTTATGGTGATGAAAATGAAATGAATGATGTTGATGCGGATGACTTCATAGAGCCGGAAGCGGATGTGGAGGATTCCTATTATGAATGGAGCAAAAAATATAAAAAGGCAAGAAGACTGATACATCAAAAAAATCCTGATTATGAAACAGCAACAATGCTTCTGTTGGAAGAACATAATGCCGGCAACATTCTTGCTACATATGAGTTAGGAGAAGTTTATAAAAAGGGAATTGGAACAAAGATAAATACAAAAACAGCAGAGCATTATTACCAAAGAGCATTCAGGGGCTTTGAAGTTCAATTGAAAAATTGTTCAAGTGAAGACAAAAAATCAAGTTACGTAAATTACAGGTTAGGAAAAATGCATTATTATGGTCAGGGAACAGAAAAGAATTATGAGCTGGCAAAACAGCGATTTGAATTATCTGAAAATGATTATTCAAGATACATGCTTGGAAAAATGAAATATTATGGTCAGGGTATGGATAAGGATTTTCGGGGAGCGTTTAGTGACTTTGAATCGGTTTCTGAAAATAACGGATATGCAGCCTATAAGGCAGCCAGCATGATAGAAAATGATGAGGTAAATTTAGGGGACAATTTTGTCCCCCTCGAAAAAAAGGAAGAATTATATGACAGTGCATTCATTCAATTTTCAGAAATGGAGAGAAAAAATCCTGATGATAACTTGGAGTACAGAATTGGAATGATGTACTTGAATGGTCAGGGAACAGAACAGAATAACGAAAAGGGAAAGGAATATTTAGAAAAATCTGCAGAAGCAAAAAATGTGTATGCAATGAACAAACTGGCAAAAATTTATCTTGAAGAAAAGAACATTGAAATGTTACCTAAAGCATTGGAATATCTAAAGGAAGCTGCAACAGTCGGGAAAAGCGACATGGCAATGTATGCATTGGGAAACGTATACAGTGATAATGAGTATGGAATGAAAGATAAACTGGAGGCTGAAAAGTGGTACAGGATGGCAGAAAAAGAAGGAAATGGATATGCAGCTTATAAGCTTGGAAAGTTAAAAATTGATGATGGAAACATCAGGGAAGCAGTTGAGCATCTATCAATGGCAGACAATAAGTATGCATGGTACAAGTTGGGGAAAATATATTTAAATGAAAACGAGGAAATGTTTAATCCTGAAAAGGGAATAATGTATATGGAGAAGTCTGCAGAAGAGGGAAATTCATTTGCACAGTATCAGATTGGAAAAATATACAATAATGGAAAGTACATTGAAAGGGATGAAGAAAAATCCATGTATTGGTTTGGCAGGGCATCGGAGCAGAATAACGAATATGCTGCTTACCAACTTGGAAAAATTTATTATGACAAAAAGGACTATCCAAATTCAGAGCAACAATTTTTAAAGTGCGAAAATGAAAGCATCAAACCATATTCAGATTATTACTTGGGTAGAATGTATCTTGATACGGAAGGTCAGCTCTATAATCCAAACAAGGGAATTGAATGCATGGAATGCTCAGCCGGGGCAGGCAATGACACGGCTGCGTTCATGCTTGGAATTACTTATCTGAAAGGAGAAGCAGTAAGACAAGATAAAACATTAGGACGGCAATGGATTGAAAGAGCTGCAGAAAATGGAAATGAATATGCATCGGATTTTTTGAAAAAAATGAATGATGGGAAAAATGCAAGTTTCAGATTAGGACACAGAAAAGCAATGATATTATCCAATGCTACCAGAGCATTAAAGAAAGCATTGAAAGAGGAATGGCAAAAGAGGCAGAATGAGAAGGAACACGAAAAACTTGTTGAGGAAAGCATTGATATTTAGAATGTAGAAATACAAGGGGACAAAATTGTCCCCTAAATTTATAAGAAAAACTTGACAATATATGGTCAAAGAAATATAATTGTATTGTCAAGACAATATATAGAAAGGAAGACAAAAAAATGAAAACAATTGCATTTATAAATAACAAGGGTGGCGTAGGAAAGACTGCTTCGGTAACATCAGTTGCACATATGCTTGCGACAAGATATAATAAAAAAGTATTGGTGGTGGATACGGACCCACAGATGAATACAACAATGATGTTCAGCAATGTGGACTTTGTAAGCATTTTCAATAAGATATATAAAGGTGGAATGGAGAATACGGCAAAAAACATAGAGACATTGCTACTGGATAGAAATGTAGACATACATGATTGTATCTTACATACAGATTATGAAAACTTAGACATTATTCAAAGTTGTTTAACGTTGTCGGAGGCAGAAGAAAGAATTAAGGGAGATGTTATTTCACCTCAACAGTTTAAACTTAAAAGACATTTAAAGAAAGTTGAAGACGAATATGATTATTGCATAATCGACACCAGCCCATCATTATCAATCATTAATATTAACGGATTGGTAGCGGCTGATGAAATTTATATTCCGCTTAAATGTGATGGAGGTTCACTTTTAGGAGTGGCAATCATTATGAGCATAGTTGATGTTGTTAGGGAAAGCAATCCGGAATTGAAGGTAGGTGGAATGTTCTTTACACAATGGAATGGAAGAAAGAATGTGTCAAAGGCAGTGTACGAATTACTTAATGATTCCTTTGGCGAATACATCATTCCCATTACAATAGCAACAAACAAGAATATTGAGGAAGGCAGCCTAATGCAGATCCCATTGCTTGCTTATGACAATGGAAAGAATAAATGCAAGGCCACAAAGGATTACATAGAACTTACAGAATACATTTTAAATAGAAAATAGCTTAATGAGACAAGGGGACAAAATTGTCCCCTAAAAGGGAAAGGAGACAAAATGGGAAAATTCAGTGTTAATTCCATAAGAGGAAATGAAGACGGAAAAGGATTAAAGGTTGATGCAGTGCCGGGCGAAAAAAAGCTAAGACTTGGAGAAGGTCTTCTTAATGATGCATCAAAGGATGTTATCAAAATGAGAATAGTTAATCTCGATAGAAATAAAATAAGGAAAAATTCAAAAAACAATTACAGTATCAAGGACATAGATTCGCTGGCAGAATCAATAAGGATTTATGGAATTGCTTCACCTCTTAATGTAAAGAAAATAAATGATAATGAATACATGCTTTTAGGTGGAGAACGAAGAATAACAGCTATAGACAAACTGATAGAGGATCCAAATGTTCCGGAATGGAATGAAGATACATTGATACCATGTACGATAAAGGACTTGGATAAAATAAAATTGCCATTATCAGATGAGGCTAAGGAACAGTATGCTTTAATTACAACTAACAAGGAAGCTAGAAAATATACTGATGCAGACAGATACATTGAAGTTCAGGCATGGAAAAGAATAATTGATGAACTAAGAGCGAATGGTGTAGACACAATCAACATGGAAGACAAGGACATTCAAATCAAGGGAGAAAAGACAAGAGACATATTGGCAAGAACAACCGGAATGTCACAAGGCCAAATACAGAGATACAACAAGGTTGAAAACAATGCAACTGCAAATTTGATTAATTCAGTGTTAGATGATGAAATAAGCATTGGTGTTGCAGAAAGAGCAGTTGATATTCTAACACCTAGAGAGCAGGACAGTCTGGCAGAGGCTGCAAGGTCACAGAAGATAGCTCCAATAGATGTTGATACCTTTAAAAAGGAAGAACCAAAGGAAGAATACACAGACAAGGTTAATTCAGATGTTGAAGAATTATTGGAGAATATTAAGAATAAGAAAATCTATTTTACAGAGAAGCAGGAAAGGGAATACACAAAGCTGATTAAAAAACTTGCAAATATTCTTAACAAATAATAAAATATAGAAAGTAAAAAATGTGGGTGACAATTTTGTCACCTACAATTTAATGAGATTAGGGTGACAAAGTTGTCCCCCTGCTTGGAAAGGATATACGATGGCAAGAATGAGAAAAAATGCTGTAGCATTTTCAAGCTATATTACGCAAGATTTAAAAAACATAATGGAGTTTTTAATAGAGAGAGAAGAAATAACCAAGGTTGTGTTTATTAGAAAAGCAGTAAGATATTTTCTTAGTGGTGACAGGGTAATTGATAAAAGAGTAATGATACCAAGAGGAGAACCAAATTACATATCAAGAAGTGCTCTTATAACCAGTTACATTGACATTGACCAGAAGAAAGAATTGGAAGACATAGCATGGTCGCAAGGCTCTAATTTTTCTGCAGCATTATATCAGGCGTTATTAGAGTATAGCGCAATGATGATTACGATAGATGATACAGGTTTTGTTTACAAGAA